>JBOEFW010000020.1:0-41249 GCA_050633105.1 Aureispira sp. | reverse complement strand
AACACAATAAACTTCCGTTACACTGCAATGAGTAGTTGATTGCAGTGTGAAAAGAAAGTGTGCAAAACCAGTATTCAAGACATATACGCCCAATCAAGGACTGTTGTTTCCACCTAACATAGAGGATATAACAGTAGCCCATCGCTGGTGGTACGAGTGGTAAGTAAGGTGATTGATCAGTTAGATATTACGCCCCTGTTAAAAAGTTATCGAGGAGGAAGAACCTCATCATATCGTCCTAAAATGCTGCTCAAAGTATTGGTGCATGCTTATTTGCGTAATATTTACTCCTCTCGTAAAATAGAAGAAGCACTACAGGAGAACATCCATTTTATGTGGTTAAGTAGGATGTCCTCCCAATCACGCACCAATTACTACTGCCCAATCGGGCAACAATACAGAACTAAGAAAAGGATAAAAACAGGCTTTGTACAATATGTAGATGTTTATCAAGCTAAGAACTGTGTGAGCTGTCCAATGCGAGGCTGCTGTCATTAATTCAAGGAAAATAGAAAGATCCATAGAGATGCTCGTTTAGAAAACTACAAAGCTAGAGCAAGAACCAACTTAAACAGCGAACTCGGCCAAGCTCATACAGGCCAACGTTGTGCAGAGGTAGAAGCGAGCTTTGGACAGTTAAAAGCCAACAAGGGGCTGTCTATCTAATGTAGTATTGTCTATCCTTTTTAGTTGTTTTATGACACTTCTCTTTTTTAAATTTTAAATTCATTTTTAGCAAACTCTAGAAAAGATTTTGGTTTTCGGCCTAATAAATCTTCCGTAGTTGAGGTCACTTCTTCTTCACAACCATCTTTTACCCGACCATACAACCAAAGGTTATACTTTGCTGCTTTTTCAGGAAAACCATTAAGAACCATTTTGGCTACATATTCTTCATCAGATGGATTACTATAAGTAATCTTGCGCCCGATTCCTTCTGTAAAACATTCTGCTACCTTCCAAAAATCAATTGCCTCACCACCTGTAATCATATAACGTTTTCCACCATGTCCATTGGTAGTCAATAATTCTGCTATACAGCCACCTAGATCTTCTAAATCAATATAAGATACTTTTCCTTCTCCTGTTGGCAAACAAATTTCGTCTTGTGCTAAAAAAGTATTCATCCAAGTATTGAAATTTTGCATATACCAAGCAGCGCGGTAAATACAAATATTCAGCCCCGAGCTTTCTAAAAACTGTTCAATTTCATATAATGGCTTTCCTTCATAACCTCCTGAACTTCTACCCGATTGGAATAAAACGAAATCAACGGCTTTTTCTTTAATTACTTTGGTTAATGCTCTTACAATCGCAGGATTTTTGTCTGGTGGTGGAGCAATAAAGAACAATTTATTAACCCCTTCCAAAGCTGGTGCAAATGTTTCAGGTTTGGAATAGTCAAAATAAACATAATCTAAGTCTTCGCCCAATTTTGCTTTTGCTTTGTCAATATCTCTAACAGCAGCTGTGGGACGAATACCTTTAGCCTGTAATGCTTTGATCGCTTGAGAGCCTGCATTTCCAGTAGCCCCCATGATTAAAATTTTCATATTCTAGTTTTAATTTTTGTTTTTTTTAAAGCCCTATCAAATTACTCACATTGAACAATTCTTTTAAAATTGTTCCTGCAATGTCGTGTGTTTGGCGCTTCGAAAATGTATGATGTAACCAATCAGCTCTTGCATTAATTTCTAGCACTTTCGAGTGTTTCATTGGGTCAATGGTATGATCTAATGTCATCAAATCTAAGCCGAAATAACCTGTCCCTAAATACTCCACTAAATCTGCAACCCAATCGTGATACATCTGATGTATTTCGTTAGTAACGTCAATTGCTACACCACCTTGTGCCATATTTGAGATCTTTTTCAGTTGGATTTTTTGCCCAAACTTAGGTCTATCTGCAAGGTTGATGTTTTGTTGTTCTAATAACTCCAGAGTAGCACGATCTATCTCTAAAAAGTTATTTGGGTTTTGTGTTTGCATTTCTGCTCGACGTTTCTCTATAAGTTCGTTTAAGGTATTTCCTTGATTACCAACAACAAAAGCAGGTTTTCTTATACACGCAGCTACAATTTTCCCACCCAAGACATGAATACGCAAATCTTCTCCACTTACTTGTTCTTCCAACATAAAAGTAGTTGCGAGTTCTTCGCATTCTTCATAATATTTTTTTATATCATCTACATTTTTAATATATGTTGAAATACCAACACCATTGGTACCATCCAAAGGTTTACAGACATAAACCTGCCCTTGTTCTAAGAATACTCCTAATACAGCGTCTTCTGCTGATTTAAAAGTGATGCTTTTAGGATGTGGAATGTTCAACTTTTCATAGGCTAGTTTTGTCAATTGTTTATTATCACAATAGAACTGACTACGAAGATTAATCCATGAAGTTGGCACGCCCTCCCTTACTAATTCAGTAATTCCTTGATATTCCAATACGGCAAACTGCGTGTCCATAATAGAGCTCACATCTGTTACTTTTATTCCAAGAGATTTTGCTCGATTGATAAGTTGAATATGTTGATACATTTTAGAATAGCATTTTGAAGAAAATTTCAGCAATAGGTATATTCAACTCCTTGATAAAATCGTAATAAATACCAGGAGAGCAATTAATATCAACTACTTTATAGCCTTCTGAAGTTTTAATGAAATCTAGGCCAAAGCAAGTTCCTCCTAGTGTTTCTCCTATTTTAATAGCAATAGCTTCAATCTCTGCATTTGGTTTGACATAAATGGTTTGACCTCCTAAACTGTCCTTGTCATATACTTTCCAGCCTGATATTTTATTGCTTTTTTTACGAAAGCCATATATAACCGTTCCATTAATAACCGTTACACCTGTCCATTCTTGCAAATCATTTTCATAAAACTTTTCTAAATAGTAATGCTTCTGATGATGATATTCTGCGGTGTCTCTAAACTGTTCAAAACTGCTGAGTCTCACAATACCTTGTCCAAAAGAAGAACGACGAGGTTTGAGCAAATATTCATTTTCATCAAAAAGTGGCTTCAACTCTTCTAAGTTGTTAGGACTAACTAAGTACAATTCAGGTAATGGAATACCATGACTATATAATGTACTAAAAGCTGAAAATTTATCCGTTGCCAAATTATAAAAAGAGTAAGAATGGGATACTTTAACGGACATTTCAAGAACCCGCAAGACCTCCAAATGATAGCTATCTACACTTCTGTCTAACATCCCTATCCATACAAAATGATCTAAATCACTTAAACAAAAGTCTCCAATATAGACTTTATGGTTTTTAAGAATGGCTTTGCGAAAATCTAGATTTTCAAAATATTCTAACTCTTGATTGTCCAAGTATTCTAAAAAAAGCTTATAAATACGAGCATCTATGTGTGCAGGATTTTTCATTGTGATAGAACAATTTAAATCTGTACGAGGTGGGATCCAAAGTCCAACTTTCATCTTTTTTTTCATCTGAGTTTATAGTAACTATTTTTTTTAAAACAAACATTTTTAAGGAGAGGAAGTGACTTTCTAAAAATACACTATTACACTGATAACAGATAACCTATTAATGGTCAATACTTAAAAAACACAAAAGCATCCTTAAACATCTTTTGCTAATCGAAATCCTGCATGTTGGAAAAAATGCCTTCTGAACCAAAGTCGATAATATTTTGAAGTACCAGTACCTGTTGTTGCCCAAGCACCTCCTGCCATCATTCCATGCTCTTTGTCCATATAAGGTTCAGAAAATCCTTCATACCAAGGATGGGTTTTAAATCCAGGTAATGGATAAAAATCATCCCTTAGCCATTCCCAAACATTACCATAAAGATCATTAAACCCTGAAGGAGTGGTGCCATTTTTCATGTAACCAACGGGTGTTGGTGAACCATAAATAAAATCTAAATTATGTTTGTCAGAAAATATTAGCTCCTCTACTGCTGATGTATTTTCTCTAGCAATCAAGTTAAATTCTGCTTCTGATAACAATCTTAAACCATCATTTTTCCAGCTGCAATAAGCATTAATTTCGTGCAGATTGACTTCCACAGGCCAATCCATTGGCATTGGCATTTCATCAAACATTGCACGATAATAGAAGGAATCATTTTTGGATACCCAAAACTTAGGTAGAGTCGTATTTGTTCTACTTTTCCAACTCCAGCCTTCTTCAGTCCACCATTCTTTATTCTCATAACCTTTGGCAGTTACAAAATCTAAGAATTCCAAATTAGTAATTAGATTTTTGGTGGCCTTGAATGGCTCAACATCTACCGTTAAGGATCCATACTCATTATCCCAACCATATAAACGCGAAGTTTCTGGTTTTCCAAGCGTCACTGTTCCACCTTCTATTACTAGCCATTCATTTTCCTCTGGATTGCCCAATGTTGGTGCATAATTCCAGCCTGCTGGTTGGTCTACTAAATCAACAGCTAACTGTCGGATAAGTAAAGAAGAGGTCTCAAAATGAATTCTATCATGTTCAAATCCCATCAAGAGAGCCCAGACAGGGTTTTCTTGTGTAATGGGTTGATTGTTACAATCTAAATTATCTATAACTTGATGAACAATCTTATAAATTTCTTTTCGGTATGCTCGAACCTGTGGAATAGTAGGCCAAGTAGAGGCAACTTCTAGGTTTTCTGGTAAATCTGGGTCTACTCCAACAGCAAACAAATGATCCCACTCTTCATGCACACTTTGATCTAATAATCCTGATACTCTAAATTTATTGATATAAAAAGCTGCTGTATGCCCTAAATAAAACACTAAGGGATTGCGAAGTGGATCGGGGCTTAGATATAATGTTTCATCAGATTTAATCGAAGAAAACAATAATTCATATAGCTCCCATGTATTATCAAAATAGTTTTTTAATTTTTCTTGTGTTAATTGATTAATTAAAAGCGGTTTTTCACTTTTTAAAATCAATTCTTGTTCTAAATCCATTTTGTTCTGAAAATTTTAATCTTGGAAAGATAGGTGATTTAATTACTTACGAACGAGGGTTTCCTGCTTCAAGGATTGTTACACCTGTAGGGTAGGCGACTTGTACTTTATGCTCTGACAAGGCCTCAATAATAGCTTGTTTTAATGGCCCTTCTACCCCCCAATAATTTTCTTTTGAAATAGCAAAGATGAAAGAAGCTTGTACATAATGGTCTTTCAGACCATCAATAAATAAAAAGTCCCTTTTAGCGCCTTCTATTGCTTCTCCTGCCTCGAATACCAATTTTTTCACCCGCTTAAAATCTTCGGTGTAAGGGATGTGAACAGGAATAGATAATTTCCTAATATCTTGAGCTGTTAGGTTCTGAAGAGGCCCACTAGTGATATTGCTGTTGGGAATAATCGTAAATGAATTATCAAAGTTTCTAAAGACCGTATGAAACATTTGTATTTCTCTTACAAACATCCACTTTCCATTAATCTTGACTTCATCACCTACCTTGAAAGGACGTAATATAAGTATCATTACACCTGCCGCAAAGTTGCTCAAATTTCCTTGCAAGGCAAGACCAATTGCAAAACTCATTGCAGCAATTACTCCAACAAAAGAGGTGGTCTCAATCCCTAAAATACCTGCAACACTAATAATAATAAGTATTTTCAGACCGATGTTGATGATCGAACTTACAAACGTTTGCAGTTCTTTATTCTCAAGATTTGATGTTTGTAATCTCTTCGTAACTGTTGTAGCTAATTTGTTTGTAATCCAAAATCCTATAATTAAGACAAAAATAGCTAAAAATACTTTAGGTAAATATTCGATTAATAGGTCAGAGTATTTTGAAAAATACTGTAGTAATTGTTCCATTTGGTGATTTAAATTTTATAATAATTTATTAAATAACAAGATTGCAACTTTCGGAAAGAATAGTTGAATAGTAGGAAGGGTAGAGTTGTATAAATACAAAGAACTCTTTAATTTAATAGCTCTGCTTTAAGTTGTGAAAAAAGAGAGTCTATCTTTATAAGTACTCTCTTTCTTCTTTTACCATAGGTAGCTATTAAAATGGGATTAGTAATTTATTAAAAAAGAATTTTAGAATTGATAATTATATTTAATGTACAGCAAAGATCAAACTCTTGAAGAAACAAAATGGACAAGGAATACAACAAAATGGACAAAATGAATTTAGGAGTCTATCTCTTTTTTTTATGTAAAATATAGAAGAAACAAAATGGACAGGGAATACAACAAAATGGACAAAATGTGCTTAAATAAGCAATAAAGCCTCTTTTTATAAAAAAAACACAAGTGTATTAATTACATTCAAATTAAAAAAACAACCGTATATCTTTCTTAAAAAAAGCTACTCTTAGTTTTTTTTTAAAGAAAGTGTACCTTGTTATCTCTTACTAATACAATCATTTCTTTCTTTCAAACATGTTCATTGTTCAAAAAAATGAAATATTTATTTCGACTAAGATTTGTATTTATTATTTTAGTCATGCTTCTAATTACTAGCCGTTATTCACGGACGAATGCGCAAGTACTGATTCCTCAAGTCACAGAATTGTCCTTAGAAGATGGTTTTTCTAGTATGATTTGGGAAACTGTTTTTCAGGATTCAAAGGGATTTATATGGATTGGTACTAATTATGGCCTTAACAAATATGATGGCTACAAAGTGACGACATTTACAGAAGGAAAAACAAACCTTCAAGGAGGTTTGATCACTAATATTGCAGAAGATGGGAATGGCTTATTATGGATTGGTTCTCCTGTATTATATAGCCTTGGCACAGGAGGTGCCAAGAGTATTGATTTATTAGACCCAATTTCTAATAACATTACTCCTCTTGAAGAAAAGATAAACAATCTTCCATTTGAAATTTCTGACATAACGTTTCTTCAAAACTCAAAAAAGCAACCAAGCAGTATTTGGCTAGGAACAAAACAAGGGCAATTATACAAGTACAAAGACAATCTCTTTCAATTAGTCTACCAGAACCCTGATTTTTTTCCAATAATTAATTTAATAGAAGGCAATAAAAATGTCACATGGATAAAACTTAGATGTAAAACTTCTACGAATATTTTCTTTGCAATCTCTTCTCAAGGACAACATTTAGACAGTATTATTCAAACTGATTTTGGGCATAAAGATCCTACCTTGGAGACCTATTCTATGCTAATGGTAACAGATAGTAATGCATTAGTTATATCTACATTAGCAATAGGAAGCTTCATAAAGTCATTAAAAAAACCAATTGATAAATTTTCAATTAATGAGCAATTTAATTTACCATTTTCTATCCATGAAAATAAAATATGGGTTTGGGAGAAAGATTCCATCACTCAGAAAGTCAATGGTTACATTCAAATATACAGCTTAAATGAACAATTTTTAGGTAGAATTAAATCTCCAATTAGCCTTTTAGATAAGCCTACTTATACGAAAATCATTAATGTCCAAGATAGACAAGGTGGTGCTTGGATGTCTACCAGTCAAACGAATAAAGGCTATATATTTCATTTGACTCCTTCTCCTTTCCAACGAAAATGGTGTAATAAAGATCAAAATGGTATTTGGGATTATTCAGGGCGTGATATGATTGAATTACAAGATTCAACTGTATTTTTTGCAGGCATTCAATTTAATGTCTCTAGACCAATTCCTACATCGTTGGCTAACCAAGGAGTAGCTTTTTTACAAGATAAAAATGGTGCTATTTGGATAACACGTGAAGATCCTGTTATCTACAAAATGACCCTTACTGATAAAACACCTGTCATTTCAGAAATGTATTATCATAGTGATTCCATGGAGAATAAAATTAAAGGAGCATGGGCTATTCATCAAGATAAACAAGGTACAATTTGGTTAGGGCATAATTTAGGTCTTTCCTACCTAGATACGAACGCCAAAGAGTTTCGTTATTATCAAAACTATAATGAGTTTAATAGCATAAAAAAAGGCTTAGTTTATCATTTCCATGAAAACGATGCAGGAATTTGGTTGGCTACTCAAAATGGCCTTTTCTTATTAGATTATGAGAAAGGAATTTTAGCCCATTATCATAAAAACGGAAAAGATTCTAGTTTTCTCCCCCACAATGTATTAACACATATCCATGAAGACAAAGAGGGTACCTTTTGGATTACTTCCAAAGGAGGTGGTTTAATTCATTGGAACCCAAATACCAAAGCGCATAAACAATATACAGTTGATAATGGATTGTCTCATAATATACTTTACGCGGTTTATGAAGATGATTATAATAACCTCTGGATGAGTAGTAATCGAGGGATTATGCGTTTTGGAAAAGACAGTGAACTCGTCAATGTATATTTAGATAGAGATGGAATTAGTCAAGAAGAATTTAATACCAAGTCTCATTTACAAAAACGAGATGGAACGATTTATTTTGGCGGCTTAGATGGTATCACTATTTTCCATCCTAAAGACTTTCAGAACACTCCTAATCAACAGCATACTCCTTTACGAATCTCTAGTATACTTCAACGAGATGAACAAACAGGCATGTTTCAAGACATTACAATTGATGTTATTAATAATAAACATTTAACCATCCAACCCAATGAAAAACATTTTATTATTAATGTCTCTTTATTGGATTTCAAAAATTCTAAAGCTAATAAATATGCCTACAAAATAGAGGGTATAGACAAAAACTGGACTTATTTAGATTATCCCAAAATCCAAATCAATAATCTGCCTTATGGCAATCATACATTGATAGTAAAAGCACAAGGAAGTAATGGAATTTGGGAGCAACAACGTCTCAAAATTCCAATTCAGGTATTATATCCTTTTTACCTGCATTGGTGGTTTATACTAATTTGTATTGTTTTTGTGAGTGCTCTACTTAAAATGATTTTTGTGCAACAAACTCAAAAACTCAAAAAACGAAAACTAGAATTAGAACAGGAAGTTGTTAAACGAACACAAATTATTCAACAACAAGCAGATGATTTAAAGGTGTTGGATAAGGTTAAATCTAGGTTTTTTGCTAATGTCTCCCATGAATTAAGAACTCCTTTAACACTTATATTAGGGCCTATTTCTCACCTCCTAAAACTAAAAAAATCAGATGAAGCCTTAACTCGAAAATACCTCCATACCATGCAAAAAAATGGAGAGAGTTTACTGCTATTGATTGAAGAAATTTTAGATCTATCCAAATTAGAAGCGAATAAGTTAGAATTAAAAGAAGTAGCTACAAACTTACATGTATTCTTAAGACGCTTATTTAGTGCATTTGATGCACAAGTAGAATATTTGGGAATTCGCTCGCTATTAAGTTATGACATCGATAAGGATATTCAAATTTTATTGGATCAGCATAAAGTGGAAAAAATTGTCAATAACCTAATTGCCAATGCTTTGAAATTTACTCCTAGAGGAGGATCTATTACCATGCATGTCAGCCAGAAAGAGCAATCTATTTGCTTGAAAATTATTGATACAGGCCAAGGAATTCATCCCAAAGATTTGCCCCATATATTTGAACGCTTTTATCAAGCAAAACAACTTAGTCAAGAAGCACAGGGAGGTACAGGTATTGGCTTAGCTCTATCCAAAGAATTGACCCTATTAATGAATGGGCAATTAACTGTAACCAGCGAACTCGGTGCAGGAACGACCTTTAAATTTTCCTTCCCAAGGAAAGAAGTTCTTACCCAAGAACTTCCTTTATCTGAAATTAAACACGAATTAAAAGAAGAATTTGCCCCTTTAGATTTTAATAGTTTACCTAAAAATTTAACTGTTTTAGTTGTTGAGGACAACACTGATATGAGGCTTTTTTTAGTCGATATTTTAGCCCCTCTATACAATGTTGCTTCGGCTGGAAATGGTCTAAAAGCACTAGAATATTTACAGGAAAACAAAGGACAGGTTGATTTGATCATTTCTGACTTAATGATGCCAGAAATGGATGGATTTGAATTGCTTTACCAAGTCAAGAATGATGATTTACTTCGAAGAATCCCCCTCATTATGCTAACAGCTAGAGCAGGTCAAGAAGATAAATTAAAAGCTTTAACCATTGGAGTGGATAGTTATCTGACAAAACCGTTTATCATAGATGAATTATTAGCACAAGTTGCCAACTCTTTGTACAACTATCATCAAAGAAGGTACTGGCAGTTGGAATATGCAGAGGAAATAGAAGTACATTTAGAAGGGAATACACAGCAAAAAGAGCTTCTTAATATTAGTGATCAAGACGCAGACAAAGACAGCGTCAATTTATCTTTAGAAGATCAGGATTGGATTAAAACCGTAGAGACCTATGCACTAGAAAACATCAATAACAATCATTTTAGTGCGACACAGTTCTGTTTACAAATGAATATGACAGACCGTACTTTTAGACGAAAGCTAAAACGCATAACGGGCATGTCCTCTATAAAATATATTCGAGAGTTACGTTTACAAATGGCTCGTCAATTATTGGAAGCTAGAAAATATAACAACATCAAACAAATTTGTGCTGCAACAGGTTTCACGACAACACACTACTTCACTAAACAATTCAAAGCACGATTTGGCAGAACACCTAGCACTTATTTAGAATAAGGTTTGTTGCCTTCTATTTTCTTAGTCATAACTTCTTCATCCACAATAAGCAATTGATCGGTGTGGTCCCCTATTGTTCTATAATAAACGTTTGCATCACTCCATTAACGAAACAGACTTCAGCTCTATACTCTATTAATCCATAGTACACTTCTCTTAGGTATTCAAACATCAATACAAACAAAAAAAGTCTGACAATCAATAGATTATCAGACTCTAAAGTGCCCCGAGGGGACACTGTATATCCTGTATTATTGTCTACCTTTTTTAGTGGTTTTATGACATTTTTTGAGCTTTTATGACAATCCTAAGAACAGAGAATAGATCCTGTTAGACCCATTGGGTTCACTTGTCTAGTGGGGCTGTAATTCAGGTAACATCGTTTACCCCTTTTTGGAGATTGGATTCCTCTTAACCAAACATCTTGCTTATTGTTCTTCAATTAGTCTAATTAATTCTTCTTTACTAGGAAGTACTGTTAAATATTTACTTGCAAAAATCTGCTCATTGTCTTTGGGAAGTGTTATTTCAACTAAGGTATCGCTCTTATCCTGACATAAGATAATCCCTACTGTTTTATTTTCCTCCTCTAGTTTTACAAAACGATCATAATAATTGACATACATTTGCATCTGGCCAAGATCTTGATGTTTTAATTCACCTATTTTTAAATCAATAAGAACAAACGATTTTAGAAGCCGATTGTAAAAGACCAAATCAATTTTGAAATGCTTTTCATCAAAAGAAATTCTTTTTTGCCTAGCTACAAATGTAAACCCCTTACCCAGTTCAAGTAAAAATGCTTCTAGTTTATTTATTAGTTCATTTTCTAAGTCACTTTCAGAGTAAGATCTTCTTTCCTCCAATCCAACAAACTCCAAGATATAAGGATCTTTTAGCGCATCAGATGGTTTGCTTATTATTTGCCCCTGCTCTGCCAACTCTTTTACTTTACTTTTTTCAGTACTCAATAAAAGCCGTTGATACAACGCACTATCAAACTGTCTTTGCAACTCTCTTAGACTCCAATTATTTTGAATGGCTTCTATTTCATAAAAACTCCGCTCTTCTACATTTTTAATCCTTATAAGCTTTAGGTAATGTGAAAAACTTAGTGCAAATGAAGGGGGATTAGTTTTCCTAGACACTGTCTGGGATTTTGAATACACCAGATAGAACTTACGCCTATTTTCAAGATTTTGTACGGAAAATCCTTTTCCAAAATCCTTAGAGAGTTTTTCAGAAAGCTTTTTCAGAAGACTAGAACCATATTCTGCACGCTCTTTTCCTTCTTGTTCATATTCAACTATCATTCCTCCAATCTTAAAATAAGTAGAAACCATCGTCAAATTCACCGCTTGAACAATACTTTGACGAGATCGACGAATTAATTGCTCTAGCTGAGAATAAAGGTTATTTACAATATGCCTCTCCATTTTCATTGTTCTTTTATTTAAGTAAAAATAGTCTTTTTAGACTTAAAAAAATATTTCGATGGGAGTTGATTATTTTTTTCTTACTTAAATATCTTGTATCACTATCAATTAAGGGTGATTCCTTTATCTTTTTTTTGTTTTTTATATTCCACTAAGTACATTTTACCCATTCATCAAATAATTAGTTGTTTTATTCTTTATTTTGACTCTTCACATAACTTCCTCACTTACAAACATTTCAATGTGGAAATTTTCTCATTTTTGCTCTGCCAAAATTTCATGAAACGATAAAATCCTGACAATCAATAGATTGTCAAGCCAGTTGGTGCCCCGAGGGGATTTGTTTCTCATGTAATATTGGCTACCAATTTTAATGACTTTATGACATTCCTTTTGCCTGCCTTTTAACACATAGTAAATAGCCATACATAAGGTAGGGATGTAAGGAGAGGGTAGTTATTCAGTAGAACTGGTTTTGTTGTTACTTTATGTAACAACAGATAATTCAATCAATATCATGGCGTTATGTTTTTTTTTATAGGAAATTAATTTGCCGTTGATAATTAATCCAGTAATTTTATTTTTCCATTTCCGAATATTGTAATTCCTTCTTTTATAGTCAATAAACAATCTGCTGCTGTTTTATAGTATTTAAATCCAGACTTTCCTTTATTGTCAATTATTAATTTATCCATTTCCTTATTCAGATTAATTTTCAATAGAGAACATAGTTGATTGAAAGTTAGATTGTTTTCAATTGAATAAATAAGAGATTGGTAAACTGCGTTTCTCAATGAATATTTAGTTTTAGACATAACATTAGCTCTAGGCTTTTGATTTCCTACTAAATCATCTCTTGAATCAAAATCTATTGTAGAGAATCCTACAAAAACTTTTACACCAGATTCGATCGCTAATTTCCCTAAAGTGTCAGAATTACAGGATAAGCAAAATATTTTTTTGCCTTTCAAGATATTTAAATTTTTCTTATTGATAAAATATCCAACTTCTTCTATGTAAGAAAACTGTTGAGGATGTGAACCATATCTGGCTCTGTATTCGCTTCCGTGAATTGCTCTTGTTGCTCCATGACTCAAAAAACAGACTATGTCATTTACCTCCAGACCTTTTATCTTTTCAATTACTCTATTATGAGAATAGATGTTATTTGACAATTTTTTAGAAATGACGAGTTCATTGTCATATTCTTTGAGTTTTTTGACGAGTTTTTTTAAAAATCGTAAATCTTCGTTAACTGGGTGTATTGTTAGTAAATTCAATATTTTTAATAATTATTCAAATCAATTAAATGAGAAACTGAACGTTCAATAAGCTCATTACAAAATAAAACACCTAATTCTGATTGAGAACGAACTTCTTTCGCTATTTCGAAAAGCTGTTTGCCTTTAAATTCCTTAGTAAAATGTTGAAGTTTTAAAGATTCATTCTCCATTAAATAATTCTCTATTTGAAGTCCTAATGATGGACTTTTTAGCATTGCTATTACTTTTTCTACTAAAGCCCCCCTATTGTTAATATAATCACATATATTAGATGATATTGCAATTTGAAGATATCGTTCAGCAGGCTTCTTTCCTTCATCTCCAAACATCTGTAAGGTTGTACGATTCATTCCTCCTGAATAAATAAACACACTTGCAGAACGATTAAACTTTCTAATAGTCTCAATAATATCGTAGGTTAAAGTTTTGTTTGTGGAATGAAGATTAAAATCACACCCAACCACATCAATTTTTTGACCAAGTATTTCTTCAACCAAGAATTGTCTAGCTAACTCAAAATTGTATTCCTCTCCTTCATAAAATTTCCTATCAACTGGGTTAAACCATTTTAGACATTTAACAGGATTTTTGATATCTGTATCAACTTCTGCATATTCCTCGATTGCTTCTCGAGTTGCATCGATATTTTCATTGTCTATTAGTAGTACTATTCTGTCCATATTAAAAAGTCAATTGAAAATTTGCACCTGATAAAATCACATCATTTCCGATAAATTTCACACTTCCCCTCATTTCTTTCATTAGCTTTTTCACATTGAATAAGCCAACTCCAGAGCCAATAGTTGAAGTTATACCAATCTCAAACATTGAAGCTTCGATTTCCTCATTTACACCTTTACCATTATCTGAAAAGATCATCTGTAAACTATTTTTTTGACCAGAGCTAAAAGTGATTTTAGCTTTCGTTGCATTAGCTTTTTTTGCATTAGAAATCAAATCATCAATTATAATTGAAATGTTTATTTTACTAAAAAGAAATGTAAATTCTTTTATTTGTTTTTCAATTGTTATTTCAACATTTAGAAGTTCATTTATTTCCTGATGAAGTGATACATATTCTTCAATATATGCAATTAGGTCAGATTGTTCTTCTGCAACAAGCAGGTTAAAATTCGAACGAATTATAAGTCGACTAACTTTTTCAATTTGACTAGTATTTAATTTTATATTGTAAATTTTTTTAAGTGCTAGGTTTTTGTCAAACTTGTTTCGCGAAATAGCCCTAATTAAACTATCTAATTGTGGTGTTGTTTGTGATAACTTATAACTAATGTGATGTACTAGCCCAATTGCTTCTGTTGATAACTCTTTACCCACAGATAAAAGATATTTATTTGTTTTTTTTAGATTTTTTTCTCTTTTTTCAGCCTCCTTTCTGGCCTTTTCTTCTTTTCCCCGTTTTTCTTCTTCTTCCTTAGCTTTTTGCTCTGCTTTCAGCTTAGCCAGTTCTGCTAATGCTCTTTCTTTTTCTTTCTTTACAATTTCTAATTCAGCTTTTCGCTTTTCATCCTCAGCCTCTCTTCGTTTTTGCTCCTCTTCTTCTCTCTTCTTTTTTTCATCCTCGGCTCTCTTCTCAGCCTCAATTCTTTTCTTTCTTTCTTCTTCTTCTCTTATGATCGCCTCCTCTTTCTCTTTGAGAATTCTATTGAAGTTTTCTTCTGTTATTTTGACTTGTTTTAATAATTCCTCATCATTAGTTTTTTCTGCTATTTTTTCCAAATAGGAGATGAATTTGAATTGAACTTCTTCAAGCTTTTCATTGACTAGACTTACAAGCTCCTTGTTGTATTTTATGATTTTTATATTCTCATCATCACTCAGAGTTTTGATAAGATCTACAAAGTCTATTTTACTTCCTGCATTTTGAAGAACATCTTCATAGGTATCTTTATCCTTATCATCAAGAAGACTATTTCGATATTTATCAGCAATTTTGTTATCTAAGAAGTATTTTTTTCTTTTGAATGCTTCTCCCCATAGTACACCAACTACATATCTTTCTAATCTTCTTAATGCTTTCTCATAAAAAATATCGAAGAGTATTTTTTTCCCTTCTGTTTCTACAAGTCCTCCATCTCTACTAGAAACTTCTTTGAATTCATTGAAATTTTCTGTTATTAACTCAACTCTCCCAAAGAGATCTCTTGTCCCCAGAAACCTATTGTATCCTTGTTGTTTTCTATAATCAATCCTCCAGCTGTCATCCTTTGTGTTTCCATATGGTTGTACTCTAAATCCATTTTTAAACAGAAAAATACTACCATAATTCTTAGGTTCGATATCCATTATTTTACCAAAGTTTATCTTGGCACTTCTATTGAGAAAATAAAGATTAATAGATAGATTGTCAATCAATGATTTAAAATTATTAGGTTCTTCGATATCGTAGATAAGAGTTCCTCTATCAATTATCCTTGTAGTAATAAGATCTCCTTCTAGATTGAGATCTATTTGAGTAGTTTTTAGGTCGAGAATACTAAGTATACTATTTCCTATTTTCCCATTTACATTTAATTTCTCATCATTTTTCTTGAGAGTAGGAATTGCACTAGTTGTTTGGATTTCAATCTGAAAAGAATTTTCTTCTGAGAAAGGCTTTATTAATTTTTCTAGGGATCTTCTTAATTCAAAAATTTTTTTCTTATCCCAAGTAGTATTCAAATCAGATATTCTAAGAATTGTTCCATTTAATGAGTCATTAGGAAAAATCTTATCTTGCTCTACTTGTTCAAAAGGAATCTTAATGGAATTGAAGCTATGCTGAGCATTTACTTCGAATTTTTTCCAACTAATGTCTATTCTATACGTTTCATCAGTTTTTACTTTAGAAGTGAAAATTTTCAGCTCATTCCCTAACCTATCACACGAAAAACGCCCAACGCCTTTTGCACCAGCATAAAACCTTCTCGACTTTAGATTATTCAAATGATAATCCCCTCTAACGTCACTGTCCTCTGTACCTTCCTTCTTAGCTGAATAAGCTACTGCAAACCATTTTTGTTCTAAATCAGCCTTAGACATTCCTTTGCCATTGTCTGATATTGTTATCTCATTTTTGCCAAAGAATATTTTAACATGGCTAGCATAAGCATCATAGGAGTTTTTTACCAGCTCATAAATAGCAATAAAATCATCAGTGATCAAATCTCTACCAATGATATTTTTCATTCCTGTTTTTACATCAAACGTTAAAGTACCTTTATCCATTGAGCAATTGTTTTAACATCAGACCAGCCTGTTCGCCAAATAATGGTGGAATAGCATTACCAATTTGTGAGTATCTAGGGACTTCTTTTATTCTTCGTTTTCCCCCAGTTGTATATTTACCTTTAAACTCATAGGTATCTGGAAAAGATTGAATCCTGGCATATTCACGAACAGTCATGATTCTTGGTTCACAATAGTGAATATAATCATCAGGCAATGTAGTGATAGTTGGTGTGGGTTTGTTAGCTTGTAAAAGCTTTGTGCTACTTTTTTTTAGCTTAAATCTTTCCTTATATGAAGCATTAGTTAGTTTTTCTTCTATAGCAATTTTAAATCTGTTTTTGATAGCTTCACTGTGCTTTACAAATCTATGGCTGTCAACTCTTTGGTTTTTCTTCTTGTATCTTCTAGCATAGCTTTGATAAGCTGAGGTAATCTCTCCATAAACACCTTCTTTAAAGTTGGGTGTCTCAGATTCGACTTCACCATATGCCTGTAGAAGATCAGAAATAGCATTCTCTAAACTTGGTGTAATAGTGAGTTCTTTACTTATCAAAAACTCCTTCTTATTACTTTCAATACCTTCAAAAAAACTATCCTTACTAATATTTGTATTCTCTTTTAGTACACTATTATGTATTCCAACAAGAATAAACCTTGTTCTTTTTTGAGGGATACCAAAGTTTGAAAAATCAATTAATTGACCTTTTACTGAATAGTCTAATTTTTCTAACTCCTCAACTACATACTTTGAATATGCCTTCCCTTCTTTCTTATTGTTTTTGAAGCCTAAAGTGAACCCTTTTACATTCTCAAAGAATATCAATCTTGGTCTTACATACTCGATGAATTTCACGTAAGAGTTAATGAGGTCGTTTCTAGAGTCATTTTCTATTCTTCTACCAGCCGTAGAGAACCCCTGACATGGTGGGCCACCTGCAACCAAGTCTATATTTCCTCTTAGTTCTATTAGTTTCTGTTTATTATCCTTCAAAATGTCATTTATATCATGATGCTTTGGTTCTAACCATTCTGGCCAATCGAAATGGTTTTCCTTTTTAATTAAATTGTGTTTTAGAGTCTTGAATGCATCTTCACTTTTTTCAATAGCAAATGCACCTTTCCAACCAGCGTTGTGCAATCCTAATGATAGCCCTCCACACCCTGAGAATAAATCTATATATATCTTAGAGCTGTCCATTCTGTTTTTCTTGTTTTGATGGCTTATCTTAAATAGTGTATACTTACTATCAAGATAAAAATTATCATCAAACTGCTTTATTTTTACACCCAACATATAAAATTTATTCAAAATAGAATTCACTTTATTAGTTTTTCTTTTGTGTTGATTAAAAATTAATCTGTATAGGATCTCTACAGCTTGATGTAAATTAAGCTTACTTTCGTAAGCTACTAATACAAAATTACAAAAAATAACCCACTCTCTTCCTATCAAAAATAGTAATTTCATCCATCTATTAGTTTGGGTACTGTCTTCAATTTTTCTATTTTTTATCCTTGCTAGCAATATTCATCAATCTAATTTTCTCGGCTTCAATAATGTCGTTTACTTATGTTAAAAAAATACTTTTTATTACATATCATGACATATGCCATAAGTTACAGGGCAATTTATTTAGTAGCTTACTGTGATGAAATTATACCACTTTGTTCTCAATGAACCTTCAGGAAAAAGAAAAAAAGGGAACAAATCAGAGAAACTCCAACAATTACACCACAACCCTCCAAAAACACAAAAAAGCCCCATACAACCTGTATGAGCACCTTTTACAAGAATATTTTTTCTCTATTTTGTCCCCTCTTATTCTACAACAAACAAAAAAGCCTGACAATCAATAGATTGTCAGGCCAGTTGGTGCCCCGAGGGGGAATCGAACCCCCACTCCCTTGCAGGAACTGGATTTTGAATCCAGCGCGTCTACCAGTTCCGCCANNGAATTAGCTCCTTTTTTTTCAAAAAACTAGACTTTTTTTCTTGATTTTAGCCCTGTTGCAGGAGCTGGATCACCAAGGCCTTGCTAAGAGGCTGATTGCCTGCCTGTTCGCGGAGCCGTTCAAAAGAATAGCGAAAATCACAACCTTGCTTCCAAGCACTGCAACCATAGGCCGTTTGGCCTTTGATGACTTGCCCTTGTTGACACTTGGGGCAATGTAGTTGCTCTTGGGCGGAAGTTTGTTGGGAGCTTGGAGTAACCTTCCTAGTTTTAGCCGCTGACTCCTCTGCTGCGCGCCACTGGACGCTCTTCTCTTCATTGAGGTAGACAATGCCTGCGATCTTTGCCCCTTGTGCATCTGAAAAGCCTTTTAAGCGAACCGTTTCTCCCTTTTGTAGGAGGCGTAAGAGCTGGTTGTCGGAGATTTTTTTGTCTTTGATTTGAAAAGGGAGGCGGAAGTTACAGCCTGTTTTGTATGCCGAGCAGCCATAACTGCTAGAGCCTTTTAGTAATTGCCCTTGCGCGCATTTGGGGCAGGATTGACCTACGATTTCTTTATTTCCTGTTTTGGTAGTGTTGGAGGAAGACGCTTTTTTCTTCTTAATGTTCTTGGTCGTTTGGCCTTTGGGTGGACGTTTTTTGGCAAACTGGGTGGTTTTGGGAGCTTGGAGGCGATGGACGTAGCGCGCTGTTTTGACCTCGTGGGTTAATTGTTGTACCAAGCGTTTCATATTATAAATAAACTGCCCTGCCTTGTAGGTTCCTGACTCAATTTCTTTGAGTTGCTTCTCCCACTGCCCTGTCAACTCTGCCGATTTGAGCAAATCATTGCCTATTATCGACACCAACTGCACCCCTACTTCTGTTGGAATGATTTGCTTCTTCTTACGCTTAATGTATTGACGCTTAAATAAAGTCTCGATGATGGCCGCGCGGGTAGAAGGTCGCCCAATGCCATTTTCTTTCATTAAATCACGTAGTTCTTCATCCTCCACTTTTTTTCCTGCCGTTTCCATCGCGCGCAATAAACTGGCGTCAGTATAATTCTTTGGCGGCTGGGTTTGTTTCTCCACAAAAGAAGGCTCGTGTTCGCCTGTTTCGCCTTCTACAAAGTTGGGCAAGACCTTTTCTTCTTTGTCTTTTTTACTCTTGCTTGGTGGCAAGACTACCCGCCAACCTGGATCTAAAATTTCCTTCCCTGTCGCTTTAAAAACCACCTTATTAACCGCTCCTAAGACCGTTGTATTGGACACCAAACAATCTGGATAGAACGCACCAATAAAGCGTCTGGCAATGCTGTCGTATACTTGTTGTTCGTTGGGAGCTAAGTTTTTTTGATACCCTGTAGGAATAATTGCGTGGTGATCCGTGACTTTCTTATCATCAAAAACCTTCTTGGATTTGCGTATTTTCTTCCCTGCTAGTGGCTGGGTAAATTGACTGTAGTTGGTTAATTTTTGTAAAATGCCTCCGATCTTCGGATAAACATCATTGGGCAAATACGTGGTATCCACCCTTGGGTAGGTCACTACTTTTTGCTCATACAACCGCTGAATAATTTTGAGCGTCTGATCTGCCGAGAAACTAAATTTATTATTACAATACACCTGTAGACTCGTTAAATCAAAGAGCTTCGGTGGTAATTCCTTACCATTTTTTTGCTTTACATCCGTCACCTCAAAAGGATGTCCTTCTACTTGCTTAAACAGCTTCTCTCCTTCTTCCTTCTTGAAAAACTTCCCTTCTGTGCAGCTAAACGCCGTTTTTCGGTAGATTGTTTGTAGTTCCCAATATGGTTCTGGTTTAAAGTGCTCAATCTCCAAATGTCGCTGCACCAACATGGCTAACGTAGGCGTTTGTACGCGCCCAATGGATAAAACTTGCTTGTATCCGCCATAACGCAAGGTATACAAACGCGTTGCATTCATTCCCAATAACCAATCCCCGATTGCACGAGAACTGCCTGCATAATAAAGGTTATCATACAAGGCCGCATCTTTGAGGTTCTTAAAGCCGTCTTTGATGGCCTCTGGAGTCAAGGAAGAAATCCAGAGCCGTTGAACAGGGCCTTTGTAGTTGGCTTGTTTGATGACCCAGCGCTGGATCAATTCTCCTTCTTGCCCCGCATCCCCGCAGTTAATAACCAACTCCGCGGTTTTAAAGAGTTTTTTAATAACTCCAAATTGTTTTTTCACCCCTGCATTGTCCATCAAGCGGGTTTCAAAACGTTCTGGCAACATGGGCAAACTCTCTAAGCGCCACTGCTTCCATTCTGGATCGTATTCATCAGGCGCATACAGTGTACAAAAATGCCCAAAAGTCCAAGTCACGGCATATCCATTGCCTTCAAAGTAACCATCTTTACGACTCTTGGCTCCTACAATATGGGCGATTTCCTTGGCTACACTCGGTTTCTCTGCTATACATACTTTCATAAAAATACCTTACCGCTAAACGGCTATCTCGATGTCGCCGTATTACGGCTGTTGATTTATTTGATTGTTGTCTTCTTTTAACCCTTCTAAGAGACTACTTAATTATAGGGATTTTGTTGGTTAAAAAGGCATAGCAATTGCTTTTTTCAAAGCTTCTAATTGATTGTAAGGTTGTTGCTGTTCTATTGTTTGTTGTATTAAACGAGGATAAGAACGCAACAGCTGGCCTTCTAAATGAAACAGGCTTTGATAAGGGCTCGCCTCTTGCATATACTCTATTGTTTCTTGCCAATCGCCTTCCATATCTCCTATTGCCCTATTGGGCCATAATCGCTTTAATAAGGCTTTTACGTTTTTTATGGTAATTGGTTGCATTGTAGCCAACTCATTTTTATGCCAGATGGCCGTTTCAACATCCTCTTGCACTTCTATAGCCGTTAACAAAGTTGTCGTATCCACCTTGATCCATTTTTCTAATAACGGCCGAGCTGCGCTAAGGTGTAGCACTCGACCTGTTTGGTTCAAGAAATGTTGTTGGTAATGTGGATAAGGCGCTCCTCTTGCATCCAACCAATCGCCTTTGGTGCTGTCATCGGTGAGAAAGAACACAGGACTAGTCCCCTGATCTTGCGCTGCCCATTTTAAAATTTCATGATAAATTAAATAATCCCCATAGGGATTTTTTTGCTTGCCCAATACATCTCCTAAGCCTGGAAAAACGCGATTGGGGTGGCGGTATTGATAAGCGGCAACAGCATCATCAAAACCTTTGTTTTGTTCTTGAATCGCCAAGGCTGCTGCTTGATCAAACTCGCGTTTGAGTTGTTTGTACTCCCGCTTGTGTATTGCGGGCAAGGTTTGCAAAACCTTGAGGGGAGAATGTTGATTCGCTTGACGCAACAAATCATGCCCTTGTTTCAAAAATCGTTGGCTGTATTGTGCGCTATACTCCACTAAGGCTTCGGCTTCGGCTAATAAATCTTCTAGCTCTTGCTGCCAACTGGGATAAGCGTGCAAAAGCCGCGCTTGTTGTTGCAAATAAATGCCCAGTTCCTCTATACTATCCGTCAAACGAGTCGGATCAATTGGCGCTTGTAACTGGCGCCGATGAATGCGTTGCAGTTTTTGCGCATGGCGCTTAAATTCGCGTTGTACTTGATCTGCGGCATAGCCCTTCCTCGTCAATAGCCATTGATAAAAAACAGCACGTGCATTTAAGGGCATTTGGTAATACCCCAATAAAACATTGGTATCCAAAAAAATTGGACTGTCCTTGGGCATGTCTTTGATTGGTGGTACAGGAACAAAGGAATCGGGATCAATTGGTGCTCCAAGATAAGTTCCTAGAGTGGTCGCAGCAGATAACTTAAAGGCAGGGTTTTCCATTAATTAGCTATTATTTCTTGAAATAATAAACGATACGCGGTCCCTTCTTCAATGGATAAACGCTCTATGCTTCCACACAGCTGAATCGCTAATTTTTGTACTAATAATAAGCCTAGAGAAGGGGCTTTATTCTTTGTCAGTTCCAACGAGTATCCTGTTCCATTATCTTCTATCACTAAACTATAGTTTTCGTTTTCTAGTATTTCCAACCTCAATTTCACTATTCCTTGCGCTCTCCCTACAAAAGCATACTTAAAAGCATTGGTCAATAATTCATTCAAAATAAGACTCAAAGGAATAGCGGTGTCTACATTGAAGCAAACAGCAGGTAGATCCAATACAATTTCAATCGTCTGCGTTGTTTGTACCATCGCTCGTTTTAAACTTGTTGTTAAACGTTCTAGATATTCTTTGTAATCAATTTTAGAAAGGTCTTTGGATTGGTATAACATTTCATGTACCATCCCCATCGAGTTGATTCTATATTGACTTTTCTTAAAAATATCACTAATAAAAGTATCCGTGATAAAGCTCGATTGCAAACTCAATAAGCTGGTAATTACTTGTAAATTGTTCTTCACTCGATGATGAATCTCTTTTAGTAAAACTTCTTTTTCTTTTAAAGATTCTTGTACTTTTCGTTGGGCTTGTTTTCGTTTGGTAATGTCTCCCATAAAGCATAGGAAAAAGAGTTCACCTTTGCTGTACATCACTGAAATACTAATGGTAATTGGAAATTCTCCGCCCCCTTTAGGACAAGCCCGCATCTCTACTAATTTATTCAGGAATAAATCTTCTTCTCCTCTGTGAAAACGCTGTACATTTTCCCGATAAATGGAATGGTTGCGTCTTGGTGTAATAACTTCATAAAGGTATTTTCCAATTATTTCTTGCGCTTCCCAACCAAAGATTTCGACTGCTTTGGGATTCCAACGAACCACAACGGCATGCTGATCCAAGATAGCAATCCCATCGGGAGCATTCTCAAATAAGGTTCTTACCTGTTCTTCACTATCTTTAACATCAGCCTTTGCTTGTTTTTCATCAGTAATGTCCTCCATATAACCATACCATAACCAAGAACCATCTGACAAATGAACAGGCTTAGAACTTGCGTGCATCCAACGATAACCTCCTTCTTTAGACTGGAGCCTAAAATCCATACTCCAATTACATAACGTTTCCCTAGACAGTTTGCCCATTTCTATAAACCCTCTATAATCATCTTTATGGAGGTAATCAAAGAAAATATTGCCATTAACTCTCAATTGTTCTACTGGAATTGCTGAAATAACGCCCATTCTATCACTCACAAAAGGAAAGGCTACTTTACCATCTGCAAAAACTTGGAATTGATAGACAACGCCTGGCGCCTGATCCGCATGCTTTATCAACAATGCAGACTCCTCTGTGGAGGCTTTTTGTAGTTGAGTCTTCCTCCAACGCTCCAAGAATGTAGGTAAAAGCACCCAACGTGCAGCTTCCAACACTTCTTGTGCCCCTGCTTGAAGAGCCTCTTGGCTAGCCGTTATATCCAATTCGTCCATAATGACAAAAACAGGGCAGCCATTACTTCTTTTGAGCACCTCTTCTAAAGGCATTTTATCTTGTTGTGACCAGAAAATAAAAGGGCTCCTCTCAAAATCCTGCTCTTCTAATATCTCCCAGTCTTGCACATGCGTTCTCTCTAGCACATATAACGGTACTAAAACGTCTAGGGCACGCTCTATTAATGCCACAGAATCGCAGACTAGTAATAAAGAAAGAGCATACTTCATTTATAGGGGGATTAAAATATTATGAGAAGGAGGATTAAGATACTTCCATGTGTTTATTAAAAAGAAGACTATAAATATACACAAGTTGTTAGACTTTCTCTTCTCCAAATCCATAGAATATAACTGTATTAATTGCAGTTATATTTAAAAAGAAGGCTTCAAAGTCTTATTTTTTTTAGGAATCCTAGTGCTTCTAAATTATCTTTGCAGTTTTCAATCATTACTGCTATCTTGTAGATTAATGTATTAAGTTAACTTTTTATAATCAAAATATCTTTACAATACATTAAGCTTCTACTATTTTTATTTAACACTAGTCTATCTATCATTATGTCTAATTTTTTCTTAGATTTTGATTTCAAGGAAGTTGTATCTGTTTTCCTAATTTTATTTTCCGTCATAGATATCTTTGGTTCTATTCCTATTATCATTGACCTAAAAAAGAAAGCAGGGGGCTATATCCAATCGGGTAAGGCCACTTATGTTGCTGGAATTTTGATGATTTTATTCTTATTTTTAGGAGAGTCTATCTTACATTTATTTGCTCTAGACGTTGCTTCTTTTGCTGTCGCTGGAGCCATTGTAATTTTCTTATTGGGAATGGAAATGGTCTTAGGTATTTCGATCTTCAAAGAAGATGAAAGTTTAGCGCGCTCTGCCTCTGTTGTTCCAATTGCTTTTCCATTGATTGCAGGAGCTGGAACCATGACCACTATTCTTACTTTAAAGGCCTCTTATGCCACCCTTAATATTCTCATTGGTATTCTACTCAACCTTATTTTAGTTTATGTTGTCCTTCGTGCGTCCAATTGGATTGAGCAAAAAATTGGACGAGGAGGGGAAGCTGTCCTACGAAAGGTTTTTGGTATCATTCTGTTGGCCATTTCCATAAAAATATTCCAATCCAACCTTGTTCCTAATTTGACTCATTAAGGTTTATTTGGTGGCTTCTAACGAGAATTGCCCCCAGCGAAACAGGGCTTTTTCTTTGACAGAAGTAGCCAATTGTAAGGCAGCGACTAGGACTTGTCCATTCGATAATAAACGTATTTTTTGAGGATAGATTAGCCAATCCTTGGTTCCTTCCAAGGGTTGCGCTTTTATCAATTCGCCTGTCGCCTTATCTAGACGATAATGCCAGCAATCCAATGCTTTGGGTTGATTGTAATACCCCGTTTCAAGAGCGTTTGGCGGAGCGTCTTTATTTTCTGGCAAGTCATTATAAAATACATGAATTTGTCCTGCTTGTTCAAAAGCAGCAAAAGAGTACCATGTTTCTTTCATATTAGTAAACCCTTCCCCTCCGCCGCGTTGGCGTTTAGGAATGTTATGATACCACAACAACTCTCCTTGGGCATCCCATTTCATCAGTAAAATATCATGCAACTGGTGTAAGGCTTGTTGTCCTTCGGATTTATCCCAGTACACTTTGATGTAATGTTTTTCGGCTATAGCCAAAAAGCTACCATCTGCTTGTGGTAACCATTGTTTAATTTTATACGTTTTTGGGGTAACTTTCTTTGAGGGTTTAGCTCCTTGTATACGCCATAATTCGGTTGGATAAGCCAATGTTAGCGCCTTCGCTGGTTCCTCTATATTCCACTGAAATAAGCCACCATTAGAAGGAGTTTTATAGCTGCCTACACAATAAATTCCAGCTTGGTTTGGTGCTTGGTATAAACGGGCAGAAACCACTATGGCACTATCTTTTTCTGATAAAACGGCTAAGCTATCTCGCCAAGTTGTCTTTCCATCTGCCTCTATTTGGAGCAAGGCATAATGATAAGAAATGCCTATTTTTTTCTCTTCTTTTCGGCTTTTTTTATGATAGAACTTGCACAAGAGATAAGCCGTCCCTTCTATTGACAAGAAAGCGTCTTGCACATCCTCTACAGTAAATAATCCCGCTTCTTGAGGGGCTTCTACCTGTTGACTCCTCGTGATTTCACCTTCCTCATCCAATACATGTACTAATAATTGCGCAGGTTGTTTGCGAGTTGGAGGTAATAGGCCATATAATAAGGTTTGTTTATTCAAAGATTGATCTACTCTATAAGCAATTCCTCCTTGTGTCTTATTATAATTTGTTGTCGTTAAGAGTTGTTGGGATTGCTCTAGAATTAAGGTTTCTGGATTATAACCAATCCAACAGAGTAGTTCCTTTCCTGTTGCCTGTTGTGGAATCGTATAGTAAAAGCGCCATTGATTGTTTTTATAATGATTGGCTTGATACAACATCCGTTGCGCTCCCTCTTTCCATTCGAAAGGACTAGCACCTCCTGTGTAGGCTTCTTGATAGTACATGGAAGCTTCGTATTGAAAATATGATTGAGGATCTTTGTAATGTCTCCAAACAAGTAGTCGTTTCTCGCTAGTATGAACAATTTGTTGTTCGTTAAATAGAGAAGTCCGCTTATAAGTAGGTCCCCAATTGATGGTTTGGCTATAGCTCAATGGTGCCCAATAGCACGTTATCATACTTATTATACCTATCCAATATCCTTTCATTGTTACTCTATTTTAAAAGAAAATCATCTACTGTTCTACCAACCTCCTTATAAACAAAAAATAAGCAGAAGAACTTGCTCCTGCTTATTTTTTTAAATTAGAAGTGGCGTCAAAAACAAGGTGTCCTTATTTAGGGGCATTGTTAGGGTTCAACAAATCATAGAATTGATCTAATTTTGGTAAGATGATAATTCTTGTTCTACGATTGGTTGCTTTACCTGCGGCCGTATCATTGGATGCCAATTGATTGTACTCTCCTCTACCTGCGGCAATCAAACGATTGGGATCAATACCATGTTTTGTTTGTAAAGCACGAACAACAGACGTCGCTCTTTTTACACTCAAATCCCAGTTATCTGTCATACAATCATTCTTCATTGGTACATCATCGGTATATCCTTCTACCATAACCTCAAAACCTGGACGCGATTTTACAATTGTCGCAATTTTTGCCAATACTTCATTGGCACGATCTGTAATTTCAGCACTTCCTGAACTGTACAACATTTTGTCCGATATATTGATAAAAACAACGGTTTTGTCCACTCGAACATCCACGTCGTCGTCCGCAATACCGTCCTTCAAGACACCTTTGAGGTTAACCGCTAAAGCCAAATTGATAGAATCAGCTCTAGTTCGGGCCGCTTGAATGTACTTAATATACTCGTCTTTGCCTTCTAATTGTTTGAGGGTTTCTTTAATATTTTCATTCGCAGATTTAGACAAACCTGTTAGTTCGTCTACCGTGCTGTATTGCTTTTGGCGTTGTGCTTTAAGATCTTCCACTTGAGCTCTAAGGTCATTAATCTGCTGCTCCCGCAATTTCATTACATTGGCATCTGCGGTTTTATCGCGCTTGCACTGATCCAACTTTTTCATCAAATCACTCATTTCCTTCGTCAAACGATTGACGTCTTTGTTAGAGGCACTTAATGTTGTTTCCAGTTCTGCGTATTTCTTTTTTCCTACACAAGATGTCAAGGCAAGCCCAAGAAATAGTAAGAAAAGAAAATGTGAAACTTTCATGTTCTTGTTTGTTTTAAGTTAGAATCCGTTGAAGTGTTTTCAAGGCTTCTTATAATAAATGAATAGAAGGGTAACCAATAATGGTTAGAGTCCTTATTAGTTGTATAATGGGCAATAAGATAGCATTATTCAGAAGATATTTTCTGTAGGACCCCTCTTTAATATTACTTTAAGAGGGGCAATTGGATTGCTTTTATGTCCTCTAGTGCAAGCGGTTATCTTTTTTGTGCCATTGAAGAACTTAAATTTTCTCTCTTACTTTAAGACGTTTCTTCCTCAATTTTGCCTCTTAGACCAAGCTCTACCGCCTGTAAGTTTTCTAGTTTCCCATTCTTAATTTCAAACTGTAGAAAGGTTTTTACCCGATGAAAGCCATGTCGGCCACAAGCACCTGGATTTAAGTGTAAGGTTCCCAATTTTTTGTCCCGCATTACTTTTAGAATATGCGAATGCCCACAGATGAATAAATCAGGCCGCAAACGCTCTAAAGTTGCTTTTAAAGCCTTAGGATAGCGTCCTGGATAACCGCCAATATGAATCATATAAATGGACAATCCACCAATGGTTGTCTTCCATTCTTTGGGATAACGTATTCTCAATTCATGGCCATCAATGTTACCATAAACAGCCCTCAAAGGAGCTATCGCCTCTAATTGATCAGCAACATAGAGGTTCCCAATATCTCCTGCATGCCAAATTTCATCACAAGCTTCTAAGTAAGGTAATATATTGGGATCTAAATAACTGTGGGTATCAGAGAGCAAAACTACTTTCATAGAGAATATTAGCGGCTTGTTGTTTTAACGAATCGTCCTTGGTTTTATTGGATCTATCTCCTCAACCATTAGACTTTATTGAACTTGCCGCAAAATAATCTTTTTATTCTCTAAACTACTAGCATTTCTCCATAAAGAAAAACGCCGTTAATAAATCGGTAAGGCTTTCTATAGAAGCTCAATTTTAAGCTCCCAAAACGCTCTTTTTCGAACTAGGTATTTTTACCTGTTTTTACAAAGTAGGTATTTTTACCCTGTTCTCCTGTCCCTGATTTTCCGAGCTTTGATGTATTCACCAATACAAAAGCAACAACTTTATGAACACGTATAAAATTCCCCTCCCCGCTGGTCCTCTTTGGAACAACCATGAAGCAAAAGAAAAAGCGCCTATTATTGCTGCCGCCCATCAAGGGCACTGGACAGGAGCTTGGAGCACAGTCATTCCTGCCAAGATGAGCCTGATAGAAATCGAACGCCCTGTTCAGCAACAAGGAGAACGCGAATTCTTAACAGAAGTCCCCGCAGGCTTTATCGCCAATGAAGATCAAGCACAAACGATTGGCCCCTTACTTGCCATCTCTTATGGCGCGACCTTTACAGGCAATTGGCGCACATTAGCAGCACAAGAAATGAGCGTCATTGAAATTCGTTACCATTATTAATACCTCTCCCCTCTTTATAAAAACATAATAGAATGACTCCCTATTATTAAAAAGCCCCTTACAGCTAAATGCTGTAAGGGACATTTTTTTAGAAGGAAAGATGAATCCTACATTTTTATTTTATTGATTATCTGCATCAGTTCTTCTTTTTCTTTTTCAGAATGATAAGACAAAATGAAACTCAAACAGAAACCTTTATCAATGGTACACCAATAACTTTGCTTAATTTCAGTGCCCATATAAGTAGCGGTTACCTCTAAAACATAAAAAACTTTGGCACCAATTTTTTGTTCATAAATCGCTTCAAATTGATAATCTAAAGCCGTTTGTTTTAAGAGTTTTTGAACCTGAAATAAATAATCTACTCCTGTTTCTATGTCTGAGAAAACACGCACATTCTCTACCAGAGCAATAAAGTTAGGATTGTAGTCCACATTCGCTTCCAAGGGGTGTTTAAAAACAGTCAGTAGATAGGCGGTATTAACAGTAGAAGCATTAAAGACCGTTTTTAGCGAATCTTTCTCCTCTAACAATAGATTTTCGCCTACTTCTTCCATCCATTCGATTTGTTCCTTTTTTTGAACACTCCAAGTAGGATCAAAATAGATATCTAGGTCAAAGTACGCGTTGTGATAGTGCCCT
The DNA here is from genome assembly GCA_050633105.1 of Aureispira sp. Taxonomy (GTDB): domain Bacteria; phylum Bacteroidota; class Bacteroidia; order Chitinophagales; family Saprospiraceae; genus Aureispira. Next base: position 11,583 of record JBOEFW010000020.1, on the reverse strand, counting down.
GGCAAGGTTGTCCCTAATTCAAAAGCCTCTGTTGCTTCTTCTTTAACTGGAGCATTGCCACAAGTCATAAAAAAGAGCGCTAATCCTAAGAAAAAAATGGTTTTAAGAGTTCTTCTGCGTGTCATCATAGTATTCATACGCTTAGTGCCATGTAAGCTTACACGGCACTTTGTTAGAAATATTTTATTGTAATCTTGCTAACAACACGATCTCTTAAGGTATTCCCTTTTGTTCAGAATGGCACGATTCGAGGCCTAATCTTGCATCATTTCCACGGTACTTTGAAACTTGACTACCGTTCCCAAAACACTACCATCATATTCTTTTGCCACTCCAAAATCCAAGCGTGGAATGGTGCCTGTAATTTCAAATACATCCATTGTTTTTTTGTAGGCAGGATGCTCAAATTGTCCTTTATAAATCGCCTTAAGAGTTGTTGCTGCGGTCACTCCCTTCATTGTAAAGTCACCTTTAACCAAATACTCTTGTTCCTCTACTTTTTCAAAAGCAGTACTCTTAAAAATAATGGTAGGATGTTTTTCAGCATCCAAAAAATCAGGAGCACACAAATGCGCATCGCGCTGTTTTTGATTGGTATTAATAGAAGCCGCTTGGATGACCAGATTCAATTGGGCATCTGTAAAATCGGCTTTACTACTGCTCATTTTTCCTTCAAATTTATCAAAGGTACCCCGCATCGTAGCAATATCAAAATGAGTAATTTCAAAAACAATGTGGCAGTGTGTTGGGTCGGTCACCCAAGTTTTTTTTTGTGCTTGTGTTGTAATTGTTGTTAGAAAGAAGATCAAGAACGAAGCTAATAGATAATTTTTCATTTTCTAGTGTTTTTATTTAAAAGCGGGATATTTTTATTTGTAGGAGCATATACATACGCCCTTACAGACAATTCCCCTTGCATATAGTGCTACAAAGATGGACTATTCTAGGCATATATCCTTAATAAACATCAAAAGATGTACCTACATTAATAGGCGTATCAACTTATCATAGTAATTACAGCCTGTCCTTCTGCTTCTGCGGCTTTATAAAACTGCTGTAATAAGCCAAAATTAAGGCTTACATACTCCAAATCTTGCTCATCCCATGCCGTATTAGGGTATAGGTCTTTTGCTTGCATATCTTCTGAATCAAAGCGCTCTGCCATATCTTCTTCCGTCCAACTTGCTAATTCTGAGTAGTATTTTTTGACCTCTTCTGGAGTGACATAATGGGCAGGGCCATAGCCTAAATCTTGTTCTTCATCCACCAGTTCTCCACTCAATAAAAGACGGCTTACCCCTTCTCCTGCACCTGCTATTCCTTCTCCATTAAGTAAGTAAAAGATTCCATCCCAACTTTTATCTAAATCTATCAATTTTATAGGGGAGGTTGCCTCATGATTGGCATATAGGTCTTTCTCTAATTCTGCACTATCTTCTAAATAGTTTTTCAAATTAGAAGCGGGCACGCGCATTAAGGATAAAATCATTCCCATAGGTCTTTGTATTTAAAGGGGTATTAATAATCCACTCAAGCTAGTACTTTTCTCACAAATTGGCTGCTCTTTCTTTCAAAAGCTCTTGTTTTCCCTCCCAAAAGGAAGTTTTTTTCTTCTTTTTTTATAAAAACAGACCAGTCTGTTCATTTTTTAAATTATAATCCCTATCATTGTGGTATGAAGCATTCACAAATCAGACAAACCATCGTAGAAACAGCCGCAAACTTGTTCTATCAAAATGGCTATAACAGTACAGGAATCAATGAAATCATTGCCAAAGCAGGCATTGCTAAAGCAACCTTGTACAATCATTTTAAATCTAAAGAAGCAATTTGTTTGGCTTATCTCCAATTTAAAAATGTCACCTTTGTACAACAATTACAAGCATTTTTCCAACGCTACCCCAAAGGAGAGGCGCAGTTGTTAGCTTTGTTTGATTTTCTAACAGAGTTCTTTGAAGACCGCGACTTTAACGGTTGTTGGTGTATCAAAACGGTCGCTGAAATTCCAAAAGATAATCAAGTGATCAAAACAGAGATTCAAGGACAGAAACGCCAATTAATAGTCATTATTCAACAATTAGTACAAGCAAGCTTCCCACAAAAAGAGGCCGACCAACAGCAATCATTGGCCCAACAAATTTACTTGTTGTATGAAGCTGCTGTTTCTGAAAGTCACCTTCATCAAGCCTCTTGGCCCATTACTACCAGCCAACAATTGTGTGCTCAAATCTTAACAGCCGCTCAAGTTGCCTAATTTTTGATGCTCTACTAAAAATAAAAAAATTTAAACACACATAGACAGACTTGTCTGTCTTTTATTCAACACAAACAAGCATATTCTTATGGAAAATTTAACTGGAAAAGTTGCCTTAATCGTAGGTGGAACAAGTGGTATTGGTAAAGCAACTGCTTTAGAATTATTAGCACAAGGAGCACAGGTACATATCGTAGGGCGTTCTACGGATAAAGTAGCAGATGTTTCTAACTTAACCAAACATACTGTAGATATTACCAATACAAGAGCCGTTGAAGCTTTATCGGCAACCATTGAGCAATTGCCACGAGTGGATTATCTAGTCAATGCTTCTGGAATTTTTGCACCAAAACCTTTTCTAGACCACACTTTAGAGGATTATGACAGTTACCTTAATCTCAATCGTGGATTTTTCTTTATTACACAAGCTGTGGCTAAGAAAATGAAAGCACAACAAAGTGGTGCTATTGTTAATGTGGGTTCTATGTGGGCCAAACAAGCGGTTAAAGCAACGCCTTCTTCTGCTTATTCTATGCAAAAAGCAGGTTTGCATTCCCTTACTCAACACTTAGCCATGGAATTAGGTGATGATAACATTCGCGTTAATGCGGTCTCTCCTGCGGTTGTTAACACACCTGTTTATCATGGTGTTTTTGGTGGAGAAGCTGCGGCTCAAGAAGCCTTGGTAGGGTTTAATGGTTTCCACCCTATTGGTAGAAATGGTACGCCTGAAGATATTGCCAATAGTATTGTCTTTTTATTGTCGGACAAAGCTGCTTGGGTGACAGGTGCTGTTTGGGATGTAGATGGTGGTGTGCGCGCTGGACGAAATTAGATGGATTTAGTTGTTAGCCTTTTAGGCTAGATTTGTTTTGTTTGATGCTGTAGGGTTTATTGCATAAACCCCTACAGCATTTTTATTATTTTTTGGGGGGTGAATTTTTTAACATACTCTACTATGGCTATTGAACAACATGCGATCTCTACCTTTCTTTATTAACAGCTATTCAAGCAATTGATTTATTAGAAGTAGGCGATGGTATAGAAATTATTATATAGAGGAAATTTAGAGGCTAGTGTAACACTTTTATGTCTTTTTCGTATCCTTTAGTTCTAACCTATTGATTCACTAATCTATTATTTAAAAGCCTTCATTGTATGGAAATGGATGTTGTAGTAATTTATTATACCGCCAAGAGGCAATGACAGGAGAAATTCCAGAGCTAGACCAGTTGGGTGCCTTGACGTATTTAGAGGTTCAGCCTCTTTATGATATAGAGTTACTGGAAACAGATTATTTGATGGATATGGAAAATCATTCAACAAACCAAGCTCAGTGCGGCCAAAGAACAGGCAAAAATTGCGCATAATTTACCCGTTGTCTTAGAACTATTAACCGATTTATTGCATGTCTTTCCCTCTATGGAACCCTTAGTCGAGCATTTAGCCCCTACTGCTAGAGATACCCTTGGTCGAGCAACTTATTTTGCCGACTTTACAAAAGATGTTGGAAAAGGGTATATTGGAAATAACTTTGGACAGGATTTACGCAATTTTCAACGATACTTACATTATGTTCAAAAAAAGGTGCTACTAGTGTTTGGTTTTCTTTTGGGTAATCCCTGTTGCTTTTGTTACTCAACCGCTTCCTTCATTAATCTTTCTACCTTATTATGAAAAAAGTCAATCTAAACGAAAAATTTGCCCTCTTCAACGAGCAATGGACACCTAAATTATTAGGAGAACTCAATGGACAAGCGGTAAAAATAGCCAAAGTAGAAGGAGAGTTTGTGTGGCATAGCCATGAGGAAGAGGACGAGTTGTTTTTTGTAGTCAAAGGCCAATTAACCATTCGGCTACGCGACCAAGATATTCACCTTTCTGAAGGAGAATTGTTTATTGTCCCGAAGGGCGTGGAACACCAGCCTATTGCGAAGGAAGAAGCATGGATTTTACTCTTTGAACCAATGGCGACTAAACATACAGGAGCTGTTGATAGTCCCTTGACTGTCACGGATTATGAACGCTTATAAAAAAGGGTCTTTGGTGCTCTTATTGTTAACTTCACTTCTTTTCTAACTTGTATTATGAGCCGTTTATTATTATTATTAATAGGATGTTGTTGGAGTTTTATATTGGTTGCTCAACTCCAAACACAACCCTTAACCATTGGAGCACAGCATCAACTTAACTCAACTCTCTTAGGAGAGGAACGACAATTGAATGTGTATTTGCCTGTCCATTACCATCCAGATAGCAGCCATCAATATCCTGTATTATATGTATTGGATGGTGGTTTGGACGAAGATTTTCTACACATCAGTGGCCTAACACAATTTGGTTCTTTATCTTGGATCAATTTACTCCCCGAAGTCATTGTAGTTGGTGTTGTCAATGTGGATAGAAAACGCGATTTCACTTTTCCTACTACTGTGGAACAAGATCAGCAAGATTTTCCCACGACAGGTCAATCTGCTCCGTTCATTCAGTTTATAAAAGAAGAACTGCAACCCCTCATTGATCAAAATTATCCTACCAATGGACAAAACACGCTCTTGGGGCAATCTCTAGGTGGCCTACTTGCTACTCAAGTTCTATTCGAACAGCCTGATCTCTTTGACCAATACATCATTGTGAGTCCAAGTTTATGGTGGGATGCACAATCCTTACTTCAGAAAACACCTATCCAAGCAAAAAAGGCGCCTGCCATTTATATAGCAGTAGGCAAAGAAGGGCCTGTTATGCAGCGTACGGCTAAACAATTATACAAAAAGATGAAAACCTTACCACTTCATCAACGCGCCATTCGTTTTAAGTACTACCCTAAAAATGATCATGGTGATGTCTTACATCTAGCGGCCTACGGAGCCTTTGAGTTTTTATTTCTACCTAAAAAGTAGTGAGTACAGTCCGCTTCCATCCTGCTGTAGTTTTGATGTAAAGATAGTTGTTATCCCAAGCCCTATCGCCCATTTCGCCGCGTTTATCCTTGGTATTTTTAGGTGTAAATGCTTTTAGTTGATTCTTATTATTAGAAATTCCCGTTTGCCAAGTCACAACACCATGACCATTGGTTGTCAAGACCTGATCGGCTAATCCATCTGTATTGGGTAAGGCATAAGCATCATTGATGTTGATAATCCCACTTTTATAGATCGTTAAAGCATTAGAACGAGTGGTGTCACTGTTTCCATTTCCTATCACAAAGATTCGATCTAGGGCATTCCAAGTGGTTGGGCTAACAGGCACATAAATTGTATTATAGGTTCCAACTACTGTTTCACCATAAGAGTAGGCAAAACTCTTCCGTCCTGCGGCCAATGCATAAGCCCCTGTTGCTTTGCTTTCCCCTGCCATTGCTTCTACACTTGTTCCATTGGCATTCATCCTCCAGCCTGCTTCGGTAAGCAATTTTACCCATTCTCCTCCTTCCCAATAATAAAAGCCCACACCAGCCCCTCCAATAAGGTTCTTATTCAGATTATAAACCAAAAATCCTACTCTAGGCGTACTAATCGGAGTTGTTCCATCCGCCACCGCCACTAAAGTTACACGAGGAACTAGCACACCTTGCTTTTTGGCGGCTAGAGCTATTTTAGCACTAGAAAGAGGAACCGTGGTCTCTATTCCTATATTTTGAGCGGCCAAGGATGTCCAAGCAAAGAGCATAAAACAAAGCAAACATAAGTAGTGCATGGTCATTAATTTTTAGGGAGTAAGAGTCGTGAGGCAAAGTAGAGATATAAGGTACAAAAAAGGCAGATTGATTGCGAATAGAGCTGCTGCTCGATTAAAGTTTCACCAACGATCTACAAGCGTAGGTTATGCATTTTACTCTATTTTTTATTTTTATGATAATTATTTAATAGTCAATTTAAATAGCATAAAATTTTTTTTTACATTTAAAGTTGTTTATTTTTATATTCCATTAAAAACACCTTTAAAAATAAAACATGCCTAATACCACCTGCTCTATTCTTTTTATATTGGCTTGGATGGCTGTTCTTCTTGGTAGCAGTCGATGTATTTATTTTCTGGTCAAGAAGAACCGCCCTAGAGAGTATTTTGCTTTGGCAGCATTGACAGGTTTTGGAGGCTGGCTGACGCTGATTATCCTAGAATTATACCTTTGGAGAACAGATTATGCGACCACTCCTAGTCTTTTAGGTTTAGATACCATTCTGCCTTCTTTGCCTTTGCCGCTTTATATTTTGATCGGTGGTCTTATCTTTTTGGGCGGAACTTTGATACACGATAATTGGTCTTTTGACATCACAACGGTCTGGAATAGACGCCTACAAGAACGCAGTAATCCCCCTTCTATTTTACAAAGTGCTTGGGCACAAGCCAAAGCATTTGCCTTACTACGTCCCTTAGAATTATATGACGCCAGAACAAGCCCTCAACAAATGGACTTAGGCAATCCAACCACCTTCACTCCTTCCCCTTGGCAAATCAATGCCCTAGAAATCTTACAACTGCGCTCCAATCAATACCATATTAATCCCAAGACCGATTGGTACCGCAATCAAGAATGCTACTTGGGTTCTTATGGTAAGGAACAAGTTCCTATTGCTGTTTTTTGCCCCCTCAAAAAGCCTAAAGAAATTCAACTACTAGCGCTTCTTGATTTTCTCAACCACCAAGCCGCCAACTATGATCGGCTCTATGTGTTGATCGAAGAAGGTACTGGTGCTAGTTCTATCCAACGCATGGGTTCTTTAGAAATCGTCTACAATTACAAATCCAATTTATTAGATGAATTGATTGATTTTAGGGGCTATTTCAGAAACTTAGAAAAAGCTTTCTGTGAGGAGAAGATTCAGCAAGACCTTGATAAAACCTTAGCTGATATTTACACGCCTTTAAGTGCCCATTCTGAAAATACTCCAGAAATTGTACTCCCAAATATAGAAGAATACTTAATCAACTGGACCAACCAAGAACAGTCCGCCAAGCACTTAGCGGTCTTGGGAGAATATGGACAAGGTAAAAGCGTTTTGTCAAAAAAATTGAGTTGGGCTTTGAGCCAACAACCGCAAGGACGTATTCCAATTCTTATAGAATTGCGCGGAAAAAGCCCTAGAACCTTATCCATCTTGGACATTTTATCCAATTGGGCAGGGCTGTATAATGTTTCGGCCAAAGCTTTATTAAAGCTCCACGAAGAAGGCCGCTTACTCCTAATTTTTGAGGGCTTTGATGAGATGGATTTGGTGGGAGAAGATCGCGTCCGCCTCGATCATTTTCGCCGCCTCTGGGATTTTGCACACTATCCCAATGCAAAACTCCTCTTCACAGGCCGTCCCAATTTTTTCTTAGACAATAAAGAACTCAAAAGATCTCTAGGTATTCATCAACCCTTATCCAATGATATTCCCCATTGTGAGGCCTTGTATTTACACCTTTTATCTCCAATCCAAATCCAAGATAGTTTGCGCCACGCAGAGCCGATTATTCAAGAAGGTATTCTCTCTATGTTGAATAAGCGCCACTTGGAGCAAAGCGATAGCTTTTACAATATGATTGCGCGCCCTTCTACCCTCTTTCTAACTTCTGTTGTTTGGAAAGCGGCCAAATTTGAAGAGCGTAAAGAGCAGCTCAACTCTGCTGTGGTCATTCAGGAGTACATCCAGTTTGCTTATATACGCCAACAAAAGAAAGGTTATAAAATGCCCCTGCGCCAAATGGAACGTCAATATTTTATGCTGGGGATTGCTGTAGGCATGATGAAATATAGTGGTTACAGCAATCAAATTCATATCCATACCCTCAATGATTTGATTGAAGACCTCTTAGAACAGTGGCCTAGTCTCTTAGACCAAGAAGACTCTGCGTTTGAACGTCCTAGAGTCCCTTTAAAAGAACGACTCTTAGATGAAAAAGGCGGCTGGTCTAGAAAGGAATTGGAATCCATTCAAACTGACATTCGCTCTTGTGGTATTTTGGTGAAGGAAACGACTAAGGATGGGTATTTTAGGTTTGCGCATAAGTCATTTTTGGAGTGCTTAGTGAGTGAGTTTTATGTGGCAACACTGTTGAAGGAGGAGACCTTGAGTAAGAAGATGAGTTATGGGGTGTTGAAGGCGGTGAAGGGGGCTAAGGAGGTAGATATGTCAGAGGAAGTAGTGCAGTTTAGTGCGGAGTTTTTGGCGAAGAGTTATGGAAAAGATACCCTTGAAAATGCTGCATTAAAGTTAAGTAGGGTGTTTCATGCTAATAAATGGCGGTTGTTTTATTGGTCTTTTATTCCTGTAACATCTCTTTTAAGAAATATTAGTACTGTTGGTTTAAAAATAAGAAAAATTGAACTATTTAAGCTTTTGATGGCTTTCATGTCATTTACATTAATATTACATTTCATGACATTAAGCTTTTCACAAACAGGTCTTAAAAAACTCTTAGACACATTTATATCACTAATTACAATATACATTACCGTAAAAATTCTCTCTGAGTACCCTTTATATATATACAAAAAAGTCCACCTCTGGTTCCTAACCTGCCAACAACTACAAATCCCCTCAAGTACCCTCCAAAAAATCATAGGCCGCCGCAACTTAAAAATATTAGAACAAGCGCTAGAGCAACAGACCAACAAAAAATAAGCATTGCCCCTCCTAAAAATCACCAAAATACTATTTAAACAAAAATGACATGAATGACTTTCTCCCACCTATAGCTTGGTTGATGCTTATATTGGGTCTATGTAGCTGTTTTATTATTGCCACCAAAAAACAACATCCGAGAGAATTATTTGCCTTTTTTGCTTTGTTCGCATGGAGTGGTTGGGTTTTATTGATGGCTATTCTTTGGCAGCAGCAGGATTTTGGAGATATGGATATGGACATGGGCATCCCTATTGGCAACCGTACTGATTGGGAAATCTTTTGGTTATTAGTGTTGGTTCTAGTAGCGATATTAAGTTTGTGGGGCGCCAATTATTTTCACCAGCATTGGTCCTCTGCTATTATTAGTGAGAATGATTTTTTTCGACAGGCGCGTAACGAAGATAGTTCTATCTTTAAGAGTGCTCAAGAGCAATTACAAGCTTTTTTTCGTTTGCAATGGACGCCAAAACTCTATCAAGAGTCTAGTAATTCCACTGTTGCAACGATTATCTATCCTATTGATAAAACGATTGTTCCTTGGCATATACAGGCCTTGCAATTGCTCCATCTATTGGACCCTCAATATAAGGTCCACCCCAAAGAAGATTGGTACAACGATCACGATTGTTACTTGGGCTATTATGGAAAAGAAAAGGATGGAACCGCTATTTTATGCTATACCACTCAACCAGAAGAAGATAGCATTCAACAGCTAATACAATTTGTCAATGAGCGCAAGAAGGGATATGATACTTTATTGATTTTGATAGAACAGGGTACAGAAAGTGCTAGAGAGGAAAGACGTGGAAGCCTTTTGGTTAAATATCGCTATAAGGCAGAAATGTTAGCACAATTGGTAGACTTCACGTCTTATTTCAAGCATCTGAAAGAGCGTTTTGAGGCCACAGAAATTCACCCAGGCAGCAACAAAGCCTTAGTTGATGTCTATACTCCTTTGAGTGCGACATCAAATACTGCTACCACAGCTATTAAGATCCCTCATACAGAACAGTATATTTTGGATTGGGTGGCACAAGAAAATACCACAAAGCAATTGGCCGTCTTAGGGGAATATGGTCAAGGAAAAAGTGTTTTGTCCCTAAAAGTCAGCCTAACTTTAAGTCAACAAGTCAATGCCCGAATTCCCATTCTTATAGAACTCAGCGGCAAAAGTCCACGCAATATGGATTTAGAAGAATTGTTATTCGTTTGGGCTCAAAAGTACCATATCTCTACCGCGGCCTTACTTCAATTGCATCAAGAAGGTCGCTTGTTATTGATTTTTGAGGGCTTTGATGAAATGGATTTAGCAGGCGATAAAAGTATGCGCTTGGCACACTTTCGACAACTCTGGCAATTTGCCAAAGCCCCCAACGCTAAACTATTATTTACAGGCCGTCCTAACTTTTTCATGGATGAAACGGAACAGGCCATAGCTTTAGGCTCCCGTAAAAACAACCTCCCTTATTGCGAAATTTTATCGTTACAATTCTTTACTATTGAGCAACTATTAGTGAGTTTACGGCATGTAGATACAGACATTCGTCAAAGTTTAATTGCAGTATTAGAAAAACAGGTCTCCCAAGTCAATAAGAACTTCTATCAAATGATCGCCCGTCCATCTACTCTTTCCTTAATTACTGTTATTTGGAAAAAGGCTGATTTTATACAGCGAAAAGAGCAACTCAATTCCGCTTTGGTCCTTCAAGAATACATTCAGTTTGCCTACGATCGACAACAGAAAAAGCAGTCTTTGTTTCCTTTGAGTAGTTTAGAGCGGCAATATTTCATGTTGGGCATTGCTATAGGTATGATGCAACAAAATGGCTATACCAATCAAATAAGCAACTATCAATTACAAGCCCTAGTCTATCAATTATTAGAACACTTTCCTGCTGCCTTGTCTCGACAGCAACACCGCTCAGAACTACCTCGACCTGCGCTCAAAGAGCGGCTCTTAGAGGACGAACAGCATTTACAAGAACACAAAGAAGCTTTATTAACGGATATTCGCACCTGTGGAATTTTGGTAAAAGACCCTACTAAATCCAACCACTTCCGCTTTGCCCACAAATCTTTCTTGGAATATTTAGTGAGTTCCTATTATGTGGCCACCTTATTAGAAAAAGAAACACTCGTCAAAAAAATGAGCTATGGTATTCTTAGGGCCGTAGACAATAACACCCTTCTAAGAACCAATCAGGAGATTATTAAATTCATAGGAGAATTACTAGCCAAAGAGCACATTCCCAATAATAACTATGCTGCTGCGGAACACTTGCGAAAAATACTTGACGTCCATCCCATCAAGTTATATTTTGCTTTTATGAGAAAGAAAATTTACCTCCAACCTGTCCCTTTTTTAGTGGTTTTTGGTCTTGCTTTTTTACTTTCTACAATTATTACATTTATCACCATGTCTCTAATGTTTTTTGTTAACATCCGCGTTAGCACTAATTTCTTGCTCTTCTTATTTTACTTTTCACTCCTTTTCTTTTGTTTAATTATTAGTAGAAAAGTTAACCATCGAAATGAGGGGGTTTTATTAAGAATACAAATTTGGTATAAGGCCTGCCAAGCTTGTTCCATTGAGCGGTCTGCTCTAGAAAGTGTGATGAGTAATACCACCTTGAAGTATATTGAGCGTTATCTAAGAAAAATAGGTACCTTGCCTTTATTTTTGCTTTCAATGCTATTAAATACACTGTAACAGAAATT
>JBOEFW010000019.1:41912-63951 GCA_050633105.1 Aureispira sp. | reverse complement strand
GCTTTCGTGATTTTAACCTGGCTTTTTTTTGAGGAATGAAAAAGCTAGCACAAATTTGTAAGAAGCAGAAGAATTCTTGACTTATTGTAAATCAACTAAATTAATCTCTTCTGACCATAATAATTGTCCTGTTTTACCAAAGAGTGCTAAGCGACAAAAACGTTCTTTCCCTTCTCCTATCAGTTCTATTTTTCCAAAATTGGCAACAACCGCTAAAGTTTCAGGCTCTCTCAAAGGGTTATCTCGGGTGTATCCTGGATTGACAAACGAAGTTAGTGGAGAGCTGGTCATCTCATAAAGTGGATAAGTACCAGAGCGTTCTAATCTCAACAATTCACCATAATGTCGGTCTCCGCTCAAAAAAATCACGCCTGTAATTTTTTCTTCCGCTAAGAACGCCAATAGTTTTTCACGCTCGTTCCCAAAATCACCCATGTCTTCTCCTGAAGGATTGTCTGGTAAGATTTGAGTTCCTGATACAATGAATTTAAAACTAGCCGTGGATTGTTTCAGTTTTTCAAACAACCATTGCGTTTGAGAAGCCCCTAACATAGAACTGTCCTTCGCATGAAATCGAGAATCTAATAAAAAGAAATCAGCATCTTCCTGACTAAAGTGACAAAAAACACCTGGTGTAGTATCTAACCCAAAATAAGGGTTATTCCAGTACTGCTTAAAAAGCTCTAAGGATTCATATTTATAACGGTGTTGACTTCGAGCATTGTTCCCTCCAAAATCATGATCGTCCCAAATGGCATACTGGGGGCAACTTTTCAGAAATTTATCTAAACGCGTATTAAAGCGCATTCTCAAATTCTTTTGGTGCATTTTCTGCTTCTTTCGCCACTCTCCATTCAAGTAGTAAACATTATCCCCCATCCAAATCATAAAATCCTTGTCCTGTTCTGTCATCACATCAAAAATCAGTTCTCGATCCCCTGCTTTCCAAAACATAAACGGATAAGGGAAAGCACAAGAGCCTAATAGAAAACTAAGATTCTTGTTCTTTTTGGGAGCAGGTTGATGTTCCACAATTCCCTGAATAAGGACATAACGATTGAGTACTAATTTACTGCGTGTAACACACTTGACACGGATTTGCTCATGGACATTAAAATAAGCATACAAATCAGCATTAAGTGAACTAATCCATTCCGCATAAGGAGCTTGTTCTTGATGGGGAGCTACAGCCAGCCAAAAATTACGGGTGCTGTCTGTGTAATGCCCATAAATAGGGCCTGCCAAGATTTCAAAATCTTGTGCCTGAACTGTATTCCAGCCACTTATCACCACCCCTACGAACAGGAAGATACTCCTAAAACCATTCATTCTTATTACACTTTATCTAACTTCTTTCTATTGAAATGTCCCTTTTAAAAAAGCCTTTTATATTAACGTTTATAAGTAGTCAACTTATTGTCTAATAAAACCTTTTTTTTAGGCACTTTGGCAAGTATATTGCGGCCTTTTATAATCTTATTGTTCCAAAAATGGAACACAAATCTAACACTTCACGCGTAGGTTAATTAACTATTTATGCAAATTTTAACTTCTTTCTCCCAACACGATACAGAGCGATTGTTTTTAACATACAAACGCAACCCCATTAATTATACCAAAATCAAAGATAAGATCATTGGTAAGGATTTGAGTGAACACCACGCCCAAGGGCGCAAATCCAGTTGGGTGTTTTTTGGGGCCCTATCCTTTATCATTCTTATTAGTTCTTCTTTTTCCGTTATGGCCGACCATTGGGATAGCTTTGTTGCTCTTTGGATGATTTGGGGAGGGATTGTTATCCTCTTCACAATATGGCGTATTTCATTTACTCGCAATGTCAGTTCTGTATATGATCAAAACAAAAAATTCTTTGAACAGTTTGAATTAATCGCACAAGGATGTGACTCTTTAGAGGATTTTGTACAAGAAGCTGGGCCTTTAAAAATAGCGTAACAATCGCCGCTCAAAAAACTTTTCATCTCGTCTTGTTTTTATTTGGATTAAGTTTAAATAAACTTTAGCTTTGTGGCATCGCCTTGTCTCTCCCCTTGTAGAGCAGGTAGAAGCATTATTTATTTTAACAATCATCAATCCTTATGAAATCTTCCATCTTATTAACATTAGGTACAGCAGCTGTACTTTTTACAGCTTGTGATACCAAAACAGATGACATTACTTATGATGTCCCTGAAACCTATAATTTTGATAATGTAAGTTATTCTGGGCAAGAGAATCGTCTAGATAAAATGGCAGAAATTACCTCCTACATCAAGACTGCTCATGTAGCCAATGCTAGTGCTTTAGATGCCACCAAGCTCAAAGACATGTATGGAGATAATACAGGAGGTCATTTCTCGACAACAGATTTGAATGCTTCTACCAAGCAATTAAAAAGCAAAACAATTACTACTGCCCAGACTCGTTTTGATAGCTATTTGGATGCTGTTGCTGTAACCAGCCAATCAACCGCTGCTACTGCTGCGAATGGTACTGCAGGGATTGCAACCAATAATGCTGGTGATAAGAGCTATTTATTAAATGCCAATGGTATGGAATGGGCTCAAATCATTGAGAAGGAACTTATGGGAGCTTGTTTTTATTACCAAGCGACTGCCGTTTATATGGGTGCTGGTAAAATGGATGTAGACAACGAAACCGTTACTGCTGGTGAAGGTACCACGATGGAGCATCACTGGGATGAAGCATTTGGCTACTTTGGTGTTCCTAAAGATTTCCCCACCAATACCACAGGTCTTGTATTTTGGGGAAAATACGTGAATAAGCATGAAGGGGTATATCCATTAAATAAAAAAATGATGGATGCCTTTTTGAAAGGACGTGCAGCCATTTCTGCTAAGGATATGACTACTCGTGATGAGCAAATTGAAGTTTTGCGTAAAGAATGGGAATTGGTTGTTGCTGCCACTTCTATTTATTACCTTAATATTGTCAAAACAAACTTAACTAGTGATCCTGCTGCCGCTTATCATGGTTTATCAGAAGTCTATGGTTTTATTAGTTCTTTGCAGTATGGTGCTGGAACAGGCCGTATTACAACGGCTAATGTAGAAACTATTTTGACTGATTTGTTTGGTAGTTCTGATGCCATGCTTGCTAATAACTATAATGTAACAGACGCAAAAATTGAGGCAGCTAAGACGAGTCTAGTAACTTACTTCACAGCGCTAAGTGATGTAAAAGATCAATTGTAGGTTTTATACCTTTTGTATAAACCTTTTTTTGAATAGGGCGCTATTATAAATAGCGCCCTATTTTGATATTAATACAAACAAGTAATTTATGAAACACATCAAAAACTCCTTGCTGTTAGTTCTTTTAGTATGGGTTATTGCCTGTCAAACACCAGATAACAACAGTTGCGCGACTGACTTTGACCAATTGAGTTTATTGGAAAACATTGGCAATAACATTATCCTTCCCAGTTATCTTGAACTGGCCAATGAAAGTGCTCAACTAGAAACAGATGTACTAGCTTTTGCAACCACTCCTAGTACAACAACCCTCACAACAGCCCGTGCTCAATTAAAAAAAGCTTGGTTCGCTTGGCAAACAACAGCTATTTTTGAGTTTGGCCCTGCCGATATTGCTGATTTGCGTTCTTACTGTAATAATTTCCCTGCGAATATTATTCGTATTGGGGAAGGTGTTACTGCTGGGACCTATGATTTGAGTACCCCTGCTTATTCCTTTGCTCGAGGTTTTCCTGCCTTAGATTACTTGTTATTTGGGGACAATAAAACAGCAACAGAAATTGTCAATTGGTATACCTCTGATGCACAAGCGACCAACCGTCAAGAATACCTAAGAGATGTTGTCTCTTTATTACAACAAAAAATCAGCACGGTGCAAAATGCTTGGAGTGCTACTGGCGGAAATTACATCAATACCTTTACCACAACAGAAGGTGTTGCCAATGGCAAACCATTAAGCGACCTTATCAATCAATGGAACAAGAATGGAGAATTGATTAAGAACAATCGTTTGGGAGATCCAATTAGTGCCAAAACAGGTTATATCCCTTTGTTGCCTGACAATGTAGAGGCTTATTATAGTAAGTATTCTTTGGAGTTGGTCAATAGGGCTGTTGAAGCACAAAAAGCAGTGTTCTTGGGCAATACTCTTTTTGCTGCTCCGATAGAAAATGGTGTTGGTCTAGATGATTATTTGGAAGCTACTGGTGCTAAGAAAGGAGATAAGAGTTTGGCGATTTTTATTGAAGAACAATATACCACCACCTTAGCCGCCCTTAATGCTCTGGCACCTGGCACTTTGTACGATGCTATTAGTAACAACCTAGATGGCGTAAAGGCAGCTTATGCCGCTGCTCAAAACCAAACGGTAGCTACCAAAACAGATTTACCCTCTGCACTCTGTGTGAGCATTACTTACATTGACAATGTAGATGATGGAGATTAATAAATTATCTTTTTGTAGGGCTGTATAGAATACAGCCCTACAAAAAATATGGTCAGTATTATATTTATAAGGAGACGCCTCTTAGCACTTACTCAAAAAAAGTGCTCAAATCAAAGGTCTGTACAAAGCGCTCAGCCGCTTGCAAATCCTCTCCTAATTCTCGGTCTTCTTCTAAGACAGGTACAACCTTTCTAAATTCGTGCACCAATCCTTCTAATAAAGGAGATGTTTTTTCAGGAATGAAAGACAACGCTTGTGCTGCTGCTACTAATTCAATCGCTAGTAAACGTTCTACGTTTTTCACAACTTTATATAATTTAGTTCCAGCATTGGCCGCCATACTCACATGGTCTTCTTGTCCATTGCAAGACACAATAGAATCCACACTAGCAGGGGTGCACAACTGTTTGTTTTGACTCGCAATACTAGCAGCAGTATATTGGCTAATCATCAAGCCAGAATGCAAACCAGAATGCGCTGTTAAGAACGGTGGTAAACCTCGTTTGCCTCCAATTAATTGATACAAACGACGCTCAGAAATACTTCCCAATTCCGACAAGGCGATCGCCAAGAAATCCAATACTAATGCGACAGGTTGTGCATGAAAATTTCCTCCTGATAGAATGGCATCCGTTTCTGGAAAAATATTAGGATTATCGGTTACACTGTTAATTTCTCGTTCCAAAACCTTGGCGGTATGGGCAATACTATCTTTGCTCGCTCCGTGTACCTGTGGCACACAACGAAAGGCATAAGGATCTTGCACCGTCTCTTTGGGTTTAGCAGCAATAGCTGACCCTTCTAACAAGCGACGAATATTCGCAGCCGTTGCTACTTGCCCGTCATGCGCACGTACTTGATGAATTCGATCATCAAATGGAGAGGATAAGCATCCAAAAGCATCTATAGACAATGCCGCAATCAAATCTGCCCAGTTAGAGAGTCGTTTGGCTTTTAATACCGCCCAAACTCCATAGGCTGTGGAAAACTGCGTACCATTCAAAATGGCAATGCCTTCCTTCGCTTTGAGGCGAAGTGGTTCCCAGCCAAGTTGTTGCAAAACAACAGCAGAGGCTTGACGTTTTCCTTGATAATTAACCCAACCTTTGCCTAATAAGGGCAAGCCTAAATGAGCCAACGGAGCCAAATCGCCAGAAGCTCCCAAAGAACCTTGTTGATAGACTACTGGCCACACTTCTGTATTGTATAAACTTAACAACCGTTCTACCAAAGGCAAACTTACCGCAGAATGTCCTAAAGACAAACTCTTAACCTTTAAGAACAACATCAAACGCAGTACTTCTGTTGGAACCTCCTCTCCCATTCCACAAGCATGAGAAGTGACCAAATTAGTTTGTAATGCTTCTAATTCTTTGCTGTCAATCTTAATATCACACAAAGACCCAAAACCTGTATTAATACCATAATAAGGTGCTTCGCTTTGGGCGAGTTTTTGGTGGAGGAAATCAAAACAGTCTTGAATACTGCTTTTGCTTTGTGGCGACAAGGCCACTTCTTTTTTTTCTTGAACAATGGCTTCTAAGGCTTCTAGAGTGAGCCATTCACTGGAAATCTGGTACATACTTATTGGATTCTAAAAGTAGGACAATGGAGTGAAGTAGTCGCTATAAAGTCATGTTTTGTCTTATTATTTATAACAACTACTTGGACATCCTAGCTAAGGTACACAAAAGAATAACAGGAAGAAATGCTAGGCGAAGGGAATTCAAAAAATCATATTCTCCTTTAAATTCGACCACTAAATCTTAGTATAAAGCAACCTTAAGGGAAAGAAACAAGTAAGATTATTATCTACCTCTTTCAGCGTTTTTTATAGTTTGTCAACTAAGAATAATTCCGTACTTTGTGCACTTGATTTAATAATAGAAGCAAAAGGAAGACTTTTCTTCCATATGGAGCCGTTCAATCACTCCAATAATTGCCCCACTGCCTATTACTTCGGTTCTTATCCTTTTTTAAAAATGGTCACAAACATATATCAACGTGAATCAAAATAACAAGCCCAAACACAATTATCTCTATTATGGTACCAAGACTTCTGCTAGTGAAGTACAACGCCTATTAGAACATGCCATTCATACCAATGAAAAGGCAGAAGAAGCAGGTAAGAAAAAATCCCCGCTCTGTATTTGGGGAAAGCACGGTATTGGAAAAACACAGTTGGTAGAATCTCTAGCAAAAGAGAAAGGGTATAAGTTTGCTTACATTGCTCCCGCTCAGTTTGAAGAAATGGGTGATTTAGTTGGAATGCCACGCATTATTGATGGGGCAACCAAATTTATTGCGCCTGATTGGGTACCAACAGAAGAAGGCCCTGGTATCTTGTTGATTGACGATGCCAACCGTGCCGATGATCGTATTCTAAGAGGAATCATGCAGCTCTTACAAAACTATGAGCTGATTAGTTGGAAGTTGCCCGAAAAGTGGCAAATCATTTTAACAGCCAATCCTGATGGTGGAGATTATTCGGTTACTCCAATGGATGATGCCATGCTCACGCGTATGATGCACGTCACCATGGATTTTGATGTTAAAGAATGGGCCAAATGGGCAGAAGAAAACAATGTCGATCAACGCGGAATTAACTTTGTCCTCACCTATCCAGAAATGGTGACTGGTGAACGGACCACGCCTCGTACTCTAGTACAGTTTTTCCAATCGATTGCTACCATCGAAGATTTAAGCCAAGAATTGGGTTTGATTCAAATGCTAGCCGATTCCTCTTTGGATTCTAATACAGTTGCCTCTTTTATGGCTTTTGTGAACAACAACTTAAGTAAGTTGGTCACACCAGAACAAATTGTCAATACCACCAATTTCAAAAAAGATGTGTTAGAACATTTGAAAGGTATTGTGATGAAAGGCACCTTACGTGTTGATATCCTAGCAACGCTTTGTACGCGTCTAGTCAACTACTTGGTGATTAACAACATCAAACCCAACAAAGAACAGTTGGTTAACATTAAAGAGTTTATCAAAATTGACTTCATCCCGAATGACATCCGTCTTTCTATGGCGCAGGATTTGGTCAGCTCTCAGCATTTAAAACCAATTATGGCTGATCCAGAAATTGGTAAATTGCTCTTGAAGCGTATGTAGTCTTTTTTGATGATGTTATAACTATAAAGAAGCCTCACAACTGTTGTTGTGGGGCTTTGTTATTAGGTAGAATACATTTACTCCAAATACTTTAGGCTTAATAAAGCTCTATTTTTCTTCTATCTTACTGGTCTGTTCCTCTTCCAAAACCCCAAAAAACCATTTCCATAAAATAGGCCTTATCGCTGACATCGCCATACCATACTTTATAACAATAATCATAATAGGCTTCTACCTCTTTTTCAAGCGCGTTTAAGGCTTCTTTGGTAGGCGCTTCTTCAATGGAGATATCTTCAAAATTGATTTGAGCTTGGCTGGTCATTATGGTTACCAATATAATCAGTAAAATATAGGCGTATCTCTTCATTTCAATTGGGGTTTCATCATTCTATAGTTTCTACAAGAGGTTCTTACACCTGTAACTATAAAGCAACACCTATCCCTTTTATTGTATTAATACGTCTTCTTTTAGCCTGATTAACAAGATTATAAATAAAAATCCTTTGATAAAATCATTGTTGATTCCTTCTAATAATCTCCCTCTTTATATGCTATTTTGTCGCTAGACAATCAGATTAACGGCCCTAGAAGCAGCAACCATCGCCTCTATGGAGCGACCATTTACTAGAACGGTAGGATTTTCCAAGTCGTTCGTTTCTAGGCTTGTCTAAATTTCCCTACCTTTGGTCGTTGTTCTAACTCATAGCTTTTGAAGCTATACTTAACAAGTTTGAAGCAGAACTATTTACACACTTTTTTATCAAAAGGCGGCTATTCTTTTATAGTTGACTTTATTCGCTAATTCATAGCACTATTTCAATGAACACTTCCTTTACTGCATGGGTTTATGGTCTGATTTTAATTTTAGGCCTCTCTTTGGGTTCTTGCCATTTGTTCCAAAAAACACCTAAGGATAATACAAATACGGTTGGTACCTTAGAACCCATTACGACTCGTAATACCAACACCGATACGACTTCCAAAAACTATGTCCCGATTACTAAAGTCAATGAAACACCTGTTGTTGCTAGCATCCCTGATACCCTACGTTGGTGTGATACCATTCCACAAAATAACAACACGCGTATAGTTGTTTGTTTTGAGCGCATTGGTAATGGCTTAATAAAATCGGATACGGTCGCTGTATTTAATGATAATCCCATTGTACAATCAACCATTTTGGACACGATTATTCGGACTAAATCAACCTATAGAGTCGTCATTATGCTCCCGTTTATGAGCAATACTTTTGTCCCTGCTTCTAATCGCGAAATTCCTGGAAAATCCATTAAGGCCATTGAATTTTATGAAGGAATGATGATGGCTTTGGATAGTCTTCAAAAAGAAGGCGTGAATCTCTTTGTTGATGTCTACGACACCCAACGTGATACAACAACGGTCAAGCGATTATTGCAAACACGAGCGTTACAAGAAGCCGATTTGATCATCGGGCCGCTTACTTCTAGCAATTTATCTATTGTAGCGGCGTTTGCCAAAACCTATCAAAAAGTAGTTGTTTCTCCACTCAATTCTCGTTCTAATATTACCACAAACAATCCTTATTATCTTCAAATGAATCCTTCCTTTGAAGTTCATAGTAAGTATATTGTTAATCAATTGGATAAGATTGAAAAATTGACTCGTTATAGAAGTCAAGAACCAGAGGTTCCGAACTATTTAATCTTGGCCTTAACGCGTGACTCTAGTCGTGTAAAAGATTTACAAACAGAGTATGCCGTCTATAAGAATAATTTTGAAGCACGTATCCCAACTTTAATTCGCAGCAAATCATCCATTAGTGTTGAGGATATCAAGCCTTCTTTGCAAAGAGATCGTTTGAATGTTATTGTTATGCCGACTTATCAAGAAGAAGCTTTTGTATACAATTCTCTCCGAGAATTGCAGAAATTAGTGGATAAGGTAGAGCGTCACAAGGGCTACAGCATCGCTGTTGTAGGAATGGATCGCTGGCGCTATTATAGCCGTATTAATTTTGAGTATTATGAATACCTCAATTTGCATTTAACCAGTGAATATTTTGCCCCAAACAACTCTTATGTAAGAGCCTTCAAACGTGATTATAAAGCAGTCTATGGGATTGGAAGCCGTGAATTTGCCCTCAAAGGCTTTGATATGATGCTCTTCTGTGGTCGCATGCTTAATCGTTATGGCGCCAATTTTCAAGCGCATTTATGGAAAGAAAAAGCCAATTATCGCCACACAATTTTTGATATTCAACCTGTTTATGAAGCAACAGGTTCTTTGGATCAACCACAAGGCAGGCAGCAACAACCGATTATTCGGCATTATGAGAATCAATACCTCAATGTACTGGAGTTTAAGGAATATGAACTTAACCGCGCTTCTACAGCTAATTAAGAATTATGAAAAGGCAATGGATTAGTATAATAGGGTTTTTATTGGGCCTTGGGGCTTGTGGAGAAACAGGGACAACTGTTTCGACAACAACACCCTCTGCCCTCGTGGTAAAAGACAGTACACTTGCGGTTGATTTCTTTCAGAATAACGGAGCAAACAGCCTAGAGCAAACAGCTTTTTTACCACTTTTGGACAGCAGCTATTATACCAATAAGGATAGTTTTATAGGGGCTTTTAAGGCACAATATCAAGTGCCTGGCCACTATATTTTATTAGATGTGGAATCTACCCCTTTGTATGGGGCCATAGATTCTATTTTTTGTGTTCGTTTTGATCAACGGTTGTCTACTGCTTCTTGTCAACATCCGCTAAAAGAACAACATTTTATTTTTGATCGAGTAGGACAACTACTTTACAAAAAGGAGGTGCATAGCGCACAATTTCTACCCCATGCGATTGATTCTACTCCTGTTTATTTAACCATTGAACACAATTGTGAAGGCGAAGGCCAGCACTATGCGTATGTGTTGCAGGAAGGGCAATTAGTGAATGTTTTGAATGTCTTTTTTGAGAACATGCCTATGACCTTTGATGCAAAAGAAGACAGCAGCGTTTTTCAGGCAGCAGGGGCTTTAGAACCATTTTTGGAAGACTGTAACAAGGATGGGTATCTGGACTTAGCATTAAAAGGCAAACGGGTGCAATTGTACAGCCGTTCAGGAAAGCGTTTTAGTGTACAACGACCTTATCGTCGTGATCCTGTGCAGTATTATTTTTTATATGAACCAGCCAAAGAAATTTTTATTTTTGATCCTAATTTCCGCCCTGTTTCTCGCTAATGAGATCCCAAGCTTTTTGTAAGACCACATCCTTCTCTTGGAGCAAATCCTCTATGCTTGGTTCTACTTTATAATAAGGCAATAAACCTCTATTGGCCAAAGTAGATGTTTTTAATAACGTATTTTTCACCCAAGCATTAGGGATTCCTATTTTGATCTTCGAATGTGGCAATAAGATGTTGGAGTATCCCCCTGCGGCAAAACCCTCTAATCGACTCCCTGTTTCACATCCAATACTAATCGCTCGTGCATACTGAACACTATATTGCGCCAATAAAGCAGCTGTAGAATAGGTCTTTCCGTCTGTTAAAACATAGATCTGTCCCTTAAAATACAAGGGGTCTCGATTGGGTAAAATACTCTCCACCAAGTAACCATTCGTCCGCAATAAACTGCGATAGGTTCCTTGTCGTGGCTCTAGCCATAAATAAGGCAACAGCGCATCTACAAAATCTTTATCTCCCCCCTTATTCCCTCTTACATCAATGATGAGGTGTTTGACCTTGTTCTTTCTCAAACGTTTAAATACTTGGGCATAAAAACTGGCAGGGGTTTTCTCATACGCCAACCAATCCTCTTGATTAAAATTGCGCAAGGTCAGGAGTGCCGTTTGTTCCTGAAAAGAACAACTAAACAGCGCTTCTAACCCTCTTCGGCGACTGGGCCGCACTATATCACGTTTGACCATCCACTCTGCCATTTCCATATGCGTCAAAGCAGCAATAGTAATGGTTCTCGTTCTTGTAGTTCCAGCAGGTCGATATTCTAAGACAAAAGAATCTACAACTTCTACAAACCAAAAATAACGCGCAGCAAATTCGTCCTGAAAGAACAACTGCTTAGAGCTCTCAATGTATCCATCGGCTAGAGTATGTTCAAAAATTTGACGGCGAATCGCCTCTATAGGGCGCCCATTAATGCGCAACAATTCATCGCCACGCTCTAAGGTTTCTTCATCACTTAAATTTGTCCATATATACACCTGGTCTCCTACCCCACGCACAATAAGCGGTAACACCTTAAACTGCCCCGTTGCAAAGCCTGTATAAAAAACATCATTGGCTTCTCCAATGGTAAAATGACCTTCATGCACTCCTTCTAAAACATAGTTCAGTTTTTGATACCATTGTAACGAAGTCAATGGACGGTTGAGTTGTCTTTTGACGGTTGCTAGGCGTGTTTCCCAAGCTTCTGCTGGATGGTACACTTGCCAATTGGGTAATTTTTTTTGAAGCTGCTGTTCTAAGTAGATTAATTCTTCTTGTAGTTCTGTTGGACTGTACAAGGCTAGAGGCTGTGCAAATGCTGTCCCACAACATAAGAGCCATAACCACCACATTTTCATAGGTTTCTTTATTTAGGGCTTACTCGCACATAGTAGATTTTAGGATTAGAACCCGTGTGCAAAGGGGGCTGTTTATCTTGTTGTTGGCGTAAATCATGCCAAGTCACTCTTGTTAGCGCATCGGTCGCCCCTAACAAGGTATCTAATAATTCCAAGGTTGTTTCTTGACTGGTAAAAGAGGTATACTCTTCTGACCAGTTTACTAATAAGGCTTGTAACGTTGTAGAATCTGGAATACTATCGATGGTATAAGTTGCTTTACGCACCACCTGCCAAAGGCTATCTTTGCTAGCGCCTTCTGCCGCTTGCAAGGCCATCCAATGGCTTTCAAAAGTCGAGCGAGTCCAATCTACTAAGGTATCGTACGCTGAAAAATCTTCTTTAAGAGCGGTCCAAATCAGATAAATATCTTCTCCCTCTTGCTCTTTTCTAAGTTGTTCTTGGTTGTAAAATGGATTGTAAAAAACCAACTTATGTACCCCTGTTTTTAAGACCTTATAACTATGAATAGCAGCAGCTGGTCCACCAACTATATCTGGCGCGGCAAAGTGAAAATCTTCCGTATTCAAATAGTGTAAAATAAGACTATCGTGTTGATAGATTTCCCATGCATAATGCATAGGATTAACGCCATCTGCAAAAGAAAAATCAAATAAAATAGATTTCTGGAGATCAACTTCAGTCGTATCATTCTCTACCAATACGCTCCCCTCAGATAGCGCTTTTTCATAATTGGCTTGCACTTTTTTCTTACAAGCTGTCAGGCATAAATAGGCGAGCGCTAACAGCACTAAATAGCATTGTTTATTAATCATAACATTCTTCGACTAGAGTAAGGCCTTCTGACCGCAGTGAATTAATTTTTGGCTTCTAGAACAGGATTCCATTCTAGTTGATCTTTGTCTACATCAAGTAAATGAGAGGCTTCTTGATAATATTCTTTTTTGATGTAGAGGGCGGGTGCTTCATTCCAATATTTAGGAGGCAAAACAAGATGCAATTCATAGTAGCCTTGTTGGTCACTTTTAACAGTTGCTCCTAAAACTTGTATGGTTGCTGCTTCAATGTTTTCACCTTTGGTATTGGTTACTTTTCCTTGGATATGGAGGGTATGAAAGGCAATTAGAGCGGTAGTTGGTGCGGTAGGGTAATCTTCTAAATTGGTAGCATTTCGAGCATCGTTGAGCAGTACCCCTATAGAATCTTGAGCCATTGCTAAATGTTGATGAGTAGTGGTATAACGATGGCGTTCCCAAATCCCCCAACTACTCAATATGGCAATACAAATTAAAGCAACTAGACTGGCATCGCGTAAGCGTTTGCGTTTTTTAGTTTGCTTAATGCGTTTTTTACTGCGCTCTATGTAATCTTTTTGTTTGGTATCAAGTACTAATTCATTGAGGTAAGGTTGAACGAAAGCCAATTCTTGGCGACTCAGCAACATATTCTTTGACCTACAAAAATGCGTATAGCGATCTTGTATAAATTTGTTCGCTATAGCACGAGCTTTGTCATCAATAGATGCTGCTTCATATATTTTTCTCGCAATGAGATCATTTACCAATTCTACCTTCATGCTTATTCGATTGTGTGGCACTACCTAAAGGAGACCGTTTTATGAACGTTTCTGGTGGCTATTGTAGTATATATTCTTTGGAGAAAATCCCCTATATATACACGTATACACGACTAGAAATAGAGTCTAGCAACCAAGGTCCATACCGATTAGGACAATTCTCTAAGGATCCGCATTTCCTTAAAGCGTCTAATACAATAGTCTACTACACCAGCCTCAATGTTTTTAGATTGTTTTAAGCGTTTCTTGATTTGTTCAACATCTTCTGCCTGTTTGGTTCCTGTATCCGTGACCAATTCAAACAAAATATTCATTGGCACCGCACCATCTATGTTCTTATAAGTATCGTTCAATTCTTTACTTAGAATATCCAATTGCTCATCTAAGAACTCAGACATCACATCCTCTAGATTACCAGTTTGATTGATAAGCTCTTCATCAAAAACAATGTGTTCTCGATTAGAATTATTTTCCAAACGTTTAAGATCCATTCTATACAACCGATCAAGGTAGACTTGTAAATTCGCTAAGTCAATCTCTCCATTTTTATCGCGCAAGCGCTTAATAATCAATTCAGAAATTAGCTCATCGTCTCCGTCCAATTCAATATCAAACTCTCTTGCTGTCCCTTCTATGACATTTTTTAAATTCTTGTTGTTCATCTTTTCTACTCGCAGACGGTTGTCAAACAAATAGGGAATGGTGTCTTCATATTCGGATAAGTGCGCAATGTACTCTTCTCGCATAGAGATAAGCACCTTGCATTGAGCATCCGATTCTAACAACTGATAAATATCTTCGAAGAATTCTTCTTGTTCTTTTTTATTCCCTAGGATAAAAATCTCTTCAAACTGATCAAAGATCAAGTAGATGGGTTTGAAATGATCCATATAAAGTGATTGCATGCGCTTGATCAAGGGCACTTCCTTGGGCAACTTTTTGACAGCATGTGCTTGCAGTTCTTCTCGCATAGCCGTAAGGATATTGTCCTTTCGTCGGATAAAGATAGGATGCCAATCTGTAGATTCAAATTGGTTGCCTAAACCACAATTTATTAAACTCGTTTTGCCTGTACCTGAAGCACCATAGAGCAAAACTAGGTTGGTTTCTCGAATTCTGTCGTAAAGTTCATACGTCTCTTGCATTCGGCCAAAGAAAATATCTTCATCGTCTTTGTCGTACGAATCTAAGAACTTGAACGGACTTTTTACTTGTTTCGCCATGAATATACAATATTTAATACAACTTCAATCACTTAATAATCAATACTATTGATACTTGCATTAATAACTAAAACGATATTTTCTAATGACCGATAAGGTCTTGTTCTAAAATCTCAAACTGCTTTTTGAGTACCGCATAAGGATTGATGACCTCTGCCGCGATGGTTGTTCGCCGTCGCCGTCGAGAAGAACGCCTTCTACTTCGTACATTTTTTTCCTCGGTATTATTTTCTTCCCCAGTGCTGGCGTTAATAGCAAATTGATCCGATGTCCGCTCTTGCGCTATATAAACATTATGAAAGGTAGCATAATATTGATAATCCCGATTGGGATCATCTCCATCCTCTCGGTGCGCATAAATGTATAATTGTTGTTGCGTTGCTCGATCTTCTGTCAATCCATCACTAAACGCATTTTTATCTATAATAAAGGGCGAGAGATTCAAGAAAGTACTTGGGTCTTGTAAGTTCTCTGTTAGAATAACAGAAGCGTTGTTGGTAAAGGTTTTATAGACTCTGGATTTGATCCGCGTCCCTCCTTCACTCACTGCAATATCTCCTACATTTACATTGAGGCGGCTAATAAAGTGGTTGAATTCCGTATCTAGGTTTCTATAATTTACCACATGAATGTCTCTAACGGTGACTAGATCGTAACGAATTAAAAAGGCCAAATTGTATAAAATGGTAGACAAGTGATCTTCTCCTTGAACACATTTCTCTTTTGTTTTCGCTTCCAACACTGCTGTATCTCCATTATGAATAGCAGCACGCAACGATTCCATGTACAAGTAAGAATTATACAATTCCTCATGTGCATCAAAATCTTCTGCGATATCAGCAAATTCAGAAATATTAGGCTGCTGGTTCGCTTGCTTAAGCAGTTTTATCGCCTCTATGAAATTTCTGAAATAGTCAAAGCTCCCAAATTGCTTTTTGTTGATATGAAGCATATCAATCAAGTAGCTCTTTGCATTAAAGGTATTGGCGCGCTTTTCATCCCAAATTTGAGACATGATAATATAAAATAGAAATTGGCTAGTGACAATGTAAACACTCACCAACTGCT
Organism: Aureispira sp.; assembly: GCA_050633105.1. Lineage (GTDB taxonomy): Bacteria > Bacteroidota > Bacteroidia > Chitinophagales > Saprospiraceae > Aureispira. Next base: position 47,964 of record JBOEFW010000019.1, on the reverse strand, counting down.
TTAAACGCATCATGGAGGGGGTATTCATGTCTCCATCATTCGCAACTAATAATCGAATTTGTGTACCAATAGGCCAAGGGAAATTTTGGATGATTTGCAAGAGCACTTTTCTAGCGTCTAGCTCTTCATCTTCATCCTCTGTTTGTACCAATGCCTCTAACTCAGGCTTGATCTCAAACATACCAAAGATGACTTCTTCTATGTATTTATTAACTTTAAAGTCAATTAATTTTTCGCTGTCTACATCTTTTAGATTGGCTAAGGTACTGGCATTTTCCAAGGGCAATTCCCATTGTAGAATTTCGTCAGCGCCTTCATTAACATACAAACCCCAAGGCATTAATGCTGTATTCCCTTGTACGGCTGTCTCTCCACGATGGACAATAGTGGCATCAAAATCACCACCATACACAAATTTCAAGTTAGAAACCGCCCGTTTAAAAGAGGAGCGAATGTTATGTCCATTAGAAAGCGAGCGGTAGAAATTTTCTGCAAAAACGACTGCTTTCTCATCATCAATCTTTACTGCCGTAGCAATAACAGTTTTGACGCCTTGTGCCAACAATTCTTCCACTTGTGGCTGTGTGGCACAACCATTCAAAAAGACCAATTTTAGGTTCTTAAGGCGGCCAAGCATTTCGGCCAAACCTGTTGCATTGCCATCACCACCTTCGAGGCGCAAACTGTTCCCATCAGCATGGCCGCCATAATGGAACAGGGCAATCCGCTCATTGAAGCGGTCAAGCATATCAATGACGTTTTCCGTCGTAGCACGATCTTGTTTATAAATTTCTATCGCTTCTTTATCATGCAGCGTACTCAAAATATAGTTGAGCTTATCACTCTCCTCTTTTAAGTGCTCTAGATAGGCATCCTGCTGGTTAGCAAAAGTCAGCAATAAGACAGGACGTTCTGGCATATACTTATTCGTTTTTTATGGCGTGAATTCCAAATAATCGTTGGAAGAGTCTTTTTAAGGTCTAGTTAACTTATTCTTGGCTTGTGTTACCCATTCTTTTTCATGAATAACAGAAGCTGGAAAATCCAGCGCGGCGCTCAATGTATTCACAAAGGATTGATCAAACAGGCTAATCTGTTCATACGTATAAATCCCCAATTGGTTAAGCTGTTGCTCCATAAATTGTCCGATACCATCAATTTCTTGCAAGGCATCTCGCTCTTGAGCATTCGCTCTAGGAATACGGTTACCAATTTCTTGGGTTACTAACTGCTCTAAACGCTGTTGTTCAGAAACCTTATCCGTTTCCTCAAGAGGTGTTTCATATTTATTATCGGCCAACAAAGTTTCTGCCTCCATTGGTTCATACAAACCAGGCTGGTCCAAGGCATTTTGAGCCATAACTGTTGCACCATCTAAATCCTCCAGTTCTTCTTTAGTAAGCTCTAGAACAGCCGTTGCTTCTAGGTTTCGAGAGGACGTTACTTCATCTAGTTTAGCGAGTTCTACTTCTAACAACTCTTTTTCTTCTATTAAGTCGTCATTCACTTCTTCTTTGTTATAAAACGAAGACTGTTCTAAAATAGTCGCCGTATCTGCTAAACGTTCTTGTAACAACTCTTCATCACTGAGTTGTTGTATTTTTTGTGATAGAGGCACTAATACAGCTTCTTCCATGTTTTCATAAAACCCTTGACGTTCCATCGCCAATGCTGCTTGTGCTAGACTTTGAGAAAGGCTTTCCTCGTCCTCTTCTTCTAACAAAACTTCTTCTTGTTTTACCGCACCTGCCTTTTTTGTCAGGTCCTCCATTTCTCTTAAGGCTTTTGCCAATTGTTGTGGATTTTCAACAAGGTCCTCTTCTTTATAATCTTCAAAAAAGCCCTCTTTCTTCAGGCTCTCTTCTGCTTCTATAAATAAGTCTACCAACAAAGGTTCAATGGCCGCATCTTCTTCATCATGCTCTTGTTCTTGGGCCAAATAAGGCGCCAGACGTTTCATCAGCTCTGTATTCTCTGCTTCTAACGATTTTAGATGGGCTTTGATTTCCAACACTTGTTTTTTCAGCTCTTCGTCTGTACTGTTTCCTAGTTGTTGGTTATCTTCCAACTCTTCTAAGAGCTGTTTTAGTTCCGTGCGCTGTTGCAAAGCCGCTACCAAATCTTGTTCGAGTTCTGCTGTCTTCTTCTTCCAAGCTTGTTGTTCTTGTTGTAATTGTTGGTTTTGTTGGTTCGCGTGGTCTCCTTCTCGTTGGCTTTTTCTGTAATCTTGTTGTAATTGAGAACGCTCTTGCTCCACTTCTTCCACCAAATCTTTGAGGTCTTCTAGTTTTCGCTCATAGATGTCATTCGCCTTGGCAGCTTTTTGAAATTGGGTTAGCAATCGTTCATTGGCTTGTTTGTAGTTTCGAGCTTGCGCTTTGTGCGCTTCCAATTCTTCTTTGAGGTACTGAATTTCTCGTTGTTGGCGCGCAACAATCCCCTCTTGTTCCTTCAGTTTGGATTTTGTTACTTGTAATTCCTCTTGCGTGTGCTTATACTGTGTATTAATAGCCGTAAAACGCTCTGATAGATCTTTGTGATCTTTAGTAAGCAGCTCTTGTTCTTTTTGAACACGTGCCAGTTCCTTACTGAGACGACGTTTTGCAGGCCAGTAGGCTAATAAGGCAAAAAGTAGCATTCCTAATAAAAAGGAAAGGCCTACTATAATCCAAAAAGCAATGTCTGCTGCTTGGTTTCCGCTAAATAATTCTGATAGCACCTCGCTCATAGTATTTCTATTGGTTTGATCCTGTGGTTTGCTCGTTTTATTCTAATCCCTTCATTAAGGATAGATAACTGTCTAATCTAAGAAAATAATCTTTAATACAGAAGGTTAGCTGCGTGTAAGTCTTGTATTCCGCATTTTTTTATCAAAGTGGTCCTCTTAACTCTATTCTTCTAGGTATTTTCCTTCGTCAAGACGAATTATTTAAAGCCATTTTTTCTATTTCAAAGATACTTTTTTCTCTCATATAATCCGAAAATCGCGCTCAAAAAAGCCCCTAATTCCAATTGGAGTTAGGGGCTTTTTTTATAAATCCTTACCACTTTTTCATGGCGTCTTCTGGCTCCAATAAAAAAAGAAGCTAAGATTGTATTTCACAAGGAAAATCTTTTTGTAGTGCTTCTATTTCTTCGGCTGAAACTTCATTCGCTCGAATCACAAAATCTGTCAGGTTTTTAAGTTTAGTTAAGGACCTTGGCAAGGTAGCTACTTTATTGTATTTCATATTAAAATCTTCCAAACTGGAAAGATTACCGATTGACTCTGGAATAACTTCAATTTGATTTCTAAAAAAATGCAACTGCTCTAAGTTGGATAACTTACCAATAGAATCAGGAATCGTATTGATTTCATTCTCAGAAAAAAACAAGTTGGTCAGTTCAGAAAGATCGCCGATGGATTCTGGGATGTGCGTGATCTTATTATTGGAAAAGGAAAGCCAATTTAGGCTTTTCGCATCTCCAATATTTTCAGGAACGACACTTATTTGATTTTCATCAAAATAGACGGTTGTTATATTTTCTAGCGAACAAAAGCCTTGAGGTACTTCCGTCAAATTATTTTCAGATAAATTAAGTTGACTCAAGTCTTTAAAATGTTCTAAACTAAATGGAATTTCAGACAATTCATTTTCCGCTAAATACAATCTCCCTAGTTGGGTCAACTTTGTTAACGATGTAGGAAGTGAACTGATTTGATTGGCGTACAAAGACAGCATTTCTAATTCTCCTAAATCCCCAAGCCATGCTGGCACTTCAGTGATCTCATTTTTCCCTAAAGAAAGAGCATATAGATTCGTCAGGTTCTTAAGCTGACTAGGAATCGCTGTTAAGCTATTACGTTCAAGATTGAGGTTTCCTAGTTTTGTCAAGCTAGCAAACCATTCTGGAAGCACAGTAATGTTATTGTTATCTAATTCTAAGGATTCTAGATTGGTAAACTTCTGAATATCCTCTGGAACAACATCTAAGTTCCCTCTACTTAAATCAAGATTAATAACCTCCAGAGGGTGTTCTAGTGCTTCTGCAAGTGATGTATACGTTTTTCCTTGATCCTCGTCATCAGTAGTTTCATCATCGTCTCCTAAAAAAAAATTGAGGATACGATTAAATATATTCGCCATAAAAAATTCGTTATTTTCTTGTTTGTAATAAATGGTTTAATGCTTCGTCCCAAAAATTAGCGGACGCTTATTGTACTATTGGAGGCTCTTTTTTGCCTTTAATTCAAGTAGAAGAAAAGAGAACAATCCAGTTGTTTCACTTCTTAATTTCGTTCTTGAATGTTACTGTTAGCTTCTCGAACTAAGATATTAACTCGACGATTCTTCGCCATAGCCTCGGTATCATAACGGCCTTCTTCATCATGGTCCATCACCAATGGATCTTGTTCCCCTTTTGATTGTGTTTTAATAGGGATATCAATGTTCCGCGCTTGCAAATACGCTTTGACAGAACGTGCCCGTCGCAAGCCCAATTGTTGGTTGTAATTGTCTCCTCCTTTACTATCTGTATGTCCTATAATTAACAAGAAATCTTCTGGATTTCTTACAAAATACTGTTGGAGCGAATCGACATACACATCAAAAGAACCACTTGGCTTAAACTCTCCTGAATTATAATCAAACTTAGCTCCCTTGCTATCATAAGTAATGTCTTTCACGGACACTTTGATTTGCTCTAAGAGTGCAGTATCAGCAGCAGTAGCAATGTCTGCCCCAACGATATAGCCTAAAATTTCAAATGATAAAGGGGTTGTGACTGGGTTGTGATCCGTCAAAGCAGATCTCGCTGACAAACGACTAGCAGGAACATTGTATTCCTCAATCAGTTTATCTATAATTGTCTGAGCACGTGCCAAGCCTAAATTATTGTACAAATTACTATTGGCTACCGCATCTATTTCTTCCTGAGTATGGTACCCCGTTACTTCCAAACGAATAGTAGGATCGGGGTGTTCTCTCAAAAACGTAGCGACCAAACCTAAGAATTTTTCGTTGCCATCTACATAAGTATACGCATGACTCGCGTAATCAAAGTAGAATTGAGGATAATCATTTAATAGCACTTCTGTCCCTGCTGTCAAATCCAACGTTCTTGGTAAATTATCTAAGAAACTAGAATCTACTTCTGGTGCTGGAGGTTCACACTCGCCCTTGATGGTACAAACATAATAACGGCGTGCCAAACCTGTCCAAACTACAAAAACCAAAAGCCCTATAAGAAAACGTATCATAATAATTAAGTTGGTATAATAAAGGATATTCCAAAATAGAGCCGATCAATTGTCTGTACTTGACTCTCCTATTCTGAAGAACAAAAGCAATTCTAATAATAGAAATTCTTTTTTGATAGGTTCTAATTTTTTGTTGAATAGTTTTAAGTCCTTTTCTCGCAGCAAAATATACTCAATGATACCTCTTATTTTCTCCGCTTGATAGCACGATTATTAGCTCTGTTATATCTACTACTAAATAGCTCTCTCTCTACTAGTTAACAATAATTGTCTTAATAACAAGGCATTCGCTCTTAGTTCTGCTGGATATGCTCATTGCTTAATATGGTGCTTGCTATGATAAGTGCCTTGCTATTTCGCAACTACAAGATAACATCTTTAACAGCATTTTTTCACCCGTAATCTCATGCTTTTATTTAAAATCTATTCGTAATAGCCTTTAATATAGTATTTTCATTGCTTCAATCGATACTTGTTTTATGGTTTTATATTGCGATAGTCTTTCTTTATGATACACAAAATTAAAGTATGAAAAAGATAAAGCCAACTTCTGAAAGAAGTTCTTTATAAATAGTCCCTTTCATTATAGAACCTGTTCTCTTTCCTTTGTAATTGGTCCTCCATTACGTTGTAATGGCTTCAACTACGCATAGACAACCAAACGAAGCAAGGAATAGGATTACTTCCAAATTTATTAAAAGGCATTATGAATTAGAGTCAAATAATGTTACGCTTCACTGCTTTTATTTAAAATCTATAGACATTCTAAGAGCATGTTTAAATTTTTCATCAAAGAAAAACAAGCCTTTATGA
>JBOEFW010000019.1:24859-41886 GCA_050633105.1 Aureispira sp. | reverse complement strand
TAAATACACTGTAACAGAAATTTATTGATTTTCAACCTTAATAAATTTTAAACAAACTCTAAAAAAGTCGTGCTAAGTTCCAACCACAATTGCTTTTAAATTAACAAAAGTTCGCACTCCTTCCCGCCCCAATTCACGACCTATACCCGATTGTTTGACTCCTCCAAAAGGAACACGCGGGTCGGAACTCATGATTTTATTAATAGAGACGGCACCAACCTCTAAACGCAGCGCCACTGCTTGGGCAACGGCTTCATCCTTCGAAAAAACAGTTCCTCCTAAACCAAAAATAGAATCGTTGGCCAAGGTGATTGCTTCTTCTATATCTTTAACTTTAAAGAACACTGCAACTGGTCCAAAAAGCTCTTCCTCATAAGCAGGCATTCCTTTCTGAACATTGGTTAATAACATTGGGTGAAAATAACAGGTCCCTTCTTGATGGCCTCCATCAATCTCAATTGTTGCACCTAAGGCAACCGACTGTTCCACTTGTTGCTGTAGGTTTTCCGCTAAATCCATTCGTGCCAAAGCGCCTATATTGGTGGTTGGTTCATCAGGGGCACCAACTACTAATTTTTTTATTTCTTCCTTCACCAAGCGCAGAAACGCATCAGCCACTGGGGCTTCTACAATCATGCGTTTGGCAGAGATACAAGTTTGCCCAGAATTGTTCATACGAGATTGCACAGCTACTTTAGCAGCCTTAGCTAAATCAGCATCTTTGAGCACAATAAAAGGATCAGAACCGCCCAACTCTAAAACAGCCGTTTTAAGCTGGTTACCAGCTAGGCGACCAACAGCTTTGCCTGCCCCAACACTGCCTGTTAGCGCTACTCCTTGAACAGTTGTTGCCTCTAGAATTTTTGCAACCTGTTCATTGTTAGCAATGACGTCTTGAAAAACATTATCGGGGAAGCCTGCTTCTTTGAAAAGGGCTGTTATTGCTTTGGCGCAACCCAATACATTCAAGGCATGTTTAAGAAGCGTTACATTCCCCGCCATTAAAGTTGGGGCAGCAAAACGGAATACTTGCCAGAAAGGAAAATTCCAAGGCATAACCTGCAAAATCGTCCCTAAGGGTTGATAGTGAACTAGGGTAGACTTTTGCTCTGTTACCAACGTTTCTGCTGCTAGAAATTCCGCCGCTTTGTCAGCATAGTATTCACAGACCCAAGCACATTTTTCTACCTCCGCTAGCCCTTGTTGATGTAACTTTCCCATTTCATTGGTCATCAGTGCAGCATAAGTCTCTTTCTTACTTCGCAGTAGTGCTGCTGCCCGTTTAAAATACACTCCACGCTCTTCAAAACTCTTTTGGCGCCAAGAGTCAAAAGCAATTTGAGAGCTGGTTATTTTTTGAGCAATGGCTTCCCATGTTTCTTCCTCATGTTCTGCAATTATACTGTTAGTTAAAGGGTTAATAGAGTAGTGAATGGTTCTGCTACCTTGTACCATAATTTTATTATTAGTTAGTGTGTGTTGCTAGATTTATTTAAGGGGAAAGATATACCTATTTAGCATTTTTCAAAACAACTCTAGAGAGAAAATAGTTCTGCTATTTTTAGGTAAAAAAGAACACTCCAAAGCACTTATACTTACAAATACACCACACAATCCTTAACACTACTTTTTTTATACAATAAGCTATTTCATCAAAGCTATTAAATCCTCATGAAGCCATGCCATTACTCTTTTCACAGCAAAGAAGTTAAACATAAGAAAAAACGCCTTTTTTTTATCTTTTTTAAAGAAGCTCATCATTTAGTCTCTTATATAAAAAAACACCGCTTCTTTTCTTTTATGAATAGCGTTAAATGGTATGATTTTTTCTGTAAAAAAATTCTTGGGGCAAAATATTTTTTTCAAAAATTGATTAGAAATACTTATCTCAAAAAAACAAGAAAATCCTTGATATAAAAAAAACATTGATTTTTCTTTATTTTACAATAAATATTAGATAACTGTTATTGTAAAATCTAAGTTGATAAATTCAACAAAAGCAGGGTGCATTAGGGAATTATTTACTACTTTACAACATACAACCTATTTGATAGTCATATAGATAGTAAGAAAACCACCTGAAATTCTATTAATAATAAATTCCATTTAATCACCAGATATTTGGTTATCTTTATCGTTCATAAAATTAGATTATAAAATGAATAGTACCAACAATTTTTTATTCTTGAGTATTATGCTTTTCCTCTCGTTGTTAGTAGGTTCTTGTGGTGATGCTAGTACTCCAAACGCTGAGCTAACAGCAACTCCTGCTCCTTTTGAAACAGAAACGACTATAAGTACACGTGGCAACCAACAACATGTCGCGATCAAAGCTTATCATTACAAAACTTTGGCAGCATTTAAGAAAGGGGAAACGGAAATATCTCTAAACGATTTGGCTGCTCTAGCAGGAAAACAAATTAACTTAGTGATTCTTTATGAATCAGTTGCTCCTTGGGCTGCTGGATTCAATGAAGGGAAATACCAAACAACAGGTAACGACCATTTTAATGGTTTGATGGAGTCTTATGATTTAGACATTGTCAAACAATTTGCGATTGATATGGAGAACGAAGGTTTGGTTTTAGAACCTAATGCTATTTTATCTGATCCTGTAGAAGCCGCTAAGGAGCTATCTATGATTGATCATGTATTGATGGTAGAAGTAAAAGAAGTTCCAAACAACGAACTTGATGAGAGTACAGCTGGCATTAAATAATTGATGTCTATATTTTATTAAAATAACACCTATTTAGAACGTCTGTTTCTTTCGATTCACAAAAGCAGACGTTCTATAGTTTTGCCTCTAACTTGTAAGTACAGTTTCCTATAAAATCACCCCTAATTTTACAAAAGACTGTAATCATTCTCCCCCTCCACATTACAAGTAATACCCTTGATCTCCAACTTGATGTATAATTATTCAAATAATTATCTCAAAATTACCTACAAATTTATGTAGCCTCGTAACTGTCCCAAATATTAACAGTTAAGTAAAAATGATTCACTGATGAAAGTTATTAAATTCTACACGTTTTTTATACTTTCTATTTTATTGACCTTATATGCTTGTAGTCTTAACCAGCCAACCATATTAGACAGTCCTGAGATAGAAAGTGGTGCGTTTGAAGAAACACGTACTATAAAAAAGAAAGTTGCTGCCAAAGCTTATTACTATCGTACATTGGCTTCTTTTGTAAATGGTTCACTCACCTCTACAATTATAGATGCTTACCAAGAAGGAAATGATCAAGTTAATTTAGTGGTCCTCTATGAAGCCACCGCGTCTTGGGCAGAAGGTCTTCATGCAGACGCCCCTCAAACAACGGGTAATGAATACTTAAACACCTTGCTAGTAGAGCATCAACTACAAATTGTCAAACAATTTGCGATTGACAACAACAACAAAGGTCTAGTGCTAGAAGCCTCTACACAACTTCAAGACCCTGTAGAGACCGCACGTCGTTTATCATTGATTGAACACGTATTGATGGTTAATATTAAAGAAGTTCCTACTGGTAATCAGCTTTCTCTAAAGCAAAAAAATAAATAATTCCTCCTTCCACTCTTAAAAGTCTTCCCCTTATATTCACAGTAAGCTATTTTCCAATTATTCTTGTCTCGCTTACCCATATCGCGCTAAAAATGGGATCAAGTCTTAAAAGATTGCATTTAATGCTTTTTTATTGTAAGTTTGTATAAGAACAAAAGCATTGTTATTTGGCGACTTTTTTTGTTTTTAAATACCTTTTTATTGGGGTATTTCCTAACAATTCCCTCAAACTATCCTCCTACCATTATGTTTTTTCTACCCCATTGGGATTATTAGTTGATAATGGTAAGCTGTTTCTAAATAAATTTGTGTTAAGGGAAAAGTGTTCTCCCTATTTCAGATCTTTTATTCGCTCTATTACTAGTGTTAAAATGCGATCCATTATCCTAAGAAAATACTAAAGAATTATTAATTGTTCTCTCTTAAGAATGTTCTTAACGGAAGTCCACTATATTGATTCTTGTCTTTAGTTAATTCTTACTACCTTAGTATATATGCAGAACGCTCCCCCTGTTATTTCTAACAGTATATTTGTCCTACCTATACTCATAGCATTACTTAAATGCTATTGGTGTAACTAGTTTTCATTTTCTTATCACTACTTAGTTAATAGCATATGTATCAAGCAGATAATTATATTCAGCTAGATGCAGAAGTTTTGGAGGCTACGTTTACTAATAAAGGCAATAACTTGCATTCTATTGCTCAAAAAAGTTCCGTGTTACTCATCTTCCTGCGTCATTTCGGTTGCCCATTTTGTAGAGAGGCATTAGACGATTTAGCCAAGGCTAAAGGCTACCTCAATACTCAAGGTGTTAAACTCGTTTTTATACATCTTGCAGAGGAATCCTATGGCAATCGCTATTTAAAAGACTATGGTCTAGGACAGGAGGAGCACATCTCTGACCCTGACATGAGTTTATATGAATATTTTGGCTTACAAAAAGGGGGCTTTCATGAGTTGTATAACCTCAAAGTTTGGTCACGTATTGTGAATGTTCAATCTGAATATGGCGTCAAAATGGGAGCTGCTTTAGGAAGTGTCCGCCAAATGCCAGGGATGTTCTTCATTCAAAATGGGCAAATTACCAATTCTTATATTCACAAAACAGCCGCTGATCGGCCTAATTATGTCAGCTTCTGTCAATTGATTGCAGGAACAGCTAGTTGTCGCTAGGCTTGTACACCTTGTATTTTTCTCTTTAGGAAGATTTGATTGGTTGCTAGAGCCAAACAAAAGCCTCTTCTCATAAATATTAACGAGACAGGGACATCTTCCTATTTTTGTCGATTCATTGGTAGCAATGCTCGTTCCATGGCAAGCATTTTAGAACATTTATATCAAATCTTAGCATCCCCTGTTCGTTTAAGTGCTGCTGATAAACAGTGTAGTACAACACGCTTTTGAAATCTTAGAGGTACCTGCTACCACCACCTTAGAAGCACTCCATAAAGCGCCTCAATACTTATACGTTGTTCACTCAGGGATTGTTTCTTCCCTTTATTATGACAACAAAGGAGAAGAGGCCAATACACAGCTAGCAGGATCAGGAATGTAGACCATTCTTACCCATTAGACATATCGCTTCTTATCTTGGCGTTCAACCAGAAAGTTTAAGTAGAATTAGAAGACAAATTAAACAAGAAGACAGCAAAGATTAATCGCAATTACCATTTATTCCTTCCTGCCCATCTTATTAAAAAAAATAACAATTCCTTTCCTACCCATCCTACCCTTGTCATAGATTACTTTTTGTATCAAAAACAATTCTACTAACTATGACAATTCTTACAGAAATTTTAGTCCTCGTCTCTAGTAGTTATGCTAGTGCTCTTTTAGTGAATGCGAGTATTCTTCACTTCGCCTACTGGTTGATTTGGAAAAAGCTAGGGACTCCCCTCCATATGGTAGCTTTCTAAGGAAAAAAACAGGGAAGGCACCTACAATCATCGACTACCCAAAAACAGTTCTGGAGTGTCAATCGCTACTAAATACGCATCTAGTTTTTCCTTGGCTTCTAGCCAAAGGCTTTCTTTTTTATCCTTTCTAAAAAAACCAAAGTGATTAATGGGTCTATTGCCAAATTCACTAGGATCAATTTGACGAAAGCTCACTTCATAGCAGCCTATAACATGACTCCAAAAACTACGCGTATTGGCTTCGTTAGAAATATCATCATCCGTTGTCCAAAAAATATGCATTGGAAAAGGGATGGCATCATAGCATCGGATAGGTACAGTTTTGTTAGCAAAAGCGGGATCAAAAAAATAAGCTTCCCGCTTACACCAACGTCGCCATTCTAACACAACCCTCTTGGGTAAATTCTCCATAAAACCAAAAGGTTTAGAACGCACATATCCCCACAATAAAATACTCAACGGCGAAAAAAAGTAGAAATAAAATAAATAGGTCAACCGATAACGCCAAGTCATGTTACCAAAATAACCTGTTGAAATCGCTACTCCAACCATTCCTTTGTAAGCCGACAAATCAGTAGCCAAAGCCATTTGTTGCCCTCCTACACTGTGTCCAAATAACAACAAGGGTAAATTGGGATAACGTTGAAGCAAGAAAGCTTGGATCGTAGGCATATCCTTTAATCCATAATCCCGAAAGGTATAGGAGCAACCTCTCAATGACAAGGGAGCTGAATCGCCACTCCCTCTATAATCCCACAAACAACATAAATAATCTTGCTCTGCTAAGTAGGTTAAAAAGGGAAGATAAAATTCCTTCTTAGCAGCTGTCCCACCATTAAATTGTACCACGGCCTTAGGATTTTCAGGAATTAATAGTAAACCACGCAACACTACTCCATCAGCACAAGTCGTCTCAAAATTTTGTTGTTGAATCATGTTTTTTTATTTTAATAAGTGTTCTTATTGAAAAGAAGAGCAGCGTCATTTATACTAAACGTTTAGTATGTAAATAGGGCAAAAAAATTTAAAGTTGATTTAAAGCACGCTGTATCGCTTGGTGTAGTAATTTACTGTCTTGATACAACTGCATAAAAACAATAGAACCTTCTATATCAGACATAATTTGTTGTGTAATATCTGTTGCTTTTTCAGGGCTATGATGCTGTTCAAAAATATGCAAGAATGCTGCTCTCCATAATTCAAAAAATTCTAGAATCGCTGCCTTAAATGTATCCTCTACTTGTATGGTTTCCAAAATAGTGTTTGCAAAAAAGCACCCTCCTTCTTCTACCGTGAAGGCCTTAAAAATCTTCTTCCCCATTATCTCCAACTTCTCTTCACTACTGAGCTCTGGCTGATATGCAATAGAAAAGACGCGCTCCTGAAACAAGGCGGTTGTTCCCTCTAGCGATTTAAGCATGACATCCGCCTTGTTAGAAAAATGGTGATAAAAAGCCCCCTTGGTCAAACCTGATTCTTTAGCTAAATCACTCATGTTGGTACGATAATAGCCCTTTTTTCTAAACACACGAATGCTGTTCCGTAATAACTCTATTTTAGTGATTTTTTGCAATGGCATATACTGAACGTTTGGTATGTAAATCTATGCTTTATTTCTGAAAGTGCTGTATAGTTCTTCTATTTTTTTTAAAAGCGTTGTTCTCAAAACAAATTACCAAACTTGTTCGTATATTCATTAATTAGACCGTATTTAACTGTTCTTTTTTATTATAACAACAACCAATTTTGCTTATGTATCGCATCCTCCTTATTAGTAGTTTGTTTTGTTTCTTGAATGTAATGGCTGCTTTTGGTCAAGACAAAGGTTGTGTAGAAGGCAATTGTGAAAATGGCTGGGGAGTCAACAACTATTATATTGGCAAAACCTACCAAGGGCGCTATGAAGGTAACTTCTTGAACGGGAAGCGAGACGGAAAAGGTAAATTTGCCTATGCTAATGGTGCTATTTATGATGGCAGTTGGAAAGAAGGGAAACCAAATGGTTTAGGGGCACGCGTCTTCAAAGATGGCAAGATAGAATCTGGCGTGTGGGAAGCTGGCCGATTAGTCAAACGTCAAAAAGATAAAAGCGTATTAAATTGCTTAGTAGGCAATTGTAAAGAAGGTTATGGCAAATCCAAAGATAAAAAAGGCAATGTCTACACAGGTAATTTCGAGAAAGGCCAATACAGTGGTTATGGAGAAATGCGTTACCAAAACGGCGATCGCTATCAAGGACACTGGAAGAATAGTGTCTTAGAAGGCAAGGGTTCTTATTATTTTAATAATGGCCATGTCAATACAGGAGCATTTGCCGAAGGGAAATTCTTACACAATAAAATGAAAATTTGGGCAGTAGTTGTTGGTATTGCTGACTATGCCAAAGCTCCTAAACTTAATTATACCACCAGAGATGCCCAACGTGTTTATGCGTTTTTACGCAGTGTGGGTGGTGGTGCCGTTCCTGAAGACCAGATCAAATTATTACTGGATGAGGAGGCTACTGCTTTTAATATCATGAATACTGCCGCAGACTTGTATGAACAAGCGGACAGCAATGATTTAATCATTTTTTACTTTGCTGGTCATGGTAAAAGTGGCGCTTTTCTTCCCTTTGATTATGATGGAACCAGCGCCCGTCTATTGCACCATGGTTTAGTTAATTCTCTGCTCAAAGACAGCCCTGCTAAATATAAACTCTGTGCTGTAGATGCTTGTCACTCTGGCAGTTTTGATATTAATACTGTTATTTCTTACAAAGAATACATCGAGCGCCAACGCAGCCAACCTGAAAGCTTAGATGGTGCTATTGGAATGACTCGTTCTACCAAAAACATTCGTGATCGCATCAAAAACTACTACAAAAGTTTTGATGGTGTCCGTGGAGGTATTGCCGTTATTATGTCCTCTGCCTCTGAGGAAATATCCTTAGAAGCCAACAAATTGCAACAAGGAGTTTTTAGTTATTACTTTATCCAAGCCATGAAAGGCGCTGCCAATAAAGCAGATGAAAATGGTAGTAAGGACAATGTAATTGATGTACAAGAACTCTATCAATTCATCGAAAAGAATGTCCGCAATTTCACCTATGGGTTTCAACATCCATTGATTTATGGCAATTATGACGAGCACATGCCTGTTGGTTTGTTGAAAGCTCGTCCTTAAGGAGTATAAAATCCTTTCGTTTTTTAATCACTTTTTTTGTATAATTACAAGGTATTAAAGGCAGTAAATAGTGAAATTTGCTAGAATTTTCAGAAAAGTACTTCCAAAGTAGTCTAGTTTGTTCCTTATTTCACGGCCTTCTAAAAACAATTAAATCTTAACTAATTATGCAAATTACTATTTCGAAACTCACCCGAAAAGAACGGGAAGAGTTTTTCAGAAAGAACAAATGGCTTATTCACCGTCTATGGGGCATTAGAGTGTGTTTCCCTGATATAGATGGAGACGATGACGGTGATGGAGACCATCTCCTCTTACAGAAACATGTTGACCAGCACCAAAGTACTGGATCGAATGATTCTTCCTTAGAAGATCTCCAAGAAGAATTGGAAGAGCTAGAAGAGGAAATTGAAGAGGCATTAGAGGAAATCGAAGAAGATCTTGAAGAAATGGTAGCAGATGGTGTAGACGAGAAAGAAGCAGAGCTCTTAGAAGAATTAGGAGAGGTTATTGATGACATTCAAGAAGTCTTAGAAGACGCGGATTCAGAAAGCGATAGCGATTGCCCTGATGATTTAACTACAATTAATGGTCTAGGGCCTAAAACAGCGGATGGCTTAATCGAAGCTGGCATTACTTCTTTCCAACAAGTAGCAGAACTCAGTGATGCTCAAATTGAAGCCTTGGATGAAGACATTAGAAACTTTGCAAAATCTTATACCCGCAAAGATTTTAGACAACAAGCAAAAGACTTACTATAGGAAGGAAGTTCTCTAAGAAACCACTTCAAGAATAAATATGGCTGCCCAATCTTCTACTTAATGGGAGATTGGGCAGCTTTTTTTTATCTTGCGCCCTCCTTTGAAGTAATTGTTGGCTATGAATCGTTTCTTGTATTATTGTGGCATTAGGCTCTATGTTTGGGGCATTCGTTTAGCAGCATTTTTTGGACAAACAAAAGCCCAAAAATGGGGGCAAGGACGTCTACAATGGCAACAAAAGCTCCAAATCTTACTCGCCAATAATCAGGCGCCTATTTTATGGATGCATTGCGCGTCTCTAGGAGAATTTGAACAAGGACGCCCCGTTTTGGAAGCCTTGCGTCAACAAGCCCCCAAACACCGCTTGCTCCTCACCTTCTTCTCTCCTTCTGGTTATGAAGCACAACAAAATTGTCCACAAGCTGACTGGGTCTTTTACTTACCTGCGGATCTTTATGGGCAAGCCCAACAATTCTTAGACTTGGTACAGCCACAACAGGCCTTTTTTGTTAAATATGAATTTTGGGCAGGTTATCTACAAGAGCTCAAAAAACGTCAAATTCCCACCCATTTGATTGCGGCTAATTTTCGCCCCAATCAAGTTTTCTTTCGTTGGTACGGCAGTTTATTTAGGCAATTGCTCTACTGCTTTGAAAATATTTTTGTACAAACAACTGCTTCCAAAGAATTACTAGCCCCTTTAGGTCACCCTAAAGTAATTGTGGCAGGTGATACTCGATTAGATCGAGTCCTAGCCATCAAAGCCCAAGATCGACAATTGTCAAACATCGCTCAATTCTGCGCCCAAGCCCCCACCTTAGTCGCTGGGAGTACTTGGTCTCCTGATGAGCGTTTATTAGAAGGATGGCTGCGGGCACATCCTAAAAAACAATTGTTACTTGTTCCGCACGAAATTCAAGAAGAGCACCTACAAGAAATTTTAGAGCGGTTCTCTTTTGTGAAAATCGCACGCTATAGTCATCTACTCAATAACCACTCGTTCCCCAAGCCCCAAGTATTGCTCATGGATCAAATAGGTCTACTAAGTGCTTTGTATGGTTATGGTACAGCCGCTTATATTGGAGGTGGTTTTGGGGCTGGAATACACAACTGCTTGGAAGCAGTAGTCTATGAAATACCCTTATTCTTTGGCCCTAATTATCATAAATTTCAGGAAGCAAAAGCGCTAATTGCTGCTGGGATAGCCACAGAAATTCAAAATGCCAATGATTTGGCAAGGGGATTGAATAAGTACACCCCAATAGAGGAACGAACAGTTCTCCAAGAAAAAGCTAAGGCTTATTTAGAAGCTCAAAAAGGCGCTACCGCCATTATATTACAACATTTAGTGTTCTCCTGAATACCAAGCAAGGTTCATCTTCGTTAATAGAAGAATGCCGCTTGTTTTGGTAATTTTTAGTTCATGCACAAAACTGATTAACGATGTCTACCTCTTCTTTTTTCTCTTTGTTGCTTATCGCATTCTTGGCCGTTTCTTGCCAATTCACTCGATCTACTACTGCTCCTACCTCTAGTGGTGGCTCTGGTAGTTCTAGTAGCTCTAGTAGTGCTGCTGCCAATTTTAAAATTACAGGCCCTTCTAATGCGGTAGCTTATGTAGAGCAATACAAACGCATTGCTGTTTCCGAAAGTATTCGCACAGGCATTCCTGCTAGTATCAAGCTCGCACAGGGAATTCTAGAATCAGGTTATGGAAGTAGTAATCTAGCAAAAAAAGCCAACAACCACTTTGGAATTAAATGTGGCAGTGGCTGGTCAGGAAAAACCATACAATACAAAGGCAGTTGTTACCGCATCTTTCGCAGTGGTTCTGATGCGTATAAAGAACACTCTAATTTCTTAATGCGAGGAGACCGCTATGATAATTTATTTAAGCTCAAACGTTCCGACTATAAAGGCTGGGCACGTGGATTGCGCCAAGCAGGCTATGCCACCAATCCTAATTACCCATCCAAACTCATAGAATTGGTGGAACGTTACAAATTATACAATTATGATAAGTAGCCCTCATCTAAGGAGTTGATTTTATTAATAATTGTGGGAAGGATTGGGGCAGAATAAAGGACTCCAATCCTGTTTTATTTTAGTAGTATTAACCAGTTTAAATCCTCTAAAGCTATACTCCAAACTGTTGCAGGTGATAATCTAAGTGTTTATACATCCCTTTCGCCCATTGTGCGGCGGTAAAGTAACCCAAAAGAGGATGAACAGCTCCTTGATCGGCTGCTGTTGCCTCTTTTGGGTAGTTTTGGAGAGCGTCTATTAACCGTTGTTGTTCTATCTGAAAATCTTTGGGAGCCGTAACCACCAATGCTTTATCTGTATTCAGTCCTTTAGGAAAAGCTCGATCGTTGTAATAAAACACCCGTAAAAAGGGGCCGATAAAATAACTGATTAAGCGTCGTGGTAAACGTAATTCTCCTGTTGCCATATTCAAAGCCCCTGTACAATGGGCAAACATTTGAGCAACCGTCATCTTCCCCCATAATGCGTTGGAGTCTGGCTGTAAATTCTGAATTCGACCTAAGATTTCTTCTCGATCAACGGTATTTGCAAGACTTTTCATCCTGTTTATTTCTTATTCTTAACATACTTTTCTAACCAACGGTCTTGTTCCCAAAGGAGGTGCAAAATAGATTCTTTAGCTACATAGCCGTGGCTTTCTTGTGGCAACATGACCAAACGAGCCGTCGCTCCTAACCCTCTTAAGGCATTAAAATAACGCTCTGATTGCAACGGATACGTTCCTGAATTATTATCAGCAGCACCATGCACCAATAAAAGCGGCGTTTTCATTTTATCTGCACTCATAAAAGGAGAGACCTTTTGATAGGTTGCTGGCGCTTCCCAATAGTTTCGTTCTTCACTCTGAAAACCAAAAGGCGTCAATGTCCTATTATACGCTCCACTCCGCGCAATTCCTGCGGCAAACAAATCACAATGCGACAACAGATTAGCGGTCATAAAAGCACCATAAGAATGTCCTGCTACAGCCACTCGCTCTCGATCAATGTAACCGCGCTCATCCAAAGCATCAATAGCCGCAGCGGCATTCGCAATCAACTGCTCAATCAAAGTATCATTAGGTTGGGTTTCTTTTTCTCCTACGATAGGAAAAGAAGCATCATCCAAAACCACATAGCCTCGCGTCACCCAATAGACCATAGAACCATAAAACGGATAAATAAACTCATTGGAATTGTTAACTACTTGTCCCGCACTATCATTGTCCTTATACTCTCTTGGATAAGCCCAAATGATAAGCGGCTTCTTAGTCGGTTGGGTTATATCATAACCGATTGGCAAGTATAATTTCCCTGACAACTGTACACCATCTTTACGTTCGTAAGTAATGACTTCTTTGTGTATGTCTTGCAGTCCTTGAAAAGGGTTCTGAAAATGGGTAATTTGCTGTAGGGCTTCTTTCTCATAAATATTTCTACGATAGAAATTAGGATAATCCACAGGGGATTGAAGACGGACCAAAAATTCTCCTTTTTCTAAATCTAGTGGGAAATACAACTCCTCTAAACGATCGGTATACGTTGATTCATACAAGCGCTCGTTTTCTAAGGTCTCCAAATTCAGGCGATCCACAAAGGGAAATTGTCCTTTGGCGGAATGCCCCTCTCCTATTAAATACAAATGGTTGTCTTTAATTTCTAAAGCAGAGCGCCCCCATTCATTTCTATTGGTAATAAAATGCCCTGGATCATTGTATTCATCTTGATAATTGCGGTCAATCAATACTTTAGGCGCAATCGTATTATCACTTGGATTAAACTGATAGACCTTGGTATTACGGGTGTTCCACCAATAATCATGCGCTATAGCCAATTGGTCGGTGCCCCATTCAATGGTATCAAATCGGTTGATTGTTTGTAATAATAAGACGGGTTCTTGTTCCTTTTTATCAATAACATAACTATAAACGGCGTCTCTATAAGGTACTTCTTTAGCGGCATCTCCTTCATCCAAAGCTTCTGCCCACATCAAACTAGCAGGCTGGTCTCCTCGCCAGCGCAACAAGCGACGCCCTGTTCTAACCGACATAAATCCTTGTGGGACATCCTCCACTAAAGGCACCTCGTTAACCGTTTCTACATAGACACCTTCTTTGGTGTACACCTTAGAATGATGTGGAAAACGCGTGTAAGGGACCAAATAAGAGAACGGTTGTTCTAAAGCCGTTACTAAGACAAAATTACCATCAGGAGAGACCAAACAAGAACGATATAAAGCGGTCTCTTCTAACCAGCGTTTTTGTCCGCCTTGTAAATCCACCTGATAAAGTTCTGCACTTGTCAACACCAAAAAATTATGCACATCAGTTGGTGTTTTTAAAAGATCTTGGTAGGTTCTATTTTGTGCCTTGGAACCATCGCTTTCAGAAATCGTAGGGCCAGCAGGTACCTGCGTTTTTGTGTCGTATAAAGCAGGACGATTGGGCGGCAACATTCTGATCAGCAATGATTCTCCATCCTGCATCCACACCAATGGACGGCCTACATTGGCGTTCACTGATGCTGCGGTCAATTTATGTGCAGCAGCAGTAGTCAAATCTAGATACCAAGCTTCTACTCCATCGTTTGTAGTTTGTGTAAAGGCTAACTTCGTTTGATCAACTGACCATGTAAAATTGGACAGACGCGCTTGTTCTGGCAAACCCACCACTTGTTGGCGTTCATCTGTTGCTAGTACTTTAATTTCAATATTATTATAATACACCTCTCGGCTACTAATATTGAGCATAGGGTTAACACGCAAACCCGCTAGGCGCATTTCTGGTTCATACAAACTGGCCAAACTGGGATAAGATGCTCTATGAATAAATAAAGCATACCGCCCCTGTCGATCCACTTGCACAAAGGGCACACGCGCTACATCTACTAAATCTAAAATTTCCTTAGGAGGTTGTTGATAAGTCAAAGAGCCATGTGGGGTGTCAAATGCGGAATGTTCCTTCATAGTAAAATGGATGTTAATACAAAAATCAAACGGTGTAAAATTAATACTTCAAAGATCTTTCTTAGTCAATCCATGAAGTTGCAAACATAAAAAAGACCTTTCCAACTATACATTAGAAAGGTCATAAAAGTTATCGGGAATAATAAACATTACTCTTTAATACCCTCGATCATTCTTTAGTAAGGTAAATTAGGCTTCAATTCACGATTTTCATCTTCGTAGAACTTATTGATAATAGCAACTACTTCTTCTGGAGAATCGGTTACAGGAATCAAATCTAAATCACCAGGACTAATGGTTTCGTACTTGTCTAAAAGAGATTCTTTCACCCATTTCAACATACCTTCCCAGAAATCTACCCCCATCAAGATAATAGGAATAGTCATAATTTTTTTAGTTTGCACCAAAGTCAATACCTCAAACAATTCATCCATTGTACCAAAACCACCTGGCAGTACAACAAAAGCTTGAGCATATTTTACAAACATTACTTTTCGGATAAAGAAGTAGTTAAAGTTAAATACTTTATCAATATCGATATAAGGATTATAACCTTGCTCAAAAGGCAAATCAATGTTGAGTCCTACAGAGATTCCACCGCTTTCTTTTGCACCTTTGTTGGCCGCTTCCATAATACCAGGGCCACCTCCTGTAATGATGCCATATCCTTCTGCTACTAGTAAACCAGCGACATGTTCTGCTAATTTGTAGTGTGGATTATCGGGCTTCGTTCGAGCAGAACCAAAAATAGAAATACAAGGATCGATGCGATTTAGGCGCTCATAACCATCCACAAATTCTGCAATTACTTTAAAAACCGTCCAAGAGTTGGAAGCTTTCATTTGGTGGACATCATTCCACTCTTTAGTCATTTTCTTAGGAGCGTTAACGTTTAAATTTTTATTTTCTTCAGTCATAATTTTATTGTGTTAGTATAACAACAGCCTTGCCACTCTTCCACTCCTAGTAAGCCCTATTCACATAGGGAGTACAATTCTACAAAGTAGAGGGGAACAACTGTTGATGAATAGTCTTGGGTATAAAGGTTTACTTTTGAAATTGTGCAAAGCGGAACAAGATATTAATTTTTCAATAAAAATACAGTTACAACCGCAAAAGTATTCACGAATGGTGGAGATCTATTCTAAAAATGTTTTTATTAAATGGTTGCATTTTTATCTTTTTTTGCTAAAAATCATGCCTAATTTTCTTTACTTCTTCCTCCTATTTACTATCTTAAGTTTCTAATAGAATAAAGAAATTTTCAGTTACGCCACTCATAACCCATGATTGATTCTTTCATTAAAGTTCTAGTACCAATGAAATCATTTGACTCCGATGCTAAATTCTTAGGAAAAGCTTTATTCCCTGCGATCTTTGGACTCCCTAGTTTTGTCCAAAACAATATGCTTAACATTTTAAATTCGCTTGGCGTTACTAACCCCGATCCAGAAGCTTGGTATGATTTGGATATTATGACAGCCTTTTATCAAAAAATAGCAAAAGATTTTGGACCAAATACCATCTTTGATTTAGGTAAAGCCATTCCAGACAATGCCGTCTTTCCTCCAGGAATTGATTCTATTGAAAGTGGGCTTCAGCTAATTGATATGGCTTACAATATGAACCACACAGGCTATGTTGGTTTTTATAAAATGATAAGTCATGATTTAGTACATAAAAAAATCATCATGCAATGCTATAACCCGTATCCTTGTGACTTTGATCGAGGCTTATTTACAGCAATGGCTAGAAAGTTTAAAACAGGCATTCGAGTGGTCGTTGATGACACCCAACCCAGCAAAGCAAAAGGAGGTGATGAAAGCTGGTATATTATTACTTATCGTTAATCAATTACAAAAATAGATAAAACGAAGATGACAAAAGTATTTGATACGACTGGAAAGGTTTTAGGCCAAGCCTTATTAACCTCTATTATGGGGCTTCCTACTTTTGCGCAGAACAATATGCTCAAAACCTTAGCCACACTTGGCATCCCTGACCCAGATCCAAAAGCTTGGTATGATCTCCAAATTGCACTTGACTTCTATGATAAAGTAACAGAAGATTTTGGACCAAATACTCTTTTTGATTTAGGTAAAGCGGTTCCTGAAAAAGCAGTTTTTCCTTCAGGGGTTGACTCTATTGATAGTGGCATGAACTTGATTGATACGGCTTATAATATGAATCACAAAGAGGGTGATATTGGATTTTATAAGCTTATTAGTCATGATGTGGAGAACAAAAAAATTATTATGCACTGCTACAATCCTTATCCTTGTAATTTTGATCGAGGCTTATTAACCGCTATGGCTAGAAAATTCAAAACGGGTGTTCGAGTTATTGTTGATGAAACAAAACCGAATAAAGCCAAAGGAGACAATGAAAGCTGGTATATCATCACCTACCGTTAGTTCCTACTTTTCCTATTAAAGACAAGTGCTTCCATTTTAAACGGCCAATTTTTCCTTTAGGAGCACTTTTTTTAGCTTACTAATTTAGTATTTAGAAAGTTAACTTTTGAAGGAATGAAATAGCTGTTGGAATCGTTCTTCTAGTACTTCTTTCTTTAGAGCATGTTTAATTTTTTTATCAATGAAAAACAAGCCTTTATGAACCTGACTTCAACTTAGTATCGG
>JBOEFW010000019.1:0-24846 GCA_050633105.1 Aureispira sp. | reverse complement strand
ACCTTAATAAATTTTAAACAAATTCTTATTCTAGTAACCACCTTTCTTATGGAGCGGAGTTTTTATAGAAGTCCAAATTTATCCCCTGAACAATTAGGGCAATTGTTAAAAAAAGACAATATAACTAGTGGGACGCATTTTATCCTCTTGTACAGTGTTTTTTTAGGGACAGGAATTGGCCTTGTTCTTACTAGACACTACTCTTGGTGGCTCTTTTTGCCCTTCTTATTAGTTTTTTCAAGCTGTATTCCTGCCTTATTCGCTTGCCAACATGAGTCCATCCACCAAACGGCCTTTCGAAATCGATCGCTCAATTATTGGGTCGCACTATTGACGGGTACGGCCTACGCTTACCCACCAACGCTCTTCAAAGATTTTCATTTTGCCCACCATCAATATACCCATCAACCAGGGCGTGATCCTGAAATTTCTTTAGGGCGCTGGCCTGTTCCTTCTGTTATCGAACAATTTCCCAGTTACCTTTCTTGGATCACAGGCTTGCCTTTATTGCTCTTTAGGTTGCTTATGATAACAATTGGCGCTTTAGGTACGCCCGAACCCATTCGTCGGCTACTGCTTCCCTTTTTAGATTCCAAACATCGATTTAAACTATTCTTAGAATGTTGGTTGGTTTTGGTCTTGCATGGAAGCATCGTTTATCTTGCGATGACTTCCTATCCAGCCTTTTGGGGTTTGATAATGGGGCAATTAATCGGTACTGCTTTCTGGGCTAGTTATACCGCCGCCGAACACAATGGTTTACCACATGAAGGAAATATTCTAGAAAAAACACGCAGTATTAAAAGCAAGGCTTGGTTGCGTTGGTGGATGTGGAACATGCCCTATCATGCGGAACATCATGCGTATCCTGCTGTACCGCATCATGCCCTTCCCACCTTACATCAATTATTAGAAAAAGAATTGATACACAAAGAAGCTACTCATGCTAGTTTTCATCGGCAAGTGCTACATGATACAACTATTGGCGGATTAAAGCAATCCAAATAACTTTAAAGCTAAAAAACAACAAGCATTTTGCTCCATACAATCTACACCAATCCAAATAGTTTTTTGAGATAAGGGTTTAAGAAGAGTCCCTGCGGATCTAAGCGAGCACGCAAGGCTAAAAAGTCTTCCCAACGCTCATAAACAGGTGCTAAGTCAGCGGCCACTCGTCGGTGCATTTTTCCCCAGTGAGGACGCCCTTGATAGCGTTTAAAAATTGCTTCCATTTCTTCAAAATAAGGATCATGGGGCATACTTGGGATCGTGTGTACCGCAATATAAGCCGAATCGCGTTGGTAAGCAGGACTCAACCAACAATCATCGCCCTTCACAAAACGACATTCTACAGGAAAGCACACTACATATTCGCGCTCCTCAATCCTCGCTTTTACTGCTCGCATACACGCATCAAAATGCTCAACAGGAATGTTGTATTCCATTTCCTTAAAACGTACTTGGCGAACTGTTGCATACACTTTGTGGCTATAATGAATGGTGGTCCCTTTTGGAAATGTTTTGGCAAAAGAACGACTAATTGTTTTGGTTAGTTTTGGAAATAGGCCTCCAAGTTTTAGCGCAGCCCCAAAAATTCCATTTTCCATGACAACATCATTCACATACGCCAAAACCGCATTGTGTTTTATGGGTTTATCTGTTTTATTAGATGTTTTGAGTTGTAAAATATCGGAATAAGGAAAATAATAATACTCAAAATTTCGGTTCTCTTGATTGTATTGCTCAATTTGAGGCATCGTTTCCTCAAATTGACCTGCCGCCGAAGTATACTCCAGTTTATAAGCAGGAACAATGTTGAAGGTAATCTGCGTAATAATTCCCAAGGCGCCTAAACTAATACGCCCTGCCGCAAAAATGGTTGGATGCTCTTTGGCAGAGCAATTCAGTAATTGTCCATCAGCCGTTAATAAACGAAAACCAACAATTTCGCTACTCAAATTTCCAAAAGCGGTCCCTGTTCCATGGGTGCCTGTCGCTGTAGCCCCTGCTAAACTCTGCACATCAATATCACCTAAGTTAATCATAGCCATCCCTTGCTCATAGAGTGCTTGGTTACAATTCTTAATTGACATCCCAGCCCACGCAGTGGCTACTTTTGCCTCTTTATCAACAGCAATTAGGCCTGATAGATGACGTAAAGAAACAATATAGACCTCTGTTTCTAATAAGGGGGAAAAAGAATGCCCCTCTCCCATTACTCGAATCGTTTTTCCCTGCTCAGCAGCTTGCTGAACAAGGGTTACCAACGCTTCCTCTGTAGCAGGATAAAACAAGCCTTCTGTTTGACATTTCACCGTTCCTGCCCAGTTCGACCAAGAAGCATTAACTTTAGTTTGGAAAGCATTCGCAAAACGAAACATAGACTTATAAATTAGAGAGGATGTATAAAAAGTAATAGTTAGGCTACACTATCAAGGACTCTATTAAGATACAACATTTTAGAGCATGTTTAAATTTTTTATCAATGAAAAACAAGCCTTTATGAACCTGACTTCAACTTAGTATCGGNNNNACATTTTAAACAAACTCTTAAGCAATCTGTAGAAAGCTATTCTACAAAAAACATTGTCCTTCGCCTCTATAGGTAGGCCAAGCGCCCAATAACTTATCGTTTTGGAGAACAAACAATTGGGTAAAACGCTCACACAATTCGCCTGCTTTGCTGTGTCGCATAAAGATAGGATCGCCTAATTTTAGCTCCTCCTTTCCACTGTAATGAATGGGTGTTTGTACCTCTCCTGCCATTTCATTGGGATTGAGTTGACAGCCTTTGGGCAAATAAGGTTGTGGCACTTTATCCTTCCCTGCCATACCAGAGGCGACATACCCCCCTCCCAAACAAGTATAAATATTAGCTTGGGGTTGGCGGACAATTTCAATCGCATAAGCCGCCGCAGGCAAGTGCTGAAAACCGCTGTAATGATCAAATAAAGTTGGCGAAAAGAAAGCAGAGCCTGCTGTAACCTCTGTTACTGCTTTTTCAGCTTGGGTACTCTCTAAACTACCTGTTCCTCCACCATTTACAAAAAGGAGTGGCTGCCCCAATTGTTTTTCTAAAAAAGCGACAGCTTCCGCCCGTTTTCGGCGGACTTGCTTAATGGAATGGCGTTGTAGCTGCTGAATGACTTTATTTTTAAGGCCTTGTCCTTTTGTTTGATCGCCAACTCCTGCAATTTGGGCTTCATAGCCCATGAGGCCTTCCAAACGCACAAAAGGAAACTGTTGAAGCTGTTTCCAATAGTTTTTTAAGGCCTCCATATTGGTCAAACTAGAGCGATGTACGCCAAAATGCAAACTAGGATAACGGCTAGAGACATCCAAATCCAAACAAACAGGCAGCACAACATCTGCCGCTTTACCCGCAGCATTAATCGCCTCCAAATGCGCTTTTTTATCCGTCATCAAATAGATACGACGCCCTTTTTTAATCGCCTGAGCGATTTGCTTCAAAGCACTTGGTTCTAATGTTGGATAGGCCACTAAAAGGTCATCAAATCCCTGCTCGCTCAGCCAAACGGCTTCCCCTGCTGTAAAACACATAATGCCTTGGTATTGGTCACTGTGTTCTAATATCCGACGCAACAATTCAGTACATCGAATGGATTTAGAAGCAATTCTGATCCGTTTATTCCCTGCTCGTTCAGCAACTGCTAAAACATTGGCATCAAAAAAATCTAAATCAACAAAAGCAAATGGTTTAGGTTGCTCCGAAAAAGCCTTTTTATAATAGGTGTAGCTGCGTTCTTTGGTCATAAGGACAGAAATTGGAAGGATAAGGAATAATTCTACAAGATAGTATTTTTATAAGTAAGATAGAACAGGCTCTCATTCTTGTCTTTCTCTAAACAACTTTTATACGGCGTTCTAGCCTCTATCTTATAGGCTAATCAAGAGAAATTCTTGATCCTACTAGAGCATCGTCCTTATCCTTTCAACAACTCTTCTGCCTTTCTTTTATCTTATGGTTGTAAAATCGCGAAGCAGATAAGCAATCACAAGTACTAGGGTAACTATGCTCATAATCATGGCAATAATCGCAAACACCTTACCACTGTTTTCAGGATTCTTCTTTCCTAGTTTTATCGCTATAATAGATAAGATTAAACCAGGTATAGATAGTAATAAGCCAATTGGGGCAAAAGCAGCGCCCAAACCTCCGATTAAAAAGGAGAGCACGAGTAGAGATAAGGCGGTTAGACTCACCGCAAAACTAATCACTCCTATCGTAAAAGCTGGATTGACATCGTTCTGTTGACGCTCTACCTGTTGTATTTTTTGCTGTAGGCGATAGCGTTTTTTACTATTGGTGGTTTGCTCAAAACGTCTGAATAAGCGGTTATACCGCTTATTTAGACGTTGTTGTTGACGCTGTTTTTGGCTGACCTTCTTCTGTTCTATTGGCGGTTGTTCTTCCAATACCTCCATGACAGCGACACTAGAAAAACTACAACAATTAAGGCTTATTATTAGAATAGAAAGAAAATAGACATACTGGCTAAAAGATTGGGAAGATTTCATAAACAATGCTTAAATTTTGGATTAATGCTCTTTTTTTTTAAAAAAAGAGCATTCGTTTTCTAATAAAAACGAATGCTCTAAATTTATGATTGCATGAACTACCTTTTGTAATAAGTATTACTAGACAAAGGAAGAATTTATTGTTCTGCTAATGTGCCGCCCTCTTCCTTATTTTGTTCTTTTTGCTTTTCTTTGATTTCAGCAGCAGTTTGCTCTACTTCTGCCAAAATTCCCAAATCATCCATTCCTGTCCAAATATCTTTACGATCAAAACGATCAGGTTGTAAGTTGAATTGTTGGCGATCTTCAGGAGCTTTTAACAACTCTTCCGCTAAGAATTTGAATTTTGTCTGGTAAGCAGCCAAGGTCCATTTTCCAAAGAGCGTATGTCCTCCTTCATACAATTGCATACGATACTCTTCATAAGTAGTCACATAACCTGCATAAGAATTCGCATAGGGTGTCAAAAGCACCTCTGACACGCCTCGTTCTTCCAATACATTGGCCACCGTTTTACGCAAGCGCGCACCAGCAATGGTTGTAATTTCTGCGGGAACACCTACAATCGCTAAGTTTCCTACAATAAAGATCTGTAGGGGTAAAATCTGTGGAATCCAAGGCGTTTTTTTGCCATAACCAATTTTATTAGCCCATTTAATAAGCCGTATAGCAGGATCTACAAAGCCTGGCAGAACTAATTTTTCTGGGTGTACCGCTCCAACAACAACTCCTGTTTTGTGGTTGATTACAATCGGTTTAGGATGATGGGCATTATAATAATCAATCACCTCTTTTTGGCGTTCTTCGTCATTGCTCACACGTGCAGCCAACACCTCTACTTGACGAATCGACCCTACAATAACTCGTGCCGCTTGTCCAACGACTTTAGCTGCCCCTTGTCCATCTGTTGTTCCTTCCAAAAAGGACATTCCCCAAGCTGCTTCGCTGGTTCTTTCCTGTTTTAGGCCTCCTGTATAAGAAGGGTCAATACGAACGTCGGAGAAATCAACATACATCAAAATAGAATCCAATTCTCCATGAATTTTCTTTCCTATTTTTTCTGCCGAACGAAAGATATCTTGCGCTTTATCACTTTGTAGACGACCATTATAAGCCGCACTTTCATAATCATCCGCGTACTTTCCTTTGTATTCGCGATGTTTGCGATCAAAGATGAAGTTTGGGCTAATATCTCCAGCAGCATCTTGTACAAAGCCTGTGACTAAATCGGGATTCTCATATTGTTGTCGCAATATTTCTTCCATATAATCCGCTGCGTAGCCTTTATTATCATAACAGACCTTGCGCAAGCGATTCGATACACTAGTTGTATGCACACCAAACCAGTTAAAACTGCCTATTGGTTGTCCATTTTTGTCGTCAAAACGCAGCAATTTCATGGTCCGATCTGCTGCTAGATGACGTTTTTTCATTGGAACACGCCCAGCTACTTCTGGATTTTGATTGTAAGCCCGCACAGAACGATTAAAACAAACTTCCGCGTCTTTGTCAAAAGTACCAGTGTGGTGGCTGATGTCCCCAGGTTGGAGTTTTTCATCTGCCTGTACAATCGCTTGGACTAAAGCATTGGAATAACGCAAAAATACATCTTCTTGAAAACCAGGCACTGTAAAATTATACGCCAAATGCTGGGTATAACCTCCTGCAGCACTATGCGTATGTTGTGCGGTAATCATCACATTTTCCTCCGTATACCCCAGTTCAGCATGGTTAGTTTGCAATTGCATCATTACCTGATCTTTTAGGTAATTTGTCGAAAAACAAATATCAGCACTAAGAAAAGCCAGCTTTTTGCCGCCTTGTTCCACCACAAATGCCCGAGCATATTGAGGCGTTTCGACTCCTTCTATCTTATGAAAGTGCATTCCATAACCCAACATTCCTATCCCTTCTTTGGCATAGGTCATCTCTACTTTGCTTACCCCTATTTTATACATACTGATAGTTGATCTGTTTTACAACAGCTGTGTTTGTGATAATATTAGTTCTTTCCTTTCCTCCCCTATTCCCTTTGTTTTATCTTTTGAGTAGACGTTATACTCCAAGGCTTCTTTTAGAAGTTTGATTCGTTTATTTGAAAGGGCAAAAATCATGCAAGTCCATGCCCGCTTCCAATTTTACAATTTCTTTAGGAAATATCCTTCGATAGACGATTTTAAAGAAAAATTCTCCTTCTACTCGGCAGAAGAATTAAAGGGGCGACAAAATGATATTGGTATAGACTAGGAGGGTTAAAATAACCTAACAATAAGAATGAAAAGGGAGTTCTCTTAGGTCTTATTAAATAACGTTAAGGTCTACAAAAGACGCTTTGAAAAAGGGATAGGTTGGAAAAGAAAAACATTGTAAATAAGAAAAGTCACCTCAAAATAAATTTGAAATGACCATTTTCTTGTGGATTTACTCTTTGGTTGATCTATAACACCTAGGGCGTTAATCTTCGTATCATTCAAGAGTCTATCCTTTATAATAATAAGACCTATAAAGTGGTCTTGATTTCTTGTTTGTTCTATTTTTATAACAAATCTTGTTTGTTTTTTTGTTTAAACAAAGATAAACAAAACTTCCACAAAAGACAAATAAACTGTTTAACTTTTCAAAGTTATCTGTTAAACAAAAGTTAACTCTTCTTTCCAGAAACTTAACAATAAAAAAGCCATCTTGAATTCTATTCCAAGATGACCATTTTTCTTTTATTGGATTTGCTTTTTGATAGACCTATAACGCTTAAAACGTTAATTTTCGCATCTACAGGCGGCATTCCTTATGATTAAAGGACTTTTTTAAAAAAGCCCCTATTAGTTGACGTTGTTATTGATGTAACAACATCTATTCGTGATTCGTTCACATTTTAAGGAAAAAAGTCTAAACAAAAAGCAAAAAATTTGGAGGTGATTGAATCGCTTATTCTCTCCGTACTTATCTTGCTTTATTTTTTAGAATCTTCTTCCTAAATAAACAACAGTAAATGGGGCTGTTGGAATACGTTGTTGGCGTTGGTAACCGACCACACCAAGTCCATTTTTCTCAACAGAAGCAGCCGTGTTGTCCCGACGATCCATCGGGACAGACATTACTCTGCTTGCGCTATTTGTTGTAGGATAACTATTGTACATTAATATGACGTTTGTTATCTTCTGTTTCTCTTTTTGGCACTTTAACCGTCAAAATTCCTGCTTCATAAGTCGCTTTGATCCCTTCAACATCTACCCCATCTTCTGGAAGATTAAAAGAACGCTCAAAATTACTGTAAGTAAATTCTTTGTGGGTAAAGTTGTCTTCTGTTGTTGTGTCTTCCTCTCTCTCTTCTTTTTTTGCGGAGATCGTCAAATTACCCTTCTCAAACTCCACTTTAAAATCTTCCTTTTTATATCCTGGAACAGCTAATTCAATAGCAAAAGCTTCTTCCAAGTTTTTAATGTTCGCTGCAACATTGCTCTGATTAAACCAACGCTTTATAGCTTCGCGGTGTGCTTTCTGGCGCTCCAAAGAATGCTTTACATTATTGTCATCTGCAAATAAGTTGTTCCACAATAAAGGAAATAAGTTACTCGTACGGTTGAAATTTCTTTTTGTTTGTCTCATGTTGTTTTGTCGTTTTTATGCTTCACTACTTGTATAAAGCAGTACAGAATGATTAATTTTAAAGTAATTGTTTAATCGTTGTCTTTGCCTCTTATTAGTCAAATTGGATACCAATTGAATTTTGGGGCCAATTTTAGGCAAAAACTGCCATTCTGCAGCCCTGTAACTGACAAAATGACACAATTAATTTCAAAACGCATGACAAAATGACAAAAACACTTTAATATTGACGCATCAGACTCTGATAAAAATAGGAATTGAGCAATTTGCGTTGGTAGTGAGCAATTGCTTGCCCGTGTAATTGTGGGTCCTTAGCCACTCGGTGGCTATAATTAGCACTATCATTCCTGAAATAGACTTTATTCTCAAAGATCTTCAGATAAAAACGCAAGCGTCCCTCCTTTTCTTCTGTATGAATGGCCGTAGCAATGTATTGTAATTCTCTACGGTAGGCTCTCTTAGGATATTTGGTGCGCACTAGTGTTGTCAGTGCATCTACCATTGATTTATTAAGGGTGAATTCCAGTGCGCCACTAGGAGAACCAAAAGCATGGGGCATTAGGTGTGTTATCGCTTTCTCTGATTTCCCTAACTGTTGATAACAAGTTGCATAAGTTTGGTCAATCTCTTGTTGATAACGTTGGGCTTCTCTTCCCATATAGCTTTGTAGTGAATCTACATATTGGTCATGCCAAACCAAGGCAGTATCGTAGCGCGCTTCATTCATCGCTATGTTCCTTAATCCTAATAACGCATTCAAACGCATTCTCGCTGCCAACAATCCTTCTTGATAATAATCATTTTCGAAGTTGGTCGTGAGCACTTGTTGATAATAATAGGTCGCTCGTTGATAGGCATTCTCCAAATAAGCCTCTTCTGCTAACAAGTTGTACAGCTTGGCGCAAAACTCTGCTTTGGGTGTTTCGCAATGATTTAAAGCCTCTTCTGCTGCTCGATAACGGGCATTAGGGCCTTGTTTTTGTAATAAAGTAGTATAAAGTTGTTCTGAAAGAGGGACAGCGGGAGGGCCGATTACTGGAACAGTAGTAGGACTGTTGGTAGGAGCTTGCGCAGCGATAACCGTTGCTAAACAACACCATAGGACAAGGCATAAGCTGTTACTTCTTATTGGTAGCATATCTTAAATTGATAAAACCAGAAAATTAAGTGAAGTAAAGCTGTTGTCGTATAGGTTATGTTTTGGTTGATAAAAACAGGCAAATGGGTTGCCGATATATTATAAACTACTAAAAAGAGCTTTTAGTATAAATAAGCCGTTAAAAAAATTAAAAAGTTTGTTTTGTAGAGCGCTGTTATTACACTTCGTGATCTAGAGATCGTTCTTGCTATTTTTGCGCTCTACAAAACATAATGCCTTCTATGGCATCGCTATTTACATTCTATTGGGCATTTCAATGCCTACCAAACGGCCAGCCGTTTTGAGCGCAACAGCAACCGCTTTGCTCATATCCAGACGGAAAGAAGTTCCTGCTGGGTTTTCTGCGTCCAAAATTGTGGTATTGCCCCAGAATTTGTGAAATTCCTTCGCCAAATCATACAAGTAGTTCACCACATCCGCAGGGTTGTAGTTTTCTGCTGCTTTTTTGATAATGCCTGGCAATTCATGAATCAAGACCAAAATATCTCGTTCGGTCTCACTCAGTTGGTAATTTTCATAGTGGACCAATTCAATCCCTTTCTCTTGTACCATACGCTGCACCGATTGTGTCCGCACATGTGCATTTTGGATATAAGGGCCTGTTTGTCCTTGCAATTCGATGGATTGCTGTGGATCAAAGGTCATGCGCTTTTTAGGTTCTACTTTTAGAATAAAAAACTTCAGGGCTCCTAAGGCCACTGCTTTCCAAATCGCTTGTTTCTCTTCTAAGGTTAGCCCATCTAGTTTCTCCCGTTCTTCAGAGGCTTCTTTCACTTGTTGAATGACCTCATCCATCAAGTTATCTGCATCAACAACGGTTCCTTCTCTAGACTTCATCTTACCTGTTGTCAAATCAACCATTCCGTAAGAAAGGTGGTGACAGTTCTTAGCAAAATCATGGCCTAAACGCTTTAGGATTTCAAATAAAACTTTGAAGTGGTAATCTTGCTCATTTCCCACGACATAAACCATTTTATCCATCGCAAAATCTTGATAACGCAGTGCTGCTGTTCCTAAATCTTGGGTGATGTACATGGACGTTCCATCGCTACGTAAGACTACTTTCTCATCTAACTTGACATCTTTCAAGTCGATCCAAGTAGAGCCATCATCTTTCTGATAAAAAATACTCTTGTCTTTTGCAATCTCTGTTTGCACCAAGTCCTTCCCTACCAAGTAAGTTTGGGATTCATGATACAATTTATCAAAATCAACACCTAGCTTCTTATAGGTCTTCTCAAACCCATCATACACCCAACCGTTCATTGTTGACCACAAAGTACGCACGTCAACGTCATTGGCTTCCCATTGTTGAAGCATGGTTTTGGCTGCGCCGCCCAATTCGCTCTGTGTATTGAAATAAGTATTCTTATAGACCTCTTTAAAGAAATAAGTCGCCAGATTATGTTTGGCCGCTAATTCCGCTTCAGTAGGTGTGTCTTCTCCTTTTTTAGCGGCGCTCTCTAGAGTCTTTTTACGCTTTTTTTCTAAAATCTTATCCGCTTTCTTGAGGTTCTTTTCTACTCCTTTCCAAGTAGCGAAGGCCTCTTCTGCAGTGGTTGTTTGTTGCCAAATTTTGTATTCCTCTTGGAAATGTTTTTCAAAGGCAAC
This sequence comes from Aureispira sp., assembly GCA_050633105.1. Classification (GTDB taxonomy): domain Bacteria; phylum Bacteroidota; class Bacteroidia; order Chitinophagales; family Saprospiraceae; genus Aureispira. Next base: position 13,931 of record JBOEFW010000019.1, on the reverse strand, counting down.
ATAGTATTTTCCTACTAAGTGGTCCCCTTTCATCCCTGTTGATGCAGGCGTTTCTCCATTCCCAAAACGTTGCCAAGCCAACATTGACTTACAAATATGCACGCCTCTATCATTAATGATCTGTACTTTTTGGACGGCGTAACCAGCTGCTTTTAGAATTTCTGCCATAGCATACCCTAAAAGATTGTTACGAATATGTCCCAAGTGCAATGGTTTGTTCGTGTTGGGAGAAGAATATTCCACCACAACCGTTTGTCCATTGGCAGGGTGCTGCCCATATTGATCCGCTGATTGGACTACTTCTTGTACAAAGTTGGTCCAATAGCTATTACCTATACTCAAATTACAAAAGCCTGCTCCTTGTGCAATAGCCGCTTCAAAGGCCTTACTTTGTTGGAGCAACTGCGATGCTAGCTCTGCCGCAATCTCATTAGGGCGCTTTCCTAAGCGCTTAGCAAAAGGAAAAGTTACCACGGCATAATCGCCTTCTAGGTGCTTAGGAATTTGTTTGATTTGTACTTGCGCTGCTGGAATGTCTTGTTGGTACAATTCCTTAACTGCTTTGCTCACTTCTTGCTTGATAACCGCTTCTATATTCATGCTCTTGTGCTCTAAAAGGCTATAGGCCTCTAAATGTGTTTCCTTTTGTAATGTTTTAGTCTAATCAACCCTCTAGACCATTCTTTCTGTTTAGTCCCGTCAGACAATTGCCTTCCTTTCTATACAGTAGTTGGGTCACTATAATTCCCCTTCTATACATTAGTAGGGGTTTATTGGGGTTGCTGAGCAAAATTAGTATAATTGTTGCTATTTTATCTATTGCATTAGCAAATAAATTTATGCACAGCGATAAAAGAAGCGTCCTATCTCTTTTTATAGAAATAGGACGCTTGATTTTTTTATCCTTTGAAGTTCGTTTTATTTACCAAAAGGGTTCTTAAACTTTCCAAAAGGGTTGGTACTTTTTTTATCACTTCCTTTCTTATCGTCGCTGCTTTTCGGTTTAAAAATATTACCCAACTTATCTTTATTTCCAATCAAAGAACCATTTCCTGTCAACACATCCTTCACATTAGAATTCTTAAGGCTATCTAAGGCAGCTTTAGGATCTCTAGCCGCTTGTTGTGCTAGTTTGCGTGCGCGCTCTTCTGCTTCCGCTTTTAAGCGTTGTTTCTCTGCATCAATCTTAGCTTGTGCTTCTTTATGGATACGATCGGCTTCTGCTTTTGCTTTTGCTTCCGCTTCTGCTTTAACTTTCTCCGCTTCATCTTTGATGGTACTGGTGATTTGCTGACCAACACTTCCTTTGGCTCCTTCTCCTCCAAGAAGATTAACTTTAAATTGAGGCTTTGATATCGTTCCTAGAATATCTACTTGAAGATTTACAAATTCACTCTCTTCTAACTTCACCCCTAATTTTTCAGCTTGTGGTGATAATGCCGCTAAGCCTTTATCAACTTGGCCATTAATCGCACTCCCAACAGGGGTTTGTGCTAACAATGCTCTAGGAACACGTAATTTCATGTCATAATCCATGCTATTATCTAAACCATGCGATCCGCCCAAAATTACATCCATTCCCTTGACTTGGTAACTGGCTGGGTCCACTTTAAGACGACCATCTTCTATGGTAAAGAAGTTAGTCGTGTTCCCTAGAGCCAATTCTTTAAGGGCGCTAACGTTGAGTTTTTTCCCTAGCTGCTGTAGGGCATCACTATTTTTGACTTCTGTATTAAACGTTTTGAAAATCCCTTTGGAAACAATAGAAGACATATCAGGATACATGTTGTTCATCAAGTCTCCTTTAATTTCAAATTCTGAATTTAGATTACCATAAACAGATTTCAAAAATGGCACAAAGCGTTCTGAGATGCCAACTTGGCGAACGATTTTCTGAATATTGAGTTGCTTTACATCATAAGCAAAAGCAAACTTTGGCTCTTCAGTATTTTGTGTATTATAAGAGCCATTCATAACAATTTCTCCACCAAAAGCATCTGCGTGCAAGGCCGCAATGTCTATGATCTGATCGTGAATGTGTACCTCTGCCTGCACATTCTTAAAGTCATAGTTATCATACAGGAAACGGTTAAATGTTGCAAAAAGTGTAAAGTCAATATTGGCAGGCACTTGGATTGGCTCCAAATCACTTTCTACCTCTGATACATCCTCTGGTACAGGCGCTGTGTTTGGTTCAGGTTCAGGAGCAGAACCGTCGTCTGTCATGAACTGGTTTAAATTCATGTATTTAGAATACAAGGTCAAATTTCCTCTAAGTACTTCTTCATTAAATAAATACCCGAAGATATTTTCTAGCATTCCTTTAGCCCGCACATCCACTTTACCAATCAGCATCTCGAAGTTATCCAAGTTAATAGCAGAAGGCGAAAAATTACCGTCTAGCGCTACATTAACAATGTTGTAGGCCTCGTAACGAATGGCTTTCATATCTGCATTTATTGCAAATTCAAAGTCATCAAACATAGGTGTGCTTGCCGTTGTCGTATCTTGCATTTTGGTCGCCACATTCTTATTATCGGCCACAGGCGCCGCTTCTTCTTCTACAGCTTCTTCCTCTCCTCCTAAAAACTCATTGGCATCAAAATAATTAGAGCTTAAGTTTAGTTTTCCACGCATCAAGCTATTTCTAGAGAAATAAGCCATAATGTTATCCAATGCTCCATTTCCTCTAAGATCACTTTTTCCGATTTTCACATTAAAATCTAAGAGTTTAACCGACTTAGGATCAAAGTTGACATCTAGGCTATTAATTTTTAAAGGAGGCAAATCATCCGAATTGTAATTCAATCCTGTCATCGTTAATTTACCTGCAGTTTTAACCTTATCATACGCCTTCTTATCCACATAAGAAAGACGAGTATCGACCTCTAAATTGGCTTTGATAATACCTGTCAATTTAGAGACGCCTTCCATTGGAAATGCTTGCTGCAATTGATTCAAATCGATGGTACCATCAATAGTCGTCTGCACATCAGGATCACTAATTGGGTTTTTCAGGCTCAAAGTAGCATCAAAAGGATTGTTACCAATTTCTATATGAAAACGTGGTATATCAACCGTCATTTTATCTAGATCAGAAGAGGGGTTATTGATCGCCACCTTCGTATTAATATTTTTAATCGGCAAGGGCACCCCTGGATATTTAACTTCGGCGTCATCAACTACTAGATTAACAGCAAAGGCAGGCAATCTATTTTCATTATAAATCCCCTTAGCAAAGCCATCTAACTGTACTTTACCTTTAGTTTTTACGTCATCAAAATCCGCCGTATAAGCCGCAGGAACCAAGGACAAAACACTCGCAAACGAAGTTTTAGGGGCATTAAAGGTTAGATCTAACTTGGTATCTGTAGCATTTGGCTGGCGAATACTTCCATCAGCATTTAGTTCCAAAGCATTGATGCGGAAGCTATTGTCTTTGAGCGTATAAACCTTGTTGGCTAAATCTAAATTGGCGTTAAAATCAATCTTAATCTTGGCTTTGCGCAAATAGCGGGCATTGCCTAAATTGAAGGTAAATGCTTCAATACTGGTATTGGTCGCAAAATCAACTAAAGACTGTGAGAAATCCCCACTACCATTGTGATCAAAATCAGTCATCTCGACATAAACTCCACTTGGTTCATCGTCATAAACCAAGTTCATATTATTGATTTCCCAATGGTTGATTGCTAATTTTAAATCAGCATCACTGCTGCTGCTACTGCTCGTTGTAGTTGTAGTAGCGTCACTAGGCTTCATAATATCATAATTGGCCTTTCCACTCCTCAATACCTTGACATAAAAGTCAGCATCATCCAACATAATACCATTGATGGTATAATCACCGCTGATAATGTCCATAATGTTGACCGTAAAATAAAAACGACCAATATCTGCTAATTTTTTCCCTTCAAATTCTTCTTTGCCAGTAATGCTCAACTCTTCAATGCTGAAACTAACGTTTGGAAAATCATGCAGGATAGATAGACCTACTGTTTTCTCATTAAAATCAAGTTCTGCATTAATGCTTTCATTTGCATAACTTTTGCCCATAAGGAGCAAATCATCTTTAAAGAAATAAGGGATTAAAATAGCAGCAGCAATTACAATTGCTAAGAAACTGCCACTTATAATAAGGATCCATTTGGCTATTTTTCCTGGTTTGGCCATTAGTTGTTGTATTTGATTAATTGAATAACTAGGTGTCTTAATAAACGAGCAATCAAGCCCTTTAGCTTGTTATTTTCTTTAAAGTTGTTTTATTTAATTTAAGCAATAGCACTTCAATGATAGTTGTAAGTAAGCTTGCGGCATTCATCGCCTTTTGAGAGGAAGAAGTTTGGAGCAAAAGTACTTTTATATTAACAGTTGAATATACGCTATTCTTTCTCACTTATGGCCCTATTTCCACAATCTATTTTACCCCAAAGTGATACTGCTTGGTATTATCCCAATTTTTTATCCCCCAAACAAGCACAGTCTTATTACCAAAATCTTGCTCAACACTTAGCGTGGAAATAATCCCCCATTCGCTTATTTGGTAAAACGATTTACAACCACACCTTATAGCTTAGAGTTTACTCTTTATGCAAAGCAACAGCCAACAACTCTGGCAACACCAAATCCCTAAAAGCAAACGCGTTCACGATGGTCGTATTAATCTTGCTTTCCGACAAATCATCGTATAATTTAAACCACGGTATACACAACCTAGGAATACTATTGTTAAGTACTTCTTATCATCCCTTCTCCGTCCTTTTTGCTTAAAAGACAAACAATAGCACTAATGCTACAAAAAAAAGGCCATTCCGAACAAGTTCGGAATGGCCTCAGTATATTATATCATAACTGCTTCTTATCGAATCAGCATGAATTCGCCTCTAATGAATACAGGCTCGCCATTATCTGGTACGTATTCAAATACGTAGATATAAGCATCCTGTGATTGAGGTACACCTTGATATGTGCCATCCCAAGAATGGTTAACATTATCACTGTACATTATCTGTCCCCAGCGGTTATAAATAGTGAATTGTAATACTTTATCAGACATCATCAAACCAGCAGGCTGGAAGAAGTCGTTAATATTATCACCATTGGGTGTAAAGGCAGTAGGCATTCCCAAGTAAGATTCTACGGTTACACGAACAGAATCTCTAAAGGTACAAACACCAGCCGTAGCATTAAAATACAACCAAGTATCGCCTCCTGTAGTACCAGTAATGGTAGTAGCAGGGATTGTTGGATCTGTAATAGTTACAATTGCTGTATCTTCTTCTGTCCAGCTGTATACTGGATTAGCAAAGTTTGTACTGACACCAGCATTGATGTCTATCTGTGTATTTACTTGAATGCTTGCTTCTCTGTCACTAGGAGTATTAATCCAAGCTTGACCAGTTAAGGTAACATTCACTACGTTGATACTTTGTGTAGCCATACAAGTTCCAGAAGTAACTGTTACGGTATAAGTACCAGCCGTTAAGTTACTGATGTCTTGTGTTGTTGCTCCATTAGACCATAAGTAAGTTACATTAGCAGGATTACCTCTCAATAATTCTAGATTAACATAAGAAGAAGCATCTCCATTACAATTAATGTCGTCTTTATTAGCAATTTCAATCTCTAAAGTATCATTACTCAAAGTAATTGGGCCAGCAATCGCTGTACATCCTTCATAAGTTACTGTTACAGTATAAGGCGTGCCTGGCATCAAACCAGTAGCCGTAGTAGTTGTTTGTCCGTCGCTCCATAGGTAAGTAAATGGACCAGGAGCACCAGCAGCTGTTACCGTCAATTGTCCATTGTTCAAATTACAACTAGGACTAATCGCTGTTGCTAAATCAATATTAGCTGTTAATGTTGGCTGAACTAAAGTAACACTAGAAATATCAGAACATCCAGTAGTTGGATCGGTCACTGTTACAAAGTAAGTACCAGCAGCTAAACCTGTAGCTGGGTTCGTAGTCTGTCCACCTGTCCAGATAAAGTTCAAGGTACCAGCAGCACCAGAAGTCAAGACAGTAGCATCACCATCACTCAATCCACAAGAAGGATCGTTGCTGTTGAAACCAACAGTTGTCAAGGCGCTGTTGTTAACTAAGTTCACTGTATCTATATCAGAACATCCATTACTCAAACCTGTTACTGTTACAAAGTAAGTTCCAATAGGCAATCCAGTGACCAAGGCCGTAGTTTGACCACCAGCATTAGGAGACCATTGGTAAGAATACCCCATAGAATCACCTGTTGCGACTGCCGTAATTTGACCGTTAGATAAAGTACACCCTGGATCAATAGTAGGCATTCCTGTAATAGCAACCGTTGGGCTACCAGTAATAGTAACGCTTGCAGTAGCAGTACAACCATTGGCATCGGTTACGATAACACTAGTTACACCAGAAGGTAAGTCAGAAACAGAAGGTCCATTTGGTGTACCATTAGACCATTGGTAAGTGTAGCTGTTTGCATTACCTACCATATTAAAGGTAGAGAATACAGTTGCTGTTCCATTTCCAGAACAACTATTACTTGGCGTGCTGTTAAGTGTAATACTTGGCAAACCAGGGAATGGAGAATTAACGATTACATCCGTTACATCCGTACAACCATTCGCATCTGTTACAGTAACCGTATACGTACCACGTGGTAAGTTGGTACCTGTAGCTGTTACTTGACTAGCAGCAGCTGCATCCCATAAGTAGTTATAAGCAGAAGTACCACCTACAACCATAACAGTACCAGTACCATCCGCATCCGCAAAACAAGTTGTTAATGTTGTGGTATCAACCGTTAATACTAAGGTATCAGGTTGTGTTAATACGACTGTATCAGAATTTGTAAAACAGCCAAAAGTATCGGTCAAGTAAGCATAGTAAGAACCTGCTGCTAAACCAGTAAAGACAACTGAATCTATTCCACCTGCACCAGAAAGTACGGGAGAACCAATTTGAGCGCCTGAAGTATCAAACAAAGTACCTGTGTATGTTGGGTGATCTCCCAATACACCACCACTAATAGTAATAGTGATTGTACCATCATTAGAATTGAAACAATTCAAGTCTGTTGTAACAGACGTATTAGGCATTGGACAAGGTGTTGTACAACACTCTAAGAACGCAGCACCATTGACAGGACACAAACTAGCAGGACCAGTTGCCCGTACAAAAAGTACAATACAATCTCCGTTTGTCAAATTATTAACTAACAAAGAAGAATCTGCTAGTAAACGAGGAATCCAAGTTTGACCTGAATCTAAGCTATATTCCCAACCTTGAGCACCTACAGAACCACCCCATTCAAACAATACAGAAGTTGCTTGGTTAGTTGGTGTTCCACAAGTTAAAGTAGGAATTGGAATAGTAGAACGTACTGCTACTTCAATAGAGTCCATCTGTACACATCCTTCTTCTTCAATTTGGAATTGGAAGGTAGTAGTTGATTGAGGGAAAGCTCTTGGATCAGAAGCGGCTGCATCGGATAAAACAACATTTGGAGACCAACTGTAGTTAAATGGTCCGAATAATACCGCACGACTAGGTGTGAAACGGTAAGCATCGTTTGTAGCCGTCCAAGTTTGAGAATTTCTACCTGGCACTGCAAAACCTAATGTTCCATCAACATTCTCAATACCTTGGGTATGGTTTCCATTAGGATCAGGTTGAGTAGTTGTATGAATTTCAATTACGTTAGTTGTCTCGTACAACAAAGCCTGTACAGTAATAGGCTGGTTGCTTGGAGCAGGGTGGTGTGAAACTGTTGTATAGTTCACTACCAAAATTCTATTAGGAGCTGTTCCTACTGTAAAGTACTCTAGAGCATCTCCTGTTAAGTTTAAATCCTCCCAAGCCAAAGCAATTAAGTTGTTTGGACCAAAAGCATCAGGAATGAAATCTCCAGAACAACATCCATTTGGTGCGTTAAGATCAAAACTGATAAATCCATTCGTACTCATCACAAATTGTGTGTACGTATTACAGAAGAAATCAAATGAGAATCCAATTGGCAAAGCACCACTAATACCATCATCAGAACTGAAAGTAAATGTACTTACTTGTGTTCCAGTACCAGCAATAGGAGCATAGGCAATAGGATCTACGGTATAACTGCTACAAGCAGCTGGATCAAATACTTTGATAGAATCGGTCAAGGAACCAAACAATTGTGTGGTATCACCAGGACAAATGGTGTCATTCAATGCTGTCACATCAGGAATACCTGGACGCCATTTTAGTTGAACACTATCAGATCCTGTACACAATCCAAAATCATAAGTAACGGTATACGTTACCGAATCATTTTGACCACCACTAACAATAGCTAGTGGGTTATTAATTGTCGTACTAGATAAATTAGTCGTAAATGTAGTTGGATTAGCTGTCCAAGTATATGTTCCGTTTGCCAAATCTACCCCAGGACCACCAACAACAGTAGTAAAGGTAATAGAGTCATTTTGGTTGTTAGGACAAAGAGAGGTTTCAGAAGCTACAGTAGCAACTGCTAAAGGCAATGCACGGAAATAAATAGTTAGTGTATCATCTGTAAAACACTGTGCTCCTGTAATAGGATCTGGTAGTGTTGCAAAACTTACATTCAATACAACAGAATCTCCATCTATTGTTCCTGAAGGAATCGTAATATTAGGATTTCTTAAAGTAGCATCGTTAAAAGTAATGGGTATACCTGAACGTTGTGACCATGCAAAAGTACCAGAAGTTGCCGCTCCTACAGAGGAGAAACTACTTGCTTGAACAGGTAAGTTGTATCCTACACCTGGACAAAGAACAGTATCTTGTACATCAATCTCTACACCAGGAATAATTAAGTTATATCCTAAGATTTGATCTCCTGGGATTGGACAAGCACCATCCGTGACACCAATCGTAAACTGATTCACACCTAAGTTGGCACTAACCGCATTAATCTGTACAAACAATTGTACACTATCTGGGCGGTAAGGTGGGTTGGTATTTGGAATGATTGTTACATTGCTTGCACCAAATACTTGATTCAAGTTTGTGTTAGCAGGGTTAATACGAATTGTATCTCCATCTGGATCAGAAAGAATCAAATTAAAGATCAATGTTTCTCCTTCACACACCACAAAACTACTTGCTGTAGTATCAAAGGTTCCCCCTGTATTTACTAATGGATTGTTACTACTAATAGGTGTAGTACAGTTCGCATCATTCAAGACAACCATTTGGATATCTCTTTGTACATATCCTACTGTATCGCCATTTACAATATTGTAAACAGTTACTGCAATTACAGGTTGTTGCACCGTATTAGCCAATGGACAAAACGACATTTGTCCTGTAAATTGGTTGAAACCAAAGGTTGTTCCTGGCTGTAACTGCATAGGATTTGTTGGCGTAAAACCTGCTGAGTTAGGAATACAAGTTCCTGGGTTACTCAAAACACAAGTCAACGCATAACGTAAAGAGTCATTTTCAATATCAAATGCTCCGTGGTTATAGTTATAACACTGTCCTGCACAGAAATAAGGTACAGGATTAGAATTAAAGGTAGGGGAGTTATTGCAGATGGTACTGTTAAGTCCAGCTTCAACATACATATTCTGGCCACCAGGATTAATAATATTGGTAATTGCAGGATTACGACAACAACTACTCCAACTGATTACCCAATCCGTACAAGCAGCAGGCAAAGTGATCGTATCACGGAAGATACTCACTTCAATACCAGGCAATCCGCCATTCCCTACGGAACAAGAAGATTGTGGAAGTACTTGTGGACATAATTGAGAGACCTCATAACTAGTGTCAAAAGGTAATTGGAATTGAATATCTCCAACTCCACCAGGAGGGAAGACATCATGTGGAAATCCTAAATTACAACTATCAGAGTAGGCATTAATCGTTTGAGGGAATGTTCCAATGGAAATACCCGCACAATCTCTGTACAACGTTAATGTAACAACATACCGGTTGTTACCCAAACATTGATAAGTAAGGTCAGCACCCGCTAAGTGGGAGGCTTGCGCCTCTTGACCGCCCATCAGGAAAACCCCGAAAGCTAGTAAGAGGACCCGCAAATAGCGCCGACATCGCAACGCCATACTTGGAGGAAAATTTTTGCTATCCAAAACTATATGATTTAGTAGTTAAAAAATAATACATGTATACAATTCAGTTTTCCTGTGAAATGAGTTAATAGTATATTCTTCTAAATCAAAATTCGCGAAGAATATCTCAACAGGGGGTTCTTGCTGGGGTGAGGCACACTTAATCTTTACAACTACAAAATCAATGATTTCCAACAAGAGGGATTCCTTCTAAAAGGCACTAAAAATTAATTCTAGAGGAAGAGCCCTTATGGCAACAAATAATCTAGGGTTCTTTTCTATTTAGCTTCTTTAGCAACCACTTAGAATCTGCCCAAGTTACATTTTTATCACCAAGAATTGAAATAACAGGTTGGTTTTAATAAGCAAACCTTAACATTTCGTAAAGAAATCAACAAGATTCAACAGCTCTTTACGATTTTTGGAAGCGAACACATAACTTGTCAACCAGTCTTTTGTAGATAAATCATCGCCTGAGTTCTTTAAAAATCAGACGTTTATTTTAAAGTAAACGTTAAAGATTGTTAATCTGCTGTTCTATGGGCAATATTTCCTTTCTCCTATTTCCAAAAGAAAAAATGCCTAAGCAGTCCAAAGACGCTTAAGCATTTTTTTATTAGAAGATAGAGCAAATTATATTTGTCTATCCAATAGTTATTCTATCGTCTCATATTGCTCCATTGGAGGACAAGAACAGATCAAATTCTTATCTCCATAAGCATTATTCACACGGCTAATTTGTGGCCAAAATTTATTTTGTTGAACATAAGGCAATGGAAAAACAGCTTTTTCTCGGCTGTAAGGACGGTCCCAATCAGACGAAATAACCTGTGCTTGTGTATGTGGTGCATGGCGCAAAACATTGCTCTCTGGGTCAGCCTCTCCTGTAGCGATTTCATCAATTTCTTGGCGAATTTGCAGCATCGCATCAATAAAGCGATCCAACTCTGCTTTATCTTCTGACTCTGTTGGCTCAATCATAATGGTTCCAGCAACAGGGAAAGACAAAGTTGGCGCATGGAAACCATAATCCATCAAACGCTTAGCAACATCTTCTGCACTTACTCCCAGAGACTTAAACAAGCGTAAATCTAAGATCAACTCATGTGCGGCACGTCCCTGCTCTCCTACATACAACACATCATAAGCTCCTCTTAGGCGCTCTTTGATATAATTGGCGTTAAGAATAGCATATTCTGTTGCTGCTTTGCAACCATCTCTTCCTAGTAAGCGAATATAGCCATAAGATATCAACAAAATACTAGCTGATCCCCAAGGAGCAGCAGCCACAGCATGTACGCCTTGCTCTCCTCCTACTTCACGAAAATCATGCTTAGGCAAGAAAGGTGCTAAGCTATTATTCACACAGATAGGTCCCATTCCAGGGCCACCACCTCCATGAGGAATAGCAAATGTTTTGTGTAAGTTCAAGTGACAAACATCTGCCCCAATCGCTCCTGGAGACGTTAAGCCTACTTGAGCATTCATGTTGGCACCGTCCATATAGACTTTTCCACCATACTCATGAATGAGAGCACAAACTTCTTTGATACTCGCCTCAAACACTCCGTGTGTCGAAGGATATGTAACCATCAAAGCAGCCAAATTATCTTTATATTTTTCTGCTTTTTCTCGTAAATCTTCTATATCCAAGTTGCCCTTTTCATCGCATTTCGTGACAACAACTTTCATCCCTGCCAATACCGCAGAAGCAGGATTCGTACCGTGAGCAGAGGAAGGAATCAATGCAATATTACGGTGCGACTCTCCACGAGAGTGGTGATAAGCACGAATTGTTAATAAGCCTGTATATTCTCCCTGTGCTCCTGAATTGGACATTAAACAACAAGCATCAAAACCTGTGATGACACACAAGTACTCCTCTAATTCTTTAATGATTTGTGTATAACCTTCTGTTTGGTTGCTTGGCGCAAAAGGGTGAATATCTGCAAATTCTGGCCAAGAAACAGGGAACATCTCTGTAGCAGCGTTAAGTTTCATCGTACAAGAACCTAAGGCAATCATAGAATGTACCAAGGATAAATCCTTGTTTTCTAAGCGCTTGATATAACGCATAATTTGACTCTCCGAGTGATAACTATTAAACGTAGGATGTGTCAAATAAGGTGTCTTTCGTTGTAATCCAGTTGGAATTTGAACGCTTAGATCTTGGTATTTTTGTACCAATTCATCCGCTGTTAGAGCCTTTGCTCCACGCAAAGAAGCAAACAAGGCGACCAATTCAGTTACTGCGGTAATATCTGTCATTTCTGACAACGCTATTTGCGTTTCTGTGGCATTAGGGTAATGTAAATTAATTCCTTTAGCCAAAGCTGCTGTTCTTAACTGTGCTTGTTCTTCACTAGTCAAAGAGATATGAAGTGTATCAAAATAATGGGCATTATTCTGCTCAAAACCTAAGGCTTGCAAAGCACGATCTAAGAATTGTGTCAAGGTGTGTAAACGCCCTGCAATTCCTTTAATGCCTTGAGGACCGTGATAAACAGCATACATACTAGCCATTACAGCTAATAAAGCCTGAGCAGTACAGATATTAGAGGTGGCTTTGTCTCTACGAATGTGCTGCTCGCGTGTTTGCAAGGCCATACGCAAGGCACGATTACCTTCGGTATCAATAGACACTCCAATAATACGCCCTGGAATTTGACGTTTAAACGTTTCTTTAGTAGCAAAGAAAGCAGCATGGGGGCCACCAAAACCCATTGGGACACCAAAGCGTTGGGTATTACCCACAACAGCATCCGCCCCCCATTCTCCAGGAGGAGTTAATAAAGCTAAACTCATCAAATCAGCCGCTACAATGCTATAAACTTTTTGTTCTTGTGCTTTCTCCACAATAGCTCGGTAATCTTCTACCGCTCCATTAGCATTAGGATATTGCAACACTACAGCAAAGGTCTTCTCCGTCAACTCAAACGTATTGGTCAAAACCACTTCAATATTTAAAGGTTCTGCTCTAGCTCTTATAACAGCTAACGTTTGCGGATAGATTTTATCGGAAACTAAGATTTCATTGGCAATATTTCCCTTAGCACGTTTGTTTTTTGCATTGTAGAACATGTACATGGCTTCAGCCGTAGCCGTAGCCTCGTCCAACAAAGAAGCATTCGCAATTGGCAATCCAGTAAGATCACTGACCATTGTCTGAAAATTCAACAGTGCCTCTAAACGACCTTGTGCAATTTCTGCTTGATAAGGGGTATAAGGAGTGTACCAACCTGGATTCTGGAATACATTGCGCAAGATAGCCGCAGGCGTAATCGTAGGATAATATCCTAAGCCAATATAAGAAGTAAAAACATCATTCTTAGCCGCTACCTTTTTGAGCTCTCTTAGATAATCAAACTCAGATTGAGCTTCTGGCAAATTCAAAGGGTTTTGATAGCGAATGTTCGCAGGGACCGTCTGGTCAATCAAGGTAGCCATAGAATCAACACCAATAGCCGCTAGCATTTCAGCTAGTTCTTCTTTATTAGGCCCTAAATGGCGATTTGCAAAACGATCAGGATGCTGAATATCAAACATTGTTTAAGCGCTTTTATCGGTCATAAATTAATACAAGTCCCTCCCTCTCCTCCACAACTTCTTATGCTCTTTTGAAGGTGCCACAAGATACGACTTTTTACCACCAAAGACTATAACTTATTGGCAAATTGTTCCATTCCTTATTCTCTATTCAAAACAAGATCAACTAATCTACCTTTTATGACGAGAGATAGACCGTTGACAACAAGGAGTAACACTTCTTAAAGCAAACTTCAGGCAACTTTTGAGAAGTATTTTTTATGATTGCCTTAAGGTATTTAATAGTTCGTTGAAAAAT
>JBOEFW010000018.1:0-725 GCA_050633105.1 Aureispira sp. | reverse complement strand
CTGCTTCAGATACTTCTTCCTCGTTGGTAGCTTTAGTTGGCTTTCTTCTAATGGTCCCCTGCTTCTTAGTGCTACCAGCCTTAGATTTTAGCATGAAAGTATGCCACTGCTCTGTTTCTTGAGTCAAACTGGCTTCCAAGTCTTTCAGCTTTTCTCTGCGTTCTATCTTTTTTAATTCTACATTGATCTGCTCTTTAGTCAATTGCTCATTCTTGACGACAGCAGTACCCAAACGCAAACCTTTTTTAGCTTTGTCTTTATCCTTAGGAGCATCTTCTCCATCTTTACCCTTCTTCTTATCCCGCTCCGCCTTCTTCTTATCCTTCTTGGCTTTACGTCGACCTTTTTTATCCTTAAACCAAGCCCCAGCTTTTTCAATAAAGCCATCAACAGCCTTGTGAATTCTACCCTTAATTTTCTTAAAGATTTTTTGGACTTTGGCTGCTAAATCTCTAATACCGATGAGGCGCACTGATTGAAGCGGTAAAGGCATTAACCAATTCTACCAATTGACTGCCTTGATTGATGAAAAACTTAGTAACATACTACTTTGAGTAGTGGTGTTGAAAATACCTTCTAAAGAAAATATAGCAAATAGACTAAGTACACTGTAACAGAAATTTATTAAAAAAAGGTTTTATATTGCGGCTAAAAGGAGATGGGAAAGCAGGTATTAGAGTTAAAGGAATTAGAGCGAGATTACTTACAAGGATTATTATCGAAAG
>JBOEFW010000017.1:110981-152361 GCA_050633105.1 Aureispira sp. | reverse complement strand
CGCCTGCACAGATCGCACTATTGCTTGCCAATACTGGCTGTAATGGACGCTCATTTACTTGTACCAATACACTCGTATCACCACTTTGACATCCATTGTTATCTACTATAAATAACGTGTAACGACCAGAGTCTATTACTGTCGAACTCACCACACTTGGGCTTTGTAGGTTCGATTGGAAGCCATTTGGACCTGTCCAATTGTAGCCTGCTGCCTGTGTTGTGGTTGTTAATACGATCGCATCCCCTGCACATACTGCAAAATCAGCGGGTACACTTGGCGTTGCTGGTATTGGATGTACCGTTACTAGGGTAGAACCTGCTAACGAGGTACATCCGTTTACTGTAATTGTTAGATAGAATATGCTATCTGTTGTAATGTTGGCAATAGTAGGATTCTGGCTTGTCGCCACTAACATAGTTAAAGTGGAATCCGCATACCAATTATAACTTGCTCCCGATACGGATGCTGTACTCAATTGTACAGCATCACCGACACAAACAGGGCTATTGTTAAACGCAACTGGTGTCAATGGAACTGCTTGGATGTCTACATTAATAGTATTAGAAGTAGATTCACAACCTGTAATAGTATCAATACAGATCATATGCCATGCTCCTGATAAATAATTAGGATCAGTAGATGGAATACGTGTTGTACTTCCCAATGTCCATAGAAGGTTATTACCTCCAGGTGTTCCTAAAGTAGAACCACTGTTCCCATTCGGACCAATCCATTGGGATTGTCCACAACTGCTGCTTGAAGTCAATACTAAGGTATCGCCAAAACAGAGTGGACTATTATCTGTAATTGTTGGTGCTGGTGGTAAGGCATTCACCATAACCACTACCCCACTATCGGCACTCAAACATCCTGCTTGATTAGCAACGACCAATTGATAACGTCCTGCATCTATTGCCGAAGCATTGATTACTGTTGGGCTAGGCAAATTTGACTGGAAGCCATTCGGGCCTGTCCAGAAATAAGCGGTTGCTTGAGTATTGGTTGTTAAAACAATTGCATCTCCTTCACATACCGCAAAATCAGCAGGTACATTAGGTTGAGCAGGAATAGGATTCAAACGAATCAATTGATCGGCTGGTAAAGACACACAACCATCTACAAAAATTCTCAACTCATATAATCCTGTATCACTCAATTGTGCCGTAGGAATTACTAAAGAAGGAACAAAGGTCGTATCTGTTGTACCATTTGGCCGAGTCCACCAATAGCGAACATCTGTTCCAAAATAAGCCTGTGTTTGTAAAGTCAAATCGTCACTGCCTGCACAGAATGGTGCATTGTGTGTAATCGTTGGTGTTGCTGGTTTTGGATAGATGGTTACTTCTATCGTAGAAAACGCAGAACAACCCAAGGAATCCATTACTGTTAGGGTATAACTCCCTGCATTAAATGGATAAATATTAGGAATCACAGGATTCTCTAAATGAGAATTAAAGCCATTTGGCCCTGTCCATGCGTAAGTTACTGCATTTGGTCCAGCATTAGCAAACAAGAACAAGGTGTCTAATTGACATAAAGGCAAATAACTAGGCACTGGTGTAATTGGATTTGCATTGACTGGAATTGTTGTCGCTGCTGCCGCAGACGGGCAACCATTTACCGTAGCCACTACATAAAAAGTAGTACTAACAGTTACATTACTAATAGTAGCGGTACGTGTAGTAGCAACTAAAGTAGTTAAGGTACTATCACTGTACCAAGCATAACTGGCACCTGCGATTGGAGTTGCCAATAATTGGCCAGCATCGCCTGCACAAATAGCGCCACCATTAAAGGCAGATACTATGGGGGTTGGATGGATGGTAACATTCAAAGTATTCGACTCGGCGGTACAACCAGTCATAGTATCTATACAGATCATTGACCAAGCCCCACCTAAGTAGTTAACATTGGTAGAAGGAATAGCTGTTTCGCTTCCTCTAGTCCAAAGTACATTCCCTCCACCAACAGTTCCCAAAGTCGTGGTACTGTTACCATTCGGGCCAATCCATTGGGATTGTCCACAATCGCCACTAGAGCTAAAAGTAAGTGTATCCCCAAAACAAAGTGGACTATTGCTTACAATAACAGGAGCAGCAGGAGGGGCATTGACCGATACATTGAAGCTATTGCTAGCACTAGTACAGCCATTGCTATCGACTACCATTAAGGTATAGGTTCCTGCATTCGCAGCGATCGCACTATTGATAACGGTAGGTTGTTGAGCAGTCGATTGGAAGCCATTTGGCCCCGTCCAATTATACGCCGCTGCTTGTGTATTTGTTGTAAAAGTAAGTGGTTCTCCAATACACACTGCTGTGTCATTTGGCACTTGTGGTGCAGCTGGTACGGGTACTACTTGTACCAACGTCATTCCCGCAGGAGACACACAACCATTCACAGTAACCACTACATAAAAACTACTATCTCTAGTAATATTATTAATGGTAACGGAAGCTGTTGTAGCAATCAAGTTCGTCAAGGCAACATCATTGTACCACTGGTAACTTGCTCCCATAGCACTAGGTGTGCTTATGGTCACCCCTCCATTAGCACAAACAGGCCCATCATTAAAGGCAGTTGGTGCATTGACACTAGAGTTAATGACGACAGAGGAAGGTGTAGAAGGCTGCGAAGGACAAGCCGCCGCATTTTGTACCACCAATGTCCAGTTACCAGATTGGTAATAAGCACTATTTGTAGGCAGTATTTGCAAACTATTGCTAGCTGTTGCTGTATCTATACCATTTGGTGCCGTCCAATAAAAACTATCTGCCATTGCTGTAGTGGATAAAACGAGTGTATCGCCTTCACAAAGTGCAGAGTTATTGGTTAAAATAGGTGCCACAGGTGCTGTATTTACAATAACCTGTACACTACTTGTGCTAGACACACATCCATTGTTATCAACAATAAATAAGTTATACGTACCTGCATCCGCCAACGTAGCTGGACGAATTACAGAAGGGTTTTGAGCCATAGAACTAAAACCATTCGGACCTGTCCAATTATATTGACTAGCCATTGTATTTGTCAGCAAGGTAATGCTCTCCCCTTCACATACAGCAAAATCCGTTGGCACATCTGGTGCCATTGGTAAAGGCAATACCGTTACTGTGGTAGAATCCAACGGAGCTGGACAGCCATTCACTTCAACAATCAAATAATAGGTAGTTGTTGCAACTACATTTGTTACAACTGGGTTTTGAGCCGTAGAGAATAAGTTATTGCCTGTACGATCCGTATACCAATTGTAAACAGCATTACCAATAGTATTCGCTGTCAATTGAGCATTTGCTCCTGTACAAACAGGACTATTATTACTGGCACTCGCCCCATTAGGCAAGGCATTAATAGTAACAGGTATTGCTACCGCTGCTGGTGAAGTACATCCATTCGCATCTGTAATAACTAAACTCCAAGCGCCATCTTGATATAAAGCACTACTTGGATCTAGAGTAAGCGTACTAGTCGTAGTAGTTGTATCTGCTCCATTAGGCGCCATCCATTGATAAGAAGTTGCCATATTGGTCGTTGATAAAACTAGGTTATCTCCTGCACAAATAGGACTATTGCTACTTAAAGCAGGGCTATTGGGTGCTGCATTAACAGTAATTATCACATCATCTGGAACGGAGGTACAACCATTATTATTGGTTACAACCAAACTATAGGTTCCTGCATTGTTATTAGCCACAAGAATAGCTGATGGATTTGGAGAAGTAGAACTAAAACCATTCGGACCTGTCCATTGATAACTGTTGGCATTGGTTGTTGTACTCAATTGTAAAGCATCCCCCTCACAGAATATAGCGCCATTAGCAGCAGCTGTAGCTGTTGGATTTGTATTAACAACGACATCGGTATTACCTGGCAAAGAGGTACAACCATCTACTGTTACAACAACACTATAAGTACCACTATCTGCTAAGGTGCTATTATTGATAACCAATGTAGCAACACTAGTCATTACCATACCTGTAGGAGTGGTCCAATTGTAGACCACATTATTACCGGTATAACTAGTAGTAGATAAAGTAAGCGTAGCATCTTCACAAATAGGACTATTGCTAGTAATAATAGGCGTGTTGGGGCTTTCTTCTACCGCTACTTGCACAATTCCTGTATTGCTACAGCCATTGTTATCCTGAATCATTAGCATATAACTACCAGCATTACTAGTATTAGCATTCGCAATGATTGGATCTTGAGCAGTAGATACAAAGCCATTTGGACCTGTCCAGTTATAAATCGTAGCCATTGTATTAGCTAATAAAAATAAGCTATCTCCTGTACACAAACTAGTATAACTAGGCGTAAAGGCTGCTGGATTACTATTAATAAGAACAATAGTAGAACTGGTATCTGACAAACAACCATTACTGTTGATCTGGACATAATAAGTCACAGGGCTGTTGGCGGCAGTGAGACCACTAATCGTTGGATTTTGTCCCGTCGCTGCAACCGTAGTCAAAGCAGGATCGCTGTACCAAATATAGGTAGCACCAGTTACGATATTTGCAGTTAATTGTACATCCTCACCTTCACATATTGGCCCTGAATTACTAGCCAATGGTTTAATGGGTGTACTATTGATAATTACATTACTACTAGCAGAAGGTTCTGATATACACGCATTGGCATTAATCACAGCTAATGTCCAATTTCCTGCCATATAAAAAGTACTACTAGGAGCAATAGTTAAGGTGTTTGTTGTTGTAATAGTATCCTGTCCATTAGGCGCCATCCATTGGTACGAAGTAGCACTAGCATTAGTAGAGAGCTGTAAAAGATCACCAGCACAAATTGGCGCGTTGTTACTCAATGTAGGAGCAACTGGACGCGGAGTTACTGTAACTGTACTAGATACAGGATTAGAACTACATCCTTGATTATTGGTCACCACTAAAGTATAACGCCCTGCATCCGACAAACCTACAGGTGAAATCAAAGGTGTTGTAGAAGCATTCGCTGTAAACCCGTTGGGTCCTGTCCAACTATATTGGTTAGCAATAGTTGGTGTAGAGAACTGAATACTACTCCCTTCACATACTATTGTATCTCCTGGTACAATGATAGGATCAGCTGGTTGTGGACGCAACTGCAATACAAAGGAATTAGATGTATCTGTCACACAACCGTCCAATTCAACATACACAAAGTAAGTTCCTGTATCAGAAGTTGTCACAGGATCAATAACCAATTCATAGTTATTAAAACCAGCAGGTACGCCTGGCCCTGTCCAATTATAGCGTACAATGTTTCCAGTATACTGTTGTACTGTTAATACAGCACGATCGCCTTCACATATTGGTGTATTCGCCGTAATAAACGGATCAAATGTGTTGTCAATCACTACATCTAAATCCGCACAAGTATCTTGTGTATAGGTATTAGCGATTCCACCAGGCGACCCTACATTCCCAGAACGTGTCACTCCTAAACTAGAAGAGAACGCATTAGGTTGGTTGGGTTGATCAGTATCTGCAATACTTTCCCATGTGATGTTCGCACAGTTGGTCAATGTAAAGCAAGGTGTAATTGCATTAGATGCTTGTACTTCAAAAGTAATACTGTATACTTCTCCTACATGAATAGTATCCCATTGTGCCGTGATTGTCCCTCCACCATTAGTTGGTGGTGTTGTAATACTAGCTGTTCCACCAGCAGAAAAGCCAGTAACAAAGGTCATCCCTGTTGGTAAGATATCTGTTAGATTAACATCAAATGCTGGAGCGGAAGAAGTACTAGGATTTCTTACCGTAAGTGTCACAAAGGTATTGTTCCCTGGTAATACTTCATCAGGGGTAAAACTTTTAGTGACAACAATCTGCGGCTCTACCACTGTTACAGGATTAGACTGTCTAGTTGTACTTTGGCGAGCTCCTGGCGTATTGGAGTTATCCCATTCTAATTCCGCCGTATTCTGTAAACGAACCCCATCTACATTAGATACTTCATTAATAACTATCGTACGATAGAAAAGCTTAATTGTATCTTGTTGATTGTCGGTATCTGCATTGATTAAGTTCCCAAAATCAACCGTCATTACACGATCTTGATCTATTGGAGCAGCGCTTGTATTAGAAATAACCACACCGCTTTGAACTGCCGCAAAACCACCAGCATTAGAAGTAGAAATATTATTAAACCCTGTTGAATTGCACAATACAATAGAGTCCAAGCCTACAAAAGCAAGACCTGCATCCAATTGATCACGCAAAACTACATTATTAAGATTTCCCTCTGGCACAAATACTTGTAGTTCATAGGCAACTACTTCCCCAACACTTGCACGGTTATTGGTTCCACTATAATTGGGCGCAATATAATCAACGACTTTATTCATAGTAGGTGTTGCTACACTTACTGTCGCAGCGTCATCCACTGGAGGAAATTTTTGAACACCCCTCGCAGAAGACCAATCCACTGCTGCCGTATTATCAAAATTTCTACCTGAAGGAATATTGCTAACAACATCACAAACATAAGAAACGGTATATTGATCGTTTCCACTAGGTGCTCCTGTAAAGCCAATAGAGTCATCAGGGCTAGTAAAATCAATAAGAAGGCTGTTTCCTGAAAAACCACCTGTAAAAGCAACTGGATTATTACTTCCATCTACCACAGGGGTAGGTGCTACTAGAGCACAATTGGTCAATTCCGCAGGAGCTACATCTCTAATTTGAACATTGTATCCTGGTGCTGTTCCTGTATTAATAACCGTAATATCAAAGAAAAGCTGATCTCCAGCATTCGCATCAGTCGCGTTACCATTTGGAGGCACTACATTTGGACTAATAGTAACACTAGGATTATTAGAACTGACAACTCCTTTGGTCAATTCTAAATCAGGTGCCCCTACTTGAATCAAAGTCAAAACGGCATCTGTAATATCATCTCCACCACTATTATCACTATTCACTTGCATAAAATTCGAGTGAAAAAGCCCATCGGCAAAAGGAAGCGTAGTAATTGGGATATCTATTAATAAAACAATATCCACACATCCACCAGTTACGGCATCAGAAATATCTCCAAAATCTAAAAGTAACCCATTTGTAGCAGGATCTATTGTATAATTAAGAGGAGGAGTGTTCCAACAAGTACTTGGATCAAAACGTACATCAGTTCCAAAAGCACCTGCCAAATCGGTCACATCATGAATAGGCAATGGAAAGAAATCACTAATGATTACATCATCCAGATCCAAAGAAGGAACCCTAAGTTCTAAGCGATATTGTATCACATCTCCTGGCCACCATTGTCCATTTCTACCTGGCCCCGTTGGAGGGCTATTAACTACCGTTTTTTGAAAAGAGATATCAATCACATCAATTGGCGTACCTGAAGCACTCTGACAAGCTGTTGCTCCTTCCACCAAATCATACGTGATGGTAGAAGTATGGGTAAGTCGATCTCGACTCAATACAGGGTCACCATTACCATATGTAGGATTGACAGTAGAAGTGTATTGTAAAGTAGGAGAACCACAAGGTAAAATATTTGCACCATTTTGGTTGTGCACATCTACGGTTACGGTTGATCCAGTTCCTGGGCCTGGTACAATCGTCTGGTTCCCTGCATTAACGGGGGCTCCTGCCCAAGTCAAACTAGCAGGATTATAAACCATACCATCCGCTACTATAAAAGTAATGACTGCCGAATCAACTCCTGCAGTAAACTCTGTAATCTCAAAAGCAATGTCGTATTGAACGGTTTGCCCAATAGTAACTAGACCTGGAGCATTATTATCATGCCCCAAAAGTAGATGTTCTACATGGGTTCCTACAGAGTCAAACTGAGCAGGTTCTCCTGGCACAGTAATAGCGGCTGCATTATTGATATCGGTATCATCACAAATCGTTTCATCTAAAGTATCCGAAACCGCGGCATCAAAAGTAACTTGCATATCTATGTTACCTGTAGAACCAGCAAAAGCGCCTGTACAAGTAACCGTCAAGGTCCCTCCTAAACCACCAACAGTAGGTTCTACAGCACTACACCCTGGAGGCAAACTAATATTACCAAAGTAGCGCAATTCGCCTGGAAGTTGGTCCGTGATAACAATAGGTCCATTGAGCGTTCCAGCAGCAGCAATATCTACATTAAGTTGATATTGATGAATATGACAAAGAGAAGCACCACCTCCTGGAACTTCATCATATATGCCATCAGATCCATCTATTTTCTTATCAAAAAGAAATAGAATGGGGGTAATCGGTGTACAGATATCTGCTCCCGCAATCGCACCATTGATTCCTGTTGGAGCATTTCCAAATTCATACATTCCTTGTACACAGAAATCTACAGGAACGTTAATAATAGCAACAGGATCTACTGTCAAGCAAACCTCACTAATCAAAGCAACTCCTCCCTGAACCATAGAACCTACAGGGTATTCCAATAGAATAATTGTACTTCCCACAGGAGCAAAAATAGTGTCATTGACGGTTGTATTACTATTGGATTGCGCAATAGGGTCAATGACAAAATTATTGGGAGGAGGGGTAGTAATTACCCCTAAATTTTGCACCGTCTGCCCAATCCCCCCAAAAGTAGCATTATCAAATTGAAAGTTGGGAGGTACGATCAAACGAGTATAAGGCCCATAACCTGGGGCACCTGTATTGGTGTAGGTAACGGGAAAACAAATCTGCTCTCCTATAAAGCCTTCTGCAGGTGCTGCATTGACTAATGTGGGAGCTTGAGCTTGTATATGTCCAACAAAGTAAAGACATAACAAACAACTATACGCTAATTGTAACAGTCGTTCCATATAAGTAATTGTTTAATTGCTCTATGCATTTAAAGTAGATTAAATACATACAATCTACTTTAAATACTATTGCTGCTATAATGTAAGTAACTCGTATTCTGAAAGGTTAGACAGGGGATGTCTGAAAGAAAAAGGGAAGTGTTGACGCATGCCAAATGGTATATCCCCAATGACAGCGTCCTTGACAAATCTAGAAAAATAATTCTATAAACTAGTTGGATATTCTTGCCATCTTAAAGGTTTTATCCTGCCAAGCTGTTTTTCTCATTGAGGTTTTAATATATAAAAACCACTGTAACGCACTCTTAAACAAGCAGATACCTTTTATCATTTATACTTATTAATAATTGATTTTTTTTTCAAAAAAAAACTTTTTTATTTTACCTTTTTGGCAATTTAAAACTCTTTTCTGGCAGGATGACGAACCATTTCTACTCGATTATTAACAGCATGTTGAGCCGCTGTACAACGTTTATTGTTGGTGCACTGATTGAGAATCTGTGCCTCTCCTACAGGAATAATAATATAACGTTCGGGAGCAATTCCTTGTTCTTCCATGTATTGTTTTAGCAACACTCCACGCTTCTGAGCTAATAACCAATTGTAGCGTTCACTCTTACGGGCATCAGTATGTACAAGTAGTTCTACAAATAAGTTAGGTTCCGTTTTTAATGCCGCTACCAATTCTTCTAATGCCTTTTGGCCTTTTGTCCCTAATTTTTTAGTTTTCCCTTCAAAACTTAAATCTTTTATGACCAGAGAATCTTCCACTACTAGGGCTGGGTCAGTTGGTGGTTCTTCTACCATAGGTTGTGGCTCAAGACGAAGATTGAAGCGAAGCAGAGCGTTTTGGTTACGCTGGCAATTGGTGGGAGAAAGGTATAAGGTGTCTATTTTTTGAGCTTGGCCTTCGATAAAAGGAGCAATACTATATGTTTCGCCACATTTACCACAGGTGTAATATTCCCCTTGTTTATTAATTTCTACGCGTTGGCGTTCTTGTGTCGCAAGATTAGTCATCGTAAAATAAGCGTCCTTCCAATTGTTTTGCACTTGTTCGACTTGTCCTTGTAAACGATAGCAAGATTTAGGACGGAGCGAAACGTTAAATCTATTTTTACTAAGACGTGCTAAATCTTTAGTTTCTAATAGCGTAAGTTGGGTGTAATAATCTAATTTTTTACTAGTAATAGAGTAGCTTAAATTAGGCTGTAGAGAAAGACTAACCATTCCTTCCGCATTCGTAGAATAGGTTGCCACTCTAAAGTACTGCCCGTTGGGCTGGCGCAATTCAAACCGCAACTCTACTCCTTCCTCTGCTTGTTGCGTATAAGCATTCTCGACATAAATTGTAGTAGGGACAGAGGACTTTTGATTCTGTCCAAATAAACTAGTCGTCAACAATAAAAAACAACAGATAAACCGCATCGTCTATTTATTTTTAGCAGCGTTGGCACGCACAATTCTCATAATAAGATACCCTACAACGATCAATAAGAGAGCTGCAGCAACGGTCCACCACCAAGACCAAGAACTAGGTTCTGCCAGTACATCTACTGGACTAGTGTTCCCAACTACAATCAACCCTCCCCATAAATAAGCTTGCTCATCTTCCACCCGATATTCTTCTATAAAATCTTTCTTTGCTTGTTGTAAGGCACGATGTTTAGGTAAACCTTCTTGCAAGTGTTGATAGAAATTCTTCATAATAATTTGAGTGGCTTGGTCAGAAACAGGCCATAGTGTAGTAATCAAGTTGGGCGCGCCACTGTAAGCAAAACCACGTGCTAGGCTCATCATTCCTTCTCCTTCATAAAGTTTTCCTACCCCAGAGTTACAAGCACTCAAGGTCACTAACCCTGCATTGAGTTCTAAACTAAACAACTCATGGGTATACAACAGTCCATCATTCTCTCCATCCATTGCAAAAGCCAAACTAGAGTACATGGGATCACTGTGGTTAACTAAACCATGTGTTGCAAAATGCAACACACCGTATTTTCCACTGCTTTGTTTAACTTGCGTTTCTGTAGCGGCTAGTCCAGTAAATGACTGACTTCGTTGCTTAAATAAACGAGCTAATGCATCAACCTCTTCCTTTGCATAAGCCAATGGTTCTAATTCTAAATCATATAAATTACTAGAGCCCAGATTATTATTTTTCAGAACAGAATCAATTTTTGCAAAATCAGGGGCAAAACCAACAATTTCCTTAGAATTAATTGGACTCTTTTGCCGTTGATTAACCATGTACACTGTAGCCGAATAATTATAACAAATAGCATTGTCAAACAAGACATATTCTAACTGCGGCTGTGTCTTCTTGATTAGGGTTTCAAAAGGCAGGTTATTAAGCGTTCCATCTGGGATAATAATCAAGTCTTTTCCTTCTATAAGCTCCTCTAGAGGCTCTAAAAGTATTTTATACAAAGCCATTCCTTCTTTAGAAATTTTTTGTTTTTCTCGACCTTCCAACGCACTTCTAAGGCGTTTAATATGTCTATTCAATCCTCGTCTTGATTGCTTGACTAAGGTGCAAGTCATGTCATTTGCAGTGATCCCCATTATCAAAACAGCGGAATCTAATAAAGCGTAATTCAGCAATACTTCTTGAGGTTGTAATAATTGTTGTAATTCCTCTACTTTTACGGTAGAGAAGTCATACTTCAACTCATAATATTTAGGGTATAATGTTTCTAGTTGTTTGATGAGTTCTTCATGGATTCCTTTTACTTCCTTCAGTTGACTTTCTAACACCACTAGATGTTTCAAATCCTTATTAAACCCCTTTCTTATTTCCGTGTAAATTTCTCCTTTCAAATAAGCAATTTCAATTTTTAATACCTGCTCCTTCTGAATAACAGAATCTGGAATATTCACTACTTTACGGGCTTTCAATTCGCGAATAGCTTCTAATAATAAAGAGCCTTTGGCCAATTCAATGTAATCAAACGCTCTATAGTAATAAGTAGGATCTTGGTCTAAGGCATACAATTGATAACAAACCAAGGAAGCTTCCTTGCTAAAGGTCTTTGCCAAGCGTGCCAACTGATATTTAGAGCCTTCTCGACGATACGTTCGACGCAGTTTATTGAGTAATTTTATAGTCGTATCAAACATGGCTAAGGATTGAACCAAGTGTTTTTTATCCCCTGACTCGTTGTACAGCCCTTTGAGCACTTTTCCCTTTGTTCCAATCGCATACAACAATTCCAAAGGAAACTTAGCATCATCAATAGGTGGAACATTGTTTCCTGTAGGAACATCTCCCTCTGCCAAACAAGCTGCCAAGGCCTGATCAATATAACGCATGGCTTGCTGATAAATCTTTTCTTCTAGATAGACTTCACTCAAAGAACGTTTTACCTCTACTACCATGGGGTGTTTCTCTTCATAAATAGTCTTCATCAATCCCAAAGCTCGTTCAAAATGTCCTTTTGCACGACTGTAGTTCTTTGTTTTAAAAAAGAGTTGCCCCTTAGCCATTTGCACATCAATCTCTGCTACTGTTTGTTCTTTAGTAGGTAGCTTAACAACATTTTCCCCTGCTCTGTGATAACTAAGTAAAGAAATGTTGTAATTATCTGATAATTCTGGTTGCGGCTGATAAATAAGCTTTTGTTCTTGGATGGCTTTCAATGCACTCTCCAGCGTCCAGCTTTCTTCTTGTTGTGTAAATTCTTTGTAGTTATTCACGGCAGTCTTCGCCCCTGTCTGGTAACTACTTAATTTACCATATTGCAAAAAACCTTTAAAGTTTTCTTTTGGGAGTGCCCCTTCCTTCGGGCTCCAATTATTGAGTGCACTACTATTAAAAATAAGGGCCAGTTTAAATTTCCCTCGATCAAAATAAATACTAGACAACATAAACTTGGCGTCCGATTTTTCCTGCTCTGTTATATCGTATTCCAAGGCTTTATTGAGCGAAACTTCAGCCGCATCGTAGTCCTTCCGCTTAAAGTAAACCCCTCCCAAACGATAGTATAGTTCTCCTGCTCGCTCGGGGTCATCCGCTAACAAGGTATCTTTTTGTGCTAACACCGTTTCATAGCGTTTGATGGCTTCCTCTGGTTGCAAAACCTCATCATACAATTCTCCTGCTAGGATTTTAATGTCCGCCAACTGTTCATAATTTCGTTCTTCATGAATTTGCTGATCGGCTACAACAATAGCTTTATTATAAGCATCTAAAGCTTTTTCCTTCTGGCCACGTTCTCGATAAAGATCTCCCAAGGCATGATAGAGTTCTAAATGCATTGGAGCCGTCAATTTATCGCCCAATTGTTCACTCAATTTTTGAGTCTTATCCAATAAAGGCATTGCTAAATCATACTCTTTATAAATCAAGTGATATTTTCCCAACATCAAATTTAAGCGCGCTTGTGTAACAGGTTTTATTTTTTTGTCTTCAATCGCGAGTTCTGCTCCTTGTAATTCTTCAAATATTTCATCTTGCTTTCCCTCTTTTAGAGCAGCCAATACCAATCCCGCTTGCGCCTGAACATAACGTTCTAATTGTTTGTCCTTTGTCTTTGTCGCAAGCTGTTTATAACGTCGCTCGGCAGCCTGATATTCCCCTTTTCCATAAAGAACATCAATAGCTTGCAAACTAGGGTCATTTTGTGCCTGTATTATTGTTGTAAATGTCAGGAAACAGAATATCCAACAACTACATAAAAAACGGGAAGGAAGTAGAGTGAACAATATTGGTAGAAATTTAGGTTACTGAGTTTTTTGTTTCTTTTTCAAGAAAATAAAACTCAAAAATACTTGTTAATCAGATACTTCAATAGATAATTGAAAGGTCTAAAAATTAAACATTCAAATGTATAAAGTAAATTAAGAACAACAAAATTGCCTGCCTTACTTTTATAAAATCAAGCATTTAATGGAAACACTTGCCTATATTATCACAAAAATAGCTTTTTTAATGAGTGAGCTGCTGCTATTTGCGTATTTTGTGGCCCTAGATATCACTCAACAAGACTTTTTTCTTTCTTATCTTTGTTTAATACAGTGTATGGAAGCACTGATTATCCATCCAACTATTCTACTATGGAGTTGCTTTATCTAGGCATTGGTCTTGGGCTTGGTCTTGCCCTAGGCTATCTAATTGCTTTATTACAACATAAAAAAAAGACAACCACCTCCCCAGAACCACAAGTTCTCAAAGCTGTTTATGATACCGCGACTACTCGAATAGAACGCTTAGAACAACAACTAGACGACAAAGAAATTGAGTGCATTGATCTCAACAAAGTCTTAGCAGCACAAGAGCAAATTGTGAGCCATCAAGAAGAAAAACTTCGAGAACAACAAGGACAATTGCAGCAAATACAAGAGCAATTTCGCTTAGAATTTGCCCATACAGCCAATGCCCTTTTGGAGGAAAAGAGTGAAAAGTTCACCGCTCAAAATCAACACAACCTTAGTTCTATTTTAGATCCCTTACAAGAAAAAATCAAGCATTTTGAGCAACAAGTGGCCTATTTTTATGGAGATGAAAGCAAACAACGTGCTAAATTGCAAGAGCAGATTCGGCAATTAACTACACTCAACCAAGAGATGAATGCGGAAACACGCAATTTGACGCGTGCGCTCAAAGGAGAAGCCAAAACACAAGGCAATTGGGGAGAGCTAATCTTAGAACGCCTCCTTGAAAAATCAGGCTTACGCAAGGATTTAGAATATTCAACCCAACAACATTTTAACACAGAAGAAGGCAAACGCCAATTGCCTGATTTGATCTTGAATTTGCCCAATAAGAAGCATTTGGTGATTGATTCTAAAATGAGCCTTACAGCCTATGAACGATTTAGCAATGCTCCTTCTGACCAAGCAGCCGATAAGGCCTTAAAAGAACATCTGACTTCTGTCAAAAATCACGTTAAAGAATTGAGTCGCAAGAAATATCAACAAATCAACCAACTCAATAGCCTAGATTTTGTTTTAATGTTTGTTCCCTTAGAAGCAGCCTATGCTTTGGCAATGCAAAATGACCACCAGTTGTTTTATCAAGCCTTTGAACAGAATGTTATTATTGTTAGTCCAATGACTTTATTGGCAACAACACGTACAATCGCCAATGTTTGGCAACAGGAAAATCAAAACAGAAATGCCTTAGAGATCGCTGATAAAGCAGGCAGGATGTATGATAAGTTTGTAGGCTTCACAGATGATTTACAAAAACTAGGGGACAAAATTCGCTCTGTAGAGGGGGAATATAATGAGGCCATGAAGAAATTACAATATGGTCGTGGCAATTTGGTGACTAGAGCAGCACAACTTAAAGATTTGGGCGCAAAAGCTAGCAAACAATTGCCAAGCCACTTGGGCGAAGAAGAAGATATTAACCAAGATTTTAATCCCTAAACAGCTATGAAAAAGTCTGATACTACCGCTATTGTTCTATTTGATGGCGTTTGCAATCTCTGTGATCGGAGTGTGCAATTTATTATCAAACATGACCCTAAAGGGCGCTATAAATTTGCGCCCTTACAATCAGATTTTGCTAAAAAATTACTCCAAGAATATCAACTGGATGGAGAAGATTTAGAACGAGCAGTTTTGATAGAAAACGGTAAAGCGTATACGCATTCTAGTGCCTCTTTGCGTGTTACTAGACATTTATCGGGTGCTTGGCCCTTGTTGTATGGCTTTATTATAATCCCGCGTTTTATTCGCAATGCCGTTTATCGTTGGGTCGCTCGAAATCGCTATCGTTGGTTTGGGCAGAAGGACAACTGTGTTCTCCCCTCTCCTGAGAATCGTGCCCGTTTTTTAGCCAATGCCGAAGCCCTCTAAAACAATCCCTACACTTCTTATTGCTAGTTCCTGTTCTGATTAATCAAAAGAACAGGAACTGACAACAAGCGTATCTTTCTACTTCTTATTAGGAGCGACTAGTTTAGCGTGACTCCCATCACAGAATTGAGGCGTAGCACTGTATTTACAAGCACAGGCATAAGCCGTCTTTGTTTCTTCTGCCTTGAATACAACAGGTGTAAAGTCATTGGCAGGTTTATGACTCCCATCACACCAAGGTTGGTTTTTAGATGCCCCACAAGAACACCAAGCATATGTTTTGCCCGCCTCTAATTCAACAGGAATAGGCATTGTTCCAGCAATAATTGGTTTTTTATTGGTATCCATAAACTTATTTTTTGGTGTAAATAAAAAAGAGAATTTTTAAATGTAATGACATTTAATGTCAAAACTTATTTAAAAGTTCTCTTTTTAGCTGGCTCCGCCTAGTTTGGAATTGGTTTTAATAAATACTGTCTCTAAAAAAACACCTATCCATCAACAATATTTTTCTCTACTCTTAACAGAAAAACTCACGGAACCAATTGATATGTTCCCTCCTTAAACACATATACTCCTTCTTTCTTTTCTATTAAACACTTGTCTTTGCCTCTAATTTTTTGGACATGGATATTGCCATTTTCTTCTATATCAAAAGTGCATTGGTAGAAGGTTTTCCCCTTTTTATAGTTCTTAAATATAGTTTTTTGCATCAACTCATTTTTATACGCTCCTTTGTAATATACTGTCACTTCAAAGAGACATTGTTTGGTATCTAAATTCCATACTTCATACTCGTGATGAAAACCGCCTGCTGTTCTTGAAAAAGAGGATTCATAAAAAACACTATTCATATAACACGTTCGATAAAACACCACTTCTTTTGCTCCTTTTTGATCAATTTGAATTTCGGCCACCACTTCTAAAGGTTGATAAATACAGGAAATAAAATTCACATCAGGAAGAATCAAGGTATCTTTGTTGTCATTATAAATGTATTTCTGTCTTAGATCAATGATAACATCATTGCTACTATTATTAGAAGGTTCTTCACTGAGTTCAGATAGAGTATCGACCTGAGCCGTTGCAATACAAGCATTAAAAACAAATAAAAATCCCACCAAACAGTATTGGATATATTTTTTTGTATTCGTCATGCATTGGTATATAAAAATTCACCTACTATTGAAGGCAAATTGGTTCTAAAATGTAATCTGGATAAAAACAACTTTTCCTGCTGGACAACATTGCGTCCAACAGGAAAAGAAGAAGGGTGTATTTATTATGTTGTCTTATTTTTCAAATTCATAGCCTTTTTTGACAGCTTGTTCCCGAATGGTTTCCAGCATCACTTGATCCAAGGTATTTTTGGTATCTCCTGCTTGCTCTTTGCGTTTCTGAGTAAGGAAAGTTTCTCTTTTTTCAGCAACTTCTTGAATTTCTTTTTGCACAGCAGCACGTTTATCAGCTTGTTCTTTGATGTAAGCTTTACGCTCCTCTACCGTCATTTTTTTCATATTCTCAGGTAGGTATTCTACTTCCATTTTTTCTACGACCTCTTCGTCTTCCTCCATCGCATCTACGGCATCCCAAGCTTTGTTGTTATACGCTGATTTTTTAGATTTAGAAGCCGCACGAGAAGCGACATTTCCAGCACCATATTGAGCGGCATTGGCATCTTGTGTTACTTGACGTTGTTGGCGTAATCCTCCTTCTGCACCAAACGCAATATAAGTTTCATTCAATTGATCATTCAACTGTCCCAACTCACTATCATAAGGAGTAGGAATATGAGCTACTTTATCATTTTGATTGATACACAAGTACTTTCCTTCCGCACGATCTGCCCCATCTTGCCACAACAAACGAATTCCATCTTCACAATCTCCACAGAAAATAGTATTCACAACAATACCATTAGTAATCGCTTCTTTACAGGATACTTTATAATCCACAGGGCCTTGATTAAACCCTTCATTTCCTGCAATAATAATAATTTTTAAATCTTCTTTATTAGCACTCCATTGAAGTGTTTCTGTAGCATCTTTAATCGCCCAACCACAGTACTCTTCTCCTCCGTTGGTGCTCAAGGCAAATAATTTCTCCGAAACTAAATCTAAATCATTGGTCAAGGGAACCAAAGCTTGTAGATAGCCTTTGTTAGAAGGAAGTTCATCTTTACCATATTCATACAACGCCAATTCAATAGTAGGTATTTTGCCATCTCGTTTAGAGGTCGCCAATTCATTGACCATCTTCCACAATTGAGATTTTGCTTGATCAATCAAGCCATCCATACTTCCACTTGTATCTAGAATCAGAGCTACCTGAATTTTGGGGTTAGCATTTGGCGCATTTTCAGAAGGAGTTGTTGTCCCTTCATTATTAGCCTTCATATCCATACAAGAAAACGCGAAACAGCTGCTCATTACAAGCAACAAAGCAATTAATTTCATCATAATAAGTGTTGTTTTGGGGAACTAGCCCCATAATTACATTGGACTTTGTTCGTCTATTTAGTTCAGCGCCTAATGTTGGTTAGCCATTAGTTAATTTTGATATGGTAGTGCGCCTTGGTTTAGTTATTCAGATGTGTTTTGAACGGTTTATGGTGTTTACATGGTCTAAAAAGGTTGCTTTTTTTTAGTTTTAGTAACAAAAAAGGCTGTTATCTCCATAAATTAACATCATTTTAAGAATTATCCCCCTTCCAAATTTGCCTTGATTCTAAGGAAACAGCTTGATGGAGGCTTAACGTACTCCCTAAAGACCTTCTCCTTTCCACAACGGCCCTTTTAGCTACGCTGCTACTGCGTCGTTTAAACAACTTTAATTATCTTTGCCTCTGTTATTATACAATACTCCTCCTTTAAATGGAATAAACTAGATCATGGAAACAAGCAAACAACAAGCTCCTGTTGGTATTATTGGTTCGGGAAGTTTTGGCCGTGCCATTGCCAATCTCTTAGCAGAGAATGTGGATGTGTTGTTGTATGCTCGTCGAGAAGAGGTGCGCCTAGCCATCGAAAAAAGAGAAGGGGTTTATAGTAATTTAGCGCCACGCATTAAGGCCGTCTCTGATATTCGCTTGGTGGCCGAAGAGTGTCAATTAATCTTTCCAATTGTTCCCTCGCAAGCCTTCCGTAGCATGATGCGACAGTTGAGCCCATTCCTTAATCCGCGCCATTTTCTCATCCATGGCACCAAAGGGCTTGACCTACAAACCTTAGAACCAGGAGAAAGCCTTCGTCCTGAGCACATCAAAACCATGAGTCAGGTGATTGAGGAAGAAAGTATTGTTTGTCGTATTGGCTGTCTTTCTGGCCCCAACCTTTCTAAGGAAATTATGGAAGGGCAACCAGCCGCCACCTTGATTGCTAGCCCTTTTACAGAAGTCATCAAAGCAGGCCAAGCTGTTCTCAAAAGTAATCGCTTTCAGGTTTATGGTGATCATGATATTATTGGAGCAGAGCTCGCTGGTGCCTTGAAGAATATTATCGCTTTGGCCGCTGGTATATTAGGCGGAAAAGGTTTAGGTAAGAACTTATGGGCTTTACTCGTCACCCGCGGTCTTTCAGAAATGATTCACATTGGTAAAGCCGTTGGGGCAGACATCAAACCTTTTTTGGGGGTCGCTGGTATCGGTGATTTAGTGGCCACCGCTTCTAGTCCCAATAGCCGAAATTATAAAGCAGGCTACCGTTTAGGACAAGGCGAAACCCTCGAAGAAATTATGGCCAGTAGCTCTGATGTGATTGAAGGAGTGAAAACCTTAGAAACAATTCGCGCACTAGTTTCTCATCTCGGAGTGACTACACCTATCGTAGAAATTCTTTATCGGGTCTTTTTCAAGACAATGTCGATTGATAATGCGATACAAGTTCTGATTACTTATCCTTATGCCGTTGATGTAGATTATCTGTAATAATTGCTCCTTTTTATCTACTCTACTTGATCTTTTTCCTCTTAGCTTTTTCGTTAAGAGCTATTATTTTGTCCTTTACTTCTCCCTCTTTAACACTCCTTCTCGCTGGACACCCTCTCTATCAGCCCATTACACAAATGCTACCTTTTATTTATTATTTTAAATAAAAAAACTATTTTTAAAAACATTTTTACTCCTCAAAAACATTTTTAAACCCTCAAATTTTTGTCACTTCACCCAATAAATCATAAATTAAGTATATACTACATTGTAAATCACAAATATTACTTAAATTATGAGAGCAATTATCTATTGGAATGTACTCCTACTGGGCTTTGTTTCTTGTTCAAAAGAACAACCAGTCATTCCTCCTATTACAACCATTTCTCCTCCCCAAGAAAGTAGTGCCTTAACGACTGCTGATGTTATTTACCATTACCAAGGTGAGGCTTATCCTTTGTCTTTTAAAGAAGGGTCTACTGACGATTTTGTAGTGGATGACAATTATTTGGCTGTTGCAGATTGGTTGGAAGGGGCTGATTTAGTTCCTATTATCTTTTCTAATCAACCTCAAAACCATATCTTCTATTTTGACAGCGAGTTTGAAGGACATGATTACGTTGAAAGACACTTTGATGCCTTACTAGGGCGAAAATTCAAACATGCCCTAAGAATTGAAGAATTACGCGACCAGTTAATTACGACTTATGGTTTGCCTTTAAACTACAGAAACCCTATTTTATATGCTGCTGCTCATACTGGTATAGAAGAGATGAGAGAAGAGTTAGACATCACCTCTCCTTTCCCTAATGACATAGCTAGCTATATTGGAGTCCCTGAAGGGAGTTTGAGTAATGCTAGAACTCCTGTCTTTACTGTTTATGACCACGATAATCAAGGAGGTGCATCATTAAACATCGAAAATGGTGTCCATACCGATATTTGGACGTATGGAACTCATAATTGTTTTACAATGGCAGCGCATCCAGATTTATGGACAGAGCCACGTGGTAGTGGGTACACTTGGAGTGATTGTATTTCATCTAGATGCTTACAATTTCCTGTTGGAGCTGATGGGGTTGTTACTGGATATTATAATCACGCCAATTTTCCTAAAACTGGTTGTGCTTATCTTATTCATCTAATCAATAGAAGACAAGGAGACACTTTTGCTACTTGTTTCAATTTTAGAGATCAGCCCTTTGGTGGCCAGTTATGTGGACATATGAATGATAAGTTAACTAGTATTAGAATAAAAGCAGCTTGGCAAGGTTGTCCTATAGATTACAGTAATGTATAAATAGCTCATAATGAAATTCACTTCTTTCATACTACTATTTTTTTCCTGCTATTTTTTAAAAGCACAAAGTAGTTTAGATATCCAAATTGGTTGGACCTTTTCTAATGTCAGAGTATTGTATGATAAATCTACCGTTAGATTAGGTCCTGTAGCCGACGAATTCCTCCTCTTTGATCCCTTACATAGGTCATTCTTAGGCTTGACGTATACCTATCAAATACAAAGAGTCCATTTATCTACTGGTCTTTCTTTGTTAATTTTAGGTGCTTCTGATATTCCAGCGGCTCCTGACCATCCTTGGATAAATACTTATTTTACAACACCTTTTATGATTGGTTATAGTTTCAGTTTATCTAAAAAAATTCCTTTAAAATTGACTATAAGAACTGGAATAGATCTTGGGTATCGACTAGGAAATGGAGTTTTGGGTGACGAAAAATGGTGGGGGCTACTCAACTTAACAACAGGCCTCGAACTTACTTGGAGATGTTTTAAATTAGGCACCCGTGGTCATTGGGGAATGAATAATTTTTTCGAATATCGGCCCTTCCACTATCATCACACAGGCCTAACCACCTATCTAGGCTATACTTTTTGGGACAGTAAAAAAGCCAAAGCAAAACGTCTAGAGCGACAGCAAGCTAGACAATTAATGAAATAAAAAAATCGCGTAGAACACAGGCTTGCAGTAGAACGTTGCAAGTCTGTGTTTAGGAAACAATTCTAGTAATTTTGGCCCCTATTGGAATCGTTTTCCCAATAGAAGAAGGGGGAATTATTAATACTAAGCCACACATATAAGCATGTGGATAAAGAGGGTGTTTTAAAAGTTCAGGTTGCAAGGCCAATCTATGTTGCAGATACGCTTTTTGAAAACCTCTGATCACCTCCCCTGTTGTGGTATCTCTGGTAGGAACAGGACAACGAACACAGGGTTTATAGGTCTTGACTTCCACCCCTCCAAATAAGAAACGGTTGGGATTTTCTTTATTATCGGCTAGTAAAGCATCTTCCTCAAACGCTTGGTTTGCTTCTATTATAAAATTCATGCGCATTCTTTTATTCACCTCCTCTAAGGGCAAATCAAACCACTGGCCAACCAATTCAAGTGTTTGTATAGACACGATAGAAGCCCCTATCTTTCCTGTGGTATGATCGGGAAAACCTCGCTGTGCATTTTCTAAAACTTCCACTTCCTCTCCAAAATAAGCAGATAAATAAGCATTCATCCGACTTAAATCACCTTCCAAAGAAAATTGCGCAGCGGTTTGGTTGGGTGCTTTAAAGGTTACCATTTTATGCTCTAGTTGGAAAGACGTCCGTAATGCGTGCACGGCTGGATATTTTTTACCATTGACCGTTCTCCCATCACTTTTGCGATGAATAGCCCATCGTCTATCCAAGGCTAGGGCTTGCCCTTCTGTAATCTGCACTTCATCTACCAAAACTCGGTCTAAAGATTTAATAGGAAATATCTGTATGCTCTTTATAATCATTGGTTGTTGTTTTTAGTCAGCTCTTACCGTTCATAAATTCCAGTACTGTGTTAATAAACATAGCAAATAACGCTCTATTAAACAAAAAACCTCCCTTCTAGAATAGGATTCCAAAAGAGAGGCTTGATCAAGCAATACAACCGCCTACCAAGCTGGACGTTCAGGGGCATTCCCCAATACTGCTTCAATATTTTCCATAACACTGTCATCAAGACGAGCCAACAAATCCAACGCACTTAAGTTTTCCTCTAAGTGGTGGAGTTTGGAAGCGCCCAAAATAACCGTACTTACATTCGGGTTTTTGAGGCACCAAGCCAAGGCCAATTTGGCCACGGAAGTACCCATTTCTTTTGCGATTTTTTGAAGGCCACGAACACGTTCCAAACGATCCTCTGTTAGGGAACGCTCTTTCAGCCATTCCATGCCCTTCATTCCTAAACGGGTCTCGCTGGTATCTTGACTATCCAAATATTTGTCGGTTAAGACGCCAGAAGCTAATGGAGACCAAATCGTTGTTCCCAATCCTACCGTTTTGTAGATTTGCTCAAATTCGACCTCTACTTTTTGACGGTGGAACATATTGTATTGTGGCTGTTCCATAGTAGGGCCAATTAAGCCATATTTTCCCGCAACCATGTGTGCTTCCATGATTTCTTGAGCTGACCATTCTGAGGTTCCCCAGTAGAAAATTTTCCCTTGCTCAATGAGCGTGTTCATCGCACGAACAGTTTCCTCAATGGGGGTATTTTTGTCAGGACGGTGGCAAAAGAATAAATCTAAATATTCTACTTGCAAACGCTTTAAGGCAGCATGACAAGCTTCCATCACGTGTTTTCTGCTCAACCCCGTTTCATTTGGTTGTTTGTGTCCATCACCAAAGTAAACTTTGCTAGAAACAACATAAGAACTGCGGCGCCATCCTACTTGTTTGAGGATGTTTCCCATAACCATTTCTGATTTCCCTTCTGCATAGATCTCTGCATTATCAAAAAAGTTAACTCCTTTTTCATAAGCCTCAATCATTAATTTCTTGGCCATATCATCGCTGATCTGTTTGCCAAAGGTCAACCAAGAGCCAAAAGAGAATGCACTAACTTGCAACCCCGATTTGCCCAATCTTCTGTATTCCATAGTAATTGTGGTTTTATTTGTAGCGCATTTGCGCTCTTTTTGATAGTGATAGCATTGATGCTGTCAATTTGGATTCTTTGTCTATCTATAGAAAAGCATCCTTGAATCTTAAATTAAAATTCTAGCTTCTCCACGTTTTAGTGCTTGTTGCCCTTTTTCTGTGGCGAGCACTTGTTCTATTGGAATAATCTCTTGTGCGGGGTCTTGTGCTTTTTGCAACATCAGTTGCCACCACCCTACACGATGTGATTTGCCTAGCTTAAAACCAATATTGTCGTATACTCCAACAGGATAAAAGCCTAGTCGTTCATGAAAATTGACACTTGGAATATTCGGCAAAGTAATTCCAGCCAAGACTGTTCGATAATTTTGGCAACCTAACAACTCTAACAAGGAGGTATAAAGTGCCGTACCACATTTTTTCGATTTAGCGTCTTCGCGAATGTAAATCGATAATTCTCTGGTCCAACGGTAGGCGGCCCTCTGTCGATGACTAGAGGCATAAGCATAACCTAAAACCTCTCCTTTATGTTCATAAACTAAATAAGGCGCTTCTTTCTTAATGCCATTCATTTTCTCCACAAACTCCGCTAAAGTTGGTGCTTTGATCTCAAATGTAATCGCGGTATCGGTGACAAAGGGGGCGTATATATCTAACAAAGCCGAGGCGTCAGACTCTTGGGCAATGCGAATCATAATAGTGTATTTTGTGGGGTATTCAATAATTTGAAAAATTGCTTGTTTTACCAAATTACAGGATATTCTTGATTTTACAATAAGTAAGCTCTTGAAAAATCATAATTCACTTCGCTTTTATTCGTTTTTTTTTTACACAAAAGCTTTGAATAAACAATGGCGTAGTTGTTTTTCTAAAATATCTCTACGTAAATTCTTACCAATAAAAACTAAACGACTTTGACGATTTTCGCCTTCGGCCCAAGCTTCTCCAGAAGAAAATACACACATTTTCTTGACCGATTGTACAATCGCTTTTTTGTCTTGATATTGAAAATGCACAATGCCTTTCACTCGGTATAGATTTTGGCCCTGAATCATCAATAAAACATTCAACCAATGTCTAAATTTGAGCACATCCAATGGTTCGTCTAATACAAAACTTTGTGTCACAATATCACTACTGTGCTGATGGGCATGTTCTTTATGGTCATGGTTGCAATGTTCATCACAAACATGATTTAGTGGCTTGTTAGATGCTTTTAGCTTCTCTTCTACTATCTTATTCTCATATGCTTGAACATGTAACAAACTACTAGGCAATTGCCCCCGATCGCATTGCAGAATACTCGCTAATGGATTTGCTCCCATAAGACGCTTTTTAAGCCCCTCTAGTGCCTGCTCTTGTACCTCACTAGCCTTATTAATCACTAAAACATCCGCAAAAGTAACTTGGCGTTTGGCTTCTTCGCGTTCCTCTAAAGACTCCACACCATGATGGGCATCTACCATACAAATTGTAGCATCTAAGCGAAAACGCTCTTGAATCGCTGGTTCGGATACAAAAGCCGCAGCAACACCATCTGGCTCTGCCACCCCTGTCGTTTCTACAATCAAATGCTCAAATTGCTGTCCGCTATTGACCAATTCCACTAAGGTATCAATTAATTCTCCATTGAGCGTACAACAAATACAACCATTGGACAATTCAAAAATACCACTATTGGCGCCTATTACTAGATCATTATCTATAGGAATATCCCCAAATTCATTTTCAATAATAGCGAATTTAGTAGCAGGATTATTCTCGATTAAATAGTTGAGTGCGGTTGTTTTACCAGCGCCTAAAAAGCCCGTTAAAATAGTAACAGGAATTCGTTGTTC
Organism: Aureispira sp.; assembly: GCA_050633105.1. Classification (GTDB taxonomy): domain Bacteria; phylum Bacteroidota; class Bacteroidia; order Chitinophagales; family Saprospiraceae; genus Aureispira. Next base: position 127,084 of record JBOEFW010000017.1, on the reverse strand, counting down.
TGACATAATTATATAGTATCTCTAAAGAAGGGAATTCTTCTTCTATTTTCTTTTCAATGTAACAAAAATAGGAGGAAAAGTTCATCTTTTTAAAAGCTTGACTAGAAGATTAGGGGCAAAAATGAACAGCATCCTTAGGTTGCTCTTCTGTTGATAACAACTGTTGTTCGTCTACTTGTAGTTGTGCCCAAAGCGCCTCTTGGCTAGTTGTTCTCACTCGTTCAAAAGGCGTCTGCTCTAATATTACTTCTAGGCGCCGAGGAGAAGCCTGCACCACTCGATGCAACACTTGCAAAATTTTATGCTCTTCCACATAAAAAACAGTTTGTTCAATGTGTTCCTGATCGCCTTGCCACTGGCTTTGTTCATGAGTCACTAAAGCAATTGTTTTTTTATCTTGATAATACCATTGTGTGGAACGGCATCCTCGTTCTTGAGAAAGGGATAAACGAAGCCCTTGCAATGCTTGCTCCTCGCGGATATAGGCAACAAGACCGCCACTCTGGGCAGAGCAGGCAAAATTAATGGTCTGAACCTGTTCTTTAGGCGCTTTATCTATCGCCTTTTGTAAGCCTATTCGTTGGGCAATTTTATTTCTTAAGACAAGCGCTTCAGGAGATAAAGCAGGCTCCACTTTTATTAAACGTGTTGTAGAATTTTCCTGTAATAACCCTGACTGCTCAGGGGTTTCACAAGACAGCATTCCTAACCAGCAGAGGCATAAATTTATTCCTTTTAGTAATCGCATGAGGAGCCCGTTCTTATAAAAAATATTACAACAAGTAGCTTTACTATTTACTACGTTTATCAGCTTCTTATCATTCCTAGTATAACAAGCTGGATTTCTTATTAAAAATACAAAAAAATGGCTGCCCTTCTTCTAAGAGCAGCCATTCTTATCATTATTTCTCACTAACTAAATAGTGTTGTATTTATTCTTGAATCACCAATTTGTGACTAATAATAGTACCTTCTGTTTCTACATTAACAATGTACAAACCAGCTGTTAAGTTAGCAGTACTCAAACGCTCTACATTTACTCCTTGAGCAACGTTGATGGTTTGTGCAGGCATTACGGTCTGACCAATACTATTGATCATTGAAATTTGTGCTTCTGTATCTTTAGTAGCGTTAATTTCTAAGACAACTTGCTGACTTTTGTTAGTTGGATTAGGATAGAGACGTGTTGTTGTTGCCTCTCCTTCTACCTTATCTACACCAATCGTCCAGTCAAATACTTGGAAAGTAGCTGTAGTAGATTGCAACGTCATGCGATCACAAAAGCTGATAGAGTTAACGGGCATCACGGTCCATCTGTAACGTTTGTTAGGAGCCAATGTCTTCCAAGTATCATTTGTTGTTGTCATGAAATCAAATCTCTCTCCATTCAAAAGACAAGCACCCAAAATGTTGATTTCACAAATTTCGACGTGGTACATTGTCGCACCTGGAACAGCATCCCAACGGAAGTTAACCAATGGTTGTGGGGCAATACTTCCATCTGTTGGATAGTTAAGTGTAGTAGGTTGTGTAATGCTAACGTCTGTTGGATCATCATACAACGTAGAGAATCCTCTAGAAGCGATGTCCATTTTCATAGCTTCTGATTGCTCAACAGAGAAGTCTGTAGCACAAACATCTCCATAGTAACTCATAACATTGTTAGAAGTAGACGTTGTTCCTGTAACAGTCTGGTACGGAGCGTAACTTTTCATGCTGAAAGAGATACCTGCGATTTCCGTTCCATTAAACTGCAAATCAGCAGCTGTAAATGTATATGATTCTCCTGGTGCCAAAGCATTAGGAAGGTTATAGTTTCTGTTGTCAGAAGAAATCTGCACACCACTACCATTAGAGAAAACATCTGTTACAACAATTGTTTCACCAGCAGCAACAGTAGTCAGACCTGTATTAGTAACTCGTAGACTATCCATATCTACACGGTGTTGTCCGCTAGCACTAGTAATGGTGTATTCAGCAGAAGCCGCGTCAAAGATCAATCCAGTTGCGCTTGGTGCAGTGATGTTGACATCTAGCTTATGACCAGCCATGTTAATAATTCCTTTATCTGTTGTTCCTGAATTTCTACCAATGATGTTTCTAGTATTATTAGTAGGACAGAATACTTCTCTTGAAGTTGTATCCCCCAAAGTATCCGACCACATGGTTACGGTGGTACCATTGAAGGTATATTCCGCCTCAACAATTACCAAGGTTCGGCTATAAATTTGATCTTTAGTAGATAAGTTTCTCAACCAAAATTCTTCATAAGCACTTTCGTCTTCTAACATTTTAAAACGATCTGGAGCTGTTGCTAACAAATCTGGACGGAACAACCAACCATTTGGATCAATTGCTGTAGCGGCATAGTTACAACGATTAGGACCGTCGTTATATGTTGCTCCATAGAAACCAAACAAGTAGTTAGGATCCGTATCACAGAATGCATCTGCAGCCAACTGACAGTTGTCTAAACCTGTTCCATCATTTGGACGAGCAATGTTTTCTACAAAGCGACCACCACGTGCACTAGGTGTACGTCCAGTTGTATTACTCATTACTGTCCCATAGAAACTACCTTCCCAACCTACAAAGGTATGTGGTAAGCCCAAGAAGTGCCCCATCTCATGCGTCAATGTTGTTGCATTGGCATTAACAGAACTACGAATTGCATAGATTACATCAATACCAGGAGTGTAATACCCTAAAGTAGTTCCACCACTAACACCAGATGTAATCCGATCCCCTACAAATACATTCACTACACCATCAACACGATACAAGCCCATGAAGTAGTTTGCCATTTGACTAGCAAAGCTATTTGTGTATAATAAATCTTGGTTAACCGTACGAATAGGGCCTGCCAAATAAAATTCTACTCCAATAGGAGCATAATCATTATTCAAACGACATAAATTATCAAAAATATCCCTGATAGTCTCTCCCCCCGTTCCATCGTTTCTATTCACAATGTGAAATTGGACAGGAACATAAACAATATTAGAAGTACTGCGGCTATTCTCGAATTTCGAAAGCAGCTCTACTCGATTTCTTCTATTGTTTAACATTCGGGTTTTAATTGCTTCTCCATCGTGAAGCCCCACCCCACAAGCAGCGTGGTTATGTGCAGATTGTGCCTGCACACTGGTATGAAATACTCCAATAGAGAGGAATAGCCCAACCATAGTATATAATAAACAACGAACCATAACCTTGATTTGAATTAAATTAGTAAATGAATGTATAACCAGTTAATTTAGAATCACCTCTATAAAGAATGCATATTCAATCCATTGTGACCTCTCACAAAAATTACACCTTTATAATAGGAGGAGCTATAAAGTGACATAACCAACACATTAATCGCTTTATTTTAACCTCAAAAAAAACAAAAATTGTTGGGTATAGCAATTTTTAAGCAGAATATTTTGTCTAGCACCAAAGACTATGACATAAGTATGTACAGGCCTTGGATTGAGCAAATTACTACTAAGAAACATGCGAATATAAAATCTATGATGAGTTGACAATTTTCTTTCAAAAAAATTGTCCCACTGCTCTTACTCCTAAACTAGGAGATTAATGTTGTGGGGAGTAGTTTTCTTGTTCTTAACAAGAATTGGTCATCTACAAAGAGACAAGGAGCAGTAAATGTTGGTTGGTATTACTATAATAAGCATTTTTTTCAAAAAAAGTCCTGTCTTCTCTCAAAAAAATTCTTATCTATACAGAAATTGACCAAAATAGGCTTATTTTCTTGCCTTGTAAGAACTTGGTTCTATTTTTAAGTCAATAGAGTCTAGTAATTGAACATATTATTCCACGCTGCGTATCTTAAAGAAGAGACTTTCTTTCAGAAGTTTTATCTTTAAAACGCATTCTTAAAAACAACTGTTAATATAATGAGAAAAGTAACTGTAGTAGGTGCAGGTGCCGTTGGTGCAAGCTGTGCTGAGTATATAGCCATTAAAAATTTCGCAGCAGAAGTAGTCCTGCTTGACATCAAAGAAGGTTATGCCGAAGGAAAAGCGATGGACTTGATGCAAACTGCTAGTTTGAATGGTTTTGATACAAAAATCGTAGGAAGTACCAGCGATTATTCAAAAACAGCCGACAGTGATATTGCTGTCATTACTTCTGGTATTCCTCGTAAACCAGGTATGACTCGTGAAGAATTGATCGGTATCAATTCAGGTATTGTAAAATCAGTTGCCGCTAGTTTAATAGAGCATTCACCAAACGTTATTATCATTGTGGTTAGTAACCCAATGGACACCATGACTTACTTGGTACACAAAACAACCAACCTACCAAAGAACAAAATTATTGGTATGGGTGGAGCATTAGACAGTGCTCGTTTCAAGTATCGTTTAGCAGAAGCCTTAGAGTCTCCTATCTCAGATGTAGATGGTATGGTAATCGGAGGACACAGCGATAAGGGAATGGTTCCTCTTACTTCTCATGCAACTCGTAACAGCATTAAAGTTTCTGAATTTTTATCTGCTGAGCGTTTAGAACAAGTAGCTGCTGACACAAAAGTTGGTGGTGCTACCTTGACAGGTTTATTGGGTACAAGCGCATGGTATGCTCCAGGTGCAGCGGTTTCAGCATTGGTACAAGCAATTGCTTGTGATCAGAAGAAAATGTTCCCATGTTCTACCTTATTGGACGGAGAGTACGGTCTTAGTGACTTGTGCATTGGTGTACCTGTTATTTTGGGTAAGAACGGTATTGAAAAAATCGTTGATGTGCCATTGAGCGACGCAGAAAAAGCCAAAATGCAAGAAAGTGCTGCTGGTGTTAGAAAAACAAATGGTTTATTAGGATTATAAGCCCTTGTTTCTAAAAAATATAAAGCGTCCCGAATAAGTTCGGGACGCTTTTTTTTGAGCTTTTCAAAGCTTTGTGGGGTATTAAGTTCCCTATATTATCGAGCTGTCATCTCTTGAATGCTAATCCGATCAATGTTGTTACAGAAATCGCTCTCATTCTCAAAACGCAACTCTACATCCAATGGATAAGTGGCGCCTTGCAATACGGTATTACCAGAAGGTAAATCACTGTCAAAAAAACGGTAAGTGAATCGATCCACAATGATTAAATAACCACCACAGCAAGGACAAAAACGCGTATCGGGTCCCAATACCGTGCCTTTAGAAACGCTGCTCTCTTCATTGTTACAACTTCCCAATGCTAATAAGGTCAATCCTAATAACCATCCTATCCAATTGTATTTCATTTCTCTTTTATTCTTTTTGTAGTAATAATTAACGTCTCCGCTCAGGCAGCAATAAAAACGCCTTAATAATCCTCTCCGCTGTGTATATATACGCAAAGAATCACTAAAGCGTTAGTTATTTTCTTCTATTCTTTTCTTTTTTCCAAAAGAAGCCTATCCTGGTCCTTGATCGCTATCACCATCACCGCCGCCATTCCCCAAACGACTGGCATTCTTAGAACGGCCATCCCGCACATTCACGCTACCAAAACGATAAGAGAACCGCAACTCAAAAATAGGGGCTTCCCAACGGGATTGCCCTGCTTGATAAAAATCACTAGACTGTGTTTCGTAACCGTAACGACCACCTAACAATGGGTTCTGAACACTCAATGTCAAACGACCTTTATCTTTTAAGACTTTCTGGCTCACAGAAAGAGAGGTCCAAGCATAGCCGCTAGACCATCCCTGAGGAACATATTTAGGAATAGATGCCCACATGTAAGCAGAGATGCGCATCCCAAATTTAAAGGTAAAATTCATGCCTGCACTCCCATTTCCAGCCAAGGTATTCACACTGAAATTCTCATCAATATTGCTGCCATCTTGAATGTTCTGATACAAGGATCCAGACAAATTAAAATTAAACCACTTGACAGGAGATACTCGAACGACAAGTTCTCCTCCCCACAATTGACTGGTGCTAAAATTGTAATAGGTTTGTATAGCCACGCCATCAGGCCGAACGGTACGCAAACGATCCATTAAGTCCGTGTTGTATCGGTAAAAGCCTGTCAGCATAACTGTATGGCCTTTTTGCCAGTATTTGGCATAACTCAACTCTACATTATTAGAATATTGAGGCAGTAAAAAAGGATTGCCATAACGCAAGTTCAACGGATCTCGGTAACTTGGAAAAGGATTCAATGCCCAAGTAGAAGGACGATTGATACGACGACTAAAGCTCAATTGCAATTGTTGACTTTTTGGCAACTCGTACGATAGATTAAGCGAAGGAAAGAAGCTAGGATAATTGTTCACAAAAACTTCCTCTGTTGGAGAGACTAAACGCGACTCTGCTAAGGTATATTCTGCTCTTAAACCAACTTTGTATTGAAATTTCTTAATCTTGTGTGAGAAAGTCACATAGCCAGCATGGACTTGCTCCAAAAACTCAAAATTATTAGTTAAGCCAGCATCATTGATATACGCACCTTGTGCATAGTCAAAAGATTGCCCAACAAAATCATTCCCCATCCAACGGATATTGCCCTTGTAGCCTGCTTCAAATTTTTTCTCTTTTGGCAAAGGGTGGGTATAATCAATCATAACCGTTCCTTGGTGCATTCCACGACGGTTGGTCGTCTGCTGTAACAAAGGTTCATTGTTACTAGGCGCCCAATCTGCAGTATACAATTGTTGGTTGAATTGGTCCTCTTCTAGACCGCTGTTATTGGTATATTGTAAATCAATCACCAACTCCTGCTTGTCTCCCATCGTTCCTTGACCGCCACTTGCGCGGTCAGTTCCACGACCATATCGACGGCGACCACCATTGTCCTTAGAATTATCCCGACGTTGGACCACTTCCCCTTCTTCATTTTTCTTCTTTTTAGGCTGAAATATTTTAGAGTAAATCACATTGTAGGTCATATTAAAACGAGAGCGATTTCCATCTGTGTTGCGCTCTTCGATTCTAGATTTTGTGGTATTATCATCATAATAACCATATTCAATACGACTCTTATTTTCTCCTCCAGAGGGACGAATTCTAGCCGCTAGAGTCAAGGTATTATTGGCATCAAAATAATAATCCATACCAACCCGCGCCATGCCTCCTATATTAGAATTCTGATAAGCATTAAACTGCTTCAACGCGCTGGTATCTTGTCCCAAAGCTAGGCGGTAATTAGAAGAGCTGCTGTAACGGCCATTGCGATTAAAACTAAAGTTAGAAAAGAGGTTAATTTTCTCATTTCTAAAATTAAGACTCAAACCACCGCGATAACGCTGAAAAGGGGCCCAATCAAGAGCGCCCTTTGTAGGATCGGTAACAGCCGTCCCTACAGAAGCATTAACAGTTCCTGTAAATCCTTCTAAGACATTTTTCTTCAATACAATATTGATAATCCCAGAAGCGCCTTCTGGATCATATTTGGCAGAAGGACTGGTAATCAGCTCTACTTTTTTGACACTATTAGCAGGCAATTGATCCAAGATTTCTGCTTGGCTATCTCCTGTTAAACCTGTTGGTTTACCATTAATATACACCTCTACTGCAGAGCCACGAACTTTCACAGCGCCATCAAAGTCCACCTCAACAGTAGGCGTGTTTCTCAGGATTTCTGTGGCGTTCTCACTGTCGGCCAAATTCGTTTTATCTACATTAAATACCCGTTTGTCCAAACCCAATTGAAAATCTGATTTTTCAGCAGTTACTTCTAGAGTTTCTAAAACTGCACGATTAGGTGCTACAGTAATACGCCCTAAGCTCTGACTAGGGTTCTGAAAAGTGATCTTCACTTCTGGAATAGTATAGGGTTCATACCCCATAAAACTTACCACCACTCGATGTTTTCCTACAGGTAGTTGCTCGATTTTGAATTGTCCCTTTGCATCGGTAATCATCCCTCCTACTAAGGCAGAATCTCGCAAACGAAAAACAGATACGGTTGCAAATTCTAAGACATCATTACTCGCCGAATCCACTACCATTCCTGTTAGGGTTCCAATTTTGGGCGGCTGGCCATTCGAAGGGCGTTGTGCTTGTACACTAAAAGCCCATAAAAGGCCTCCAATAATCCAAGCAAGTTGCTTGATAGTAGGTATTACTGCACTCATGTTAGTTGGTTTTATCTTTCTATTAGAAATTGTTTGAAATGGGGTATACTGTTGAAAATAGGGAGTTTTACTTCTTATCTCGGTAGTAGGTTACTCAAAGATACAAGAATCAAAAAGTGAAAAAGTTACCATAATGTTACCATGTTGATCTATTCGATGAACAGCATTTTTTTGTCGATTGATTTCCTTATTCGACTGGTGTAATTTTTAGTTCACTATGTTTATGAGCACGTTGCTTTTAGTTTAGGGACTACTTAATAGACCTGTTTTTGATACAATTCCTTTGCACCAATTTACTTTCATTAAAAAATCACGCTCCCAATGAAGAGAGCGTGATTTTTTATCAATTGTATTTTAGATCATTATTCAACCTATTTCCTAGCCTTAAGCAACAGGTAAGGGGTTATCTTGTAGAAATTTTTCATAATTAAACACTACTGGGTGGCGGCTCATATCGTACGCAAAAAAAGAAGGGTTGGTCTCTATATTCTGATCCAATTGTTCATAATAAAACTTAAAAATAGCTTTTCCTTTTGGTGTAAAAATTACTTCGGGATCAATCTTTTCTAAGCCGATGTTGTGTCGTGTTTTATTGATCGCAATTCTTCCTTCTAATTCATGGCGCATTCTAGCCTCTAAATCAGGACTAGCCTTGATTAATTTTAGGAATAAATCAACAATTTGCCCAGTGGTATAGATTCCATGAAAAGCACTGTATAAAGTCCTGTAATCGGTATTATTTAAGAAGCTCCCTATTGTTTTGTTATAATCTACAGCAAAATAGTCTTGTGTTTCACAAGTCACCGCATTAAAAACCGTATGTGAACATTGGTGAATCAATTCCTCCAAAAAGAAAAGCACATTACTATCCTTATTCACATTCAAATAAATAGTTCCGTGCATTTCTCTAGTAGCAAAATTCCTAAGTTGAGGAGAGGAGAACAACACTATTCTTCGAGTAGTGAGCGCGTATTTTTCCCATTCTGCTGGAAAATGCTGTTTTAGTAACTTAAAGGCCGTTTCTATCGCAGGTTGATAATCAGCGAGCGCCACTTCTGGCCCTTCCAACAACTCGGTAATCGCTGCTTCTTCCACCCTAGGCCATGTATAAAACAGGGCTTCTGAATAAATATCAATACAGTTACTTAGTTCTACTTCTGGAAGATTTTCTAACAAAGTCAATGCCGTACGTTCTGCATTGACAGGCTGTTCATCTTTTGTTAGGAATAAGGTATCCTCTATTGGGTTATAATGCAATTCTAAGGGCGTACTAGGATATTTTGTCTTCCAATAAGCGTATTGGGGCAAACAAACAACTCCATTTTTATTGGTATAAACCGTTAGTTGAGTGGGTCGATTGGCAGCAGCACGCACTCCAAATAGAATTTGTTCTTTGAGCGGTCGAGTGTCTTTTTTCGTACAATAGCCAAATAACATCGGCTCCATAAAAAGGGCATCATTCTCAAAATCTAGGTGTTCAAAAATTGTCTCCTCCTCTCTATATAAAGCTCCTTTGATAATATCACAAAAAGTGCCTTGGCCTTCTAATAATAACTCTTTTGCGTTTTCCATGATTTAATTGTTTAAATTTGAAGTTGTTAAAGGGGGGTGGTTTGTAGGATGTTACTTGTTGCTAATTCTTGTAAAATTTGCAAGAGGCGTTCCTGATCTTCGGGAGCAATGTCTGTCAACTCTAAAGTTTCTAACAACAGCTGAATGGTTGCTTTACCATTGATTTGTAGCAACAATTCATACACAATAGCAGGTAATTCATAAGATTGTGCGCCTAATTTTGCTTGATGTTCTACCGCCGCACAACTCCCCTGCTCAATAAGACTCGTGCTGGATATCTCTGCTTTGTCATTTAAATATAAAACGGTCTGCATGTCTAACAGTGCAACTGTTTTTGATTTTGATTTTTGAGCTATAAAAAACCAATTATCATACACTCGGTGGCGCATACTATTCTCACTAGAAAGATGCTTGGTTGCTAAAAATTCATCCACTAGAATGTGATAACCTTGTGCTTCAAAAAACAGGCGTACTTCTTCCGCAGAAAGCATTTCCTCTTCTACCTCAAAGAAATATTCCAATGGACCAAAATGGATAAAAAGCCCCTCCTCTACCAATAGATCATTCACTTCTTGGTACAAAGTAGGAAGTGGTAATACATCGGTAAAATAGATGGAATAGATATGATCGACACTCTGTTTTTCTAAAGGAATAGAAGTCGCATTCGCTACAAAAAAGTCAACCTTGGTTTCAATAATAGCTTGTTGTGCTGCGGTTATTTGCACTAACATTCGCTGTACCGTATCTTCCACGGTTCTACAGTTTCGTGCGGCTTTGTTCAGCACTTCCCAATGGGCTACTTTTTGCAAATATTCGATGCACCAAATCATTAAAGCAGAGGCATCAAAAGCAGCAACTTTTTCATAGCGGTGGGCAAAATCTACCGCATAACGCCCCATTCCACAACCCATAAAAAGAGCCTTGCCTAATTCTGGAGCAAGTGCTAAGGTTTGTAGTTTTTGTTCTATGGTTTGCGTAATAATTTGTTGTTGCTCGTTGTCCTGTCCATTCCCCCAATCGCGCATAATATAGCCTAAAGAAAAAGTACTAATTCCTTTATAATTGAATGCTAGTACTTCTGGCGTTAAAAGTGCCTCTTTGGAAACCAAGGGATACAAATCTTCTTTGATTTGGGTATAGAACTGCTGATAAAACAAGTTGGCGTCTTTCAATAAAGCACGGCGTCTAGGGTGCATGGCGTTAGAACTTGTTCCGCTCAGCTGTTTTGTTTGTTGGGCAAATCGGTCTTCCATTCTCAGAAGATAATTCAACCAGTATACTTTTTCTTTATTCGATAGATTGTCAAAAACCATTCTTAGTTAGTTGTTATTATCAAGGTATTTAGATCCTTTTTGAGCATTCAAAAAATTAAACATTCTACTCAACAAAGAGAGCTTGTCTGTAATGACTTCTGCCACTCCTATCAACTCCTGCTTTGCTTCTAATTGCAAATCTGCACTCGTTAACAATTGATTCGGCAATTCTACTTTTAATAAATAACTCCCCTCTTTAGGAACACTAGTAATCGACAAAACTCGACCGTTAAGCGTCCCAAATTCGTAATAAGGGTAATTCGCCAATTTAATCAACACTTCTTGCCCTGCTCGTACCTTTCCTGAGTTCATAATCGGCATTTTGACCCAAGCATAATAATTCTGTTTGCCCACTGGACTAATGGTAAAAACATGTTGTTCTTCGGCCAAAAATTGGCGTTTTGAGCGAATATCATACATATTCAATACACCATCTACAGGCGCAGAAAGCACATAGTTTTGTTCCCACTCTTTGAGTAAAAAAATCAACCGATTATAGCTGCTCAAAATATTATTTCTTAGCTGTAAATAGCGGTCCGATTGCTCTATCGCCAACGAGGAACTCTCTTTTGTGATGACCTGCTGTTGCAAACGAGCGTTGAGGGTAGCACTGTGGAGTTCTTCTACTTGACTTTTGATGTTGAGCCATTGCATCTCTTTTTCTTCTACTTCAATTTTGGCAACGGCCTTGTCTTCAAACAAGGTTTTCATGCGGTCATAATCCCCTTTTACTAAGATCATCTCTTGCTCTAAGAGTTGTTTTTGGCGCTCTAAATTCAGCAGGATTTCATCCAGATTCTTGGTGCGTTTTTTATTGATTCCTATTTGCAGAAATTGAGGATTTAGTTTCCTAAACAATTGGTACTCACTGATATTTCTAAATAAATTTAGATACTCATCGTTTAAGGTGCCCAATCGCCATTGATCGTCTAATTGAATACGCTCAATTTGATCCCAAAAATTTCCCTGCTCCAGAGTTTCCGTTAAAGTGATTAACTCCAAGATGCTTTTATAATCAGCACTGTTGTTTAAAATTAAGACCCACTCACCCTTATTCACCGTCTTTTTATCTTCTTTTAGGATGTGTTCAATCTGTCCACTGCGTTCGCTATAGACGTCAATCGAAGGGTTCTCTGTCAAAATTTTGACCTCAGAAATAATAACATCGGGATATTCTACCGCCCATAATCCCAATAAGAAGAAAGAGAAAATGACAAAAAAAACGGTATTCCCCCATCGGATAATCCAAGAGGGTGTTTTTTCTAAGATGTCTTGAAAAAAGTAACTCTTGTCCTCGATGTTGCTAATTTTATTTTTATCAATTGCCAAGTTCTAGTTGATTTTTAATGAGTTGATAATAATAGCCTTTATCAGCAATAAGATCTTCGTGGGTGCCCAATTCTTTGATTGTTCCTTGATCTAAAACCACAATCTGATCGGCATTTTTCACCGTACTCAAACGGTGCGCAATCACAACTACTGTTTTTCCTTCACAGAATGCATCCAGATTGTCTACAATAATGCGTTCATTATTGGCATCCAAGGCGCTTGTTGCTTCGTCAAAAAATAAAAATTCAGGATTTTTATAGACGGCTCTAGCAATTAATAAACGTTGGCGTTGCCCACCACTTAAGGTACGGCCACTAGAACCAGCGGGGCCAACCATAGAATTAAACCCAGAGGGTAATTTATTAATAAGCTCCTCGATATTTGCGATTCTCACAGCCTCCAAAAGACGCTCGGTATCCACAGGCTTACCAGAAGCAGATTCTGTGATATTACTAGTAATGTTATCTGAAAAAATATAGCCATCTTGTAGCACTGTTCCACACAAAGAACGCCAACTCTCGGTATCAACATGGTTGAGATTAGCATTGCCAATATTCAGACTGCCCTCTGTTGGTAAGTAGAGTTTTAGGAGTAATTTTATAAGCGTTGTCTTCCCTCCCCCACTTGTTCCTACAATTGCGGTGGTTTTTCCTTTTGGAATGGTTAAATTGATGTCTCTCAAAACCAAATCGTCGACACTCCCACTATAGGAGAAATTGACATCTTTTAAGATAATGTCTTCTGATTTTTGAGGTAAGACTAGTAAATCCCGTTCATTAAGCAGTGCTTCTTCTTTACTAACAAATTCAATTTCCTCAAAACGCTCTACACTTAGTTTTGCATCTTGCACCAATCTAAAGAAATCCACCAAACGCAACAAAGGCGTATTAACCTGTCCTACAATGTATTGAATCGCCAACATGGTACCCAATGTAATCTCTCCTTCTATTACCAACAGAGCGGCAGTAAAAGTGATTGCAATGTTTTTAAGTTGGTTAATGATGTCTCCTCCAATGGTCTGAAAAAGGCCTAATTTTAGGGTAGATACTGCATTTTTATAATATTGTACTCGGTTCTTTTCCCAGCTCCATATATGGCGACTTTCAGAGGCATTTACTTTCACCTCTTGAATTCCATTCACGGTTTGAATCAAGGTAGAGTTAATGTTAGAAGACGCATCAAACCGCTTAAAATCTAACTCTTCTCTTCGTTTCATAAAAAACCACACCCACCCCGTATAAGCCAAGATTCCAACCGTAAAAATACCTAAAATTAAGGTGCTGTAATAGGCCAAAATCAATAAGAAAACCAAGGCATTAACATAAGAGAAAATCTGCGCAGGCGCTTCATTTAAGAAACTCTCCAATCGATTGGATTCATTAATCCGTTGTAAAATATCTCCAGGGGTTTTGCCATCAAAAAAAGAGACAGATTTCTTGAGCAACTTGGTTAAGTAATCGGATGTAATCAACATACTGGTTCGAGCACCAATATAAAGCAACAACCAACTTCTAACAATATTCAAAAAAGAGCCACTCAGGAACAAGACCAATTGGGCCGTCAGAAGAATATACACAAAGTCTAAATCGCCATAATTAATCCCTTTATCTACCAAAGCTTGGGTGACAAAAGGAATGATTAATTGCACTACCATACCTACCATAACCCCAATAAAAACCTGTGCAATGTATTTTCTATGGGTTGTTAAATAAGGTAAAATGATCCTTAAACCACTCGATTTTTCATCGTCTTCATGGGTATAAAATTCAGCAGTAGGTTCTAACAAAATTGTCATTCCTCCATCTTCTCCATCTGCTCTAGCACTGTTTTGCCACGCTTTAACAAACTCTTTCTTGGTGTAAACAATACGCCCATGCAAGGGGTCTGCCACATAGATTTTGCCGCGCTTAATTTTATAAACAATAACAAAGTGCCGATCTCGCCAGTAAACAATACAAGGCAAGGGCGCTTCCTCTGCCAATGTATCAAAATCAATAAGAGCAGGAATGATATGGAAACCCAAGTTTTCCCCTGCTGCAATTAAGTTTTTAGCAGCCACACCATCAGGGCCAATTTTGCATTGGTAACGCAAATGCTCCATGCTGTAGTTCTTTCCATAAAACTTAGCCAACATCCTCAAACAAGTAGGACCACAGTCAAAACGATCCGTTTGTATAAACACAGGAAATTTGCTAGGCACAATACTTTCCTTTATTTTTTTCACAATTTTGCGCATACATTTGGGTTAAATTCTTCTTTAGTGCAAGACAATTCTAGCGTGCCTATAGCGTATAACGATAAATATACTATAAACTCTTCCTAAAATTTAAGTGAACTTGTTGGAGACTACTTACTCTGGAGTGATCGAGCAGTAGTCTTTTTTAATAATGGGAGATCTTACTCTGTATCTAGATACATTGATTTTATAGGCGAATGCTTTTGTAAAACATCTTTATTTACTTTAAGTAGATGGAGAAGCCTTCAATTTTAAGTCATTTAGAGTAATGATTTTATTCTATTTTAGGGTGGCTTAAATAATTCTGATGAGGGCTTCTTCTTAAATAGAACCAACCAGAAAAAAGCAACTTAAGGTTCTCTTCCTTCATTCCGTTGAAAGTTGTTCCCTAGTTTTTTAGGTACCGTATTATGTCCTTCTAATACTTGTCCTAGCAAGTGACGTTTTTTGTTTAGTCCACTTTTTCAAGTTGAAGAACTTGAAGGCGTCTAATTTAAAATGCTTTCTTCATTATTAATTTAATTGTACCTACTCTATTTGAGGTTTTCAGCTTCCCCTCTATTGCTTGTCTATTTAATTAGTAACGTTGTACTTTCTTAGCAAGTACTACCGCCTGTAAATCCTACTAGAGGACATTCTTTAGGTCTTCTGGGGCCTGTACCAAATACCTCATCTAAAACTTTTGTCGTGGCTAGTTTTGTTTCCTTGTTTAGATTCTTCTGCTTGAAATCTTTTAACTTTAATCGATTCATTTCTATGAAGTTTTAATGGATTAATAGATGTTATTTTAGCATTGACGTTTTAGCAATGCCAACAAGAGCTGACTAAAACAAACGCTTTACAATATTTAACACAGCCTATAGCCTAGTTATTTGTTAGCAAGTTTTAAAAGACCTATATTTGTATGTAGATACAATTAAATAAGAGACATAGATCTAACCTAGTGGCAATTTATCTTCTTTTATCAACGTTAATAGTTAAATGACTATTAGTATCCTATTGAAACAACTAGCTCCTATTCTTGTCTGTTGTTAAAACCTTAATCTTCTGTGCACATTAACTAGTTCACTACACGATATTTTAATTGTTGCCCGTACTCTCTTTTAGAGGGCTCCTTTTCGCCTTTCATCGGGTTTAAAGTTCGAGTGTTTTAAAAGTAGCAACCTACTTACTGTTCTCTCCATATTTTGTCCCTTGATAGTGCATATTTATGGTTAGCAAAATAGAAAGAGACACTTGTAGTATAGAGTACAACTTTTTAAGGGGAGCAAGCTTATCGGCCGATAAGTCTTGCTCCTTCTTTTTTATTGTTCCTTTAGTACTAACATTGGATTTTCCAATAGCCTCTTTTATTTCTTTCAACGCTAACACACAAGCGCTATCGCTTTATAGTAACATTGCTAAATTTATGAATTCCTGAGCCATTAGAAGAAGTACCAGAGTCATGACAATCGCCCAAAACTTGTCCTAATAATTGATCTATTTGTTGGGCATTATTTTTCTTCAAATTCTTTGCTTTGAAATCATCCAATTTTAAACGTTTCATGGTTATAGGACTTTAGTTATCGCGCCTACTCTCTTTTGGATTTTCGGC
>JBOEFW010000017.1:91834-110976 GCA_050633105.1 Aureispira sp. | reverse complement strand
CAATCTCCTAAGACTTGTCCTAGCAATTGATCCACTTGTTGCGCATCATCTTTCTTCAAATTCTTTGCTTTGAAATCATCCAATTTTAAACGTTTCATCTTTTTGTATTTTAATTGTTGCGCCTACTCTCTTTTGGATTTTCGGCGGCCTCCTTTCATTGAGTTTAGGGATGGTTTCCCTAGAATAGTTTGCTAACAATTTTTTTCTGTCCTTCCTTGATAGTGCGTTGATCTCGTTAGAAAACAGGAAAGGATTGCGCAAACATAGAATACAACTTTTTAAGGGGCGTATACAATGTATTTGCCACTGTCACATCAGTGTTTTCACACACCACCCGCATAAAAAATTACTCCTACATAGCAAAGGACTTTGGCTTGTCGTGACAATCTCCTAAGACTTGTCCTAACAATTGATCCACTTGTTGCGCATCATCTTTCTTCAAATTCTTTGCTTTGAAATCATCCAATTTTAAACGTTTCATCTTTTATAAATTTTGATGGTTGGTTAATATGCTTACTCTGTTTAGGATTTTCAGCCAACTCCTTATATTCATTCGATTGGCTACGACAAAGGCATCGTTTCCAAATAGTTTCTCTAATATTCTACTGGCAATAGATCTTTTATTCCATGTCTGTATCTAATATAGTTATCGTACCACCAGACTTCTTCTCATGACAATCTCCTAAGACTTGCCCTAGTAAGATTACAATAGAGCACATGCTCTAAAAAGAGTTATATATTCACATCAGTATCCACCTTGTTACTCGCCCCCTTATATTTATTTTTAACATGTCCATCGTGGCAATCGCCTAAGACTTGTCCTAATAATTGATCGACTTCCTGAAGTCTTTTTTGATCTATATTCTTCGCCTTAAAAGCTGCTAATTTTAATCGTTTCATTTTTTGATATTTTTTAAGGTTTTTAAATTTAGGCGTTACTTGTTAGGTTTTTTACCCCCACATATCATCCATCCAACCACCAGTCGTTCCTCCACTATCGTATTTTGGATCATCAGAGCCATTACCGAACATTTGACCTAATAATTGTTGGATTTGAGATGGATTATCTTTTTTCATTTTTTTGCTTTTAAAAGCATCTAGCGACAAACGTTTCATACGTAATTGTATTTTTATAATAATTTAATTAGGAGCACAGAAATGCCTTTTTATTTTAAAAATATTTAAAATAAACATTAAACAAAATATAAGTACTTACTACCAAGCTAGTAGAGGTTTATTTTCTAGCAAAGGTCCTGTTTAGTGCATGTACATAAGTAGGTTTTCTGAGTCCGACTAATACATGGTCTAGTTTAAAATGATGGATATAGGCATGGCAAGCAGTCAATACGCTGTTTTCTTTGATGGGGATATCTTCCTGCTTGAGTTGATCTAGGAATAACTTTGTTCGAGTTGTTTGGTTATTAAGAGCATACAAACATGCCTGCTTTTTGGTCTGCTCTAATAATGCTTCTATTGGTGTCCAATTCTCCTCAAATACGGTTTGGATAAAAGGAATAATTTGTTGCTGGAAAAAGCGCTCTACCGCATCTCTTCCTTGAAAGTTCGCAAAATGTTTCTGCAACAATACCATTGGCTCAAAATCTAGTACGGTACTACTAGAGGCTGTCAGTTCTTTTATTTCTGAATCCACCCGTTGTAAAAAGCGATCTAAGCTAAGTATTGCTTCTTGCTCTTTCCAATTTTTTAAGGCCTCTTCATGCGTAACTAGCCTAAACTCTAAACCATTTTCATTCATATTAAGAGGTCTATTCCCTATAGTAATAAGACCATTCTTACGAGCCAATTCCAATAAAGACTGGTTTTGATAATTTGCTTGAAGTGCTGCTCGTTCTTTAAAATTAAATGGAAATTGAATGAATTTGAAATGATGGTCAGCTTGTATAGACGCTGCAATGTCTAATAATTCTTGACAAGAAATTGCTCCATTTTGAGAAGGATCAAAAATGTTATTAGAACTCACTCCATAGTATCGAATCTTCCCTTCTGCCACTTTCTCTTCTAATAACGCAAAGGCCTTTGTTATCGCTGCATGTAAATCAGAATATTTATTTAAATTCTTGCTTTGAAACAACCGTTCTGGATTATGAAGTAGATACACATCCACATAATCTCTCTTAATTTTATTCAAACTACTTTCTAATTGGTAGTTAATAAAACTAGGATCTAAAGAGTATTCAAAATCTGTATCAATTTCTGCAATGGAAGGGGTATTCTCTGCCAAGAACTGGAGAAAGTCGGCAGTGCGCAACTCTTGAGTAGGTAAGTAACCTGCCTTTGATATGATAAATAGTTTATCCGCACAAGAAGGATGTACCTCTATAAAGTTACCAATCAGTTCTTCTGAGGTACCTTTACAATAATTCGTTGCAGTGTCTATTAAGTTGTATCCGTTTTCAACAGCAGTTTTTAGCGCCTGAAAATGGATCTCATGTTGGGAGCTCATTCTATAGGTTCCTACGCCTATAGAAGACAAACATTCTATATCGACCATTTAATAAGTTTGGGTTAAATTTCCTAATAATATGTTGGAATCATAGTATTAGATGGAAAGACATTACATTATCTATAACGTCTAATACACCTTGCAGGGGGAACTACTAAGTGTTAAAAGTGTCCTAAAAGATTTTTTGTGTCTACAAAAATACTTTTGTAAGAAGGTCAACTCTCACGGGAATGAACTAATTAATCTTTCTATAAATATACGACAAAAACAAACTCAATGCAAGTTTATGTGCTCACAAAATAGAAAAAACGAGAAGACAAAAAGCTATTTTTCCCTCTTTATCAGAGCATTGCATTAAAAAAAAACATACTTAGATTTTTTAAAATTTTCTACTAACAAAGAACAAGCACCATTCTTTTCTTTTACGTTATTTTATACACTATGTTACAAGAAAGAAGCAATAAAATAAACGTTTTTTAAGAACTTTCTAGGCCGTATTTAATTAGAGCTGTCATAAAATTTGCTAAAAATAAATACTGCCCAAATCTTATTATTTAAGTTCAATAATTATTCCAATCTAGAAGCAGAACAAAACACTTCATGTATAACTAGTTAAAATACAGTCATTTCATTTTTAATAAAATATTTAAAGCTGTTGTTTTTCTATTTTCCAAACTTTTATGCGTTCTGTGACAGTATTAATTGGAAAGTAGTATTTCAAGAGGTCTATATACAAAAATAGGGAAGCCTATTGGCATAAGCTTCCTTATTACTATATTTAAATTCTAATTAATCGACCAAAGATAACTGAATACGCTTGCGGGCTAAATCAACTTCTAAGATAGTGACCTCTAACTCCTGCCCCAATTTGAGAACAGTTGCTGGGTCTTGGATAAATTTATGGCTCATTTTTGATTTGTGAATCAGTCCATTTTCTTTAATCCCAATATCTACAAACGCTCCAAAAGCAGTAATATTAGTCACCACACCAGGCACCTTCATCCCTGTACTTAGTTCTTCTATAGTATGAATATTAGCAAAAGTAAACACTTCTCGTTGACTACGGGGATCACGTCCTGGCTTTTCCAATTCTCCCAAGATATCTTGCAAGGTTGGCAAACCTACTTTTTCTGAGGTGTACTGCTTCAAGTCAATTTGCTGACGCAACTCGTCTTCCTTAATCAAATCTCCGACCTTACACTTTAAGTCTTTGGCCATTTGACGCACCAAGGTATAAGCTTCTGGGTGTACCGCAGTATTGTCTAAAGGATTCTTACCGCTCTTAACCCGTAAAAAACCTGCTGCTTGCTCGTAGGCTTTGTTTCCTAGACGCGGTACATCTAATAAGGCTTTACGACTCTCAAAAGAGCCATTTGCTTTACGGTAAGCCACAATATTTCTAGCCAAGCTGTATCCCAAGCCCGATACATAAGTCAATAAATGCTCACTGGCTGTATTCACATCCACTCCAACAGCATTCACACAACTTTCCACCACTGCATCTAATTTAAGCTGCAATTTCTTTTGATCTACATCGTGTTGGTATTGTCCTACACCAATAGATTTAGGGTCAATCTTAACCAATTCTGCCAAAGGATCTGCCAAACGGCGACCAATAGACACGGAGCCACGAACGGTTATATCCTCATTTGGAAATTCCTTACGGGCAATATCAGACGCCGAATAAATAGAGGCGCCACTTTCATTCACTAAAAAGGTATCTAAAGCTCGACCAAAATTCAATCCACGGACAAACGCTTCGGTTTCTCGTCCAGCCGTTCCATTACCAATCGCAATCGCTTGAATGTCATGTCTCTTGACCAAACGTTGTAAAATACGTTCTGCTTCCGCCATTTTTTTGCGGGGCGGTGTAGGATAAATGACCGTATGTTCTAACAGATCTCCTGTATCAGACAGACAAACCACCTTACAACCTGTTGCAAAGCCTGGGTCTATGGCCAAAATACGCTTTTGTCCCAAAGGAGAAGCTAATAACAATTGGCGCAAATTGGTCGCAAAAATCTGAATAGAATATTCGTCTGCTCCTTCTTTGGCCTTATTTCTAAATTCGGTACTAATAGAAGGCTTCAACAAGCGTTTGTAGGCATCAGTAATCGCATCCGCCACCAAATCTTCCACTCTATCCTTCCCGCCTTTGAGATAAAGATTATCCAAGCGCTCTAAGGTGTAGTTTTCCTCTGGAGCAATATTTACCCGCAAGAAACCTTCTTTCTCTGCTCGCAAAATCGCCAACAACTGGTGGGGTTGGATCTTGCTCAAAGGCTTTTCAAACTCAAAATAATCCTTGTATTTTACAGCCTCTTCCTTTTTGGAAGCCACTACTTTTGCGGTTCCATTTGCATAGCGGTCAAATTGCTGACGCACGGCTCTACGCGCTCGCTCATCCTCATTAATCCACTCTGCAATAATATCCTGCGCTCCCTGAATAGCTGCCGCTTCATCTTCTACATCTTCTTTCAGAAAACGTGCAATTTCTTTGTCTAAGTTACGAGTACGTTGATCAAACAAAATCTTGGCTAAAGGCTCCAAGCCTTTAGCACGGGCTTTGGCAGCACGTGTTTGACGCTTTTTCTTATAAGGTAAATACAGATCCTCTAACAAGGTTAGGTCAAAGGTCGTTTTGATGCGTTTTTCTAATGTTGGAGTAAGCTTATCTTGAGATTCTATCGCTTTGAGAATGCTTTCTTGGCGCTTGAGCACTTCTTTTTGTTGCTCCCAAGTTTCAAAGATGTTCATGATTTGCACCTCATCTAAGCTACCTGTCGCTTCTTTTCGATAACGAGCAATAAAAGGGATGGTTGCCCCTTCTTCAAAAAGCTCTAAGACATTTTCGACACTTTTTAGAGGCAGTTGCAGTTGCTGGGCAATGCGTTGTATCATATTATTGGATGGTTTGTTTTAAAGATTGTTTCCTCCGTTTTCCTTAGGGGGAAAAATCCAAAACTAGCATTTTTTGAGAAGAGTTCAAAACAAAAATGTGCAAATACCAACAAAAAAGTGGACAATTCGTAAAAGAATGATCCACTGTCTGTTTTGTCTTTTTTGAGAGCAGCTTCCTACTGATAATAACGTTACTTAGCGGTTTTGAACCAATATTCTCAAACGTTCAATTTCTTGATCTCTAGCCGTTCGCTTCGCTTGATAAGGACTAGGTTCATTAAGAATTTGACTGATGTAGTATGCGGCAAAATCTCGCACTTGGAATTGGTAACTATTGCCTACCGTAGCCGCTTCACTGCCGTGGTAGAGGTGTATCGTTGGATTGTCTAATAACGGCAATAGCGCAGACAATCCGTCTTCTCCTAAATGTCCAAAGAAATATCCCACAGGCCCCATATCGTCGTGCTCGTACAAAAGCCCCCAAGAATTGGACATTCCTGTGGTATTTTGAGCTAGGGCGGTAGTATAAATCTTGGCAACAACATTTATATCTACATCTTCTGCCCTCAAATAAATAAATTCTTTCTTTAAGAGTATTTCATGAGCTATTAAACGAGCTTTATTAGAAAGGCGATCTATACGTTCTCCTGATGCTGTCATTTTGGAAGCAGCATTGGGGTCAATTGTTGTCTTATTACCAAAAAGAGTGGCATTTACTGTCTGCACCAACCCAATCTTAGTTGCATCCGTATTCTCCCCTGGTTCAAAAGAATGTTCCCTTACCAAGTACTATTCGTAAACATCGTATTAGAAACTACTTGTTCTCTCACCTCTTGCAAAAAAGTATCCTGATGGAGCGAACGCCCTTTATTATTATCCAATGTTTCCCACAAATCACTGGACACCGTCCTAGCAGCAATGATTTCCTCAGGATACTCCTCCCCATAAACACTTCCAGTATATGCAAAAACAGGTTGTACTACTCTTGCAACCGTATCTATTGTTTTATACACAACTTTGATAATGGTATCTGCTGGTTGTAAGACCTGTTCTATTTGAGTATGATAGCGCTCCAAATAAACTGTATCGGTCAATACAATAGGATTAGAATTAGGCAGACCAACATTCTGTGGGACAGCTTGCCTCCAACAAAACAACAACAAAGCCGCTGCCGCTAGCTTCCAAACAGGAATAGAATAACGCGCTAATTGTTGCCACCAAGGCACTACCACGACTTTTTCCTTTTCTAATAAAAGACGCTTCTCTTTCAACGCTTGTAGTGCTCTATTAGGCGCAGCAGGCTTCAAGTCAATTAGTTCTGCTTCCCAAAGAGTTTGACTAGCAACAATGGCTTGTCGCTGCGCTTGATAGACTTCTTGGGTACACCACAACAACACTTGTTGTTGCTCTATAGCGGTTAATTCTTCAAAATCTTTTTCTGCTAATAAATCATGTAGATCCATGCGCTTTCCTCTGATTAATGATTAAAATAGGCCTTATAAGGGGCCAATTGTTCAGCTAGTTTTTTAGTAGCTCCATGTAGTCTAGATTTAACAGTTCCCAAGGGACAATCTAGGACGGTCGCGATTTCTTTTAGGCGTAAGCCTTCTTTGTATTTTAATAAGAAAACCTCTTTGTAAACGGGCGACAAGTGTTCTAAAGCCACCTGTAATTGTTCTTCAAAGACACGCTCTTGTATAGGAATTACAGGTTCAATGCTCTTGGGTTGTATTATTTTTTCATTGGCTAAACGAGCTGTTTTTTGAGCGCGAAAATAGTTTCGACAACAATTCGCTGCGACAGTAAAGACCCATGTTTTAAAAGGCTGTTGCACATCAAATTTCTCAGGCGCTTCCACTACTTTCAAAAATACATCTTGTAATAAATCCTGTGCTTTGGCCTCATCCTGATGCAACATCTTGTATAAGAAGAACAGCAAACGCTGGCTGTACCGTTCATACAACACATTAAAGGCTGGTTCAGAGCCACGCTGAACCAACTGCATTAACTGTTCATCAGAAGAGAAGTTGATCTTTTTCATAATAGAAGAACATTCAGAGGCGTTTAGTAACTCCTCTGAATGTTAAAGAGAGCTTAGTGTTGACATGCTTTTTTTTCATAATGTTGGAGCCTATTTAAGACGTCTTCTTGGTTGGGCCAATCTTTGGTTATTCTCAGAATTAATGTTTTTAATTCTTGTTGCTCTCGTTTGTTATTTGTCAAGATATAATGTTTGTAAAGCATCATAAATCCAGGGACATAGAGATTAGTAAACCATTGATTACCGTTCCTTTCAGGATAAACAGAACAC
Source organism: Aureispira sp. (assembly GCA_050633105.1). Classification (GTDB taxonomy): domain Bacteria; phylum Bacteroidota; class Bacteroidia; order Chitinophagales; family Saprospiraceae; genus Aureispira. The sequence continues at coordinate 103,300 of JBOEFW010000017.1, read as the reverse complement.
TTTAGATGATCCAACAACATGTTGTGTTCATAATTGTGCACTAAGTAAGATAAGGTATGTTCTTCAGATTCTCCATAACGTAAGACCGCCCCTACATTAAACAACTGGTCAGCAATTTCCCATTTCTTATGAGGAATGGATAGACTGGTGTATAAAGGACGACTACCTTTATGTTTGATCAAGTGTTCTACCACCTCTTTAGAGCTTTCAGGCGCTTCTAATAAGGGAATGCCCAATTCTTTTAAAAGTAAATCGCGGTATTCTTTGATTTGCAACAAATGAATATTAATCACTTGCACGTCAGTTCGTACCCCTTCTGCTTGTTGCAAGACCCAAGCAGGATAAGTATCATTGTCTCCATACGTCAATAAAAGACTATTGGGCGCAGTACTCACCAACATATTGTAATTCCACAACATCACAGAGGGCGAATGTTCCCCGCTAGCTTTCCACTTAATGGCAAATTCTTTCAATTTCTTTTTGTCTCTAGTCAACTCATAATAAGAGATCAAGTCGTCATAAGTATCGGCACGTTCTGGGTTCATTTCATACGCCTTAAAAATATGAGGCATTTGTTTGATATGATCCGCTTCATGATAGCCCTGTATAAAGTGGTACTCATAACTGTCTTTGATGGGCACTTTCATCGCTTCCACAATACGCGCCATTTCCGTTTCCCATTCTTTTCTTTTATCAGCATCAGGAGATAAAATTTTAGCCATTCTACTGGCGGTGTAATAACTCAACCAGCCATCTGGGTTTTTAGGCTCATTTTCTAAGGCGGTTTTCCATAAGGCATGTTGCTTCACATACCAATCATATTCATATTGTACTTTTACAATAGATTCTACTCGTTGAAGGGTATTGGACGGTTGTGCCCATAAATGAGTCGCATAAAAAGCAACTATTCCTACTAACAGCGCAAGGCTCGATTTCATGTTTCTGTTGTTTTCTGTTGTTATAATAAGTAGACAGAAGATCTTCTTTGTTTGACCGTAATACCCGCACCAAATTCAAAGGTTCGCAAAAGCACAAAAAAAGATAAATATTTTCTTGAAATAAGACTCTTTTCTTCACAGCGCATGGTTCCAAATCCCTTTCCTGTAACTTACAGCACTATATTCTATCGTTCTATCTCTAAAAAAGTTAGTACTCTTTATTTTTTAGCTTATTTTTAAACAACTCCTAACAACTTCCCCGATTCTTTCTGTATTAAAAACCACTTTATGTTCTTTTCTTTAAAACAATCAGGCCTTATTTTTAGCCTTACTCTAGTACTTTTTGCTTGTCAAAAAGAGAATACGAACCCTGGCACAAATCCAATAGATGGACCAGCCGCAGGAAATCCCAACGGGAACTATGCTATTCCTGTTGGGGCAGAATTAGAAGATGTTTCTAACCCAACCATCGTCATTGGAGATGGCTCCCCAGAAAGTTGCACAGGTCAATTGGTGCTAGATGCAGTAGCACAAGGAGGTATTATTGTCTTTGATTGTGGGGCTGATCCGATTACAATTACACTAAGTGAGCCTGCCAAAATCTTCAACAATGCGGCTCCTGATGTTATTATTGATGGTGGTGGTTTAGTTACCCTAAGTGGCAATAACACCCATCGAATACTGTATATGAATACTTGTGATCAGGATTTGAATTGGACAACCAACCATTGTAACAATCAAGATCATCCTCGATTAACCGTTCAAAATTTAACCTTTATCAAAGGCAACTCTATCAATGAAACCACCAACACAGGAGGAGGGGCCATTTGGGCTAGAGGTGGCCGTCTCAAAGTTATTAATTGCCGATTTTTCAATAATGTATGCGCGGCTACAGGAGCGGATGTAGGAGGTGGAGCGATTCGAGCCTTCTCCCAGTACAATAATGCTCCTATTTATATAGTCAACAGTACTTTTGGAGGAGCGGAGGGCTATGGCAACGAAGGCGCTAATGGTGGAGCCTTAAGTAGTATTAATGTCTCTTGGTCTATTATTAACTGTTTGTTTTCTCATAACAAAGCCGTTGGCAATGGCGGTAATCCAGCACAAGCAGGCACGCCAGGTGGTGGCAGTGGTGGCGCTATTTACAATGATGGAAATACCATGACGCTAGAAATTTTAGGCTCTATCATAGAGCAAAATGAGGTCATCCAACATGGAGCAGGAATTTTCTTTGTCACCAATGACCGTACAGGAAATCTTGTTATTAAATCTTCCACCATTCGCAAAAATACAGGAGGGACTTGGTACACCGTGTATCCTGGCATTTCCATGCACACCAATACCTCCGTTCAAGTTGTTGACTCTGTTATTGAGCCTTAATATTTAAAAAATGCTCCTCAAACAGAAAGAGAATCAAAGCCAAATAGCTTTGATTCTCTTAGAGCATACTCAAGTATGCTAAAGGAAGATACTTCCTTAGAATACAGTTACGTAGGTTATATTACTCCCACAAGAAGTCACAACAAAAGTAAGTGGTCCTGAACTTGCTACACAAGAAGGGTTCCAATGCCAACAAGCATTTGTGGTCCAGCTACCTGAACCCCCTCCAACAAAATGTGCCCCTATAACATAAGGAAAAATCATAGGCTCATCTATGGAAACTGTTCCCAGTAACATTTCCTCCGTAGCTCCTACAGCAACATCAATTGTCACCTCATCAATAGTAGTTGGAGGACAAATATTAGGCGTATTGTCTGTTATTTTAGCTCCAACGACTAAGGGGCTTCCTGTCATATTAGTAACAACTAATTTACAATCATAAGACTGCCCATAAGACAAGGTAGCCATCAGTAGGAAGGTCGCAATAAAAAATAAGTTTTTCATAGATAAAATTTATGTGGTTAAAATAAATGGAATACGTTGTTGTTTTAAAAAGAGCAACAACACTAAGTTATCTAAAAAAAATAAATTCATAAGCAACATTCTATATTCGAAAGAATTCACAGCATATTCGCTAAAAACTAAGGCATATTCGTTTATTTATAGTTTTCCGTTGTATTTCATCTTATTGTATTTCTTGTAAAAGAACCATAAACCTCTTCTTTAAATTCACTTCGTTCATGAAGTTGATGATTGGCAATTGGATTGGCTTCCAATAAAATTTCTTTATTGATCCAATACGAATCATTCTCACAAGCTACCAACTGCCTTATTTTGAAGAAATAGATCAGGAAGGAGCAACAGTAGAGGCTTTTATGAAATTTCACATAGAAGATTGCGCGGAAGAATTGCTATTGGCCTAAGAATTCTTGAAACCAACGGCCAGAACTCTTAATCGTTCTCTTTTGTGTTTCCCAATCAACATGCACTAAACCAAAACGTGGATCAAAGCCTTCTGCCCATTCAAAATTATCCATAATAGTCCATGCAAAATAGCCACGAATGTCTACGCCTTCTTCTTTGGCGCGCAGGACTTGTTGAAGATAACTTTTGTAGAAATCTACCCGACGCTGGTCATTCACCTCACCTTGAGCGTTCACTCCATCAGGCATAGCGCAGCCATTTTCCGTGATCATAATGGGCGGTAAATTCTTATAAGCGGCATACTGCTTGATAATTTTATAAAGCCCTTCTGGACAAACCTCCCACCCCATTTCTGTAATCATTTCAGGGGGCACTCCTCGGCGGTGTGGCTTTTGTTCATACGCCCAAATACAGGGCAGTATAGCATGGCGCGCTACAAATTGTGTATAGTTTTGCAAACCGATAAAATCAAAGTCAAACTGTAGTTTTTTGATATCATCCGCTTGAACATAACGGTGTATTTTGTCTAAAAATGGAAAACGTTCTGTTGGGTAACCCATTCCCAAATGTGGCTCTAAACAAAGACGATTGAGTATAATGTCCATTCGGTGTGCCGCTTCCAAATGGCGTTTCTTCTGATTTTTGGGCTGTACATGGGCACAGGATAAGGCAGCGCCTACCTGTACAGCTTTTATATTATCACGCATAATACGTCCAGAAGAAGCTTGACAAAGCAAGGCATGATGAATCGCCCGTAGGAATTTCTGCGGCGCATAATACCCAGGGGCATGATACATGGCCAAATATCCCCCTAAGGTAAAACCAATGGGTTCGTTTTGAGCAAACCAAGTTTTCACTTTATCCCCATACTCTCGTGTTACTCTATCCGTATATTCATCAAACCAGTTGACCATATCCCGATTCGCCCAGCCGCCTTTATCTTCCAAAGCTTGCGGCAAATCAAAATGGTACAACAAGGCCCAAGGCTCTACCCCTAATTCTAAACAACGATCAATCACTCGATGGTAAAAATCAATGCCTTTCTGATTCACTCGGCCTATTCCTTCAGGAAAAATACGCGACCAAGAAAAGGAAAAGCGAAATACATCAAAATTCAATTCCTTAATGAGCGCAATGTCTTCCTTGTAATTGTGATAAAAATCATACGACACATCAGAATTATGACGATTCTTAATTTTGTGTGGTTTGTTGTGTGTAAAGCTATCCCAAATGGACATTCCTTTACCATCTTCATTCCAAGCGCCTTCTATTTGATAAGCAGACGCTGCAATTCCCCATTTAAAATCGCTGCCAAAAGCGGCCTTAGTCAATTCTTGGTTGGCAGGCTTACTCCATAATTTTTGCGGTTGCCCCAAACAAGCAGATGTCATTGCTGCTGCTGACCATTTCATAAAATTTCTTCGATCCATTGTTCTGTAAACAAGCTTTATCACCACGACTTCTACACCAAGCAGGGTGCTACCAGTAGGAGAAGGACAGGGAACGTTAGCAAAGTAGGTTTTAAAGCGGGAAGATAGAAAATAGGGTTATTTCCTTAAAAATCAAAGACTAAGCCAATAAAGCCTCTTGAGAAAATCTAATATTCGTGCAAATGAACAAAAAAAATGCAGGACACTAAAGCGCCCTGCATTTTTATGGTACAACATATACACAGCGGGATTAAGCGCCAGGTACAATGATTAATTTACTATCACGAACTTTATTGAAGGCCTCATTTACAGCGTCCAGCTTCTTAGCTTCTTCCTTCTCAATAAACAATTTCTTGGTAGTGTAAATAGATTGTATGCGAATCATATTGGGCTTCATTTGAGTAGCCATGCATTGATAGCTGGCATATTCATTCTCTATTTTCTGATTCAAAGCAGCCATATTTTCCAAGGTCACGTTCTGATCAAAGACCAAGTAATACTCCTCTGTATCTGTTCCTAAATAAGGCACATGGTAATCCAACGCGCGCTCCTCCGCATTCACAACACGGCGAATATTGTGGCTCAAAAATTCGTCCACGTCAACTAAGTACTTGCCTTCTTTTTGCGTCATCAAGCCATTAATTTCGGCCTCTACACTGTACTTGAAATTAAAATTCACAACAGGTGATATCTCAAACTTGTCCACTTTAGCGCTTTTTACCTCTACCGTAATATCATCGTAAGCACGGTACGCAAAATCGTATGACTGTTGCATTGTTTTGATCAAGGTATCGGCTTTAGAACCAATAACAATACCGCTACGCAATCCACGAGCGTAGAGCCCACTAGCAGAAGTACTTGTTTTTTGAGTAACACTGTTTTTAGCTAAGTTAATTTGTACTTGGCTACGACTAAAACGCTTATTGTTTTTAGTATCTTTTAGAGGAGCATCACCAAAATTAATTTCTTGTAAAGTAGCAGCACGGTCTGTAATGTTCCGCATGTAAACTTTCGTATTGTAATATTGCCAAGGCAATTCATTTAATCCACCAAAACCACTAATCGTCAAATAACCATCTCCATTTTTAAATACAAAGAAATAATCATTGATTTGTGTAGGAGAAACAAAACCCAAATCGATAGGCCCATTCAAACGATTACGTCCTGCCGCCAAAAAATAAGGAATCTCAAAGCGCTCAAAAAAGTCGCGATAAATACGGCGTAGATTACGACCATCTACCCGTTTATTTAGTAAGAAATATTCGATCCCTTCGCTCTTCTCAAAATCTTCTAATTCCTCTCTAATTGGCTGTACTTCTTTGGCAATGTATTGATTAATCAAATACACCTTCTCTACAGCTTGTAGTTTATCAACGCTTTTGCCAAATGCTTGCGCTCCATCAGCGAATAATTGTTCATAAAACTCTTCTAATTTTTTCTTTTTACGCACACGTACCTTCATATAATCCTCTGCATATTGCATCAAATAATCAGCGTAGTTTTTTACTTTGAAGGACAATTGATTAAGACGATAAGCATCAAAATTCAGCTCATAAATGAAGTACTCTAGATCCATTTGATAAATCGTTCCTGGGGAATTTGCTTCTGGTATAGCCCGCAAATTCTCCATCTCCCATTTAAAAATACGATTGGTAGAAGTATTTCTGATCGTTGGATCAGGCATATTATTATAACTACGACCATCTACCTTTACTTTTAAGGGCACGGATACCGTATAAGAACGCTTGAGGGTAGGATAAGCACTGTATAAATTTACGGTCTCTCCACTATTAGGAAACTTAAATTCTAAGACAGTTACCGTTTCTACTTCATCCCCAATCACTAGATCTGGAATTTCATAAATAAAAATATCATCCTTACTGCCATACAAGTCATCTTCAATATCCAATGTAGGTTGATTAAGATCCCGCACTTTATAGTCGATTACTTTTCCATCCGCTGCTTTTCGTACACGAACATCCACATATTTATATTGAATGTAATCTCCTATTCTTCCTTTGTATCGGTTGAGAATAATCCGTTGGTTGTCTTCAATCGCTTCATCACTTTGAAGGATCAGGTGTGTCTGCTGTCTAAAGGTGCTGAGTTGATCCAAGTAAGGAAAGGTTCCTGAGATGGTTCCTCTAGTATAGGTTTCTGTATTGACAACAACAGCTTCCGCTGTTTTGTATTCCTCAGGCATCTTATCCACCTTAGCCATCTCTCCTTTCCATTCGTAATCGCTAAAACTTTGTGCCGATAATTGACTGCAACCTACCATCCAAGCAAGGGCAAGCAAAAGGTAATTTTTTTTCATAATTTAACTCTGTTCTTGATTTTTTTTGAGAAGAGGAAGATGCTTTGGAAGCCTTCTAGTTTCCTCCTGCCCTAGGGGCATACCTATAATAAGGCCAATAAAGCCCCTAAAATAAGGATTTTACACTAAAAAAGATTCCTACTCTTGTATTAGTATGCAACAATTCGACCAATTCAAAAGCCGAACGGATGAATATCACCTCCTCCCTTGCAGCAAAAAAGAGATCGCTCCGCCTTTTTGTGCCCTAGATATTGTATATTTGTGTAGGCAGTTGTTGGGACCTTCTTGTAAGAAAAACAATTCAACCACCTGATTTTTTACCATTCTACCAACGTAAACTAACATGGCAAAACGCAAAAATAAAGGTTTAGGTATTGGCGCTCTATTAGGCACCATTGATGCTGATATTGATTCGTCAAAAAACAAACAAGAAGTGGTCAAAGATTTGGCCAATACTGTGGCGTTCATCCCTTTACAAAGCATTGAAGTCAATCCATTTCAACCGCGTGTTGATTTTGATCCAAACGCTTTACAGGAGCTTTCTGACTCCATCTCTGTACATGGATTGATTCAGCCTATTACCGTTCGCCACTTAGGCAATGGTAAGTTTCAATTGATCTCTGGAGAGCGTCGTTTACGGGCGTCTAAAATGGCCAGCTTGGAAGAGATTCCTGCGTTTATTCGTTTGGCGAATGACCAAGAGATGTTAGAGATGGCTTTGATTGAGAACATTCAGCGCCAGCAACTCAATCCAATAGAAGTAGCCATTACATACGGTCGTTTAATGAAAGAATGCCAATTAACTCACCAACAATTGGCAGAACGTGTTGGAAAAGGACGGACGACTATTACTAACTTTACCCGTTTATTGTCCTTACCAGAGGCCATTCAAAAGAGTGTGGAACGTAGAGATATCACGATGGGGCATGCCAAAGCCTTGCTTGGGACCGATAACTATGCCTTTCAAATGGCGGCCTTCAAATCTATTGTTGACAAACACCTCTCTGTTCGTCAAGCAGAAGATTTAGTAAAATTATACAAATCAGATAAGAGCAAACCAACGACAAAAACACCTTCTCCCCTTTCTCACAATTACAAAAAAGTGCAATCAGAACTCTCTTCTTTGTTTAGCACAAAAGTAGATTTAAAGGCTGATGATAAGGGAAAAGGGAAAATTGTCATCAATTTTGTAAATACAGAAGATCTAAACCGAATTTTAGATCTGTTGGAATCTGAATAATCCTAGGATTAGATTCTTACACAACCACCTGCTGTATATGAGTCGATTTCTTTTTGTTCTAATTATCATCATAAGTTGGGCACAACAGAGTACTGCCCAAGAGAACCCATTATTAGATAAACAACTACAGAAAAGTGTTGTTGCTTTTGAGAAGGGGCAAGTAGCCAAAGCAGAGCGTTTGCTGGATAAGCTTATTGCTAAAGAAGGAAGCTATGCACCTGCCTATATTTGGAAAGGCAAATGTTTACAAGTCTTTGAAGAATATAGTGCCGCTTATGAAGCGTATTACACCGCTTGCCAATTGCAACCTGATGCCGCCAATTCTTGGTTGGCCTTGGGTGATTTTAAAAGTAGTCTGGGGAGTTTGACCATTCGCAAACCTGCCGCTTGCGGCGATTGTGGCAAACAATTCTTGCCCCTCAATGGCGATCGCCCCTCTGCTGCTGCCTATTTTCGTAGTGCTCTAGAGGACTACCAAAAGGCATTAACAATTAATAATCAACTAGCAGAGGTACATTATCAAGTAGGCTTAACTCATGCTGCACTAGGAGAACAAGAAGCGGCTTGCTCCGCCATTGCTACAGCCAATCAATTGGGCTACCAAGCAGCCTTAAGCTATCAAAAAGAACATTGTAATCCTTAAAAACACCTTATAAAAATACTATGGAAAAAGCACCTGTTATCATCGTTGGAGCTGGTTTAGCAGGCTCTCTAATGGCCATTTATTTAGCTCAAAAAGGATTGGCTGTAGAAGTTTTTGAAAGCCGTCCAGACATGCGGACGATTGATATTTCCGCAGGGCGTTCTATTAATTTGGCCTTATCTAATCGTGGCAGTTGGGCCTTATCAGAGGCGGGGGTTTTGGATAAAGTCATGCAAAAAGGCGTAAAAATGCCTGGTAGGATGCTCCATGCCAAAGATGGGCAAACACAGTTTGCGCCTTATGGCAAAGATGCATCTCAATACATTAGCTCTATCTCTAGAGCTGGTCTCAACCAACTATTGATGACAGAGGCGGAAACTTATGAGCAAGTTAATTTTCATTTTAACAAACGCTGTATAGAAGTTGATGTAGAACAAGCTCTTGTTACTGTAGAAGATTATAATACCAAAGAACAAACCACTTTACAAGGTGCTACTATTATTGGTGGAGATGGTGCCAACTCTTCTGTGCGCCAAGCAATGGAGCAACAATTAGAAGGGTACCAAGCACAGGTAGATTGGCTTGCACATGGTTACAAAGAACTATCCATTCCTCCTACCCAAGGCCAAGGTTTTGCTTTAGATAAAAATGCGTTGCATATCTGGCCTAGGGGCGATTATATGCTTATTGCCTTGCCCAATGCTGATGGCAGTTTTACCTGTACCTTATTTTTCCCTTATGAAGGAAATCCAAGTTTTGAAAGTCTAGATAGTCCTGAAAAGGTACAGGCTTTCTTTGAAGAGGAATTTGGCGATGCCGTTCCTCACCTAACGAATTTACAAGAAGAGTATAAAGACAACCCTGTAGGCAAACTAGGCACCTTGCGTTGTTATCCTTGGGTCTACAAAGACAAAGTCGCTTTAATTGGGGACGCGGCTCATGCTATTGTTCCATTTTATGGGCAAGGAATGAACGCCTCTTTTGAAGATTGTCGTATTCTAAATGCTTGCATTGAAAAAGCAGGGATAGGCAATTGGGCAGCTGCTTTTGAAAACTATCAACAGTTGCGCAAAGAGAATGGCGATGCAATTGGACAATTGGCTGTAGAAAATTATTACGAAATGCGCGATCATGTAGCTGATCCAATCTTCCGTAAAAAACGAACACTAGAACACCAACTAGAAAATTCTTATGAAGATTACCATTCGAAATATTCGCTAGTGACCTTCCAACCAGAGGTTCCTTATGCTGTTGCTTTAGATTTAGGCAATCGTCAAGATCAATTACTTATGGAACTCTGTGCAGGTGTAGAAGACATGACCGCCATAGATCTAGAACAAACCTACCAACAGCTAAAGGCCTTGCGTTCGTAAGTTTTCCTTTCGATTTGTAAAAAAAATATTCTAAAAGCCACTTCAGTTCACTGAAATGGCTTTCTTTTTGCAAAGAAATTGTTTAGATAATAGCAACGAATCAAAGACACTGTTGTTAAACTCACTTCCTATTAGCTATAAAAGATAAAGTGATAACAAAAAAAGAAAAATATAGGTGCTCAATCCTGCCTTTTTGCTTCATTTTTAAAAAATGGCTTTTTATTTCTTTAAAAGAATAAAAACCAAGTAAAACTGGCAAAAATGAACAGTTATTTGGCATAAAAATACTATTAACAATTTTTTTTTGCATTTATCTTTACACTTATCCTAGGCAATAAGTCCAAGCTTCATGACGTTTTTAGTGGCATGTTATGACCATTTTTTTAGCCTTTATTTAAAGAAAAAAAGTTTCCCTTTACTTAGTTAAAGTATCATTAAAATCCCTATTAGTAATTATCCAGCTTAAAAAGCTTTTTCTCTATTTTAGAGTTTCCCATGTTGACAAACAACCACGTCATGAAAACCATTGTAACACTCCTTTTGATCTTGGTACTTTTTTGTAGTAAGGAAAGCCTTGCACAAACAAGTAAACAAATGGTACAGTTACACCAAGTTCCGAATCATGTTACCACCGTTCATCTACAACTCCCTAGCAATAAAGTAAGAATTGTAAAAACAAAGAGTTCTCGTATTTCTATAGAAACTACCATTAGTTTAGATGCAGGTTCTCCTCCTCTCTTAGATTACCTTATCCAATCAAAACGATACGAATTAAAAGCTAAATCTAGTTCTGACAGTCCAGTACTTCTATTGGCACTAGCACCTTCTTCTAAAGTTCTAATTATCAAAGGAGCTGTTTGTCAAGAAGCCTTAACCTATGTTGTTTATGTTCCTGAGCATTTACTCAAAGTAACCACTAGTTATAGTGCTATTACGGCTTCTCTCGCAAAATAATTTCAACAAAAAAAATCTAAAATTAGGAAAGCTCCTAACTTTGTTATACTTTTGTACCACACAACGCAGAGTGGAGCAGCGGTAGCTCGGCGGGCTCATAACCCGTAGGTCGTAGGTTCGAGTCCTACCTCTGCATCTAAATTCAAGCTTTGAGCGCTATTTCAGCCTCAAAGCTTTTTTTTTGTCCTTTCTATTCCTTTCTATAAGGACAAAAAAATCTCTCTTAATAATAGTATTAAGAGAAATTTTAGAGTTTGTTTAAAATTT
>JBOEFW010000017.1:2376-91811 GCA_050633105.1 Aureispira sp. | reverse complement strand
TTGATAAAAAATTTAAACAGGCTCTTAGTCTTCTAGAACAAATGTTCCTAATAAGTTCTTAGTTAGAATCGCCACCAAAATGTTTTTCTTCTAAGATATCGGCGATTTCAGCTACTTCCCATAAAATTTCTATAAACTCTTCTTTTTGTAAGTATTCTAAGATAGGACTCGCCTGTATCACCACTGTTTCGCAGGGATTTCCCTCCTTATCTTTATCTGGAACAATGGTAACTGTTGAATAAACTCCATAACCAGATTCTTTGAGCAATTGGTAGACATTCACGTTAGGCGTATAATTCCCTGCACGACTCGTTAAGTAAATACAATCCTTTCCTTTTGCACGACCTTCTGCTAACCAAATCCAAACAAATTGGTAGCGAGAGGTACCATCTTTGAGCTTCATGGCAATATCAATGCTGAACTTGCCATTATCCAATTCTTTTAATTTATACTTCTTGACTTCTGCATACTCCGTCAAGACTTCTCTTAAGTTAATCATTTGGTTGTATAATTATAGTGATTCTATGGAATGCAGGTCTCCATTATTAGATGAAATTCGGACCTATTATCAAGATACAATTATTTATTTGATTACCATTGATAGGTCTTGTTTTTTATGGAGCGGTGTTTTTACGTTTTTTTGTTGTAATAATTGGTGTCCAAAATGACAATCCAAACAACGTTTTTTATCACAATACTGCTTCTTTAATTGTAATAAGGCTTGCGTCTCTAAAGCACTTTTAGCTTTTACCTTTAGCTCTTTCCAATGCTCTACAACACTATTTTTTTCTGGGCGAACAGCTTGCAATAGTTCTAATGCTCGTTCTGTGAAATCCGTTTCCCCCTTATAACGGCCATAAGCCATCAGAAAAGGAGCAATGGTATTAATCAACATCAAATCCACACGCCCTCGACCTAAGGTCTTTTTTCTAGTAATAGAAGGTTTCCCTAGGCGATAGTGCTGGTCCCAATATCCTTCTAATTCTACCTCCAATAATCCTCTTAAGGCTTGTACATTGGACTCTTGAATAATTTTAGAAAATAGATGACTGGATCGATGGATTAAAGTTGCAAACTGTGCTATTCGGATAGTTGGAAAGTTAGCAGGGCGCATACGACCAAATTTCCAACTACTTCCCAATAAAGGTTGCAAGCGATATTTTTTAGCCAAGTATTGGTATTCCTTATACAAGTGTTGCACATAAGCATCCTTTTGGCTAACCAGTTGCAGCAAGCCTGCTTGTCCTAGCAATAAAGCCTCTAATTGTACTTTATCTTGCTTATGCTTTGCCAACACCTTCAACGGCAAGGCCAGCGCCAACGCTTCAAAAGGTGCTCTATTTTGCTGCATTCCAAAACTGCCCGCTAAAAACTGGTAAAAAGTCTGCTCCCAATGGTGTTGGTTTAGAGCCAATCGTTGCTCTATATCAACCACTTTATCCTGTAAGCGCTCTATCGCTAAACGATCCAACCACAATTGACAATCTTGGCTAATCTTAGCCGTCATTTGTCCTTCACAAGGAATCCAAGTTTGACTTTGTAACAATTGCCCATAACGTTGCATATAAGCAGGTGCAATCCGCCCTCGCAACACCAAGGTTGCGATCTCTTCTCCTGAAGAACGATAAATCGCCTGGTCATACTCATAGACTACATGTAAGATGGTATTGTTATAAGCAGGATCCTGTTGATGCTGGTGTGCCAACCAATCAGAAGAACGTTTATGAATTTCGACTTGTCCTGCCCATAATGTGCCTCCTATTCGAATGCGAGCATTGCTAAAGTCAGGGCCTGCATGATGGTTGTGCCACCCTTGATGGCAAACTTCTACAGGCTCCCCTTTAACTGTGTATAATTCTTGTTGTTGGTATAAGTTGAGTTTCCAAATGTAATGCAAGAAGGCTTCAGGAAAAGCAAGTGGGGCAGCAGACATAATTGAATGTGTTTAAAGCAAAAGACTAGGAATAGATTGGTCTTCGCTTTAACGGGGCTTGTGCTTCAAAAGTTACACAGATAAAACCTCTACACGGTTCTTCTTATTATTACATAATAAGAAGCTTTTTCAAAAAAACAACTTAGTGAATCTCTTTCTTCATTCGCACTTTCAGTTGTCGGTATAATTTGAGAGGGAATTTTAGGGGAGAAAGCAACCATTCTTTGGCATAGAATCCCCACTTCGTATGTTGGATGATTGCTTTAACTTCTTCATCAGACAACGCCACATGATAGCCTGTCATTTTTAATACAAATTCGCGTTGTTCTGGGGTAATTTCCACCCCCGCTTCTAGCACTTCAGCGGTTGGTCTAAATAATCGAAATATTTGCTCCAAACGACCATAATCGGATTGTTTGAACACTTCCTTATTCGACTTTTTCAAACTGGCATCATAATTAGTTACTTCGTATTTCCCCTCTTCTCCATGCAAGAAGAAGGGGATGCCCATTTCAACAGCATAATACAGATTAGAGCCTATATCATTCCCTGCCACATAACGGAACTGAGACATGGTATCGTATAAATTATCCACAAACCTAGGATCAGAAATATGTCCTGCTGTGACCACATCAAACCCTTCTTCAATAAAAGTTTCATGTGCCCCTAACAAATAATCTCTATAATAGATACTAAACGTTAAAGGGTGGTATTGCTCTGGCAATTGACGATATTCTTCGATCAGTTTTTTCCAATTAGAATTGAGCTTTGTGACAGGGGTACTATGACTAATAAAAATTAGACTTCCCTTGGCATCTGGACGTTGTACAATGTTTTGTGAGCGACGATATCTAGGAAAAATGCTTCCTATGATATGCATGGGCTTCGTTATAGGCTTTGCTTTATAATTCTTACAGAACTCCACCTGTTCTTCATTATCCAAAAAAATCACTGGATAAGGTGTATTCAAAGTCAGGTGATCAGGCTCCTGTGTATGAAACATCATAACTGCTCCATGTTGCAAATGACAACTAGCCGCCTGTTTAGGGGGCAGACCAACACTTTTATATAAAGCCTCCTTCATTCCATACCAATAGGGATATTTAGGCAATACTTTGCGTTCAAATGCTCTAATTCGTTCCCCTTGTGCTTCACTAATCGCCATATCTTATTCTATCTCTTAAGCCGCTTCAGGCACTTTTTTATAATACTGGAAAATAGCAAAAATAAGTCCCCCTAAAATTAACAGAGAAACAGCTCCTCCTATTTGACGCCCCATATTCACAGAAGCTGGGGCAAAAATCATAGTGATGGTATGCTTACCTGCTGGCACGCGCAAACCACGCAATAAATAATTGGTCTTGACAAAAGGCGCTACTTCTTCGCCATCAATGTATACCTTCCAACCTTTTTCTGGTGGATAATACATTTCAGAGAAAACGGCAAAACGCTCATTTTGTATTTCTGATTCATACACCATGGTATCTGGATGATAAGAAGTCAAGGCAATTCTATCTCCTGGGGCATACGTTCCATTAATTCCAGCGACTTCTTCCGCATAGCGCTGTGGTACAACGGCTGTATTAATTGTTGTTAATTTCCCAACGGCTGCGATTTCTGCATCCGCATCTGCGACAACATCTATCTTTTCGACAAACCAAGCATTCCCTAAGGCTGTTGGGTTGTCCATTACTTTGCCTTGTGGCAACATAATGTATTTAAGGTTAAGCATGTTGAAAATTTCAATGTTCTGTTGTAGGGCAACGTTTGGATTATCCATTTGATAATAACTCCAAAGTTCTTGGTACAACAAAGGCTTGGCTGCAAAGTAGCCGCCAATGCTCTTATGAAAAGCCGAAGCCATCGCATTCTGACTAGGCGCGCCACGAGAGTAATCCACCACACGATACACACTCTTATCTTTCAGTATTTTTAAATCTTGTTGGGTCGGTATGATGTCATCTTGGAACGTCTTACGCTTAACAAAACTCTCTTCATTGACATAATCTCGATTGACCATGCCTAAATCGATACAAGCCAACACCGCTAAGGCAATACCAGCAATTTCTAAGGTCAAGGTATTCTTAGCATATAAGTATAAAGCACCAAAGCCTGCAAGTATAAATCCAATCGCTCTTAAGACATCTGTTTTGGCTAAAATTGCGCGGTCTGCTTCTAACGCTGCTACCAAATTCCGGCTAATCGCTGCTAATTCTATATCTTTTGGCGAGCTCAATACTCCCATAGAAAGATAAACATACATCAAGACACAAATGCCCAATGAAATAGCTGTTGCCAAGACTACATAACCTTGCTTAGAAACTGTTTGTTTGAGGTGCGGTAATAACTTCGCAGACCAAGTATTCTCATAGGAAGCAGGATCAAATTTAGCTAAACGCATAAGTCCTGCGCCAATCGCTAGGATCACAATAGGCTGGAATGCCACTATTGTCATTTTTGTATCTCTAAACTTGGAATACAAGGGAAAGTAATTGTACATCAAATCACTTACTACAGGAAAGTGTTTTCCCATAGCCAGAATAGATAAGAAAATAAAACTACTGATAACACCCCATTTTAAGGCTCCTTGTAATAATAACAAGGCTAAAATAAAGAGAAAACAAACCACAACTCCATAATAAATCGGGCCTCCTGACATCGTTTGCGATCCCCGATATTGACGGGTATAGCTAATGGCAATGTCTTGGAAAAATTTATTCATATCTGTTACGCCATTCGCCTTTGCTGCGGCAGCAAGCTCTTGTTGTACCGCTGGAGAACGGAACGCGGCTTGACTAACAGCGCCTTCATTACTCACCCATAATTTACTTTGGGTTGCTCCATAAAAATTAGGAAACATCAAAGTTGCTAATTCCGCCTTTTCGATACTCAAACTAAAAATGTAGTCTGGATCCAAACCACTCTTCACTTCTTTTTGTGTCAATTCTGTTTTACCACGCGTAGATTCTTCCCCATACTCATAATTCGCCCATAAAAAGCCAACATTGGATAAAACGGCTAAGACAGAGGCCAAAATCATCGCTCCTGCAAATTTAGAGAAATGTTTAATTTGGTCTTTTTTGATGGATTCTATCAAGAACGCGGCTCCCATTATACTCAATGCAAAGTACATATAATAGGTCATCTGTACGTGGTTCTTTGCTAGATTAAAACTTAGAACCGTGGCAAATATCGTGGAGCCTAGCAAAATATTTTTCTTATAACCATAGACAAAGGCTCCTACAATAGCAGGAATGGTAGAAATTACAATCATCTTTCCTGTATGCCCTGCTTGTATGTACAGTACATTGGCTGTAAAAAGGGCTAATACAGCCGATAAGCCTACGGAGACCCCCCAATTGACGCCCATTAGGCTTAAACCAATGTAACAAGATAACATCAACAAAAATAACAGCATCCAATCATTATAGCCTTTGTAAAGCATCAAAGGTGGGATGATTTTACTATCAATGTGATTAATGTTATTATTACGCATCAAGGCGGTTGGCATTCCTCCAAAATATTGGTTCGTCCAACGGATTTCAGTTCCTCCTTGCGCCTCTTTATAAGCCTGAATCTCTGTTTGCATCGCCCCTGCTTGCACATTATCATGTTGATTAAGGCTCTTCCCATCAAAAGCCGCAGGTTTAAAATAAACCATGGCAATGGCCATCAATATTAGATAAGCTCCAATATGCTGCAACCATTGGCGTTTTGGATCAGGAGTGGTTGCTAAATTTTGTATCGTGGTTGGTTTCTTCTTGCTAGAACTCATTGGAATCAGACAACTGTATTTTACAGAATAGTGAGCAGTCTATATCTTGAAATATATGACCGTGGGTAGTGTGCTTTTTTAGCTTAATACTACCTTTAGGCAAGGTATAGCTTTTTTGTCTAAACATCAAACATCTATTTCGTTATGCAAACGCATCAAATCAAATTTCCTCGTACAGCACATTATTACACCCATGGAGCCGCTCCTGCTGATTGTCAACATTTGTTGTTTGTCTTACATGGATATGGACAATTGGCCAGCAAAATGATCTACAAATTTGATCAACTCGATGAACGTTATTTAGTTGTTGCACCTGAAGGATTTTCTCGTTTCTATTGGAATGAAAAACGGGGCGTTGTTGGTGCTTCGTGGATGACAACGTTAAATCGTTTGGAAGAGATCGAAGATTATAGTAATTATCTACAGCATCTTTTTTATCAGTTTAAAGCCCAGATTCCAACGGGAACGCCCATTACAGTTTTAGGCTTTTCTCAGGGAGGAGCGACAGCAGCGCGCTGGCTTCATCGTCTACAGCCTGCCGTCCAACAAGTTGTTTTATGGGGAGCTGGTTTTCCTGAAGATTTAGATTATCGTCCCCAATTGGATTACTGGAAAAACAAACCATTACACTTAGTTCAAGGAGAGCAAGACGAGTACTTAACAAAAGAACGCTATCAACAACAAGCTGATTTTTTAGCGCAGCAAGGATTGCCTGTTACCACCCATTGGTATGCGGGGGGGCATGCCATTGATCGCCAAGTATTAAAGAAAGTTTTGGCCAATTCCTCTGCTTTATAAACAGAATAAGGCGCTATTACAACCGTAGCACTACAAGAGTAGCATCAAAACGGAGCCATAGCGCCCTATCAATTTCAGTTAGCTTATTCAAGGACCTATTTAAAGCTCCAATCGTATTTGTCCATATCTTTGAGGCATTCCTTAAGTAATTCAATACCATTTCTAATGTCTGTTTTATCAGACATTTCTATTACTTGATGGACATTACGACAAGGAATAGAAATACAGCCAGCAATAGCCCCTGTCATTCCTCGGCGCTGGATTCCTGCGGTATCTGTTCCACCACCTGTTAGTACCTCAGGCTGCCAAAGGATATCATTCTTATCAGCCGTTTCTTTCATAAAGTTGACCATTCGATAATCACAAATAGTAGAACTATCCATAATTTTAATGGCACAACCTTCTCCTAAGCTTGTAATGCGTTCATGTGCTTGAGATCCAGGTACATCAAATGCAATCGTTACATCGATTCCAAATCCAAAATGAGGATTAACTTGCTGCGCAGCAACACTAGCTCCACGAATTCCCACTTCTTCTTGTACTGTAAATACTCCATAAACATCATAGGGAACATCAACATCTTTGAGCTCTCTCAATGCTTCAAATAACATATAAACGGCTAAGCGGTTATCCAACGATTTAGAGTTTACGCAATTCCCCATTTCTATGAGTTCACGCTCTCTTGTGATCGCATCGCCTACACTTACCAATTCTTTTACCTCTTCTTGTGTCATTCCTGTATCAATGAAATAATCTTTGATACTCAATGGTTTTCCACGCTCTGCAGCGGTTAATAAGTGAATTGGCTTGCATCCCATGCAACCAACTATGTCTTTTTTTCCGTGTACAATTACGCGTTGAGCGGTCAATGTTTTGGGATCAAACCCACCCAATGTATGGAAACGAATAAAGCCTCCTTCTTCAATATGGGTAACAATAAAACCAATCTCATCCATGTGCGCACCAATCATTACTCGCTTGGCATCAGCTCCTGTATGTGTCCCTTTTTTGACTGCATATACATTGCCCATGGCATCGGTATAAACTTCATCTACTAAGGGTTTAACTTGTTCCATAAGGGTAGCGCGAAGGCGCTGTTCAAAACCAGGAGCGGCAGGAATACGGCAAAAATCGCTCAAAAGGGCAACATCTATCATAATGTGTGTCAATTTATAAAACAACCTCCCTAAGGAAGTTGAACAGTAAAACGAAGGTTAAAGATTGGGATCAAGAATAACTTTTTAGGAACAGAGGTCCATAGACAAATTAAATAAAAAAATGACGCTTCTACGAATAATAATAAGCCTGTTTTCTTATAGTAGCGTTAAAGTTCTAATGAGAAGCTTAATTCAGCATTATTCATCCCCTACAGAACGAGGAGGGTTAAGACCAGAAGTGATGGCACGACGGGTAGGATAGGCAAAGTCCAAGTCTTCTTCTTCTTGAAAAGTGTCTAAAATATTCTCCCACAAAAAGCAGGTGGTACTGCGTCTACTTTTTGGTTTACACAAATACCTCAACGTCAACAACACCCCACTATCTTCTACTGTTGTATAAACAATAGGAGTTACTTTATGATAATAAATCAAATACTCTCCTGAAGAATCCTGTAATTCTTTTTTGGCACTCTCTCCTACCTTCGGAGCATGTTCATCTAATATTTCTTGCAGACAAACTTTAGCCTTGCGCCAATTGCTTTCAAAGGTCACTAAAACCTTCATTTCATTCCAAATATAATCTAGCCCTTCATTATAATTTGCCAAAGGTGCTTTAAAAATTTTAGCATTAGGAATGTGAATAATACGCCCTGTACTTTGTTCTTCTTTGACCCAATTTCCCACTTCCACAATCGTAAACTGGAAAAGATTAATGTCCACAACATCTCCAATTTGGCCTTCTACCTCTATTCGATCCCCCACCCGAAAAGGCTTTTGCAATAGTATAAAATACCACCCTGCCATGTTCACAATCGGATCTTGAAAAGCAATGGCCAAACCCGCTGATAGTAACCCTAAATAGGTAGCAAAATCCCCGAAGTTATTGGACCAAACAAATAAGATTGCAATGATCCCAATCACATAAGTAGTATAAGCCGCACTCTTTCGCCAAGTGTAACGCACAGCAATATCACTTTGCAAACTCATAATAGAGCGCAAAACGAGGCGTAATAAAAGCCACAGAACAAAAATGATAATGATAGTTGTTAATACTTTGCTCTGTGTAGAGGTACCACCATTCGCCAATTGCTCCAACCAAGCTTGTATGCTATTCCAGATCGCTTTCATTCCTGTTTATTTACAAGTACAATTGTATTTCGTATCCAAATCAATCACTGTAATAACAATAGGATCATCCTCACAATCACCCACAATAATCCGCGCCATTTGTCCATCTCTAGTACGGCCTTCATAAGCAATACTTTCACAACGTCCACCAGAAGCAGGCTTCGATTTTCGTTGGTTAATGTTATTCAAATTGATGACTTCTTGAATTTCATAAGGATCCAACTCTCGGCAATCCATGCGACAGCGCGCATGTTTTGTTAAGATGAGTTGACGGCCTTTGTACGATAAATCTCGCTCTGATAGGGTATTTTTAGGAGCCGCTACAGGAGACGCTGGTAGTGCAACTGTTGGGGCATCTATATTTTCTTGTGTCTCAGATGGCGGTGGCCAATCTTCACAACTAATTAACAAGAGCATCAGCAATAAAATAATGCAGCTTCTTCCGCCGTTTAATACTGGTACACCAATCATAGTTTTTTTATTTTATCTAATAGAGTAGTTTAAATTGCTTCTATGGCTAAAGATACATATTTTTTGTGGAGAAAACCTCTGCCAATCTATTGCTTTTATAGAGTAGGCATAGGAGTGATTTCCATCTTGATTCCAAATACTCTTTGTTTTTTTGGTTTAAAAATTGTATCATTGCGTTTTAATAGCTTAGCAATTCTTTAATACCCGTTACACTAAATTTACTTTATTAACCACATGGCCTTTAAACTAAAAAAGCGCATTCACGAGATTTTGGATATGGACTTTGAGACCTATGCCAAGTTTCTAAAGAAGGAGACACAACGGGCTGCCAAATTTGGCGTGTTGGATGCGGTCGTGTGTAGTGACCACCAGTTTTCGGATGGAAAAGTATCTACTTTGGTCTTAATGGGCGCGTTTGTTGGTGACTTAGCCAATTTCTACAAAAAAAATAAAACGGCTTTAGGTTTCGCTAAAGGCAAATGCTATTTTGAAGATAGTAAAGAGGGCTGCACCTTACATCTCGTTTTAGAAGCAGGCCGAGGGAAACCTGACAAGATTTCCAAAGCAGGACGAAAGTTATGGGCCAAAACAAAACTACTTCCCACCTTTCACAAAGATAAACTACCAGAATTTGCGCCGCTATTGGAGGAAGTTAATATTGGAGAAGAGGACATGCAGCTCACAGCCGACCAAGAAAACGACCAACAACGTCTAGCCCAAGTGAGTAGACAATACCACAAAGCAAAAAAAGCGCTACAGGCTTTGGTTTTGCCCTTGTTATCCAAGCCAGATACTCCTAATAGTGCCTTTACCAACCAGCATTTTGTCATTGCCAAAGCAGCCCTAAAAGCCAATAGTAGCTGGACCAATAAAATTGCAGAATCTACTCCCCAGAAACAAGAAAAATTCGCAGAACAACAGCAAAAGTTAATCACAGAATATCCTAAACTCAAACGTATTGCAACCAAAATCAAACAAGCATTGATGGCCAGTAATACAACCGATATTCACAGTACCGATAGTTCTCTACAACTAGAAAAAAACTTAGATCAATTAAACAAAGGAACAGACGCTCCACAAGAAAACAGTCCTGAGCAACCATAGATTATTTCAAACGAAATCTTGTATAAGAACATTCTAATCCGTCCAAAAGAAATCACTAATAATGGCATCGGCTAAGAATTTCCCTTGATTTGTCAAGACATATGTTTGTCCTTTTTTTTGTATCCACCCTCGCTCTAAATAACGTGCTGCCTGTGCTTCAAACTGAGGAACAACCCTTGTTCCCCATTGTTTTAGACGCTCTAGATCTACGCCCCATTTTGTTCTCAGCGCTGTCATAATGTATTCATTGTGGCGATCTTGAACGGTCAACAATTCACTTTCCCAATACGTTTCCCCTGTTGTTATTCCGTTGATGTATTTAGGATTATGGGCGACATTCCAACGTCTATTTTCTCCATCAAAAGAATGCGCGGCAGGCCCGACCCCCAAGTAAGGAGCCCCTGTCCAATAATTAGAATTATGTTGAGCATAATTAGGAGGACGACAAAAATTAGAAATTTCATATTGCTCATAGCCTTTCGCCGCGATTTGTGCTAACAAATAATCAAACTGCTCCGCAGCATGCGCATCTTCTACCGCCGCCCGTTTGCCTGTTTTAATTTGATGTGCCAAGGCCGTATTGGGTTCTACAGTTAACGCATAACAAGAAAAGTGAGGTACTTGCAATTCAAAAACGGTCGCTAAATTAGCGGCCCAATGCTCATGGGTAGTTGTAGGACCTCCATAAATCAAATCAATGGTCAATTGATCAAATCCTGCTGCTTGTGCAATTTCTAAACAAGCTCGTGCTTGTTGGGCATTGTGTGCGCGATTCATCCACTGCAAGTCTTCCTCAAAAAACGACTGAATACCAATACTAAAACGATTGATTGGAGTGTCCCGTAATTCTTGCACATACTCCACTGTCAAATCATCAGGATTCGCTTCTAAGGTAATTTCCATTTCTGGGGCTAGTAGATAGTATTGCTCTATCGTAGCCCACAAAGCGTTAATTTCTTGGGCAGATAATATAGAAGGCGTTCCCCCTCCTAAATAAACAGTCTGCAACGGCTGCCTCCACTGGGGTGCCCGTTGTTGTAGCTCTAAATGCAGCGCCGCCAACAAGGCTTCTTTCTGACCTAGAGACGTACTAAAATGAAAATTACAGTAATTACAAGCTTGCTTACAAAACGGAATATGGATATAAAGACCAGACAAAAGCAGTAGTTCTAATAAAAATTAAGAGATGGTAAAGCAAAGATACGCTTTTTGGGAGAGCTCTAAGACTTATCAAAGTCATTTAAAAACCGTAGATTTTATCAACTAAACGGCTTGCTTTTTGCCTGTCCCTTAAAAAGTCCCTATTTTGCCTTCACCCAACTAAAACCTTTTAATAACTGTTCGTGAATAAACCCACAGGAACAGTTTTACTGCCCTTTATGGGCTTTACTTTATACTGTTTAATGCGATACAACTCTATGAAATTATTATCTATTGTACTAATGGCTGCTCTATTTAGTTCCTTGTTTAGCTCTTTTAAGCCTGCTCCAAAATCCTCCAACTCTTCTTCTCCCGCTCCAGAGGGCTTTGTTAGAGTAGAAGGCACCAAATTCACCATCAATGGGGAACCTTATCGTTTTGTAGGAACCAATTTTTGGTATGGGATGCACTTGGGCGTTCCTCAACAACAAGAACGTTTGTTGAAAGAACTTGATAAATTACAAGAAATTGGCTGTAATAACTTGCGTATTATGGTTGGTTCCGAAGGGCCTGGAGGAGAAAAATACCGTGTCCAGCCGCCTCTTATGCAAAAACCATTTCAATACGATGAGGACATTCTCAAGGGACTTGATTTTTTGCTAGCCGAAATGGCTAAACGTGATTTATACGGTGTGATGGTCTTGGGTAATTTTTGGCATTGGTCAGGAGGGTTCTCTCAATACTTATCTTGGTTAGATGGTACGCCGATTCCTTACCCTTCTTTAGATGGGGGACCATCTTGGGGAATTTTCATGGATTACACCTTCCGTTTTTACAGCAGTCCACGTGCTAAAAACTGGTTTAAGGCCCATATCAAGAAAATAGTAGAACGCACCAATAGCGTGACCAATACTCCTTATAAAGAGGATCCAACGATTATGGCTTGGCAATTGGCGAATGAGCCAAAATCAGGAGCTCGTGTTGGCGCTTACAGAAACTGGATTCGCCAAACCGCTAAATTCATTCGCAAAATGGACCCCCATCACCTGATCTCTACAGGAAGTGAGGGCATTATGTCGGAATCACTATTTGGCAATCGCCGCAAGAACTTCATCAAAAACCACACAGGCGAAATTGATTACCTAACTGCTCATATTTGGATTCAAAACTGGGGTTGGTACGATCCGCATAAACCTGCTACCTTAGAAACTTCTCAGAAGAAAGCAGTAGCCTATATGGAGAAACACATTGAAATTGCTCAAGCGATGAATATGCCTGTTGTCTTGGAGGAGTTTGGTATTGCACGGGACAAAGAAAGTTATAGTGCCAAAGATCCCGTCACCTACAGAGATTCTTACTATAAGTTCATATTTGACTACTTAGCACAGAAAATTGATGAAGATACTCCGTTTCAAGGAGCGAACTTCTGGGCTTGGGGAGGTGAAGGCCGTCCAAGAGTCCCACGTTCTGTTTACAAAGTAGGGGATGACTTAATTGGTGATCCACCGCATGAGTATCAAGGTTGGTATTCTGTTTACAATAATGATGTTACTACCCATAAAGTGATTGCTGACTTTAATAAGAAATACAACTTAAAATCAGCCATGACGGGGGAAGTAAAAAATAAAGAAGAGTAACTGTTAAGCTCTCTAACACTTCTTTTCAAGTTTACGTTTTAGCGCTTGTTTTGGTAGGAATAATTCCCCAAAACAAGCGCTTTTTTTTGTAGATCATCCTCTCCTTTATCTCTCTGTGAATACTCCCTGTCCTCGGAAGTCTAACATTTTTATTATATTGTGCTTTCACTTCTTTAGAATTACCTTCATTTTAGTTTAACGAAACACGTTATATGAGATCTACCATAAACGCCTTACAGCAGCGTTTTTTTGTCCTGCTATTGACTCTACTCACTCCTTTATTAGCTTTTAGTCAAGATACTGCTACCAAGGGAATAGACCAACGTATTGATGAGGCATTTAAGCCTGTTTCTGACTTTATTGTACAAACGGTTTTTTACGCGATTCCAATTGGAGGGGTAGGGCTTCCTATTGTATTGATTGTTTTAATAGTAGGTGCCTTATTTTTTACCATCTATTTTGGTTTTCCAAACATCAAACACCTTCCCTTAGCGATCAAAACAGTTAGAGGAGATTATTATAACCCTTCTTCTAGTTCTAAAAAAGAAGAAGACAACCCTGATACAATTAGAGATGAAAGTGTAGAAGGAGAAGTTACTCCTTTCCAAGCCTTAACAGCTGCTTTATCGGCAACTGTAGGACTCGGAAATATTGCCAGTGTTGCTGTAGCTTTGAGTTTGGGTGGCCCTGGTGCAACTTTTTGGATGATCTTAGCTGGTTTCTTAGGTATGTCTTCTAAGTTTGCTGAGTGTACTTTGGGGGTAAAATATAGAGAAATTGATGCCAATGGAACCGTTCATGGTGGTCCCATGTATTATTTGAAAAAAGGATTGGCTGAAAAAGGCTTTGCTGGTTTAGGGAAAGTTTTTGCTGTCTTCTTTGCCATTATGTGTATTGGAGGTTCTTTTGGTGGTGGAAATATGTTTCAGGCGAACCAAGCTGCTATTCAGTTTTTGAATGTTATTTATGGTGATCCTGCCCTCATTCCAACTAGTGCCAAAACTGTTTTTGGTTTAGTAGTAGCAGCTTTAGTAGGTATCGTAATTATTGGTGGTATCAAGAGAATTGGACAAGTAACAGAGAAAGTTGTTCCATTCATGGCTGTTTTGTATGTTGGAGCAGCGGTGATTGTCATCGGAATGAACATTAGCCTAGTCCCTACTGCTTTTGGATTAATCTTAGCTGGGGCCTTCTCTCCTATGGGAATTGCAGGTGGTTTTATTGGAGTTTTGATTCAAGGGTTTCAACGGGCTGCCTTCTCAAATGAAGCAGGTGTTGGATCAGCAGCGATTGCCCACTCGGCCGTTCGTACATCTCACCCAGCCTCTGAAGGAATGGTTGCTTTATTAGAGCCATTCATTGATACTGTTATTATTTGTACCATGACTGCGTTGGTTTTGATTATTACCAACATCGAAGGTCAATTTATGGTCTATGGTGAAAAAGCAGATGGTGTCAGTGCTACTTCAGCTGCTTTCTCTTCTTCTTTACCAGGCGCAGAATATATTTTGACCATTGCAGTCGTTTTATTTGCGTTCTCCACCATGTTGTCGTGGTCTTATTACGGCCTACAAGCTTGGAAATTCTTATTTGGAAAAGGGAAAACAACTGATTTAGTGTATAAGTTAACCTTCTGCCTGTTTGTAGTCATTGGTTCTGCGGCTAGTTTAGGTTCTGTCATTGACTTTTCAGATGCCATGATTTTTGCTATGGTATTTCCTAACGTTATTGGTTTAATCCTATTGGCTCCTGTTGTCAAGGAAGAAGTTGCTAAATACATTGCCCATACCAAAAAATTAGACGAAGAGAACGCTTAAGTTCTTCCTAATATTTCAACGCATTAGCGTTTTAGTTCAAAATGTTCAAGGCTATTAAAAAAAGCCTTGAACATTTTTTTGTACTTTGTATTGTTAATAATAAGCTTTCAAACACCTTTTATCTGTTGCTCAAATTGTCATTGAAGTATGTTAATTTCCATTATTGTAGGATTAGGCCACGACCAAGTCATTGGTAAAGACAACGATATGCCTTGGCACTTATCAGCTGATTTGCGCTATTTTGCGAAGACTACAAAAGGCCATCCCATTATCATGGGCCGCAAATGTTATGCATCTATTGGTCGTCCTTTACCCAAGCGCAAGAACATTATTATTACTCGCAATACTGCATTTAAAGCAGAAGGTTGCGCGGTCGTTCACTCCTTGGAACAAGCCTTAAAGGAAGCCGCTGCTTATTATTCAACAAGTGATACAACTGAAGCAGAAGTTTTTGTAATAGGAGGGGGAGAAATTTACCGCCAAGCTTTATCCTTGGCAGATCGTCTTTACATTACCTATATTGATGTAAAAGTAGAGGGAGGCGATGTCTTCTTCCCTGAATTCGACCAAAAACAATGGCGAACCATTAAAGAAGAAGCCCACCAAAAAGACGAAAAAAACGCTTACGATTATAAATTTGTAGTCTTAGAACGCCAACCATGACCCTCAAACAACGTCTCCAACATATCAAAGGTCCTTTGAATTGGTTAGGGATTATTTTAGACATTGCCATGTTGGCCTTGACCATCTTTGATCTTTGTTGGTTGATGTTTGATGCGCTCTATAACATGCCTACCGTCCAGAAATTGGTCGATCCTATTTTTCCCTTTTACCAACAAATCCACGAAGATTTCTATTTCTATGATGGGCTTATTGTCACCATCTTTTTATCAGAATTATTAACCCGTTGGGCGTTTTCTATTTATAAGAGCACCTATGAGCGTTGGTTTTTCTACCCGTTTATTCATTGGTACGATGTTTTGGGGTGCTTCCCAACAGGCTCTTTTAGAATCTTGCGCTTGTTTAGAATTGTTGGTTTAATTTATCGTCTGCACCGTTGGCAAGTCATTGATTTAAACAACTATGTGCTTTTTATAACGCTAGGCAAGTATTACAATATAGGGATTGAAGAAATATCAGATCGAGTTATTATACAAGTCCTCCATAGAGCTAAAGAAAAGGTAAGCATTGATGATCCCCTTCCCGATGCCATTATAGAAAAAGTCATACAGCCCCATCAACAAGAGATTGCTCAGATCGTTTCTCAAACCGTACAAAATACACTAGGGAAACAATACCCTCAATATCGTACCCTCTTACAGCGTTATGTTGTACAAACCGTACAAGACACAGTTACCAATAATGAAGAAGTTCGCCAAATCGGACGCATTCCTATTGTTGGTACACCACTTGAAAAAACCTTGCATCAAGCCACTAGTCAAATCGTCTTTGGTGTGATTGATCGCCTAATCAAAGATGCCGCAGATCCCAAAAATGCTGCCACCATTGCTATTCTAGTCAATAGTATTCTAGAAGTACTTACCAAACAGCAACTTCAACAAACCAACTTAGGTAAAAACTTGGCTTTGGACACTATTGATTTAATTATAGAACGAGTACGAGTTAAGAACTGGAAGCAGAAAGATTCTGAATAGTTACATTGCTTCTTTAGGCTGCTGCCCCAATCCATTTCTATTTCTCAAAATTGGCAGGAATTTACTCCTAATCACATCTGTTATGACCGCAAAAGAAATTCGTGCACTCGGAATAAAAGGAACACAAGGTTATTATAATTACCTCACCGAAAATGACAAAGGCTTACAACGAGTCGGTGTCAAAGCCATAGAAGTACTCCCCAACCATCTTTTTAAACTCCACATAGCGGGCCGTTTAGTGGACACCGAAGCGATATTTTTTCGCTTTAGAACCAACAATAAAACTTACAGCACCAGCCATATTGAGGTTGTTTCTTATGATAAGAACAGCAAAAAGCAGCTTTAGAAACAAAAGTTACTACGCTCAAACAACAACTCCAAGCACAAAACGCACAAAGCTTACTCGATAAGCTCCTAGCAGGACGAGTAGAATTTGTCGCCAATGCCATTCAACAAATCAAGAAAGATTATGAAGCCAATAAAGTAGAATTCGGTGCTTTAGCCGCCTACTATGCCCCCTAGACCTTAGATGCGATAACCGATGAATACCAACAAGTCCTCGCACAACAAAAGGCCTTGTCTCAATACACCACGGAAGAACGCTTAAAAAGTGTACAAGTGGTTGCCGCTACACTCGATGGTTATATTGGTCGTTTTATGGAGGACAAATTAACCGTCGATCATATTTTTGTGGATGAGGCAGGCTACGCCAACTTAGCCAAAGTCCTAACCTTATTCAATCATCGAGTCCCCATTACCTTATTGGGCGACCACATGCCGTTGCCTCTTGTTTGTGAAATGAACAACCAGCGGATTTCTAAAGAAGCCGCTTATCACGATACTTTTATTGGGGCACAATCTGCCATTTTTGTAGCCGCAGTTTTTCACAAAAACAAAACTAGTCTCTTGCAGAATTATGCGCAGAATGCCCCTTTAGAAGTACACCAAATGCGATAAGCCAACCTCCATCAAATCTTCCGATTTGGGCAAGCATTGGCACAAGTTTTAGAGCAATTTGTCTATAAGAATGGTTTTTCTTCCGTTTTAGCACAAAGCAATACTACTGTTTATTATTGTCATGCCCCTAGACCTAGTCAATCGGATAAGAAACGGGAAAATGCCGCCGAGGTCAGCGCTATTGAATCCTTAATTCCAACCTTGGAAACAGAAGATTATGCGATTCTTACGCCTTATAGAAATCAATTACTATTCTTAGGAAAACAATTGCCCGAAGCACGGCACAACCAACAACTCTTAACCGTACATGGTTCACAAGAGCGCGAGTGGCATACCGTCATTTTAAGTGTTGTTGATACCTATGATAAATGGTTTACAGATAGTCAGAACGAGTTGTCGAAGGGGGTAAATTTGATTAATACCGCTGTCAGTCGCGCAAAAAAAGGCTTGATTATAGTAGGTGATCTCAATTATTGGCACTGCCAACAAGGGCAATTATTGCAAGGTTTAGTGGCTATAACAACTGATTTTAGGGAATCGATGTCAGGCTAAACCGATTCTAATAAGCGCTTTTTCGTTGTTGTATCAACGATATTTTGGAGAGAAATTAGAAGATATAAGGGCTATTTTGGAGGTTCGTGGGGATTAATCGTTAAAATCTTCTTAAGAAAATAGAAAAAACTAGCAAAAAGCAACTCTTTTTAAGCAATCTCGTTACATTTGTAAAACTTAGACCAAACGGTCTATTCTATCGCAATAATTCTATTTCTCATGGGTTACAAACACAACAGGGAAGATATCATCGCTACAGGTTCGGAGCTCATTCGTCAGAAGGGGTACCACCATGTAGGCATTAATGAAATTCTAAAAGCTTGTAAAGTGCCCAAGGGTTCCTTCTATAATTTCTTTGAGAGTAAGGAAGATTTTGTGGCGCAAAGCCTAATTTCCTATGGAGAACAAAACGGTGCTTTCATCCAAGACTTTATGACAGACGAAAGTAAAAGTCCTTTGGAACGTTTAAAAACAATGTACACTTGCTTTATTGAAGCCCATGCAAGCGAAGGCTGTAAAGGGGGCTGTTTGGTGGCCAATTTATCCTTAGAAATAGGTGGTACTAATGCATTCTTAGCACAAGTCAGTGATGCGCAATTTCAAAATAATATCTCCCCTATTACTCAATGTATTTTAGAAGGACAGGAACAAGGAGAAATTATTCGTGACTTTTCTGCCTCCTATCTAGCTGAATATTTGCACGCAGGGATTTGTGGTGCTTTTTCTAGAATGAAGGTTCAAAGAAATCGTGTTTACTTGGACAAATGGTATCAAATGACTTTTGCTTTTATAACTGTAGGCTGAGGTAAGAAATTTTAATGACAACTAATAAATAGACCAACAAGGTCGTTTTTTTGTGTTTCTTCAAATAAAACAGACTGGTCTAATTAAATAAAGATTCACTTTCATAAAAACAACAACAACACAATGAGTAACTTAAAAGGTAAAGTAGCCGTTATTACAGGAGGAAACAGTGGTATTGGTTATGCAACAGCACAAGATTTTGTGGCACAAGGAGCAACGGTAATCATTACAGGGCGTAATGCTGAAAAGGTGGAAAAAGCTGCTAAGGAATTGGGTGTTAAAGGATTGGTTGCGGATCAAGCAAATTTGGCCCACACAGACCAATTGGTAGCCGATGTTCAAGCTGCTTATGGCAAAGTAGATGTTTTATTTATCAATGCAGGGGTATTTTTTGGTACGTCTGTAGGACAAATAGAAGAGCCTACTTTTGATACCATTATGGACATCAACTTTAAAGGAGCTGTTTTTACGCTTGAAAAATTTGTTCCGATTTTAAATGATGGAGCTTCCGTGATTAACCTCTCCTCCATCAATGCGTATACAGGAATGCCCACAACAGCGATTTATGGCGCTAGTAAAGCGGCCTTAAACTCTTACACTAGAACAGCTGCTAAAGAATTGGCTAGCCGTAAAATTCGTGTCAACGCCGTTAATCCAGGCCCTGTTAATACCCCCATTTTTGGTAAAACAGGAATGACACAAGAGCAAATTGAGGGTTTTGCAACAATCTTACAGACAAAAATTCCATTAGGAGAATTTGGAACGCCAGAGTCTATTGCTAAATTAGTCACCTTCTTAGCGTCAGACGATGCTTCCTATATTACAGGTAGTGAAATCAATATTGATGGTGGAAGTAATATCCACTCTTTGGTCTAATTTTTAAGGATAATACTACAGGCCGTTACTCTAACTAGCGCCCTAATAAACGACCATCACCGTTGTCTTGTTCTTATTGGTCATTCATCATCAAGGTAGGATAACAGGCGAGTTGCTCAAAAGCAACTCGCTTTTTTTTTTGAACAAGAGGTCACAAAACAACTAGTAGAAATTTGAATAGGCACTACTTTTGAAACATTTATTTGGAGATCTTTTATTTTGTAATCGAGAGCTGCCTTGTGCTTCAGGGATTAAACAATTTCTGCATAGCATTTAACGCAGAATTAAGTCCTAATCTCCCCAATTTGTGGCCTAATTTTGCTCATAAAACAAAATCTTCTTTTAAAGAATTATTCCTCCCCCAAAAAGTGTTTTCCAAGCCATAAGCCCTTTATAGTTCCTTCTTTGGCAAGAATTTAGCATTTATTGGCTAGTAATTTAACTTGTTTAAAAAGAGATTTTCTTATTTTGTGGATCCCTGTTAACAAGATTTGTAATTTTTTATCCTTGTATGAAAGTTATTGTGTGCACAGAATTATTAATAGATTCTTCTCTAATTTTCTTCACAATTTTTCTCAAAAATTGCTTTATAGTCATCTTCTCCTTATGAATTTTTTATTATCCATTTTATTCTGTCTTTTTATTGGTAGCCTTTCTTCTCCTCTCTTTGCTCAAAATGATCCTTTTGGTGTTCGTTCTAGTGTAGATGCAGCAGCGCTATCTCCCAGTGAATTACCAACCTTTGAAGCATACAAAAGTGATCCTGAAAATATAGCAGTAGCTAATATTAGCCCTAAAACACTTTCTTCTACCCTAAGAAATAGTCGTGGAACCTATTTTCTTCTAGATGCTCGTTCTAATAAAGAATATCTAGTAAGTCGTATTGGGACGGCACGTGTTGTAGGCTTTACTAGTTTCTCAACAGAACGTGTTTGGATGCTTGACCGCTCTGCACAAGTAATCGTTTATTCTGCGAATAAAGAACGGGGATTGGTTGTCGCCCAATACCTCAAGCTAATGGGTTTTTTAGATGTCCAATTGCTGGAAGGAGGCCTCATTGGTTGGAAAAACGCAGGGTATGATGTTGTCGATGATAATGGAAAAACAGATCGTGTTCATGTTGGTAAAAAAAGCAATACTCGTCTTCTCAAAAGCGGCTTAGCCATTATATAAGCAACGCTCATGCCTGATCAAAGTACGCCCTTAGATGCTCCAGAAGAAATAGAAGCGACAACCAAGCAAGACTTATTTAAGTCTTTATTGATTCAATTACTGACGATTTCGTTTTTTGTCATGGGACATCTTCTCCAACTAGGCAATACACTTTTTGTGGGTCTCTTTGGTATGGGTATTTTGTTAATTTTAGAATTTTTGACCAGTAAACCTCTACCAAAAGGCTGGTTTCCTCCCTTGCGTTTTGCTGGTTTTTTATTAGGCATCGCCTCCGTTCTAGTCGTCTGTTTGTATTTTCTAGAGGCTTTTGTTGCCTTTGTCAGGCCTTATCAAATTGTTCTGCTCAGTGCCTTGGTACTTTATCACTTTCTATGGGCTGTTCACCCCAACCCTGATCCACGTTTACTCCATCCTCCTTGGTTTCGCTTAGCGCTAGGTGCCGCGCTGCTCTTTTTCTATTGGCTTATTCTTTCTTTTGCTCTTAATATTTTTTTCATTCTCAACATTCATCTGTATGCCAGTATAGCGGTGGTGTTATTATTCTTTGCTTTATTACTAACGCCTCGTTTGATCGCTCCAGAACAACAAGCTGTTTTTGTAGACGATAGTACTTGGCTGCGTTTTCCGCAATTATTCTACCTCCTTATAGTACTTGGATTTTTTTATTGGCATAATGGTCCTTTAGGAATACTCTTCTAACGTCTTTTAAACGACATCTCCATGCCCAATCAACACCGTCCTTTAGATGCTCCAGACATTGCCCCTTCTTATTCAAATTGGCCTTTAGCATTTTGGTTGCAATTGTTGGCTTTACCTATTGTTACAGGCATTCCTTATTTCTTGTACTTAGATTATTATACTACGACCATTGCAGGAATGAGTACTTTATTAGTCATAGAATTATTAACTACACCTGCTCCTACTACTCCCCCTAAAATCAACCTGCGTCCTATTGCTTTTTGTGCAGCGACTGCTGTTCTCTTGGGTACCGTTCTTCCTGTAAGTTTTTACCTTTATTGGATAACCTGGCTTGCTTCTTTGGGGCATCTTTTATTGGTTCTTTATTTCTTTACCTGGAATTTTGTTTCTGGGGATCTCCACAGTTCTCCACCCCTTGCCAAAATTTTATTAGGCCCTGTTTTAGCCATTTTCTATTTCACACTTCTAAGTGTTGGTTATGAAGAGTTCTATTTCAGTAGTTATTTATTCTTAGCATGGGCAGCTGCCCTTCTTTTATTGATATTTCTACTCGTACAGTATTTTCTTATCCATAAAAAACACCCCCAGAACATATCTGAACAACTCTATTTAGTTCGAATGCCACAGTTATTGCACCTCTTGATTCATGCTTCTATGGCGTATTATTTTTCTTTTTAAGGCCTGTTTAACCAACAAAGCTTCTTCTTTTTTTAACACTATAAAGATTGGAGGCATCTACAGAACTGCTTTAAACGAGTAACTAGAACGTTGGTTTGATTGTTTACAAGTTATTAAAATGATCGTCCAAAAATACTAACCGATATTGCATCCAGCTTTTCATATACACTTCCTCATTCGCCCAATCCAAATTTTGTCCCCAGATGCTATTCTCTATGGGAAGAACAGTAGTTCTTGATAAAGCCTGAAAAGCCTGCTGTAATCGAACATCAATAGCGTTCGCGCTAGCTAATGTTGTTCTAAGCACCTGCCAACGTGCTTTTAATCGTCCTCTAAAATTATCAGGATTCAAGACCAATAAACGATTGTAGATACTGTTACCAGTTGGTAGATAGGACGTAGACAGCCCTCCGTTTCCCCAGCTGTTATCCATATCCCAAGGAATTAACACAAAGGGGTCATTGGCGCTCTTTTGCATCCAATAAAGGTTCTTACCATAATTATCAGACGCCCCAATAAGATGAATAAAAATATAATAATCCATCAAGGTGGGAAGATCAACTTCATCCGCAGCTTTTCTTATAAAATCATCATTGGTACTCCTAATCGCCCAATAACGCAGATCGTATAGAGGTTGCCAATAAATATAAGCTGAAGGATCAGGATGTTTTTGCTCCCACCCTTCCCAAAAACTGCGCGAAGGAGGCGTTCCCGATAAGTAATTAAAAGACGTTGCACCTCCCCACTCTTTGGCTTTGTACAAGACTGCTTCAGGGTGGGTCAAACTCAAATGTTCGCTATTCAATTGCTCATTCAAACTATACAAACCCAAACAAGTATTATTGAGATAAAGCTCCACATAGTTTCCTCTAATATAAGCATGTTGAGTCGGATTCATGTCCTTCCAAAGCGCAAACGAGAGTCGATTGCGAAGGCGAGATCGATCACTATAAGCCGCATCCAAAATCCAAGCTTCTTTTTCTTCCCAATCAAATACTCCTCTAGCAGCTTTGTCTCTGGTATTAAGACTATTCAAAAAGGTAAAACTGTAGGATTTTTTGGGGTTAGATTGGGAAATATTCCCCCGCACTTCTATCCCAATAAAAGAGGTTTGTACAGGCTTGTTCTGATCGGTATAATTAATCGTTAATCGCGCTAGGCATTTGGGCTCATTCACAATGGCATTGGGCGTTACAACTCTCATCATAGGGAGGGTTGTAAAACTTAAATACAAGGTTTTAGAGACGCCCTGAATTGTCACTATAATACGATAGGTTTCACCAATTCTTACCGTTCCAAAACTATTGATCGTATTGTTTTCTAGTGTTTTGTTGTCCAACGCTAACTGAGCATAATTCTGAAAACGAACATGTGGTCGAAAATCCACGATAGAATCGTTTTCAATCGGATAACGCAAGCTATTAGACGCCGCATCAAAAAAACACAATTGATCGTCTAAGGCCAAGATAAGCGGCAATTCTAACTTGTCATCGGGTATTGCCTCAAAAACAACTTCTTCCTTATAACAGCCTACCAAACAACAGCTTAACAACAACAGCCAGCACCCTAGTTGATAATACCTCATAACTTAATTTGATAGACAATTTTAGCAAAAAAATAAGAAAAAGATTCCTGAAGTTGTAGACTTCTCTCATACCCCAAACCACCATTAAATATTCCAACTTTAGTCTTAATTTTATCTCCAACAACAAGCCTTAATTGATCTATATAAGCTTTTTGGTACACTTTGGAACGGACAAACAACTCTCCTTGTATATAAAACTTATGATGCTTATTGTATTTCCAACGCAGCTTCAAGCGATGCCTAGAAGTTGTTACTATTGGTGTTCTATCCCAACGTCTAATTTCCAAAATATCCACCAATTTCTGTTGAAATCGTGCTCGGTAATAAATTTTCCAGCGTTTAGCCAGTGGCGTTCGATATTCTAAATCCGCATGATAACGCAGGCTGTTTTGTGTGTTTTTGGTTTTGTTGACATCATGAATATAGCGAAAGTTGCCCTTCAATTGAAAATAGTCGCTGATGGCATAACCTAGTCCCAATTCTGCCCAATAATCATCTAGTTGAGTGGAGTTATTGCAAGTACGAATTTGTTGTTCTAATACTATGCTAAAATCTTTAAGCACTTCTTTTTTTAGTTGTAGTCCAATCCAAATACCAAAGTCTTGTTGCACACGAAGTTGTTGTGCTTGTGCTTGGGAACACAGCAATATGATTGCTAAGAGCAATCCATATAGTTTTCTCATCAAAAGGTTGTTTTCTTATTGGTTTAGCCGCTCAAAATAACATTATTTTTTGGAGGAAATACCCCATAAGTCAACTTCTCCCTCTTTTGATCGCAAATCCTGCATGTTTTAACAATTAGACACTGGGATAGTCCCTCAACTATCAGCGTCTCCCTTAAGCTTTGTTGTATATTGAACTGTTTTTTAGAATACCATTGCAACGCCTTTTTATGTCTACTCTTTTTACACGCTTGTCAACCTATTTTGGTCAACCCGTTTCTATAGCACCTCTAGTCGTGTATCGGCTATTGTTTGGGAGCTTAGTTTTGTATGCTTGGGGCTGGTCATTAGCGAAAGATGATTGGACTATCCGTTATTTAGAACCTGTGTTTTTCTTTAAATATTATGGTTTAGAATGGCTAGGCAGAGTAGGCGAAACAGGTTTGTATGTCTTATATGGTGCTTGGCTCTTGGCTGGAATTGGAATTGTCCTAGGACTATTTTATAGAATCGCAATAGGGACGTTTTTTTTAGTATTTAGCTATTTCCATTTTTTGGATGCTAGTAATTATATCAATCATTATTACGCCATTTCTCTCCTAGCTTTTTTGCTTAGTATGGTTCCTGCTCATGCCGCTTTTTCTTTAGATGTTTGGCGAAAGCCAAGCCTACATAGCCCCCATATTGCTCGTGGATATATCCTAGTTTTACAAGCCCAAGTGGCTGTAATCTATATTTTTGCAGCAATAGGTAAAATCAATGAAGATTGGTTGTGGAGAGGAATGCCGTTGAGGATTTGGTTGTTGCAAAGTCAAGATTTTCCGATTTTAGGCGCTTGGTTTAAAGAATACTGGGTAGCCTTATTGGCAAGCTGGGTGGGGTTCTTATTTGATCTTTTGGTCGTTTTTGGTTTAAGCTTTCGCCGAACTCGATGGGTTGCTTATATAGGTGTTTTGGCTTTTCATGGTCTGACAGGGGCGCTGTTTAATATTGGGTTGTTTCCTTGGGTGATGATAACAAGTACCGTATTGTTTTTTGCACCAGCACAACAGCAAGCTTGGCTGAAGCGCTTAGGGGTTATTATAGAGAAAGAAAAACTACCTCAATTGGCTGTTCCTTGGCGAGGTTGGACGTACCTTTTTATAGTCTACTTTGTGATACAAGTAGCCTTGCCTTTGCGACATTGGGTGTTGTATACAGGAAACCCTTGCTGGACAGAAGAAGGAGCTCGTTTCTCTTGGTGGGTGATGCTAGTCGAGAAAGAAGGCTTTGCTACTTTTGAAGTAACAGATTCAGCCAGTGGTCGTGTTTGGGAAGTGAATAATTTGGCTTTTTTAACCCCTTTTCAAGAAAAAAGAATGGCTATACGCCCCGATCATATCTTGCAATTTGCCCACTACTTAGCAGCCCTTTACCAAGGGCAAGAACAGTTAGAGGCTCGCCCTGAGGTACGCGCGAAAGTTTATGTAACGCTCAATGGTCGGGTAAGTCAACTATTGATTGATCCTACTGTGAATTTAGCGGCGATACAACGAGACTGGCGACAAAAAACATGGGTGTTACCACTAAAAGAATAAATTTGTTGTTGTCCTAAAAAGCTAGTTGGCTAAAGCATCTGTTAGGCCTGCAAAAATACGTTCTAATAAGGTGTATTCTTTTGTCTGTATAGCAACTGTTGCGCCCATTTTTTGCTGTTTAGGAATCGTAATGTCATAATTGGTAATCCATTCTGTTGGGAGTTCTAAGAGGACTTCATATTGCTTTTCTGTTGGAAGAGGTGCGATTTTAAGAACGGTGGCTGATAGGGTTCCATACTCCACAGAAGGATAGTTATTAAAATAGACGATTGCTTTTTGACCAACAGTGATTTTTCCACTTCCAAGCGCTTCTATTTTTGCCTTGATATAAGACTTTTTATCCTCGACAAATGGGGTAATGGTGCTGTAAGCTTGTTCTGGTTGTAGTTGTGCCCCTTCCTGAAGGTCATTATTTAAGACAATTTTCCCAGTCGATTTTGCCGATAATATGTATGTTTTTTTCCATTGATTAATGGCCGTTTGCAGCTGCTCTTTTTTCTGCTGAAAAGCAGTCTCTAAGTTAAAGAGTAAATCATGTTGTTTTTTCTCTGAAACGGGAATTTGAAGTTCTAATTGCTGGACGTTTATATTATTCGAAATGATAGCCGACTCCATTTGATGCAAGGTTCGTTTGCTCTGGAAATAGGTATTTTCTTTTTGCTCAAATTCTTGTTGACTAAGCGCACCTTCTTGAAGTAATTTTTTAGCCCGTTCTAAATCAATAGAGAGGTTGTTTATTTCCTTTTGGAAAACCTTCTTTTGTTCTCGCAAAGATGCGTTTAGGGTTTTATTCTGCTCGATCTCTTTGCGTATTCCTGTTGTTAATTTATTCGTAATGTTATTTTGATGAGCATCTTTGAGCCTAGCCTCTAAAAGCACTAATTCTTGATAAGGGTTGTTAAGCACGCCCAATTTTGTTGACGATAAAGGGACCTCATTAGTAGACATTTGTTGTTGTAATACCTGCTCTAATTGTAAAACAACTTTCCAATCTGCTGTGGATTCTAGGACCAACAAAGGTATATTCGGTTGAACAGTGTCTCCCTCTTTAACCAATAGAGCATGGACGGTTCCAGCTCTTGGAGAAAATAACTCAATTGGGGGTTTATCAATATAGGTGATTGCTTCTGCCTTCAGCGTATCAGGAAATTGGATCATAGAAGTAATCGCTAATACAACGCCTAAAAAGACAATAATAACCGTAATTCCCCAGTAGGTGAGCCATCCAGGAGGGTTCCCCATCGCTTGCTCTACTAGTGTAAATTCAGTTGTTGGTTCGTGCTCTGGCATATTATTCTTCGTTTTTTCCAACTTGTTCAACATCTAGTTGATTTTGAACCAGCTTATAATATTTCCCTTTTTGTTTTAAGAGACTTTGATGGGTGCCTTGTTCCGCAATCTGTCCATTATGTAAAACAATAATTTGATCCGCATTCATGACCGTGCTAAGGCGATGAGCAACCACAATAACCGTTTTTGAAGTTAAGAAATCGTTTAAATTATCTACAATTTGTCGTTCATTCGTAGCATCTAGGGCGTTTGTTGCTTCATCTAAAAAGAGAATATCAGGGTTCTTATAAACGGCTCTAGCAATAAGAATGCGTTGCTTTTGTCCTTGCGAAATACCATTGCCTTTAGAGCCAATAACTGTATTGTAACCTAGAGGAAGCGTTTCTATTAGGTCATGAATATTGGCTATTTCAATAGCATGATGCAATTTTTGATAATTAATAGAAGTATCACTTTCTGCAATGTTTTGAGCTATAGTATCTGAAAAAATATACCCATCCTGCATAACCGTTCCACACAAACTTCGCCAGTAGCGTTTATCAATTGATTCTAAAGGTATTTTGCCCACAAGAATATTTCCTTTAGAGAGGGGATAAAAACCAAGGAGTAACTTCAAAAGAGTAGTTTTTCCACTACCACTCGCTCCAACAATAGCTGTTGTTTTTCCTTCTAAGATGGTGAGGTTAATATCCTTTAAAACTGGAAGAGAGATGGGGGTATAACTGAAAGATAAGTTTTCTATGGTTAGATGAGAGGTCTCTGGCAGATCTTTTATTAAAGAGATCGACGATGCATTTTCGTCTGGCTCAGAGGTAATTTCATTCATTCTATCTAAACTAATTTTAGCATCTTGTGCGGTATAGATAAAGCTAATGAATTGTTGAAAAGGAGCATTTAACTGTCCTACAATATATTGGACGGCGACCATCATTCCCAAGGTCATTTCACCATTAAT
Source organism: Aureispira sp. (assembly GCA_050633105.1). GTDB lineage: Bacteria > Bacteroidota > Bacteroidia > Chitinophagales > Saprospiraceae > Aureispira. The sequence goes on along the minus strand of JBOEFW010000017.1, from coordinate 63,388 downwards.
AACTGCTGTGGCGGCAAGGAAGGAAATGATAATGTCTTTAAGTTTGGAAAAGAGCATGACTCCAAATTCTTGATACTGTCTTAAGGTTAGGGCCTTTGTTTGTACTCCAAATAATTTAGCTTGGATTTCTATCCATTTCCAACGCCTTTTGTATTCGCTCCCTTGCAATTTTATCTCCTGTACACCATTGATAATCTCATAGAGGGTTTGCTGGTTCTCACTAGCTTGCTGAAAAGCCATATAATCCAGCTCTTTGCGCCATTTTAGAAACCCCCAAACCCACAACAAATAAAGAATAGAGAAAGAGAAAAAAACAAGAAAAATGATTTTGCTATAGACCAATAAAACGCCTGAAAACACCAAAACCGTAACAAAAGAGAAGATTGTATTAAGAATAGAATTCGTCAAAAAAGATTCTACGCGATGGTTATCACTGATTCTTTGATACAAATCGCCTATATTTTTGGTATCAAAAAATCCTAAGGGCAATTGCATCATTTTGGCTAAGAAATCAGCCACTAAATTAATATTGACTCGACGGCCAATATTAAGGGCAATCCAAGATTGAATAAAGCGAACAAAGACCTGACTAATGGATAAGACAAGTTGAGCAATTAATACCAACCAGACAAAACTTATGTTTTGGTTATTAACACCAACATCAATCAAAGATTGTGTAAGAAAAGGAAAAATCAGCTGAAAGACCAAACCTGCAAGCATACCAAGGACAAATTGGAAAATCAATCGTTTGTAAGGCCTTAAATAACTGAATAGATAGCTCCATTTAGAACGATCTTCTTGTACGGAATCGTCTTGATAAAAGCTAGGGCTTGTCTCTAAACCGAGTACAATACCTTTGGTAGCTCCATGAAGCCATCCCTTTTCAAAGAAAGCGCGCTTCAATTTGAGTTTTCCTTCTGCTGGGTCCGCAATCCAGACATAGTCTTTGGAGATTTTATAGACGACCACAAAATGCCTTTGCTCCCAATAAGCGATACAAGGTAAAGGCAACTGCATTAGTCCAGGAACATCTCCTTTTTGTTTATACGTTAGTTTGAGAGCAATCGTACGATAACCTATACTTTCAGCCGCTTGTACAATACCTAAGATAGACACGCCTTCTCGGGTGATGTAGCATTGTTCTCTCAAATATTGTAATGGAAAGGATCTGCCATGTGATTGAGCGATCATCTTCAGGCAAGTAGGACCGCAATCCATCGCATCTAATTGCTTATAAAATGGAAACTTGATAGACATAATGGTTAGTCATCTAATTCATATTGACAAGTGGAATTATAATAATATTTCTCCCCTTCTTGGAATACTTTTCGTAAGTCAAAACAGGTTAATCTAAAAGCACAATCTTTACAATTTTCAATGTTGGATTTAGGAACATTGAATTGATCATGATCGATTAGTTGAATGTCATTTTCTTCGATCACTATGGTATCTCTTGAATAATGGTATAAGTTGTTGTTTTTAGAGACATGAATAGCATTTGGGCTAACTCTAAATACGGGTTGATAAATGGCGGTTTTAGCTGTGGGCTTTTTTTTGAGAATCACCCTATAAGCTGAAAACTCCTTATAAAATAGTTCTTTGTTATAATGCTCTGGAATGACTACTACTATACCAAAATGAAAAATGGTTTCATTAATCCAAGTAATTAAAGTTTGAATTTCTTTTAAGGAAATTGGATCCTCATTAGGGCAAAATATCCTTACATTCAGATAAACTGTTCCAGTTTTGATGGAGTCATCTAAAACTTTAAGCATTTTTTCAAAATTCTTGATTTTGGATAACCGAAGATCAAGAATTTCTTTTTGATAAGCATTAATTGTTGGAAAAAGATAAGCTGATAAATCTTCCTCGAAAGTTATATTATCAGAGAGTTGATTCAGTTGAGCATTAGAAATGGATCTTATTTCTTGGGTGCCTAGATTAATTAAAGCACTTTTGCCTTTACCTTTAACAATGTAAATAGACTCTTTAGATTTCATATTATAGCGGTAACAATGCACGTTCAGCGTATCTGACGCCTAGAACTCTAGTGTTAAATTTAGGAGAGTAAAATGTTGGTTTTGTTTTTAATTCATGATTGTTTTCAGGATCTTCAAAGGTGAGGTTTTTAAACATTAAGGGAAGCTTGCCTGTATTCACCAAATCATCGTATTTCTTTTTTATTTCTTCCTGATTCATTATCTATTAGTTCTATTTATTTACAGTTACGCTGTAACATTTCAAAAATCTTTTCATATATAGGGAAGCTTAAGAAATAGCTATAATATTCCACAACACCATCTGGATTAATTTCAAGAAAAACATAGTCCCCATCTACATTTTTGATAATATCCATGGTACATAAATCTAGTTTAAAATATTTACACAGTTTAATTATTTTACCTTTTACCTCAGGTTTCAATTCGTATTCTATATTGGTTATTTGCTTGTTTCTATAAGCTAACTTAATATCTGTTGTAGGGATATTTCCACCTTCATAATACTGCTTTACACAAAAAAGCTCTTCTCCTACCAAAGTACATTTAAGCTCGTATTTTGATTGTATACGTTCTTGCAGGAATGATGGAAAAATCAACTCAGCAGAAACATCTTTGACATAATTTAAGTTGACAGAAGTTGTTTTGATACTCATGATTTCCTTTTCATCAGAAAGATACCCTAAGCCTCCTATTGGTTTTGTAATTGTAGCGCTACAAGTCGAAATAAAAGAATTTAGATCAACCATTGAGTTGGACAGTAACATAGATGGGCTCTTTAAACCAAACTCATTGGCCTTGATTATTTGGAAAGGTTTATTTCTACAAGCAAGGTCATAATCATTAATGATTGGTAGATTCAGTTTTTTGGAAAAAAGTAAAATTAAATCTCTTAAATCATAAACCTCTTTGAGCAATTTCTCACAAATCGGCTTTGGCAGGACGTTTTTATAGTTTTCAAATAATCTTCCTGTTGATATAAAATTATCACTGATTCGTCTTTTCCAAATCAAAGAAAATTCGCTTAATAAGTGTGTCTCTCCTTTTAGCCTAAATGAAATATCATCTTCTGCAATGGTAACTTGCACGGTATTAATTGTGTTAGGCAATAAATCTTCTAAATTTATTCTAACAACCTCAATACCATGTGCTATACAATACAATTGAGTTTTTTCAATTAGAGTTTCTGTAAAATGAGTACTTAAGAATAAAAATTTCAAATCTTAAACTTTATATAAGATGATGAATTGTAATTTGTTTTGAAAAATGGAATAGATGTACTGATAATAATTGTACATCTATTCCAAGAAGATTAATAACAGATCAATTGCAAATTATCCATTATCGGCATAGTCAGAATCACCATTGTCATGGTGGTCAGAGTCGCCATTGTCATGATGATCAGAATCACCATTGTCATAAGAATCAGAGACTATACGTAGAGCATGACCACCTGTAATAGTAATTAATTGATCTGAGTTAATAACCTCAGCGCTTTTAAACAAATCCATTTTTTTCATTGGAGTATTTTTTTTTATAATTAAATAAAAGTAGATGTGCACTTCTACAAGTTAAAACCTCTTAGTAGTAATCAAAAAACCTTCTTAATATTATCTTTATTAGATATTCACTATTAGGATTCTATTTTAAATTTTTGGTTGTTTTAATTACTTCACAAATGTCTACATTAGAAACAAATCAAGCAAAAACATTATATTGTCTTTGTCAGACATTCACTGATCTAATCACGTTAGTTATGCACAAAAGCAAGCTCCTTATTATTCTCAAAGCATTATCTACCACACAAAAGAGGAAATTCAAAAAATGGGTAGTCTCTCCTATACATAACCAACATCAAGATGTCATCAAACTCTTTGATTACTTATACTCTAAACGTAAATTAGATGCCCAACATATTTCTAAAGAACAAGCGCATCAATATTTATATGGTACTGCGGACTACAATGACAATAGAATACGCCATATCATGTCTTTTGCATTAGAAACATTAAATAATTTTGTCAGCTATTCGCAAATTCAAAAAGATCCTTTTTTAAAGGATTTTTCTTTGGCAAAAGCTTATCGAGCACTAGGATTAGATAAATTAGCTTCTCAGAGTATAGGTAAGATTAAAAAGAAGCAACAAGGCAAGTTGATAAAGAACAGTGCTTTTTTCTTTCAGAACTATCAATTAGAACAAGAACTCTTTGAGCAAAGAACCACAGAACAAAGGGCTTATCGTATTAATATTCAAGAAATTACTGCCCCTTTTACTATACTATTTATTATCGATATACTCAAATATGCCTGCATTAGCCAAACACATAGCAATATTAGAAAAGAAGTCTATCAAATTCCGTTACTAGATGCCGTATTAGAAGAAGTAAAAAAGGGATATTATGACCATATTGATACTCTTATGATTTACTATCACAGTTATTGGACATTAACCTTACCCAATGCAAAAAACCATTTTCTAAAACTCAAAGAGTATTTATTACAAGAGCAATCTTCGTTGCATTTTTCTGATTCAAAAAATTTATTCCTCTTAATTTTAAATTATTTAATTAAACGACTAAATACAGGAAAGGAAGAATATATTATTGAGGCACTGGATTTTTATAAAATGGGATTAAAAACTAAGATTCTATTAGAAGAAAATAAATTAAGCCGTTTTACCTACAAAAATATTGTAACACTAGGTCTTCAGATCAAAGATTTTGATTGGGTTAAAAAATTTATTGAAACCTATGCTGTTTTTGTAGAACCTAAATATCGTGTGAGTTACAAACACTACAATATGGCAAACCTCTATTTTAACAAAGGCAACCAATCTAAGGCAATCGAACTACTACTTCAGGCAAAGTATAGTGACATTCTCTTGAATTTAGATGCTAAAATTATTTTATTAAAAATGTACTTTATAAAAAAGGATTATGAGGCATTAGATTCCTTATTAGCCAGTACAAAAGTCTACCTTGGTCGAAAAGGTAAATCTACTATAAGTTACCATAGAGAAGCTTATAGAAATTTTTTACACTTTATGCAAAAAATCATCTCTCTCCCTCCTTATGATAAAAAAGCAGAGGCTATTTTGATAGAGGAAATCAAGACCATCCGTCCATTAACAAAGCGACAATGGCTCTTAGATGCCTTAAACACCAACAAAAGAGGATAAATTCTCCAACGGATTTCAATTACAATACGGTTTCTGCAGCGTGCTTATTCAGCTTAATTTTTACCTAAAATTCCACACCACCCCCGATTTATCCCCCTAGACATAAAAGGTTTTGCAACCCTATCTTCAAAAAACAGTTCAATAGACTATAAAGCTTAGGCGCGAAGTTGGTATGTTGTGGGTAAGCTTTTAACCATTTCCTTCTTCTGCTTTTAAATCAATTGCTTATGGAATTGCCTAAACGTCCAACGGACAAAGAAGTACAACAGATTTTCCGCTTCTTTCAGCCTCTTTATTTTTTAACAGATCCTGTTTTTTATGGCGCCAAAAACATTCCCAAAGAAGGCCCTGTACTCTTTGTTGGCAACCATGCCTTATTGGGATTATGGGATGTAAGTATTATGTGGTTCAAGCTCTATTTTGATCACGATATTTTCACTTATTCTCTAGGCGATCGAGCACACTTCAAAGTACCTCTATGGCGAGAGTTGGCTAGGCGTTTTGGGCTCATTGAAGGCAGTCGGAAAAACTGCGCCTCACTCATGCAGCAACAACAATACACTCTTGTCTTTCCTGGAGGATCTAGAGAAGCGTTCAAAAATAAAGGCGAAGCCTACCAACTCAAATGGGAAGACCGCTCTGGATTTATCAAAATGGCCATGCAGCATGGCTGTACCATTGTTCCCTTCTCCGCAGTTGGAGCAGAGGAATGTTATGATTTGGTAATGGACAGTGACGAAATTCTACAATCACCTATTGGTTTTGCATTACGAAAAATGGGCCTCCGAGATGATTTAATTATCCCTATGGCTAAAGGTATTGGCATGAGCCCACTCCCTAAACCACAACGTTTTTATTATAAATTTGCAAAACCGATTAGAACAACTGCCTACCAAGGTTTGGAGGAAGATGCAGAGGCTGTAGCTGCACTAAAAACCATTGTAGAGCATGAAGTTCTAGAAGGAATAGAAGCGTTAAAAGTAATTCGAGCCAAAGATCCTAAGCGAAAACTGCCTACTAGAGTCCTTGCACAACTAGTTTCCAAGCCTTTTAAGAAGAATAAAAAGTAAGCGAACTACGCTTAAGTTTTTTTAAGCAAAAAAGAATCTTCAACAAACACAACCTACTAAAAAGCAGAATTTTACAAAAAAAACAAACGCTAAAAACATACTTTTTCATCCTAGTAAAGAATAAGTTTTTGTTTTTTTTGTGTTTGCCCAACGTTACTTAGGCTCTTATATTTGTATCAGATAGTTGAAATTAGTAGTTCTTCCCTAAGTGATCCCTTACTTACGTGGAGAAACGTATTGCATCAGTATTTCTGATAGAATTTGCCCTTTGGAGTGATTAACCAAAGGGCATTTTTCTTTTTGTATCAAGTTGTTTCTACTTTTGTAACATGCCTATTCATTATCAACAACAACAGCAACAAACACAATTTTTAGTTTGGGAACAGCTTGAGTCAATCCATTTTTTCCAACAAGCACTCGCCTTAAGTCCCCAACAACAAGAAGAACTAAACGCTAAATATCGCCACGCGCCTGCCCGTTTAGATTGGTTGGCGAGTCGCTATGCCTTGCAGCGGCTCTGTGGACAACATTGTTCTTCTTTTTATAAAGATGCAGCGGGCAAACTCCGTGTCCCTAATGATCCATTCTATTATTCGATCAGCCACAGTGGCATTTATGTAGCCGCGATCCAAGCTGCAACAACTGTTGGCGTAGATGTTCAAATTCCCAATGCTAAACTCGCTCGTATTGCCCACAAGTATATTGCTCCTAACGTTCTGACAATGATAAAACAACCAGCAGCGCATTATCAAGACTATTTGCACTATTATTGGGGCATCAAAGAAGCACTGTTCAAAGCCTATGGACAGGGACAAGTTAATTTTATTGACCACTTGCATGTTCTGCCCTTTTTCCCTCACTCAGAAGGCCATACCTTAGCCCGCTTGCAAAAGCCTAAAGAAGAAGCTTGGTACAAAATTTTTTATAAAAAGACCGCCAACTATTATCTTTGTGTCGCTATTGCATTATAAGATGGAGTGCTACCTGCTTGGTAGCCTTTCTTATGACACTAATCAAGACAATCAAATGAAATTATTACCCTTTATTTTAGGAAGTTTTTGCTGTATATTCTTAATTGCTTGTACGGATGGCTTACCAACAGACGACAAAGGAAGAGAGGATTTTAAAGCTTTTCATGAGCAATATTATGCCGACAGCATTTTCCAATTACAACGCACTGAATTTCCTTTGTTGGGGCAAGATCCTGAAGGAAAACAAGATCCTTTTTATTGGGATGTAGAAAATTGGCGTTATCTAAAACCACTTGAAAAAGATCCAAGTATTCAAGTATTGCCAATTGTAGACATGGAGACCTGGATGCGCGAGCGCGTGATTATTCAACAGCACTTTTTAATGGAAAAGCAATTTACTTTAATTGGTAATCAATGGTACTTGACCAGCTATTCAGGCATGATGTCGATCAACTAGTATAAGCTAATTTTATGATTGCCGCAAGTAGGGCAAACTTCTTCCTGAGGCAATTTTTGTTGCTCTACTTGCCACAATTCATAACTGCGCAAGGCTTCATCTTGTGCTTGTAAAGCAGGTAAAGCAACCGCACTACTCTGCCAAAACAAGATCCCTAAAACAGAAAGGGTCAACAACCAATGGGGTTGGTAACGCTGTTGAGGTTGCGCTATTAAACGCACAATCCGCTGTTTGAAAAGTCCTTGTGCAAAATAAAGTACCAAATTGAGGCGTTGTTGCTGTTGCAATTGTTGCTCTTTTGCCTTGAGTAAGGTTCGAGCGTAACGTTTTACATCGCCGAGCTGTTGAGCCGCAAAATCATCCGCGACATATTCATTGAGGCGGTTGAGTTCTCTTTGTAAATAATAATAAAGAGGATGCATCCACCACAACGCTTGAAGTCCTTGAAGCAACAATTGTTGCCAAGTATCTCGCTGTTGTAAATGAGCAACTTCATGTAAGAAAATAGCTTCTAACTCTTCTTTAGAAAACTGTGCTTCCCATTGTTGGTCTAGCAAAATATAATTCCTCCAAAGGGTAAAAGAGCTAATTGGAAAAGGGAGCTTTTGATGAGGACGAAGCAGATAAAAGGTGGTTCCTGATAACTGGTGTTTCTCTTGCGCCAATTGATTATTATATACTAAATAAACCAAGCCTGACCATCGGAAAAACAACTGCAATAACAACATTCCCATCACAGCAAGAAACAACCAATAAATCGGCTGTTTACAGATTAGGAGGCAATTATAATAAGGATTAGACTGATAAGCGAGGACTTCTGCTTGTTGTTTCACCTCACAATGACACTGTTCTTGACTGTTATTCGCTCCTGCATAACAATGTAATAACTCGCCATCTTGTATATCAACTACATTCCAAGCGGTGTAGTTTCGATAATCTTTTAGGTAATCTTTCTCTAAAGCGATCGCTTTTGCTGGTAAACTTGGCACGAGCATAGGAATTCCCCAGCTCAACAAGACCATTCCCACCAAAACATACTTCGCATGCTGCACCTTCAGAGAGTGACGCAGCAAAAAGTGGTACAACAAGGCACCTAAACTAAATAGCAAACAGGAAAGAAACCAATAAGGTAGCATAAGCAGCAATAGTGTTAAGCGAGGAAGAACATATACATTAAACGGATTCAATACAGGAATTGTAACCCTTTTAAGACGATTTTATTCGTCTAATAATCGTTTTAGTTCATCCAATTCTCCTTGATCGACTTTTTCTTCATCAACTAAAGCAGACACAAGATTGGTCACCGACCCAGAAAAAACATTATCAATGGCATTCTTAAGAAACGCTTTTTGATAATCTGCTTTGCTAATCAAAGGAAAGTATTCATGTGTACGGCCATACGCCTTGTAACCAATAAAACCTTTGTCTTTTTCTAGAATACGTACGATCGTAGAAATAGTATTGTAGGCAGGCTTTTTACCTTCTTTATCGGCAGGCCAAGCTTCTAGTAAGTCCTTGATAAAAACCCGCTCTTTTTGCCAAAGCAAATTCATAACTTGCAATTCAAGGGGTGTTAATAATCGTGTCATAATGGTTAATTTTTTAGCAGCAGTCTAATAACTAAATACTAAGTTACAAAACTAATTTTTAAGTTAGTTATAAATAAGGGCTTTATTTACTTTGTGAAGGCAGGAAGATAATCCTAAGCTAAGAAAACGCTGTTGTTATAATCCTAGCGCCGTTTGTTGCTCTGAAGCAATGACTTCAAAGGCTTGTTGTACACTTCTCCCCTGCTCATCTACCACCGTAATGAGGTGTGCTCCAGGCGCAGGGTTAAGTTCTATCGTGTGTATTTCCTGTGTACTCCCTACATAAGTGTTATCTAAGTGCCAAAACAACTGTGTTGTTGGTTGGTGATGCTTAGCTTCAAAAACCGTTCTACTTTGTGTTTCATCCAAATTAATGGGCACATATATTTTGACAGGACCATTGGGATAGATTAGGGCTAACTCTTTATTTTTTTGAGAAAGACTAGCTTCACAATCTGCCCTATAAGGAGGTAAGGTCTTATAATTGGGTTGTTGACGGCGATAAAACCAACTCTGAGAAGGAGGCAGTACAAAATAACTTTCGGTTGTCATATTGCTAGGCGCTTCACAATCACTGTGTACTCGATGTTGTTTATCTTTTGATAAATGAATGCGTTGATGGTAAGGACAAATTTTGCTGTGTGCTCCCTGTTTGGGTTCATAACGCTCTACTATTTCGGAACAATTGGTACTCGCCAAATGCCCACTTTGTTGGCAAATTCTTAGCAATTGCAAATCATCATGTGGCTCTTCAAACCAAGCGGCTCCTGTATTTAGAATTTGAAAAACATCAAATAAAATAGGCGCGGCAGCCCGCACACCAACCAAACCTGGACGCCCTTCTCCATCAGCATTACCGACCCAAACGGCTACAACATAATCAGGCGTACAACCCACGGCCCAAGCATCTCTAAAACCAAAACTTGTTCCTGTTTTCCAAGCTACTTTTTGAGCAGAAGGAAAGGCTTTCCAATTCACTTCTTGATCAGGGCGAATGACTTCCTTCATTGCTTCAAAGCTGTGCCATATCGCACTCGCAGAGAGCACAGAATGTTTCTTCAGATTAGGATCATCACTTTTGAGAATAGAATAACTGTTTTTCTTTATAAAATTAAGCGGTCTAAAATTATTACCATCATAACGCCCATTGTATGAATTATAATTCACCAAACTGCGGGCAATACTAGTATACATTGCCCCCAAATCCCACAAAGAGGTTTCCGCTCCCCCCAAAATCAACGTCAACCCATAATGTCCTGCCCCATGATTCAAAGTAGTCATTCCCAATTGCCGTAATTTATCGGCAAAGCGTGTCATTCCATAGCGCTGCAACATGTGTACCGCAGGGACATTCAAGGAACGCGTAATCACATCTTTGGCGCTCACGGCTCCTGCAAACCGCTCATCAAAATTCTTAGGCGAATAGCCCCCAAAATGAGAAGGAATATCAGGAAAGAGTGTTCTTGATAAACTGGTTCCATTGTCCAACATTGCCGCATACAAAAATGGTTTTAGAATAGAGCCGCTACTGCGCGGAGCAGGGATGACATCTACCGCTGGACTGTGTTGTTCCGCTGCTTGGGCTATATTCCCTGCATAAGCAACCACATCGCCTGTTTTAACATCAATAATCAAGGCCGCAGCATTGTATATCTCATTCGCTTTTAACACTTGGTAATGACGATCCAAGATGGTATTAAGTTGCTGCTGTTTGCGCTGTTCAATCGTTGATTGAATCAGGCCTTCACTTTTATTGGTTAGCACTAATTCTTGGTGTACGCGTTCTAACAGATGTGGACAACTGCGAGGCAGGGGCTTTGGCTTTTGTGGAAGTGCCTCCAATTTAGCCAAACGACAAGTTGTAGCATCCAAATGGCCTTGGGCTTCTAATTTATCTAATAACCAATCCCGTTTGGTTTTCAAGCGTTCACGATTGCGCCCCAAATGAATCAAGCTTGGACTATTCGGCAACACCGCCAACATACAAGCTTCCGCCCAAGATAATTGCTCCGCACTGCGTTGAAAGTACTTCCATGCTGCAGCATCTAAGCCCACCACATTGCCTCCAAAAGGTGCGTTAGACGCATAAAAAGCGAGTATTTCTTCCTTGGAGTGCCGCCATTCCAATCGCGTCGCTAAAACCGCTTCTTTGGCTTTTTCCCAAAGCGTTCGTGAAGGATTATGGCGCGACATTCTTATCGTTTGCATGGTTAAAGTACTCCCTCCACTTACGCGCCTACCTTGTTGGGTATTGAGTCGAATTGCTCGACCAATCGCCCAAATATCCACGCCCCAATGTTTCTCAAAGCGCTTGTCTTCAAACGCAATAATAGCGGCCTTGAATTTGGTTGGAACGACCTCATTGTGCGGAAAACGCCATTGTCCATCTGCCGCAATTTTTGCGCCCAATAGTTGGCCATTCTTATCTAATAGAACGGTAGAGACAGGGCGGTCAAATAAAGTTTTGGGGAGACAAAAATAGTAGGCGATACTCGCCAAGAGCAATAGGCCTAGGGCTATTTTTTTTTTGTGTTGTTGAAGGGTTGACATGGGGTACTTTTAGGACTTTCTACAATCAATAAGTCTCTAAAATACACTATTCTAATAGAACATAGGGCTTATAAAAATGCCTTTTTTAAAGGGCTTAGTATTTGGTTATAGCTTTGAGGAATTTGGTATAGTAAAAGTATCCCTTCTCTAATTATTGTTCTGCTAAATTATCCATTCTTATAAAACAGGTTATCCTGACTAGGCAAACATAGGCCGTTTATAAAAAATAATCCTACATTTTCTCCTCTAGTATTATCAACTATTTTTTATTTCCTGCTGAAGGAATGGAACAACTTCTTCTTCAAACCACTGGTTTTTCTTTAACCATATATTGTTTCGTGGGGATGGATGCGGAAGGGGAAAGTATTTAGGTAAATAGCTATGATAATTCTTTACCGTTTCTGTTAATGTTGATTTTTGTTGTTTGCCTAAATAGTATTTTTGAGCATAAGATCCAATAAGAAGAATCAATTTGGGCTCTTTAATTTGACTTAATACGTTATCATGCCACAAGGGAGCACACTCTTTTCTTGGTGCTAAATCGCCAGACTTTCCTTTACCTGGATAACAAAAGCCCATAGGTAATAATGCAAAAACATCCGCATCATAAAAGGTATCTTCATTAACACCAAGCCACTGACGTAGTCGTTCACCACTTTTGTCATCCCAAGGGATTCCTGTTCTATGGACAACACTTCCAGGAGCTTGCCCTATAATGATATATTTGCTCTTAGGAGATGCGGATACCACAGGGTTGACGCCATTAATTAAGTAGGGTAAACATACTGTACATTTTTGTATGTCTTGTAACAATTGCTTCATGTTTCTAAGTTTTAAGAAGCATGTCCTTTTACAAGGATATGCTTCTTGATTTTAACTAAATTTATCTCTTGCTTAATTATAAGTTGTACTTAGCTTTTTCCAATTTTTATCCGCTTTAGTTTTTAAGCCAGTGTGGTCCTTCTCTTGCTCCCAAAGTTGTTGAGCATCCAATTCTACATTAGATAGAAATAAATAGTATTTTCCATCTTTAGTAATAAATTTGTTGGGGTTAACTCTAAACTTCGCTCCTGCATAAATTCCGAAAGCACAATACCCTCCATACTGGGGCAAATATTTGCTCGGTTTTTTATCAAACGTTGCTTTTTGTTCTGCTGATGTAAAATAGTAAACTATTTTATTATGCGTTGATTTATATTGTTTATCCCCTAATTGTGCCAACCCAAGATCAAGGTAGGACACTGGACTATAGCCTTCTAAAGCTATGTTTGAGTTGTCTATATTATTGGCTTGTTTGTCTTGACTAAAAGCTGAAAACGAGCACATGAGAATTGTTAAAATAATTGTTAACCGTTTCATTGTTTACTGTATTTTTTATGTAAATGTTATTTTAATCTTTAAAGGGTGTTAAACACCTTCTTGTTCTTTATGCATACTTACGACGAATAACACCGCCCCACCATTAATTAAATAGTAGATCATATCCATTCCTTTAAATCCTAGGATAAAAGGAGCAGCTATAAATACAATGCCTACTAGGAGGTCTACAAAAAGATGCATTTTGTAGGAGACAATTTTTATTAACCCTAAGTGGTGATCTGTAAGAACTGTCAGTAGCAAAGCAGCAATTCCTGTTACCAATGACAAAGTAAATGCGAAGGAATTAGAAGTTCCTAATCCTAATAAAAAGGGCATTCCAATAAGAGCTAATGCCACTGGATAATCCAAATACGCATGTATTCTTTTAGTTACAAATTTCATAATAACTGAATTTATTGGGTGAGGAATTACGATGCCGCGTTAAAATAAGTTTCATTAGTCACCTTACCTTCAGCACTCCATTCCCTTTTGATGATTTCATGCCACAAGATTTTGCTTCCATCTTTCCTATCAAAATCAAATGTAAACTCTGATGCAGAGATGGTCCCATCTACTAGCGTATTGTGGTGCTTGATTTTATTAACATTTGCGATAGATCCAAGGAATCCGTTCATTTTTTCTATCATCTGAGGTTTGCTATTAGTGCTTACCTTTCCGTAATCCAATGTTGATGCTTTATCACAGAAGTAATTGTTGATAGCAACAACCATTTCCCCCTTAGAGACTAAGGCATCCATTTTTTGTACTTCATTTCTAATATCCATTTCATTAAGTTTTGTGTTGTAAATAACTACAATGCAAATATGGAGTAAAAATGAAGTTCCTTTGTTACAAAAAATGCCCTAACGATTGTACTTTTTGAACACAAACTCAGTTGGGGTTTGTCTGGTGTATTTTTTAAAGAAAGCGGTAAAGTGGCTCACTTCCTTGAAGCCAAGAGAAAAGGCTACATCGGATACGGTTCTTCCTTCTGCTAAATGAGTTTTAGCTGTTTTAATCAATTCATAGCGGATAAGTCTACCAATGCTGATATTAAACTTCTCTTTTACTTTTTTAGACAAAGTTTTCTCAGACATGTATAGCTTACTAGCGTAAAATTTAGTTTGGCGTTGTGTGGTATGAAATTCTTTAAGCAGGTTAAATAATTCTTGCTCAAAATAGTCTTCTACTTCAAAACCTACCTGCTCTCTAAACGCACCTGGGGTCATTCCAATCTTCTGTTTGAACAAACGATTAAAATAGGCAGGATCTCTATATCCTAAGTCGTATCCAATGGAATCAATATTTTTACCCGAAAATGCGATGAGTTTTTGACCTTCAAGGATTTTTTTCTTGGTGAGTAAGTTTTTGATGCTAACACCAATCTTGCTTTTTACAAGATGATGTAATTTCCTTCCATTCTGACCTAAAACTGAAACGATTTCTTGTGTTGAAAATGCATTTTTAAATTCCTTGTCAATTACTTCTTTAAGGTCAAAAATGACTTGATATTCCGATTGATTAGCATTAAAAGGATTTTGCCAATACCATTGATTCACCGAAATATCTAGGATGCTGTTGTTCTCTGAGTAGATGCTGTCTGTCAGATATTTTTGGCAATTCTGACATTCCTGAAAATTAATATACCCTATAGAGACTAAATGTTTGAATAAGACTCGAACGTTTGAATTCTTAAAAGCATTCTCGTTTTCAAATAGTATTTGTCTAACCGTAAATGTATCCGAAAGGAATTTTATGTACTGCCCTTTTTCAAGAAAGATCAACTTATCCTCCCAATCATAGTAATTCTCAAAATCTACTTGTACAATTCCTGTCCCTTCCATGATATGGAATAAGGTATATTGGTTGACAAAATAAACTTTATTCCATTCTGGTTTAAATTTGGTCACCATGATGCTCTATTGTGAGGATTGTTAACACTTTTGCATAAGAGATATAACCTGTAAACAAGGTAGTATATTTTTGGATTAATGCAGCGCTGAGTTTTAATTAGGCAGGAGTTAGAATAAAAAGTAACGTTGGTTTTTACTTGCAACCATGTATGGTTCAAATCTGATGTCATTATAGGGTTGAATAGAATCGTAATAACAATCTACCAATATTCTTCCTGATTCATCTATTACTCCCCAAAGGCCCTTTTTGGGGACCAAAGTATATTTGTTGGTATTAAAATATAAAGCGGAATCGTACTGTGGGATAATGACCAAGACAGAGTCCAAGTTGGCATAACCATATTTATGCTCTTGTTTAACTAAGAGTCGATTCTTACCCTGTGGACTGGTCCATTCCTCAAAGGTGTATGCAAACTTACTTTGAGGCGCTTCTTTCTTTACAAACAAGAAAAAGAGCGCTGTAAAAAGCAACAAAAGGGCAAAATTAAAGGACCGCAGATACAAAAAGGAGAATTAATGGCTGAAAAGAGAACACTCTACAAGCTCCTAAAAGGGCTAGAGGCCTATATCATTCCAACTCCGCCACCACAATCGTAGACAAGCCCATAGACTTAAAGACCAATCGATCCAACAATTTAAAAAAAGGGACAAAAGTATTGTATAAACGCATTTGCCCTGCGGGGATCTGTCGATTGCCTTGAAGATAACCAGAAATAAACCAGGCAAAAATGCCCATAAAGTTGAAGTACTGCCGATGAAGTAAACGGAAGCCTTGCGCCTCGATCAATTGTCCTAGACTGCGCGTGGTATAACGGCGATAATGGTCTAAGTTCTTGTCCAATTGGTTGTAAAGCCATTGATAAGAAGGCACCAAAATGAGCAAACGCCCCTTGGGGCGAAGTAATAATTTGGCATGTTGTATCGCCAAGGCGTCTTGATGGATATGCTCTAGCACATTAAGAGAAAAGATGGTATCAAATTGTCCCAACAGGTCAGCATAACGCTCTTTAAAATCAGGCGCTACCCAATCCAAATGGGTAATCCCTTGACAATTTGGTGTCTTGGAAAACCGCTTTTCTAAAGCTTGGCAATAATGCGGGCGTACATCAGAGAGATGTAATGGATACCCTGCTTCTAAGAAATAGTGAGAGATGTTGCCAACACCACTTCCGATTTCTAGAATTTTTCCTTGACAAAAGGGCTGAACTCGTTGATAAGTCCATTGATTGAAGGCATTGGCTGTACTAATAACAGCTAAGGTTTCCTCTCCAATAAGATCGACTTCTTTGAATTCTATTTCTTTCATACGATGACTGGAAATCTTTTGAAAGGGATGATAAGCAAATCACCCCTTCAACATTCCTTCTAGTATCTCTTTTAGGAGAAGGAACCCTGAAGGGGTGACCAATGAACTATCGTTATAAGATGGAAGTATATTTATGGCTTTTATTTTTTATTTTTCTTAATGCTTTCTTGAGCCGTACCAAATACACGATCCCAAAATACATTACTCAAACCAAAACCTTTGTCGTGGTCTACATAATGGTGATCCAAGTGGTTCTTTTGGATCTCTCTAAACCATTTGTTCTTGAACTTTGCATAATGAGTAGCATAATGCATCATGTCATACACAATATACCCTGTTACAAACGAAGCAAAAAACATATTCAGTGTGCCCATTGTTCCACCAGATAGGAACACAATAAAGAAGTAACAAGCCCAGTATACTAGAAATGCTAATGCCAAACTAGCCCCTGTAGGAATAACCAAACGCATAGAGTCATTTGGATAATCGTGGTGACAACCATGAATCATAAAGTGCAAACGGCGTCCCCAATCATTATCCAATTGTAGGTGGAATAAATAACGGTGCAGGAAATATTCAAACAAGGTCCAAATTACAATTCCTGAAAAGAAAATCACAACGGCACTGATAAGCGTCACTTCACTTCCTGCAAAAGCTAAGTAGAAGAAATAAAGTACCATTGGAACAAAAATCAAGGGTACAGAAATAGGGTGTGCTCTAGAAAAATAATCTAAAATATCATTCTCAAACATTCTTGGCGATTCATTTTTTGCGGATACAAATTGATCGTTTCCTTTCATGTTTCTATTTTTTGTGGCACTGCTTTGTTGTAGTGCATTATGAATAAAATTAAAACCTTAACAGAGTATTCGGCTGGATTCAGTTGGCCATTTGCTTAGAATACGTTGCTGTTGATAAGATGCAACGACCTCTTCGCTCCCCTATAGTAAGAAGGTTTTGTTTTTTGGTAATTTCTATTGATTCTGGCTCTCTTAATAAAAGCTAGTTTTTGCTTTGTTGGCGAATATCTAGCCAATCATGGCACAAGACGGGGCAAAGATAGGGATTTTTTAGCCAATTGTCAGCTCACGGCCAAAAAAAACGGGCTGTTCCCCTTAGAGAACAGCCCATCTTTCCTTTAGTTATATCACTCAGTGTTAAGCTTCTGTAGTATTTTCGTCTTCTGCTGGCGTTTCATCTTCTACAACTGGCGCATCAAAAATGTTGCTATCTCCAGTAGTATCTACTACTACAGGCGTAGCAATAAAGATAGAAGAGTAGGTACCAACTAAGATACCAATCAACAAAGCAAACGCAAAACCACTAATTCCTGATCCTCCAAATAGGAATAAGATCAATACTACTAACAAGGTAGTTAAAGAAGTGATACAAGTACGGCTAATCGTATTGTTTACTGCTAAGTTCACAATATCCTCAAAGCTTGCTTTATCTTGTAAATCCCGTCCTACCTCTCTAATACGGTCAAATACAACTACCGTATCATTAATAGAATAACCAATCACGGTCAGAATAGCCGCAATAAAGGCCTGGTTGATTTCCATAGAGAAAGGCAAAATGCCTTGGAAGATAGAGAAGATGGACAAGACAAATAATACATCATGTACTAAGGCCGCCAAGGCTCCAGCACTATATTGCCATCTGTTAAATCTAAATAGGATATACAAGAAGATGAACAAGAGAGATAACCCTGCTGCCCAACCTGCTGAGTTACGAATATCATCGGCAATTGTTGGTCCTACTTTAGAAGAAGCACTTAAGTAGAAAGCACCTTCAGCGCCCCCCTCTATAGGTTCTCCTGCTGCAAAATCGTCATAGGCCATATTTTTACCCGTGTATTTCTGAGCCGCTTCGTATACTTTTTGCAAAACAATAGAATCTGCATTGATTGCTGTTGCATCCAATTCAGCGCTACCTTGCAAGAAAGAAGTGGTTACTTTAGCTTGTGTAGACTTGCTAAACTCTCTTACTACTACTTTATCAACATTTCCTTCATCCAAACCTAAAGCACCAAAAGAGGTTAATAATTCTCCTTTGAATTGCGTCACATCTACATCATTGGCAAACTGTACCGTATAAGAACGTCCACCTTTTAAATCAACTCCTAATTCAAAACCTCTAGTTGCCATAGAAATAACCCCTGCTACCAAGATCACACCTGAAACAGCATAGGCCATTTTACGTTTGCTTACGAAGTCAATGCCTGGGTTTGCTAAAATATTCTTAGACCAACCAGCCCATACCGTCACCTCTTTGTTGCGCTCCATCCAAGAGTCAAACAACATACGGCCAATTAATACCGCAGAGAAAACAGAACATACTACACCAATTCCTAATACCGTAGCAAAACCTTTAATTGGTCCTAGACCAAAACGATAAAGGATAAAGGCTACGATTAAGGTCGTAATATTTGCATCTAAAATAGCAGAGTAAGAATGGCTAAATCCTTTAGTGATCGCTTCTTTCCAGTTCAATCCGCCACGTAATTCTTCTCGAATACGCTCAAAGATAATTACGTTAGCATCTACCGCCATACCAATGGTCAATACGATACCCGCAATACCAGGTAATGTTAAAACAGTACCAAAGGAAGCTAAAGAACCAAAGATAAAGAAGATGTTAAGGAACAAAGCAATGACAGCAATAACCCCTGCCATCGCATAGTAACCTAACATGTAGAACAATACCAATAGGAATCCTACAAAAAGAGACCATAAACCAGCAGATACCGTTTCTGCCCCCAAACTTGGTCCAACAACAGCTTCTTCAATGATTTCGATCTTACTAGGTAATTT
Source organism: Aureispira sp. (assembly GCA_050633105.1). Lineage (GTDB taxonomy): Bacteria > Bacteroidota > Bacteroidia > Chitinophagales > Saprospiraceae > Aureispira. The sequence continues at coordinate 44,185 of JBOEFW010000017.1, read as the reverse complement.
ACCAACACTTAGAATGTTGGCTAAATCCGCCGCTTCTGTTACGGTTTCAAAACCACCAGAAATAGACGTATTTCCATTTGGAATAGGCTCATTTACACGTGGTGCAGAATAAACTTGGTTATCCAATACAACGGCTACTTGACGGTCTACATTATCAGTCGTCATTTTTTTCCAAGCACGAGCACCATCTTGGTCCATACTCAAAGAAACAGCAAAACCTGGTCCTGACTGGTTAGGTTGCTCAAATGCCTTGATAACACGTTCTCCGTTCAAGGTAGAATTCTTTCTATTTTTAGTATTTAAAGCGTATAAGGTTACAAAACGCTTGCCTGGCTCACCAGTCGCAGATGGCTCACTTTTGAAAGACTTCGCATCCCATACAAAACGCACACTTCTAGACTTAGCACCTAATGCCTTTTTAGCAGCTTCACTGTTCAACAATTTCATTACAGCATCCTTGTTGGTTACTTCTGCATAACCAATCGCTCCTGTACGTTCTGCGGTAGAACGAGCAAATTGAGGTTGTAAGATTTCAAACAACGGTCCAATGTCTGTAGAATCTTCTCCTAAACCATCATCTGAATCTAAACTAGATAAGGTCGTATCAATCGTACCTAAGCCATTTGTATCTAGACCTTCGTCTAAAGTAGGCAAATCGGTATCTTCAGGCTCCTCTGTCAATTCAGGTCCTTCTGTAGGCTCTGACGCTTCGTTGGTTGCATTCTCCAAACGACGCTCTTCTTTTAACGATTCATTCAAAGCAATTAAGTCATTCTGAATGTCTACGTTCTCATACAACTCCCAGAACTCTAGGTTTGCTGTCGCTTGTAAGTATTGACGCGCACGCTTAGGGTTACGTACCCCTGGTAGTTCTACTGTGATTCTATCGGTACTTTCGTCCAAAGAAACAACAGGCTGTGCTACACCAAAGCGGTCAATACGCTCTTTTAATAATTTGTACGTGCTTTTTACAGTCTCTCCTGAGATCGTGCGAATAGCTTGTATAACCTCTGCATTACTAGACTCAATGTTAATTTCGTCTCTCAACTTATCGTTGGTTGCAAATACACGTGCTAATGGACGCTCCCCTACTTCTGCATATGCTTCGCCAAATAGAGTCACATAGTCTGATTGCGCAGATTGCTGTGCTACTTTTGCACGATTTAATGCTTCTAAGAATTTAGGATCTTGGCTGTCATCAGACAAGGCAATGATTAATTCTTTGAGGTCTACTTGTAAGACCACACTCATCCCTCCTTGTAAATCCAATCCCCAAGCCAACTGTTGTTTCTTGAGTTCTTGGTAATTGTAATCTTTGACACCTGGAATGCTAAATACAGTTTCTGTGTTCACAGAATCCAAATAAGCATTTCTCAATGAATCTTTGCGTTCTTCTTTATCAGAAGATTCTGCCATGCCTGCTACTCCTTCTATAGAATAAGTTTCAGCATTTTTCTCCACACTATTGGTGGGAAACCAAAGGACAAATTGATACGCGACTACCAATAAGGCAACCACCGTAAAAAATTTGATCAGTGCTTTTCCTTGCATTGTTTGTTTATGTTTATAAAATAAGTAATAACCTATGAGTAAGTAAATAAGCTGGTATTTAGTGAGGTATTCACCAAATACGAGTTCTTTTATTTTGGTCTTTGTAAAGGTTCTTATTGGAGAAACTCCAAAACCTTGTAGAAAGCGCGAATATAGATTTTTTTATTGATTTTTTAGACAACGGTACAGTAACAGTACGCTTAGAGCAAACTTGTACCAATTGATAGAACGTTGTTAGAAACAGGCATAAGATACCTTATCCAACAAATTATTGTGCTTTAAGCACTCCATAGAGGGGGCCCTCTATTACCATGACTATGCGGGTACCCGTTACTTTCTGTGGGCGGCCTAGGGCTATAGCTCGTACTAGCAATCAACGATAAACTGTAACGCGTCACCAACTTCCAAACAGGCGCTATAGGCGTCTGAAAAGTGGTGAATTTAGCGCTGTCTTTCGCAGTTTTGGGAGAAGTAGTCCGTACTTGTGGCCCTTTTTCAGGAGCAGTTGGTACCGATAATTCTACTAAAGAACTGCCTTCCTCTCCTTGTTCGATATCACTTTGCTGTACCACAGCCGTATCCTCAATTAGAGGGGCCGCAAAGTAGCCCCAAGATTGGGAAGCTAACAGTGCTAACGCCAAAAAAATGGCGTGTATGGCAGCAGTTGTTTGGTGCATAAAAAAGGAAATGGATGACTGTTATTTCAGCCAATACTAGATTAAAATATTTAATTTATAAAGCACTATTGCTAGGCTTTATGGCTACAAAGGTAATCAAGTTGTTTAGAAAGACGAAAAATGTCTATGAATTACTCCTATTAATTCTTCTAAGAAATAATATTAACCTCTGGTTCTAATAGAATACCAAAGTGCTCTTGGACAGAAGCTTGTACTTCTTGTGCCAACGCCCACAATTCAGCACCTGTCGCTTGTCCATGATTCACCAAAACCAATGCCTGGTGGGCATGCACGCCAGCATCTCCTTTTCGGTAACCTTTCCAGCCCAATTGATCGATCAACCAACCTGCGGCTAGTTTAACTTGCCCAGTACCAGCGGGATAGAGTGGAACATTTGGATAACGCACTTGAAGGGCCTCTCCTTTTTCTTTATTAATAATAGGATTTTTAAAAAAGGAGCCTGCATTGCCTATTTGCTTTGGGTCAGGTAGTTTTTGTTGGCGAATTTGAATGACCGCTTCACTAATACTTTTAGGGGATGGCAGGGTTTCATTTTTCTGCAATTGCGCTTGAATGGCACCATAAGAGAAATTAAGCGTTGCTTGTTTGGGTAAACGCAAAGTGACCTTCGTAATAAAGTATTGTCCCTTGTATTTCCGTTTAAATACACTGTCTCGATAGCCAAAGGCGCATTCTTCTACTACAAATTGGTGCAGCGTTCCTGTTGCCAATTCAATGCCCTCTAAGCTGTAAAAAACATCTTTGAGTTCCACACCATAGGCTCCAATATTCTGAATAGGGGCCGCGCCAACTGAACCTGGAATAAGCGATAAATTTTCTATCCCACTGTATCCTTGTCCTAAACACCACTCCACCAAGTCGTGCCAAACCTCTCCTCCACCAACACGCACATAAACAGCCTCCTCCTCTTCTTTCACTACTTCAATCCCCTTGATTTGATTGTGCAAAACACATCCTTCAAAATCCTGAGTAAACAGCACATTGCTTCCGCCTCCTAGTATTAGGAATTTCCCTGACAAGGGCAAACAGGCCAATAGATCTTCGACCTGTTGGATTTTGATGTAATCTTGGGCATGGATGGGCATTCCAAAGGTGTGCAGCTCTTGTAAACTATGTTTGTTCTTAGGCATAAAAAATACTAGTTGGGCGTATTTCTATAATACATTAATACACCACCACAAAGGGTTAGTACCAACATACAAAGGCTAGAAATTCTAAGAGAAAGTTTCATACTGCGTACATGGGTCAAAATCAGGTCTCGTTGTTGAGGATAGCGCGCCAAAATTTCTTCCTCCAATAAACGGGCATTAAAAACGTGTTGGCGATTAAAATGAACGCCTTTCTCTGCTAATTTTTGAAAGGTTCTAAAGGTTTTGACTCTAAAAAAAATGTTGGATAATAAGAGGAAACCAAAAGTGACAATTGTTGCTGTAATTAGTGTGTTTTGCATAATCATCTGTAATTAAAAAATAGATTGGAACCACAAAGGTACATAAATTGTAGGGGGTGCAGGCAATCCCCTACTACAACAGGATTATTTTTTCTCTTAATGCTGTATTTCCTTCTCTATCCGCTCCATCAAAGCAGGCAAGGCCGCCTTCATTTCCTCATAAATCGCTTGGATTTCAATCATGGAGGCTTTATTAATCGCTAAGGTCTCCATCGCATTACTCCATTCATAAAATTGCACTAAATCAAACAATTCAAAGTTCGGCTTGATGCGGTGCATTTGGCGTTGAATCGGTTGAATTTGGCCTGTTTTAAAAGCGTCTTCCATTTTATGTTCCAGCTTCAAGAGCTCTTCTTTAAACAAAATCAAAAGCTCTTTAGAAATTCGGACATTGGTATAGCTGGATAGAAAAACAGGATTCGTTGTTTGGGATGGCGTAGCGTTGTTGTCTAAATATTGAATTCGAGGAACAGCACTTTGTTCTTTTTGAGAAGGCAGTCTGATGTATTTGGTCATTATTTCCTGTAGTCCTTCTACCTTAAAAGGCTTAGCAATATAATCGTTCATCCCTATTTCAAAACAACGCTTTTTTTCACGCTCTAAGGCGTGGGCAGACATGGCTATAATTGGTATACTGTTATTAATTTTTCTAATGACAGAAGTCGCGGCCATTCCATCCATTGTAGGCATCTGTATGTCCATCAAAATTAGATCGTACTGATATTGTTGCATATAAGAAAGAGCCGCTAGACCATTCTCTGCTATATGACAGTCGCATTCTAAAAGATTGAGATAAATCAACACCAATTCTTGATTGACCTTATTATCTTCTACGACCAAGATTAAGGGCAGGTCTGCATTAGGTCTTGCAATCGAGTTATAAGAAGTAGGCTGTTGTTCTTGAGGTTCATCTATCCCCTTGAAAGGTAGGGAAAAGAAGAAAGTAGAACCTTGATTTAATTTACTCTCTACCCCAATTTGACCGCCCATCAAATGAACTAATTTTTTACTGATGCTCAAGCCTAAGCCTGTTCCACTGTACGCTCTAGTTGTGCAATTCTCTGCTTGTGTAAAGCTCTCAAAAATACTCTCTAGCTTATCTTCAGGAATACCAATTCCTGTATCGGTTACTTTAAAAAGAAGACGATTGTTGTAGAGAGACACACTCAATACAATCGTGCCTTTTTTGGTGAATTTAATGGCATTGCCTACTAAATTAATCAACACTTGTGATAATCGATCAGGCACTCCTAAAATCATTCTAGGAATCTTAGGATCTATATGAATGTTGAAAATTAGGCTTTTCTTTTGAACAGACACTTTCAAAATACTCAGACTTTCTTCCATTCTCTTTTGGAGATCAAAAATGCTCTCTTTGAGCTGAAACGTTCCTGATTCTATCTTAGAAACATCTAAAATATCATTTACAATAACCAGTAGATTCTCAGCAGAACTGTAAATAGATTGCGCGTATTCATGCTGCAAATGGGTCATTTTGGTTTGTAATAACAACCTAGAAAAACCCAATACACCATTCATTGGTGTCCGAATTTCATGACTCATGTTCGTCAAAAAGTCTTCCTTAATTTTGGCATTCTTATCCGCCTCTTTCTTCGCTTCCCGCAATTTTTCTTCTAAATGTTTTCGGCTGGTAATGTCTGCTTGTGTAACAATATATTGATAAGGGGTTCCTTGTGCTTCTAAAAATGGAACAATGGAAGTATAGGTCCAGTAAACAACATTGTTTTTCTTGCGCTCTCGCACCTCTCCTTGCCAGAGTTTTCCTTCTTGGAGTGCGGTCTGAATTTCTGACCACAATTCTTCCTCCAATTGTTTATCTCCTAAAGAACCATAGGTTCTCCCAAGGACTTCCTTTTCTTGAAATCCCGATACTTCGCAGAACTTCTGATTGACAGCAATAATTTCCTCTTGTGCATCTAAGACTAGCACTAAGGTTGTTTGGTGAAGGGTATGATTGAAGTCTTTTACTCGTTGAGAGGCTAACCGTTCTTCTGTCACATCTCTAGTGATGCAATAAGAAATTTTAGTTTCTTTATCCACTACTGCTTTCCAAGAAATCCACCGATATCCTCCATAGAAAGTGCGCCAGCGGTTCACAAAGTTAACCACACCAATACTATCCTTGATAGAATGGTTGGCTTCCTGACTCTTTTCAGCATCATCAGGATGGATAAAATCAAAAACAGATCCTCCTATTAAATCTTTAGGAACATACCCCAGTACTTTTGCAAAAGCAGGATTAACACGCAAAATTAGACCATCGACATCCATAACAGAAATCATTTCGGTAGAGCGTTGAAAACAACGATCCCACTCCACGCGGTGTTCTTCTATTTCCCGAATATAGCGTTGTTGTTGGTATAATTTCGTAAATGCTGCTTCATTGTTGCGTTCTAACTCCCCTTCCATTTCCTTTCTAGAAGTGATCTCGTACTGCAAGATGATGTACTTATTGGTTTGCTGTTCTTCGTCCATAAAAGGCACCACAGCAGTATCTGCCCAATAATATGCTCCCTGTTGCGTCTTACACTTTAGCTTTCCTTTCCATATTTGGCCTTTTTCAGTGGTTTCCCAGATTAACTTTAACGACCATTTAGAATGATAACTGGGATCGGTCATATCAAAATGCCTACCCAGTAGGTCTTCCAATTGATACCCTGTATGTCGATAAAAGTTATCGTTAGCAGAAATGATTTTTTTATGCTCATCCAAGACCAATATTAAGGTCGATTGATTTAGGGCATGTTCTAAATCGTGAATGGCCTCTATCTTTTGTTTTTGCAAATTTTGCCCTTTTCCTAATGTGGAAGCATCTTTTGTAATCGATCCTACTAAAAAAAGTGGCTCTCCTACACTGTCCTTAATAACGCTTCGTTGTATACCATAAAAAGTAGCCTTCGAAATATAAGTAGTTGCTGGTTGTTGTAGGCTTTCTTCTGCTGCCTGACGATCAAGGCGTCGAATAACCGTAGCGATATCTTCTGGAAATAATTCATGGTCTGTTTTGCCTGTAGCCTCGTCAACTACCACGCCCATAAATTCCCCAACCTGGTTGTTCCAAAACAAAACACGATAATCATCTTGTATATCTTTAATAAAAACCGACTTAGGGAGAACTGCTAACAAAAGACGCAGAGCAGCGGCATCAGCAGCGCTATAAGTGAGGCCTTTCTTTTTTAATTGAGCATTCTCAATAGATAGGGCTAATTGAGCAATTTGTGCTTCTTTTAATAGTTGCTTTAACGTAGCAATATCTTGGGGAGGAGTAACTACAGTTTTATAGGTTCGTTCCCACTTACGAATAGCTTGCGCTTTGTAATCTTCAGAATCGCGATGTGGCATAAATTTCTATAAATTATAACGTTAGGACAACAGCCACTTTAGATGGCTTTACTTTTTGTGTAGGTATTATAAAACAAAATGAGGGAATACAAAGTTAAAAAAACCAAGGAGACAGGTAGAATTTCACACTTGTATTTTTGACGTGGCGCTATTACAAAAATAAATTAAGCAGGCATTTTTTGTGAATAGGGAATCCATCCAATTTATAAAGCAGTTGTTGTCTAAACAACCCTTAACAACGAAGGCTTTATTAACCTTTATAAAAAGAAAAAAACAAAATCCTGTTCTTTATTACAAATTGCCTATCCTAATAAAAATCTAGATTTCTTATTTTCATTTTTTACAATTTATGACTATTTTTTTTGGTTTTCCTATCCTTATCTTTGTATCTTCCTGCGCTATACTTAGTATGTTACCCTAATTAATAATAACATTAACCTTGTAATATACAAGATCTATCAATTCCTCAAGCCTTCAAAATGTCACCCAACAATGGAATATCCCCAATCAAAATTCAGGATCTTTATCGTCGAAGATGACCCCTTGCAAAGTCGGCTAATAAAGTATGTGATGGAGTCTGATCCAGATCATGAAGTACATGTATTCAATAATGGTAAAGATTGTTTGGCGCAACTACACTTAAACCCTGATTTAGTTTCTCTTGATTATTACCTTCCAGATATGAATGGCGCTGCTATTCTCAAAAAAATAAAAGAAAAAAACGCGCTTATCCAAGTCATCGTATTATCAGGTCAAAAGGATATTAATACTGCTATTAAATTAATTAAACAAGGGGCTGATGACTATGTGACTAAGAATGCAGGCATGGAAGAACGCCTCTCTAATTCGGTTCGCCTACTCAAACAAAACAGCCAACTCAAAAAAGAGGTTTCTTTATTGAGAGAGCAGCTTTCTATTAATAATACTAGGATTATTGGTCAAAGTGCCGCCATGAAACCTGTTCTAAACCTTGTTTCTAAAGCCGCACAAAGCAGTATTGTTGTTTCGATTACGGGCGAAACAGGAACAGGAAAAGAAGTTGTTGCCAAAAGCATCCATTATAACTCCAATCGAAAAGAGCATAAGTTTGTTGCAATCAATATGGCAGCCATTCCTAAAGAACTCATTGAAAGTGAGCTTTTTGGTTATGAAAAAGGAGCATTTACAGGAGCCGCCACTGCCAAAAAAGGAAAATTTGAATTGGCACACAATGGAACTTTATTTTTAGATGAAATTGGAGATTTAGACCTTTCACTACAAGCCAAACTTTTGCGCGCGATCCAAGAACAAGAAATCACCCGCATTGGAGGCAATAAAACCATTTGCTTTGATGCTCGAATTATCATTGCTACCCACAAAAACCTCTTTGAAGAAGTTCACAAAGGCAATTTTAGAGAAGACTTATACTATCGAGTTTTAGGCTTATCGATAGACTTGCCTCCTCTACGAACACGGGGCGCCGATATATTGATATTGGCGCAGTATTTCTTACGCAATTATGCCAAAAAGAACCAGACTTCGGTCAAGAAGTTATCTAGAATTGTTAAAGATAAATTATTGAGCCATCACTTCCCTGGGAATGTTCGAGAATTGCGTTCTATTATTGAACTTGCTGTTGTCCTTTGTGATAAGGATCAAATCAAGTTAGAACATTTACAATTGCGTAATAAGAGCAAAAATTTCAACCTAGTCGAGGATGAATTGACCATGCGTAATTACGCTAAAAAAATTATCAAGCACTTTTTGAGCAAATATGATAATGATGTAACCTTGGTCGCTCGAAAATTAGACATCGGGCGTTCTACTATTTATAAAATGCTTAAAGAGGACAGCAATTCTTAGAAAAAATAACCTCTACCTTTCCATATTCTATCCCTTTTATCGCATTGATATAAAATTTGTTTATACCCTATCTCGTCTCTTCCACTCTATTTATGTTGGAGGCCAACTCTCCTCCCTACTAATAATTTGCCCCATTAAGTGTTCCATTTCTTTTATTCAAAACACGCAGAAGGAAACAACTTCTTATAAAGAATAGAAGACTAATTGTTGAAATCCCTCCCTTAACCAACTTCTTTACAGAATGGAATAAATCTTCTATTGCTATATATTTCACAATTGCAATTACTTTTGTTATTTCCTCCATAATTTTTTTAATCTAATATTGCATTAACAATATTGTTAGAGGAGGTCGCCGAAAAACCTTTCACCAACAGAGTAGGCATTTCATCTTAAAGGAGCATAATCGCTCTACTATTAAAATACAACCATTATTATGAGAACCTTTAAATTTTTATTGGCCAGTATAGCTCTTTTATTTTTTGTAACTGTTTCTTGTACAAAGCCTGAAGCAGAGCAACAAGCCACTGAAACTATCGATGATGTTACTTTTGTTAGTAAAAATGCTGTTGATGAGAAAAAAGCGATGCAATTATTAAAAGAATTTGAAACAGTAAGTGAAGCAAAAGGTGGAGATGGTGCGAGCAAAGGAGATAATAAAGGGACAGGTACTGTAACCAGTGCTGTAGAGTGCTGTGCTGTTTCCTCTCTTTCTTTGAAACAATGGACGCCTACTTTTGTTAATCTCAACGTACAATTCACAATGGGTATGAATGATCTTGAAGTACGTGTATTACACTATACAAAAAACGCTACTGGTGGATGGAATTATTATGGTTATTCCAAGATCATTAATAATGATCCTAGTTGTATTGAAGACGGTGTGAACATGGGAACAATGCACTTGCCTTCTGGTGACCATTTAGCCATTGCTAGAGTATGGGATCTTGACGATTCTTGGTGTGGAAGCCCATCTAACTTCTTGTTTTGGACAAACCCATAATCCATTAAGCAGCTCCTTCTATTAATTTTTAATAGAAAAAATATAAACACCTCTAGTAATTTCTACTACTAGAGGTGTTTTTTTTATAAAAACCGCCCTTGTCTACAAGGCAAACAAGTTGTCTATCTCATAGACAATAAATATTTTTTAACAATACACTTAATAATAACAATCAACCCCTTAACACATGGCACATTTTTGTTAAGCTAACTAAACAATGATCAAAAACCAAATGGATATTGATCGTTAGTTTAATGGAACTTTTAGACTTAGGTGCAACTGGCGATCTGATAACCTGCCAAATAGAATGGGGATTCTTTTTGAGGTGCTAAATCGTAGGACAGTTTAGTATTATGGCAGATTTTATCTTGTTCAGTTGCACTTTTTTCTTTTCTATAAACACATGAAACAACTCTTCTTTTAATTGGATTTCACATCCACGCTTCTCTTCTAATCTGTCCTGTAGAATACTCCTTGCCCTCCGATAAGTTTGTGGTTCCTTTTTTATTTTTGTTTAGACAGCTTTGAGGCCATGCAAAAAGTCATATCAGAACGCATAATCCATATCCAAGACCAAGAAGACATCAAATTATCTGCCTTTCTGTTTGAGGAATTTGCACAGATTTACGGCATTCCTAGTATTACTTATTGATCAAGTACGCCTCCTCCTATTAGTGATTCTAACATCTATTCACAACGATCAACAAGAGTTGACCTCCTTGACTTTCAAGTTATTTGAGCAAGGGGGTTTATCCATCAAAATAGTGAATAAAGGACAGGCTTTTAATCCTTTTGAAGAACAATTGTTTGGCAATGGTCGCTTCTTTGTGAATGCTTTTAAAGTGGCGACCTTAGGCTGGCACTTGGTACACAAATACATGGATATCTACACCTACCATAGAGCAATTATGTACAATATTATTTACATGAAAAAAGAGCAGGTTTAGTTTTTTGTTCTTACTTGGATGGAGCAGTTACTGTCTCTACCACTTCTACTGAAAGATCATCAATATAGATCAAGATTCCACGATTATTCCAAACATATATTTTCAAAGTATCTGTTGGGCGTAAATCCTGTGGTAACACTTGCCACCATTCTAATTCTTTCCACTCTTTAATCAACTGTTGCCCTTCTTCCCAAAGCCTTGAATTAATACCAAAGCTTTCCCAATGAATACTAGCGCCATCTCGTTCTACTGAGCAAACCATCAAAGCGGCGTGATCACTGCGTTGTAATTTATCTTGTTTGAGCGCCCCAAAACGAATGCGCAACGCATCTCCTCCCTTCAATTGATGAGCTTCTGCACTGGTTTCATAAGTCTGACCATAAGCACTATATCCTTCCAAATTGCCAATAACATTAGAATAGGTTCCCCGTTGAGCATATTTAGTAGTAATCGAAGAACTAGGCGCTTCGTGTTCATAACTCTGATCCACCAACAAGCGCATTTTTTCTTTGGTCACGTCAACAGGAGGCGTAGGTTTGCTCCATGCCGTCACCATAAAATCATCTACATAAATAGTTCCTCCTTCTGGGTTCCATACATAAATCTTGAGCAAATCGCCTTCTTGCACGTCATCAGGTACTTGATGCCATGTTTCTAAGGTCTCCCACTTGTCAATCATTTGACGGTTCTGCTGTTTCAATAAATCTTTTATGGGATAGGTTACATAGTGCTGCATATTCCCTGCTCTCTCCCAACTCAGCACGACCAATCCTCTAGCCGATAAAGGTTCTTGCATATCTTTGGATTGCTTAAGTGCGCGCAAGCTGACATGATACCAAGTTGGTCGTTTATCTGGACGAACAATCGCAAATACGCCAGGGGCAAAAGCTCTTGCATTTGTCAATTTATAAGACAAGCCGATTAAAGCACTATCCAATACATCGTTGGTATAATAGGTAGGATCTTCATCCACAGGAACAGCATTAAAATCATCATCGTACAACAAATAACCAAACTCTAAGGCAGAATCAGGCTTTGGCAATTCTTTTGGTGCCTTTCCATTAGCATTACCAGAATCACCATTTGGTCCAGTACAGGCCATTAACCCCCAACAAAAGTAACTGCTTAGTAGTAAGATTTTCTTGATCATGATTTTAATAATTAAAAAGAGGGGGTTAGTAATAGTATTCTAAATGCTAATAAAGTGGTACAAAAACTAAAATAGTAGTTTTTTTGGATTGGATAAAAAAATAAAGGGTAGATCCAATAATTTAGATCCAGTTAAAAACGTTATACCACGAAAAGAAGGTACATTTAAATAGTGTCTACAATTACTCCATTCATCCACCTTGCTTCAGCATTTCTTTTTCTTTAATTTCTGCCAAAGATAAACATTATTCCCCAATTGGGATCTAACAAAATAATTCCTATTGGCATTTATTTTGAACATCTAATTCCATTTCTTATCGCATTAATTAGCTTTCATTTATGAGCCATCAACTCCTCAATCGTCTAAGCTTTGGACCAATAGCATCCGCCCAAAAACGCCTCGAAGAATTAGGCTATGTCGCCTTTCTAGAAGAGCAGCTTTATCCTCCTTCCACCATTGCTCCCGCTTTACAAAAACGCAAAGATGCTTTTAAATTTGTTGTTGATAAAGCCCATTATAAGAATAGAGGCTTTCAATATTATAATGCGCCCTTGAAAGAAACTTGGAAACTATTGGATCAAAACATCCAAGATAAGATTTATCTCCCCCCTTCTGAAGTCATTGTCAACAACTGCTTTCAAGCCATCTATAGTGAATGGCAGTTAGAAGAATTGCTTGTCCAGTTTTGGCACAACCATTTTTCAGTCAGTGTGGAAGCGGACCAGCGGGTAGGCCTCGCGCTCCCTACTTATGACAAGAGCATTCGTCAACATGCTTTTGGTAATTTTAGAGTACTTTTAGAAGCGATTGCTACAAGTCCTGCTATGTTATTCTATTTAGATAATGCCAGTAGTAGAGCTAGTCCTGCGAATGAGAATTTTGCCCGTGAGTTGTTTGAATTGCACACGATGGGAAGAGCAGCTTATTTAGCCAATGACTATGCGCATTGGAAGGAGGTCCCTGGTGCAAAAGAAGGCAAGGCCATCGGTTATATAGAAGAAGACATTTATGAGGCCGCACGGGCTTTCACAGGTTGGTCCATTGCCTATGGCTCCAAAGAAGACGCAGATACTAGACCTGATACAGGAGAATTTATGTATGTAGACAGTTGGCATGATCATTACCAAAAAAGAGTCTTAGGGGTAGAATTTTCAGCCCACCAAGCCCCTCTCAAAGATGGACAAATGGTCTTAGACCTAGTGGCCTTCCATGAAAAAACAGCTTATTTTTTATGTACTAAATTATGTCGTTACTTTGTTGCTGACGAACCACCTACGGATTTGGTAAAACGCGCGGCACAACTTTGGATAAAGACCCAAAAATCCCCCGATCAAATTCGTCAAGTCTTACGCTTCATCCTAAGTTCCAAAGAATTTCATGCTTCTTTAGGAACAAAATTTAAAACACCTTTTCAGTTGCTCCTATCTCTATTCCGATCGTTACAAGTCGAGGTAGTGCCCAACTTGCACTTGCGTTGGATGCTGGGAGAATTGGGGCAGATGCCTTTTAGTGCCCCCGCGCCTGATGGCTTTCCTGATCGTGCAGAGCATTGGTCAAGCAGCAATATGTTGCTGCAACGTTGGAATGTCATGCCTAAATTATTGTATTCTAATTGGCATAAAATCTTTTCTAATTTTGAACAGCTCTTCCTTGACACACAACAGAGCAGTCAAGCCATCGTTCAACAATGCTTGGAGCGATTATTAGGAAAAAAACAAGCCACTGCATTTAAGCACAAAGAGCATTTGATGGCACTTTTGCTAAGAGAAAATAAAACAGCCGATCAAGCGCCTTTGATTTATAATGCCGAGGATAAAAAATATCTATTTGCACAATTATGGGCTTTTGTAGCCATGACTCCTGAATTTCAATACCGTTAATCATTTATTATGCACAGAAGAAATTTCCTAAAAGGCCTCGGGGCCACCTTTGCCTTGTCTAGCATGCCAGGAGCGACTAGTTTTGCTTACAATCCTACTTTTGGCGCCCCGAATAATCAAGAAATTGTCGTTTTTATCTTCTTAAAAGGAGGTTGTGATGCATTGAATTTATTGGCTCCTGTTGTTGATCCTTATTATACCAGTGCGCGGCCTATTTCCCTTAGGGTAAGCGAAGGTTCTGCCTTGCATTTAAAGAATGGTTTAGGAGGTTTAGATTTTAATCTTCATGAGAAAGCGGGTCCTTTAAAAGCACTGTACGACAACAAGGATTTAGCCTTTATTCATGCCATGGGTAATCCCCATAATACCCGTAGTCATTTTGAGGCACAACATCTATTAGAAATGGGCTGGGATGGCAAAGGAGCTTCTATTAATAGTGGTTGGATGACGCGCTATTTTTCTACAATTGCCTCCAAGGGATTGTTTCCTGCGGTTAGCTTTGGCAAGCAAGGTTTGTCCAATTTATTGCTTCAACATCCCAATGCACAAGCGTTCACCACGTTAGATGATTTCCGAATCAAAGGGGGCGATCACGCTTCTAGCATGCTAGAAGCCTTTTATCAAGGAGAAGGAGCCTTGTCCAAAATAGGTCAACAAACCCTTTCCAACACCCAACAATTAGCCAAAAAGGCCGACCAAATTCACAGCCACCACAAGGAATATCCAACAGGTGGATTGATTAAAGCCTTTTCTAACAACTTACACGAATTAGCCCAACTCATTAAGTTGGATGCAGGAGTACAAATGGCTGTTGTTGAAATGGATGGGTGGGACCACCATGATGCGCAAGCCTATAGTTTCCCACTGATGATAGACGGTTTATCAAAAGCTTTAGCGGCATTTTATAATGATTTGAACCGTTTTCACAACCGACTCACCATTGTTACGATGAGCGAATTTGGGCGGCGGCTCAAAGCCAATAGAAGCAAAGGGACCGATCACGGACATGCTGGTTTATCGATGGTCTTAGGAGGACGAGTTAAAGGAGGAAAAATGTATGGAAATTGGCCAGGATTGGCTTCCGCGCAACTCAATAGAGGCGTGGATTTAGAGGTAACAACCGATTATAGAAGCATTTTGCAAAACATCTTAGAGAAACGAATGAAGGCCCAACAACTGGATTTAATTTTCCCTGGCTTTCGCCCAACAAAAGATTTAGGCTTCTTGGCTTAACTATTTTTAGAAGAACCTACCCCTCGAAGTCGTCGAATGCCTTTCCAGAAATAGATATTCGCCTTGAGCAAAATATAAAACACAAAAGCAAAAGGCCGTAAGAGGTTAAAAAAGATGTTCTTACGCAAAGAAATTGCAGACACAGAATAGTTAAAAAGACCGTAGTAAAGATGTGTTTTATAAGACATAATCACCTTATCATCAGTCCGATGCGCTTCAAACAACAAACGCAAGGCTTGGATTTGTGTTGCACTAGCCGTTAAATCATGTTCTTCTAACTGCGTCAAAAAATACTGTTCCAACTGTACCCACGTCAACCGCTGTTGATTGTTGAAGACTTCCTTTCCATAAGAATGCTCATAAAAGCTATTCAAACGCTCTTTTTGGGGCAATTTTGTGGTGGGAACAGCTGTCTTCGTTTGTAACAATTGCAAATAAGCCGAGGTGAAAGAATTGGGCAAACCAAAACGCTCGTTATACGTTAACAACACATAACTATTAAGGCGCAGAATTCGTTGGAATTCTTGTTGCATTGGAGCTACCTCATATGCGCCAAAGGTATCGTCGATAAACAAACAGTCAATAGAATCATCGTCGATGTTTGTCAGGATAGGCAACGCATTTAAGCTCAAAAAATTAGAAGCATCTGCCAATTGCTCTTTTAGATAAACTTGGTAAGAAGGATCGGTGCAAAGTGAGCAAACTAAGTGTACATGATTCAGTAACAACTTACTCCACTGCCCATTATGCGTATGCACTTCCATAATAGCATAACGCTTTCCTAATTGCATTTTTTGCTTCAAAAACTGCAAAATCGGCAACGGGTAAGGGACAGATAAGTGAAAAATGTTCTCGTAATATTGTACTTCTTCCATAAGATAAAAGCCTTTCTAAGAGGCATCGTTAGCGGCGACCTAACTGGCGCCAAGCACGGCGGATGATTTGCCAATCGCTACTGCTCTCATAATCCTTAGCATAAAAACGATTCAAGCGATGTTTAGTTGCAGGCAAACTTATTTTTTCTGATAATCCGTCAGCAGGGTTTAACACAGCAAGAGCTAAGGGAGGCAACTCTTGTAATGCGGGCTCTGGTACATAACCTACCCATGTTTTTTGTCCACGCAATACCGCCCAAATATTAGGCAATAAACCACTCCCCTGTTCTAACAAAAATAATAAAACTGGCGCAGCTAACAAAAACAAACTACTATACAACAAGTCCAACAGACGTTTGTTGCGACGTTGCATACTATTAGCAATGGGATAATTCATATGTACAGTGTACCAATCACTGGCACTGTCCTTGGAATCAGACCCAATAATATAGTCACTGTGAGCAGGGACAATTTTATACCGCAAAGCCGTTTTATTCACTAACATTTGCTGAATGATTGTGGCATAAGAAACATCCGTTCCACAAAAAATCACCTCATTAATCGCGTACAACTCTAAGAGCTGGGGCAATTGCTCTAAAGAGCCTAAGACCTCTTCTTGATTATCGGATACGGCAGTTGTTGTACTGATTCGGCCTCGATAGTTAAAAGCGATTTGAGCTTGATACAATAAATTGAGCACACGCTGGCTTTCTTCCACACTTCCAACCAAAGCCATTTGGCGTTTGCGCGATTGGCTCCAAAAGATGGTATTGTGTCTTACTAAGGATAAGAGGCTTCGGGTGGCATACGTTGCCACAACAGTCCACAAACTACCCAATAAAATTAACATGCGCGATGAGCGCAACTCTTGAGGAAAGAAAGCATACAAAATACTGATGGCTACGGTTCCTAATAGCGTCCCTGTAATCAAATGTTTGGTTCTAGCATTCTGATCATAGCCCCCTCTTAAATAGATTCCAATCACCCATAATAAGACATAAATAGGCAAATTAAAATAGAGTAACGTTTGATTGTTGTCATAATAACTAAGATCTTGAAACCGCAACTGCGCCCAAACATTCTTAATGACAAACAGGCCACTATAAATCAAGGATAAGTCTCCCAACAATAGAAACCCGCGCTTACTGGCATTGGATAAAATCGTCAAAAAAGCACGAAAATAAATCGCTGCTTGTAGCATCCAAACAAAGATATTAGCCTTAGAGCCTTGAAAATGCTTACGAGCGAAGATAATCATCGCTTCATAAAAGGTCTTAACGTAATTTAAACTACCCTTTTTGGTACTTTCTCCCTTGTAATGGATAATCGTAGTGTCTGCTAGATAATAGTTCTTATAACCCGCTTTAACAACTCGGTAAGACAAATCAATATCCTCTCCATACATAAAAAAGGCTTCATCCCAATAACCAATCTCTTCCAACACTTTCCGAGGCATCGCCATAAAAGCGCCCGATAACACATCCACTTGATGGTTAGTGCGTTCTTCTAAATAGCCTAAATGATATTGATTAAAATGTGGGGAGCGTGGAAAAATCTTAGAAAGCCCAAAGGTTTTATAAAAGGCCACTAGTGGAGAGGGAAAACCACGCTTGGATTCTGGTAAAAAAGCGCCAGTGCCATCAATCATGTGCACCCCTAAACCTCCAATGTTGGGATCTGCCCGCATAAACTGGACAATCTTCTCAAAAGTATCTTCTTGAACAGCCGTATCAGGATTCAAAAACAAAACAAACTCTCCTGTAGCTCGCTCGATGCCTTGATTATTAGCCGTAGCAAAGCCAGTATTGACCGTATTTGCAATTAACTCTACTTGTGGAAATTTTTCGCGAACCAATTCAGGAGTATTATCTTTGGAGTTGTTGTCTACCACAATGATTTGGGTAGGCAGACGCTCAGCTGCTCGTAAAGCAGACAACAGGGTTTGTTCCAAGAAATAAGGAACTTTATAACTGACAATAATGACTGACAAGGCAATTTCCATAACAGCCACAAGATACCAAAGAAATTAGGAAGGCTGTTGATTTTTAGCAGAACTTGTTTTAAGTACTTGGTGCCGTCTGCAAATGTTCTTCTTCTTTGGAGGTCATCGTAGCCTGATCTTCTGGTGTTTTATCCTTATACCCCATCAAGTGTAATAAGCCGTGTACCATCACGCGTTGCAATTCTCGTTCAGGAGTCACGCCAAAAGAGGCCGCATTTTCACGAGTTCGTTCTACACTAATAAAAACATCCCCCTCGACCACTTCCTCACTGTACTGAAAAGTAATGACATCGGTATAGGTATCGTGGTTCAGATGTTGCACATTCATCTCATACAGATAAGCGTCCGTACAAAAGATATAACTGAGTTCTCCTAAGTGCCAATCTTCTTGGCGCATCACGCCTTTGAGCCAAGTAGTAATCGTTGCCTCGTCGGGCAATTGAAAGTCTATTTCTTCTGCGTGGAAAGATATTGTCATAAGTTCGTCATCAATTAACTATTCCTTTACAAAGGAGTAAAAACAAAAGAATCCCGATCAAAACATCGCTGTTTCAATCGGGATAATAATTTTTATAAAAGCTGGTCTATTGTAATGTAAATTCGAGGATCACAATTCGCCCATCGTCATCAAAAGTAACGGAATCTGAAAGCTGGCGCATTAGAAATACACCGCGTCCACCTGGCGTCAAAATGTTCTCTGGGGCCGTTGGATCAGGGAGACTATCGGGGTCAAAACCCATCCCTTCATCCTGTACCTTAAAACAAATTCGCTGACCAGAACAGTTGGTAGAAACCAGTACTTTCTTAGCGGCTTTAGCGCTATTTCCATGAATAATGGCATTACTGACGGCCTCTGTGAGGGTAATCAGCATGTTTCCATACAATTCTTGGTTGATCTCGTACTGCTGTACTACTTTGCTGACATAAGGTTCAACTTGTGCTATATTCTTGGGGTGTGACTCAAGCGTCAAGTTAAGTGCAAGTTCGGACATTGTCGATTGTTGGTTTTTTAGCTTGTTTAAATTGGCTTTTGCCTTGCGTAACTCCTATTTGAATTTGTTAAAACAAATCCACTCCTAAAAATGAGCATGGTTATTAACCATTATTCCTACGAGAAGTTCTTCTTCTCTCGTATCTTTTTAGTTAAGGGCTCTAAAATACCTTTCTACGAGATTTTTGTAATAAGGTTTCAAAGAAGGCGAAACAGTTTTAAACATTTCTACCTGACCTTGCCTTTTTTTCAAATATTCCTCCAAAGCAGGGGGCATTTTGGGTACATACTCTTCTGGGCGTTCCGCTTTTCTTTTCTCGTCTAGTTCGCGTTCTCGCTCTGCATTTTCGGCTTGTAATAGACGCGTTAGAATGTCTTTTTGGCGCTCTTGCATATCGTTTGGCAAGCGCTTATTAACCAACTCTGTTTCTACTTTATCCATGGCATCAATCATGTCCTGAATTTCTTTGCCACCACCTTTTCCGTTCTTCTGTTTTTGCTTTTTAGCATCTTGTAAGGCCTTGCGAATCGCTGCTTGTTTAGCGGCCATTTGAGCAAATTGTTTGCCACCAGGCATTTGGCCTTTTTTCATCTGTTCTTTCATGCGTTGCAATTGCTGATTAAGTTGTTCTTGCATTTTGCGCATACCTCCCATTCCTGGTTTCTTACCGTCTTTGCCTTTGCCCATGCCTTCCCCTTGTCCACCAGGTTTTCCCTGTCCAGGTTTTTCACACATTTGTTGCCCAGGCATTTGTTGTGCCATTTGTTGTTGCATCTGGTCCATTGCTTCATTTAGCATCAAGGCCAAATCATTCACTCCAGTCATGGTATACTGTTGTTGTACCACAGCCGTACGTTTCTGACGTTCTTCCAACGTTTCTACACTCTTATTGAGAGTCTTTTTCACTTGTGTTACCTTTTCAGAAACAAACGCTTCTATTTGATAAACACGCTTGCTCAACGCTTGCAAACTGTCTTCAATGTGCTTAAAATCATCTTTTAACTTGTCTTGTTGTTGTACCAAACGCACATAAGTTGGTGTATTTGCAATGGTAATATTAACATCATCGATCAAATCTTCTTGATCAAAAGACATATCTACTAAATTTTCCAACAGTTGGCGCATGCTCTTCACATCTTGTTGCATTTGAGCCATTTGGTTCATCTGCATCATCTCCTTCATCTCTTTAGACATCTCCTTCATTTTCTGAGCGGCGTTCTTCTGAGATTTAGAAGCTTTTTTATTGTCTTTTTTCTTGAGCTGCTGGCTACTGTTTTTCATGTTCTCCTGTGCATCCTTCTGTTGCTGGTCCAACTCTTTGCTGTCCATGTCCATTGGATTCTCTAGCTCCTCGTTTTTCTTCTTCGCCTCTTCCATCTTCTCCATGATCTTATCAAACTTCTCATTGATCTCTTCCTGCTTCTTCTTCAGCTCTTCTTGTTTCTTCTTCGCTTCTTCTGCTGCTTTAGGGTTGTCCTTGTTTTTCTCCGCTTCCTTTGCCGCTTCTTCTGTTTCTTTACTCAGTTCCTCTTGCTCCTTTGCCAAGGAATCCAATTCATTCACAGCATCTTCCATTTGCTTCTCTACTTCCATTTTCTTGAAGAGCTCTAACATCCGATCCAACTCTTTCTCCATTTCTTCTTCGCTCAACTTAATGTCATCCAGTTGTTCTTTCAACTGTTCTTGATCCATCTCGTTCAACATTTCTTCCATTTCTTCAAATAGGTCTTTCATTTCATCATTCATGACCTCTTCAAAGAGTTTCTGTAGCATTTCTTGCTTCTCTGCAATTTCTTTGCTTACCTCTTGGTATTCTTCTTGTTTTTGGACGTTCTCATCAAAATTCTCTTTGGCGTCCTCAATTTCTTCTTCAATCTTTTCTCGTTCCTTAATGAGCTTTTCTAGTTCTCGGCGATCTTGCCAGTTCATTTCTTTTTTCTGAAGGATTCTATTTTGAACTTTTTTGACGTTTTCGCCCAACTTTTTCATCTTCTTGATCGCATCTTCCAACTCATTTTTGATTTCCTCATTGTTCGTTGTTTCCTGCTCTTTCAATTCTTCTACTGTAGGCATTTCATAATACATCATAGAGGTTTTGGTAGACTTGCGTCCATTCACTCCATCATTATCAAATACTTGGAAGTAATAGCTTAATTTATCGCCAGGGCGCAAACCCAATTCTTTGACATTTAGAATGTGGTCATACGTGGTTTGTTTTCCCTTGGTAATCAACATGGGCATTTTCTCTTCCTTCAACACCTGTTCTTCTCGCACTACTTTGTAATGGAAGTTCAATGCACTCAAGCCATAATCATCTGAAGCTTCTCCTGCAAAGTAGATGACTTTATCATTTAAAGTGTCCTCATTGAATTGCACTTCAATAGAAGGATATAAATCAGGAACTAAAGTTAACGTGTAAGAAATAGAATCGCCTGTTGGCAACTCGTCATTTGCCATAAAGACCGTGTACTGGCCTTCTTTCAATACTTTCTTTTTAATAGTAAAATTAGCCTCTCCAACCTGAGTGGTAGGCAGGGCTTCTTGTTCTCCAGGAAACTGGATGCGCACTTGATTGGTGTTAACGGCATCAAACAACCAATCAATATTGGTTCCAACAGGCACCACTAAATCACCAATTCCTGTAATCGCTTCATCTTTGCGCCCAGTATAAGATGGATAGTCCAAGGTGATGTCAAAGTCAGCAATCTGTGGCTTTTCTAGAACATCAATCGCATAGTTCTTGGAGCGGACACTATTCGCAAACAACTGGAATTTGGTGTCTTTACGCATTTCTACAAAGGTATACTCAAAAGTATTCGGGCTTGTTTTTTCTAATTTATATTGGTAGTTATCCACTTCTACAAATACTTCATTAGGCAGTGCTTCTCCCTCTATATTTACTTGTAAGGTATAATCCTCATATTGTACTACTCGACGGTTCTCGTCAGGCACTAAAAAACGAAACAAGGCTTCTTTCTCAAAATCCTTATTGTTATTAATAATACGCTTTGTGCTGTCCTCTAAAATATTGGAAGAAAACAACAATAACAACAACAACAATAAAGGGGGTAGGGCATAACGCAAATAGCGTTTATTTTCTTTCAAGTCTACTGCCGCTGTAAAAGGCACAGGGTTTAAACCCTCTATTTTTTGATTGATACTGGCTTCTAATAAAGCAGAGTCAACATAGTTCATCTGTTCTTTAAGTTGCAGTACATTCAACAATTTATCTTTGACATTGCCAAAATGCTGTCCAATAATGCTGGCCGCTTGTTCTTGAGAAATCACTTTTCCCAATTTGAAGTAATGCAACAAAGGACGAATGACCAACACTCCTAAAGTGACTGCACTCACTCCTAAAAAGGAATAAAAGAGTCCCTTGCGCAGCTGCATCGAAGACGCAGTTGCATTGAAGTAATAATACTCCAATAAGGCAAAACCTATAAAGGCCGCCAACAGCACCCCTGTACTATACAAAACCCCTCTAATGAGGTTATTGATGTAGTATTTGCGGGTAAACTGATCAATTTTCTCTATGAGAGACTGGTAGTTACTCTGTTGCATAAGTAATATGGATAATGTCCTAAAGGACGAACTTTACAATAGGATGCGGACTAGGGTCAGAATAGGATAACTCCACTCCAATGGCGCTTGCTTTATCTAAGACAGAGCTTCACCACCCTTTAAGATACTTGTTTTGCCCCTAAAAAAAGTACTTGTTTTGAAAACTTTAACTTTTTTAACAACGGAATTGTTGGAACCTAGCTATAAGACCTTAAATAGTAGAGTGATGGGTTAATAGTAGAACGTCCAAAAGTTAGTAATGGCTTTGATAAAGGCCATTTTTACTGAAACTTTAACGAATTGCACTTCTTTCATTTGTTTGTGACTCGCACATGCTCCTTCCTAGCATTTTGTTTCTTCCAAAAGTTGCCTTTTTTCATCTGTTTTGTAAAAACAAAATCATACTCCACAGAGAAGGGGCTGAAGAAACTCATAGTTAGTATAAAAACATTTCAAAAAAACATGTCTTAGAAGAAGAGCTATTAAAACTGAATCTTAATCCCTAACTTTCGCAAAAATGAACTTACTTTCAAATCATTTCTCCCAAGAGCTCACATCAACAAAGAGGTTTGGTACTTTGATGTCGGCTCGTCGCATCCTAGGCTACTGTTTAGGTTTTGGATGCACGAGCGCTCCATCAATGTTGTATTTAAGCTTTGTAGCAGGCGCTTATCAAACTTCTGGTTACCTTTCTGGCAGTACAGGAGATCGCACTTACTTTTATTACCAGAAGTTAGACTTTCTAAAAAACTGCCTTCAGGAGAACAATTTCAAGCTTCTAACCACCACAGAAAAGACTTACCCAAAGTCAACTAATCACATAGAGATACCTACCATTTTTCTTACACAAAAACAACCCTCTCCATCATGAGCAACAAAAATATTGTTTTCATTGCGACTAGTTTAGATGGTTACATCGCTGGCCCTAATGGCGAATTAGATTGGCTGAATAGTGTCCCTAATCCTGAACATCAAGGTACTGGTTTTGAGGAATTGATGGAGGAAATTGATGCGCTCATTATGGGCAGAGTTACTTTTGAAACGGTTTGTAGTTTTGGAGGAGAATGGCCTTATAACAAACCTGTTTTTGTTTTGAGTCACTCCCTAAAGGAAATTCCTAAACCACTTCAAAGCCATGTATTCTTACAAAAAGGGTCATTAAAAGACGTCTTACAGCAAATTCATCAACAGGGTTTTCATCAACTCTATATTGATGGAGGCCAAACTGTTCAAAGTTTTTTAGCGGAGGATTTAATTGATGAACTTAGAGTGACAACTCTGCCTATTTTATTAGGAGCAGGGATTTCTTTATTTGGACACTTATCGCACCCCTTAGCTTTTCATCATTTGAAGACGGTTGTTTACTTGGATCAATTGGTGCAGACACACTACCAACGCAAACGATAATCCTTGTTATTGCGGTTTTGTTGGGAAATTTTCTTGATACATCCCTATCGTCAAGTTTCCTTTATCATCCATAAAAGCGCGGTACATGCCTGCAGTATTAAATTCCATAGAGACATTACCATCTTTATCTAAGGCAACCACTCCTCCACTACCGCCCAATGCTTTCAGTTTGTTCTGAATAACATCTTGTGTTGCTTCTTGGAGCGTACTGCCTTTGTATTCCATTTGCGCACTGATATCATAGGCCACTAGACCTCTCATAAAATATTCTCCAGATCCTGTAGCAGAAACGCCACAAGTCTTATTATTTGCATAAGTTCCTGCCCCTATAATTGGAGAATCTCCAATTCTATTCCAACGCTTGTTGGTCATTCCTCCTGTTGAGGTCCCTGCGGCCAAGTTTCCTTGCTGGTCTAAAGCAACACAACCTACTGTTCCAAACTTAGTGTCTCTAATAAAAGGATCATAATAGGCAGGATCAGCAGCACTTGTCTTTTTATTATTTTCATCGTGCTCTAATTCTATTTGCGTTCGTTGAATCGCTCGTTGCAAGGACTGGTAACGTTTTTTGGTGTAGAAATAAGTTGGATCTAATAATTCAAAGCCACGCTCTTGTGCAAACTCTTCTGCCCCTGCCCTAGAGAGCAAGACGTGTTTACTATTATTCATTACTTCTACCGCTAAATTAATCGGATTTTTGATGCGTTTGACACCTGCAACCGCTCCCGCATTTAAAGTTTTTCCTTCCATAACAGAGGCATCCAATTCATTGGCTCCTTCATGGGTAAAAACGGCTCCTTTGCCTGCGTTAAACAAAGGAGAGTCTTCCATGATGTTGATGCAAGCTGTGACCGCTTCCATACTGCTGCCGCCTTTTGCTAAAATTTGATGCCCTGCCGTAATGGCCTCCGTCAATTTAGCTTTGTAAGCAGCTTCTAAAGAATCGCTCCTATTTTCCTTTTGGATGGTACCTGCACCGCCATGAATGACCAAACCAAATCTACTGGTATACAACCCTCGTCTTTCAGGCTGCACTACATTGGTTGCTGTCTCTTTGTCTGCTGAAAATGAGGTGTTACAATTACTGATCAATAATCCTCCAACAATCAAAAGGAGCCAATTTATACTTGCTTTCATGTCTCTGATTTAGTTGTTTAAATTACAGATAATTCTTATAAAAAAGGAGTTGTTCCTTTGTTTTATTGGGAAGTAACTCTTGTGCCACCTTTTTTCTCTTCGATAACATTGCTCTTATTTTGCCGCCTCTCTATCATCATAAATCAGGGTTTAAACCTCTCTTAAGTGATTTTTTGGCAAAAATGCATCCTTTCAAATTTTAGATTTATAATAAATAAACTTTCAATATCTAAACAATGGCAGGAATAACAGCCCATTTGGCACAATAGCACCCTCTATATTCCCATAGTTGAGGTAGTTTTGGTATTGTATTCGCATAATAGTTGTTGTAGTATAGTGATTTTACTTAGTTTATTTTGAGAAGTATATAAAACCAAGATTCAAGATCCTCAACGATCAGTCCCATTGAATTTTATTGTTTTTACTTCTTCCGCTTTTCACTAAAATTAATACAACGCTACCTATTTATTAATTAGACGCGCTCTAACAGGTTTCCCCTAATTAAAGCACTGTTATTCTAACATAATTAACAAGAAATCATGCTTAATAAAACATTTCTACTAGGTTTAACTACTTTACTAGCTCTGATCGCCTTCACTAGTTGTTCTAACATCAAGGATGTTGTTTATATCAATGAACTGACTCAAGAAAAAATCTCTAAAAATCGTTTAGAGCGCATTACTAATCTTTGGGTAGGGCACTTTTCTAATAAAGGCCAGGAGCAAGGAAATGCGGAACAAGAAATTATTGGTCGTAGAATTTGGAAGAAAAATCGAGTAGACGAGCATTGGATCTACACTGGTTGGTTCCAGACAGATTCTTACGAATCTGCTCTTTCTAGCAGCATTGCACAGATCACTAGAATTTCACCTGATACGGCTTTTATTACTTTTTATAGAATAAAGGATAACATTGAAATTGATCCCTATGAATGGAAAAAAGATCAACCTTTTAAAGAGTTGAAACGCTCTGACTTAGAAAGCTGCGGGGAAGGATGTGGAAGTTTTATTGTAGATCAAGAAGGAGGAGATTATCAAGTGATTGCGAACAAACCTTGCCATAGTCCTATTTCTGCTCAAATTCAATACTATGAAATTGATGCCAAAATGACTACTTCTAATATTACTTTCAGCACTCGTTTCTTAGACAGTCAGTTTAATATTGTTATGACAAATGAAGGTTCTATCTTTTCAAGATTTACTCGCTCAGAATTAGAGAAAAAATACGAAAGCTTTGCTTCCGTAGACTAAATATATGCTACTCATTTTATCTACTCTAGAAGTCATCTCAAACTTGTTTTGAGATGGCTTTTTTTATCAACGCAAGGAATTATAAAATCTAGTTTGGTGTTATTGTAACATTCCTTTCTTATTTAGAATATGAAACTATGTGTCGTTATGGTATGACTACTTACAAGCCCCATTATGCTTGTTTCAGTTGTCAAAAAACTTTCAAAAGAAGATTATTAAGAGATATTAAAGTAGGGATACCGCCTCCCGTTAACAAAATACCTCTTCCTGCTAAATGTCCTAATTGTGGACAACTCATGGCAGATATGGGCTTAGATTTCAAAGCTCCTAAAAGCAATCAAAATAAAGCATGGCAGCACTTAGCCAAGCTGTACGAAGTGGATATTACCTTTCATTCTTGCGGCTGTAGTGGTCCTGGCTATGTTCCTAGAAATCAACAGGAATTAATACAACATTTTGAAATCATCAAAGAGCGGTATCTAGCACACCAACATTTCTGGGCTAGACGCCAAGAAGATCCACAAGGCCAAGCAGCAGTTGCGAAAGATCAGCATCAAAATGGTAGTTTTATATACTCCTTACCTATTTCTATGAGAAAGGGCAGTAAAAACAGCCCTCAATACGATGCCACCAAAGCGCAAGTATATTGGGCACAAAAAGTGCAAGAGGTTGAGCGGAAGATTAGATTGGTTTTGAACAACGATTAATCGCTTTATTTTTTCTTCCTCTAATTGCTTCCTATTATGAACAAAGTGCTTTTTTACGTTGGTTTACTATCCTTATACTCCTGCTCTCCACTTCCTACTACGTCCCTTTACACTAGGCAACTTCAAGGCGATTGGGGAATGAACGTGGCAATCAATTCTACTGATCCTATCTCCATATTTTCTACGAGCTCTACTGGTCCCTATTTTTCTTTTCAGGGACAACAATGTACTTATTTCTACCTGTCTCAAACCTATCATGATTTTGCACTAAAAGAAGATACGCTTATCCTAGAAAGACTTCCTTATCATCAAGAAAGCACTGTTAAAGATTCTTTTCAAATTTTGCACTTGCAAGAAGATAGCCTTGTACTTTCTACTATTAATGGCCATCAATCTGATACGTTTAGGCTTAAAAAATTAACACCCCAAAATGAGGTTGAATTGCAGTCTTTAGTATTCCAAAGTGGCCCTTGTCACGGCAAATGCCCTATGCAATACATTGAGTTAGATAGTTCTGGGCAATTGACTTTTCATGGGGTACGCCATACCACTAAAAAAGGTTTCTACTCTGGGCAACTTTCTAAAAAGAAACTAGAAGATGTTTTGCAAAAAATTCATCAACTTGATTTAGATGATTTGCAGGAGTCTTATATTGCTCCTTGGATACATGACAGAACCTGTGCTTTAGTTTTAACAACAACCAATGAAACATATAAAAGCAGTGCCCTTGGGCAGTATAAAGAACCGATAGCCTTGCGGTTATTATTTCACGAATTGGAAGGATTATATCAAAAGACATTTTTAGAGTCGGACTCTATTATGGATAGAAATTTTTACAACAATACCATTTATCCTACACCACTCCCTCCTCCTCCAGTAGAATAGATTTTTGTTCTTATTATTCCTTTTGAGAATAAAAAAACAGCCCCTCCGAAAATTTTCGAAGCGGCTGTTTGTAATAGAGTGCCGTAGCACTCTATTTATATTTTCTATGAAAACTACTTGTTTTCTTTAGAACCTGTCATTTGATTTTCAATCAAAGTACGCATAGCACTAGATGTTAACGACTTAGGACGCTCCAAAGGCATTCCTAAAGCACGAGACCATACACCAGAAGCCAAAACTCCCATGGCACGAGAAACACCGAACAATACGGTGTAGAAGCTAAAGTCTTTCAAACCATAGTGCATCAATAAAGCACCAGAGTGTGCATCTACATTCGGCCAAGGGTTTTTCACCTTCCCCATATCTTGCAACAATGGTGGAACGATGTCAAATAATTTCCATACAATTTTCACAATAGGATCATCATTGATGTAATCCTCTGCAAAAACGCGTTGAGCCATGTAACGTGGATCTGGCTGACGCAATACAGCGTGACCATAACCTGGAATTACTTTTCCTTCTGCTAATGTTTTGTTGATGTAGTCAGTAATCTGATCGGTAGAAGGTGTTTGTGTTCCTAGATCTTTTGTCATGTTTAGGATCCACTTGATTACCTCTTGATTTGCCAAACCATGTAATGGTCCTGCCAAAGCGTTCATACCACCAGACAAAGAATAGTAAGGATCACTCAAAGTCGATCCAACTAAGTGTGTCGTGTGAGCAGAAGCATTTCCACCTTCGTGGTCAGCATGAATAGTCAAATACAAACGCATCAAACTCATGAAATCAGGATCATCACTAACGCCCAACATGTGTGCAAAGTTAGCGCCCCAATCTAGATCATTGTTAGGAGCAATGTGCTCACCATTGTGGTAGGTACGACGATAAATGTACGCCGCTACACGAGGTAGAGAAGCGACTAAGTTCATTGTATCTTCGTAATACGCATCCCAGTAATCAGATTTGCTGATGCCTTCGCCATAACGCTTAGCAAAAATACTTTCTGTTTGCATGGACAAGATAGCAGAGCTAAATTGAGTCATTGGGTGGGTATCAACAGGCAAAGCGTCCAACATTTTGAACGTATGTTCTGGTACATTGCTACGTTTTTTCCACTCCTCGGTTAGCCATTTTACCTCACGGTCTGTTGGAATGTCTCCAATCAACATCAACCAAAACAAACCTTCTGGTAGTGGCTCTTTTCCTCCTTCTGCCTTGGGCAAAGCCTGACGCAATTGGCGAATAGAGTACCCTCTAAAGCGAATGCCTTCATAAGCATCCAACTCCGATGTTTCCCAGATCATGCTTTTCATGCCACGCATACCACCAAATACTTGGCTGACCTTTATTTTATCAATCGTTAAGTCGCCATGCTCCTTAAGAAGTTCTTTATTGGATTTGAATAAGGCATATGCCTTTTCCTGAAATTTCTGTTTTAAGATATCCATTTAATTATTTTTTTGCCTATAAGTTGACTGTGGACAGAAATACTGTCGTTTTTTAATGATTGCTAATGCTATGGTTCAAGCCTCCCAATGTTACATGGGACAAGTAGCCTTGGAGCTGCTAGTGTTATAAGCAGTTGGAGCTGCTCCTGTGTGTGCCTGATAATAAGCTTACAGTAGTGTCAAAAACACGCTTTAGAAGGGGTGTTGCAAGAGGGGGGTAAGCTGTCTTGCAATTTAACAATAGTTGTACAGCTTTGTTCGCCTAAATTAGTATTTTTTTACTTTATAAAATAAGAATTGGCACAACAAATCTACGACGCTGTAAAATTTGGTTTTGAGCGAGAGAGCCTTTCAGCAAACCCTCACTCAAAACGACTGTCTATCAATTTCTTAAAAATAAAAAATATTGATAGCTATTAATTTTTTTTTTGAAATTGCGAATAAGGCAATCCAAGAAAATATTCTAAAAAGGGCCTTTATCCCAAATCATCGCGCCATTCTAACACTTTAAACAAGTATTGACCATAGCCGCTTTTCTTGTATTTTTCCCCTGCTTTTTTCAATTGATCACTGTTAATGAATCCTTGACGGTAAGCGACCTCTTCAATACAACCGACTTTCAGGCCTTGACGTTCTTCAATAACTTCAATAAATTGTCCTGCCTGCATCAAGGAAGTATGGGTTCCTGTATCCAACCAAGCCACTCCCCTACTCAATGGCATTACTTTTAATTTACCTTGTTCTAAGTAATGTTTATTGACATCGGTAATTTCATATTCTCCACGAGCACTTGGTTCCAAGTTCTTAGCCACTTCTATAACAGAGTTATCATAGAAATAAAGCCCTGGAATGGCATAGTCTGATTTGGGTTCAGCAGGTTTTTCTTCAATAGAATAAGCCATGTTATTCTCATCAAAAGCAACCACTCCATATCGTTCAGGATCCGCCACTCGATAAGCAAAAACAATTCCTCCATCAGGATTGGTGCTTTCTTTCAGCAATTGATTGAGGTTGCTTCCATAAAAAATATTATCTCCCAAAATGAGGCAAACACTATCCTCTCCTATAAACTCCTCTCCCAACACAAATGCTTGGGCTAGACCATTCGGCACCTCTTGTGCTTGATATTGAATGTTACAACCTATTTGAGAACCGTCTCCTAAGAGTTTTTCAAAATTAGGTAAATCGTAGGGGGTGGAAATAATTAAAATATCTTGAATCCCCGCTGACATCAGTGTGGATAAAGGATAATAAATCATAGGTTTGTCGTAAACAGGCATCAGTTGCTTACTGACTGCTAGGGTTAAAGGGTGCAAGCGTGTTCCTAAGCCCCCTGCTAGAATGATTCCTTTCATTGATAATTCATTGATTAATAGTACATTTAGCGACTTAAATCTAAGTGAAATAGTTTTTTGGCACAAACTGTGCTTACAATAAGAAAAACCACTAACTTATAGGTGAAGTTTTTAATGAAAAAATTACTGTAAATGAACAATCTTTTTGCTCTACTTCATTAACTGCCCTTATCATCTTGTGCAAGTCAACATAGTTGTAAAGTTCGCCCCATAGCAGCGCTATGAATTCGATTTTACTACAAGAGATAGAGGGCCTTTTTATACAAAAGTCTACCTCTGGTTCTCTTACCTTAATTAGAACTAAAAGACTATTCCTTGAGCTGACCATCCGTTTGGAATGCCAACAATAGTTCTTTTTTAAAAAACTTCAATAATAAAGACTAAGTATTCGCCGTTTGAATAGTTGGTACAAACTTAAAAAAAAATTGGGGGCTGTTGCCAAACTCTGTCTATTATTCTTGTTCAGGGACTTAGAGAGAGGCTTGTTTTGTAGCTGTTAGCGTTTATTTTTATCTTCACGCTTAACAATTGCAAATCATTCCTTGGAAAAATCCGATAAATAAGCCTTACTTTTGAGGTCTCTATTGGAAAAATCCAATGCTTAGCATCAAGCACTGTCACCCTCTTTATTAGAGTTGCCACTAGAAGCCGTTTCATATTGTTCCATTAAATTAATATAGAACTGCCTAGGTTTCTCTTGTTTCTCAACATCAAAAATATCAATTACAGCATGAGAAAGTTATACACCATTCTCTTTTTGTCTATTCTCTTTGTGGGAATGGCACAAGCTCAAAAGACTCTCCCTTGGAAAAAGCGCCTAAAAATGGCGCAAGAGTATGAAAAGGCAGGTGATTATTATCAAGCAGCCGTTTATTATGAAGGGGTGTATGCCGAAAAAAGCGATAAACCTGAATACATTTATAAAGCAGGTAATTGTTACTATTTGCTACGCGATTATGCCAATGCCATCAAAGCCTTAGAACCCGTCAAAGACAAGAATGATGCTTTTGATAAGCCTGGTTATAAGTATGCGCTCTCCCTCAAGCAGTCTGGGAATCCCGAAAAAGCAAAAGCAGCGTTTAGCTCTTTTGTTAAAAGCTATTCTACCGAAAAAGAAGATTACAAACTCTTAAAAGAGAGTTGTGAGAATGAAATGAAAGGTTGTGAATTTGCTATTGCTAAAGAAGATCACGAGAATCCCTCCGTTAAGATAGAATTATTAGACGCTAAAATTAATACCAATAAGACAGAATTTGCTCCCATTCCTTTTGGGACAGATGTTCTTTATTTTTCTTCTTCTTTCTCTGGGGTGGCCAAGGTTTATCACAGCAAGAAAAATGGAGAGAACTGGTCTCGTCCACAGGTACCTACTATTTTTGAAAACAAGATGGAACGTCCTCATTTTGGCAATGGTACGTTTACAGAAGACAGTGAGCGTTTTTATTTTACACAATGCGACTTGCCTAATGGCAATCCTTCTTGTGCCTTATATGTAATGACCAAAATTTCTGACGAAGAATGGTCACAACCAGTCTTACTTCCCAATTATATCAACGAAGAAGGTTCTAATACCACCCATCCTTGTGTGGTTACGATTGACGACAAAGAGATTTTATACTTTGTTTCTAATCGAGAAGGTGGCCGTGGAGGTTTAGACATCTGGTTTACGACTCGTACGGTAGGAAGTGCAGGCAACAACTTCACCTTGCCTAAGAATCTTGGTAGAAATATTAACACCCCAGGCGATGAAATTACACCTCATTATGATAAAGCCGAAGGGCTCTTGTACTTTAGTTCTAATGGAAGAGTTAGTGCTGGAGGTTTAGATATTTTTAAATCCAAAGGTTCTAAATTACAATGGGAAGTAGCCCAAAACTTAGGATTTCCAACCAACTCTGCAGCAGATGATTTATATTATGTTGTTAGCGAAGCACATGGTGGTGGCTATTTTGTATCCAACCGTCTATTGGCTCCTAACAAAACGGCTACAACTGATGATGATATTTTCTACTTTGGAGAAGATAAAATTGTAGTAACCATTAGTGGTGATATTACCGATGCAAATTATCCTGATGATGGAAATTTGGAAGAAGTTAATATCAAGCTATTTAATGAAGACGAATTGGTAGAAGAACGAATTTCCTCTACAGGAGAATATCGCTTCAAATTAGCTCCTAAGAAAATCTATACTGTAGAAATCACCAAAGAAGGCTACAATGTAGCAAGCTTTGATGTGAATACAGGGAATTTCACACATTCAGAAGATGTTGTCAAAAACATAGCCTTAGAAGTACCACAGCCTGATATCGTTGATGTTGATTGGGATGCAGTTAGAAATAAAATTGTTCCTCCTGAATATGATTCTAGAGACAATCCTTACACCTTACCTTCAGAACCATTTGATCCGATCACAGGGGACGAATATGTAGGTCCTTATTTAGAAATTTATGAAGAGATCAAGCAGGACGTAGCTGATTTATCAGAGACAGGTCAACTGTATTATGATGGAGTAGACGGGGAGTTATTGCCCTATATGGGAGCCCTTGTTGATAACAGTGAGCCTATAGAAACTACTCCTGATCCAGATCCTGCTATAGACGAAACACCAGTAGAGCAATTTTATCCACAAGATGATGTTGCTCCAGAAGGAACCGTTTATGTCATCCAAGTAGCGGCTGTTCGTCGTTACAAAGGTTACAAATACGAGCCATTGGAAGAGGTGGGTAAATTAATGTTTGAGAACATTGATGGTGGCATTCGTCGAGTTATGGTTGTTCCCGATTCCCCTACCGATGATGGACTAGATGGTTTTAAATCCAAAGGAGAGGCCTTAAATACGTTGTCTTTTGTTATGAACAATACTCGTTTTGAAAACGCTTTTGTTATTAAGGTTGTTAATGGAGAACGTGTTGGAGATGGATTTAGAGGTTGGGATGAAGAGGAAGAGGAGCTAGAAGAAGGCGAATCGGCGAATGATGAGTACGATGGGTTTTAATTTCTAAAAAAAGAACAGCTACTAGTTAGCTCTTTTATAGAAAGGTTAAGCTGTTGCAGAGAAGTTCCTATACAAGGAATTTTCAGCAACAGTTTAACCTTTTTTATTGCCTTTCTTACAACAAAACAAAGGCATAGAACTCGATGCCTTAATATACCAGTTTCACTATCCTATTCATAAAATTCTATTTTATGCTCCTACAACTAGTCCAAAATATACGTTTAGAGTTGATTTATAACCCGTGTTCCTAATTTGTAGGAAGAATAGTCCCGTATTTTCTTGCTATAACTGAATTCTCTTATCTTTGTATTTATCAAGAGCAATTATTACTCACCCCAATGATTGCTTTTATTTTAACGCTTCAAGAAAACCTGTTTGCCTGCCACTATGCGGGTTAACAGGTTTTTACATTTTTCCGTATGAATAATAACAATAATACATCGTTAGTTATCCCATTAATAGTAATACTCTTTTTAGGGATCTTTTCTTCCTGTGTAGCACAGAAAAGTCGCCAAGCCTCCTGGCGCAAACGAGCTAAGATGGCTGCTGCCTTGGAACGTAGTGGCGATTTAAAACAGGCAGCTTTACTATATCAAGGTATTCATGAGGAGAAACCTGATAAACTAGAGTATTTATACAAAGCTGGGGTTTGTTTCTTAGAATTTCGAGATTATAAAAGTGCCGCTGCCGCCTTTGAGCCACTCAAAGGGGAAATTGAACAGCCAAAATATGACAAGCCTGGTTATAAATATGCGTTAGCACTCAAACAACTTGGGCAAGCTCAAGCGGCAAAAGATGCCTTTAATGAATTCTTGTTGCGTTATCAAGGAGCAGATAAAGAGGAATATCGATTGATTATTGAAAATGAAATCAAAGGTTGTAATTATGCGCTCAAAGCTCGTAACTATACCAATCCTGCCATTAGGATTGATCATTTAAGCACTAAGATCAATAGTGCAAAAGTAGAATTTGCTCCCATCCCTTTTGCCAACGATGTGTTGTATTTTTCTTCTACCGTTTCTGGCGTCGCTGGGATTTATAGAACCGTCAAACAAGGCGATGATTGGATTCGTCCACAAATTCCAAGTATTTTTCTGGATAAAATGGAGCGCACCCACTTTGGCAATGGCACCTTTACTCCCGATGGCAAGCGCTTCTATTTTACGCAATGTGATATTGAAGAAGGCAAACCTCAATGTGCTATTTATTTGATGGAAGATTTAGGCCGTGGTCAATGGTCTGATCCGATTATGCTTCCTGACTACATCAATCCTGATGCCGCAAATACGACCCACCCTCTGGTTGTTGACTTAGGCGATCAAGAAGTCTTGTATTTTTCCTCCAATCGCTCTGGTGGACGTGGAGGCCTAGATTTGTGGTATACTACACGCCCTAAAAATGGGGCTATTAAAAGTTTTACTTTACCCAAAAATCTAGGAAGAAATATTAATAGTACAGGCGATGAAATCAG
The DNA here is from genome assembly GCA_050633105.1 of Aureispira sp. Lineage (GTDB taxonomy): Bacteria > Bacteroidota > Bacteroidia > Chitinophagales > Saprospiraceae > Aureispira. Next base: position 8,983 of record JBOEFW010000017.1, on the reverse strand, counting down.
CCCTTTCTATAACCGAGCAACGGGAACACTCTACTTTAGTTCTAATGGTCGTGTTAGTGCTGGAGGCTTAGATATTTTCAAATCTAAAGGAGAAAAATTACAATGGGAAGTCGCTCAAAATATGGGTTTCCCTATCAATTCTTCCGCAGATGATCTTTATTATACCATCAGTGAAGCACATGGTGGTGGTTATTTAGTCTCCAATCGTCCCTTTGCTCCTGAACGCACAAACACTACCGATGATGATATTTTTTACTTTGGGATTGAGTCTATTGAACTAGACTGGTTGGTGACCATTCATGAAGCCAATGATCCAGAAAAAACAGCGTTAGAAGCCGTTAATATACAGCTCTTTCAGCGAACGCAAGATGGTACCGAAGAATTAATTGAAGAAAGGCTACTTACTAAAGGCGAGTTACACTTACACGATTTATCTCCCAATGGGCGCTACTTTTTATTGATTAATAAGGTAGATTATGAACCCTATAGCTATGAATTTAAAACAGGCACAGTCTCTAAAGAAGAACGTATTACAATTGCCTTAGAAGCACGCCAAATGGTGGAGACAACACCTAATGTTGACCCGCAATTGATTCGCCATTATCTCATGCCTTCTCAATACAACAGCAATGCTAGAGCGTACCAACTACCTCTAGATCCTATCGACCCAACAACAGGTATTGCCTATGAAGGAGATACTTTAAAAATCTTTTATGAATTGGATGCCATTGCAGGGTTGGGAGATCAACGCCGTTTATATTATGATGAGAATGGTCAACCACAACCTTATCATGCTCCTATCATTGCTCCAGATAATCCTCAAGAAGATTATCCAGAAGTACCTGGCCCTTATGCCCCCAGTGCTATTGCTCCTGACAATGTTGTCTACAAAATTCAAGTTTCTGCTGTTCGTAATTTTAAGCCCTATAAATATGAAGAGCTCAAAGAGATTGGTCGATTAACAACAGAAGAAATTGAAGGTGGCCTGCAACGCATTTTAGTGATTAACAAGGAAGAGTACATCAACAATATCCAAGGATACAAACGTAAGTCCGATGCTTTAAATGCCTTATCGTTTGTTCTTAATAACTCTAACTTTCAATATGCTTTTGTTATCAAGTACGCTGATGGAGAACGGGTTGGAGAGGGATTCAGAGGTTGGAATGAGGAAGAGGGCTTAAAAACAGATACAAAACCAGATGGCCGCATTAGTGAAGATACCTATGAAGGATTTTAAGTAGTTTTCTCCAAACATTCTAAAACGATAAAAAGAGCAGATCTTCTAATCCAAAGACCTTTACTTGTTAGTATAAAAAGATAGAACCATCCTAAAACGAATTTAGGATGGTTCTTTTTTATGATTGCATAGCGTTAGCACAAAGGATTCTATTCTTCTAAAGTAAGCATTGCTCTTTCTTAAAATTAGATAAAATCTCTACTATTGTACTACGCATCTGTTTTCTCTTTCTTTTCTTCTTTTTTGACAGGGGCTTCTTCTTCTTCCTCTCCTGTTAATTTAGCACGGATTTGAGCTTCAATCTCCTCCGCTACTTCAGGGTTGTCTAACATAAATTGTTTAGCGGCTTCACGGCCTTGGGCAATTTTACCATCACCGTAGCCATACCAAGCACCACTTTTGCTCAAAATGTCAAACTCTGTTCCTAAATCAACAATTTCTCCACTCTTAGAAATACCTTCTCCATACATGATATCAAATTCAGCAATTTGGAAAGGAGGAGCCAATTTATTTTTAACGATTTTCACCTTAACGTGGTTACCTACTACTTTACCTTCACGGTCTTTGATCGCACCACCAGAACGACGAATATCCAATCGTTGAGAAGCGTAGAATTTCAAGGCGTTCCCCCCTGTAGTTGTTTCAGGGTTACCAAACATCACCCCAATTTTCTCTCTCAATTGGTTAATGAAGATACAACAGCAATTTGTCTTACTAATAGCAGAGGTTAATTTACGCATAGCTTGAGACATCAAGCGTGCTTGTAATCCCATTTTTGAATCCCCCATTTCGCCTTCAATCTCACTACGAGGAACTAGCGCTGCAACAGAATCCACTACTAAAATATCAATAGCTCCTGAGCGAATCAATCCCTCTGCAATTTCTAAGGCTTGTTCTCCATAATCAGGCTGTGAAAAAATCAACTCATCCACATTAATACCTAATGACTCTGCATAAAAACGATCAAAAGCGTGCTCTGCATCTACAAAAGCAGCAATTCCACCACCTCTTTGACATTGTGCAATGGCATGCAAGGCAACAGTGGTTTTTCCTGAAGATTCTGGACCATAAATTTCAATTACACGTCCTTTTGGAAATCCATTGGTTCCTAAAGCAACGTCTAAAGCTACAGAACCAGTAGAAATCGTTTCGATTTTTTCTACTTGCTGGTCTCCTAAGCGCATTACAGCACCTTTACCATAGCTTTTTTTAAGGCGGTCTAAAGTAGTTTGTAGTGCCTTTAATTTGTTGTCATTTCCAGTTGTGCTCTTCTTAGCCATTCTGTTTCTAGTTTAAATGGTTTACATTTGTAGGAATCCCGTAGGATGTTGTACAACATTTTGTTTTAAACGGGTTCTTTGTCAAGTTGATTACAAATATACGCGAATTCTGGACGCTTTGCAAGTTTCTTAAACAAAAAAACACCATTTTTTGCAAAAAAATGTTTCTACAGTTTGTTTTAACGCTCTCTTAAATGAATATTTTTGTTTCAACTGTTTGTTAATAGTTATTTTGTGTTTCTAAACAAGCAGTTTGTAAGGGGGTATACTGGTGATCGTCGAAAAATGTTTGGTTTTTGGTCAACTATTTGAAAAAAAGATCGTCCTAATCTTGTGGAGGGCGGTATATTTGTGGTAGAAATTGTTTAAACGAAACAAGTTCTGCAAAGGAAAGGTCTTATTCTAAACAAGTTCTGTAACTTTATATCTTAAATTTAAGCCCTCAGACAACTTTTTGTCTATTATGTGCATCTTAAAGAGATAAGGGAGCTGTTTTGATACACCATCTAATCTAAACGATCTAATGAGTCACTTTTTGCGTTTTATTACCGTCCACCCATTCAAGGGGTCTTTCTTATTTTTTTTATTGTCCTTACTATTTTTAGGCAGTTGTACTAACCAACAGCGTTCGCGTTTGGCGGTTACTCCAAGTGCCTATGGAAAAGTAGATAATATTATGGTTGTCGCAGATGACTATACTTGGACAACAACCATTGGAGACACCTTTCGCAACGCTTTTGAAGCACTTTATCCTGTTACGCCTCAACCTGAGCCCTTGTATAATTTGCGGTTCAAAACGCCTAAGGAATTCAAGGAAGGAAAAATCTTTAAAACCTTCCGTTCGATTGTCATTATGGGAGTGTTAGACGATGAGAATGATGGCGCAACATCGCTTATTCGTCGTGCGATTGGAGAAGAGAATGTACAACGTGCCTTAGATGATCCCAATTACACCATCGCGATTCATCGCGATCGCTGGGCCCAAGGCCAAACCATTATTTATTGGTTTGCTCCTACCCGTACAGCCTTATTAAAAACAGTAGTCAAGGATTATGAACGCGTTATGAATCAGTTTAATGAAGCGGATACACGCCGTTTTATTGAGCAAATATATGCGCCTGGCCAAAATGTAAAAGCCAGTAAAGCGGTCTTAGATTTGTTTGACATGAGTCTTAAAGTTCCTAGGGAATATGTGGTAGCCAATGTGGATAGTGTTTCTATGTGGATGCGCAAAGAAACAGACAAGACGAGTAGTAATATCTTTATTTATAGCTTGCCCATTTCTGATTCTACTCAGCCCAATCCAGAACGCCATAAGTATATTCGCGATAAGCTCACCAAACAATACTTTTCGACCCACATTGAGGATTCTTATATGCGCATTGATGATCGCTACCTTCCTATTTACTACCAAACCATGACTTTTGATGGCAAACCCACGTTACAAGCACGCGGGCTTTGGGGGATGGTCAATGATTTTATGGGAGGCTCTTTTGTTTCCTATATGATGTTAGATGAAGAACATGATCGAGTTCTCTTCTTAGATGGTTTTGTTCATGCACCTGGGCAAAAGAAGCGCCCTGAGATGCGGCGACTGGATATGATTTTTTCTACGCTGGTGGTGCAGTAGGGAGAAATCTAGTTTATCACCTTATCCTCCTTTCTTTTTTCTTAGAAAAAGTTCCTTCAATAAGATGCTCTTCTTGTCGTATCCAAGACACAGAACCTCCCTTAATACCCGTATCTTTATTTAAGATCCCCCACCAATGCTTTTTTGTCCAACAATTAACAACAAGCCAAATGAGGGGTCTTTTACTTTTACTAGGAGTTTCAACATTTTTGGGGTGTAGCAAAGATATTCCCGATCCATCGATTGTATTAAGCAATAAGTCGGACTCTATTCTTTTTGAGAAACTTACGCAAGCTCATGGAGAAATTCAATATGCTTATCTAGAAATGGACAAGACCTATTCTTTAGCTATTTTTCATAAATATGCTAGAGTTCCACCAGCACCTAAAGCTTATGAAATGATTGATAATTTTATTTTTAAACCTGCGGATTATTTGCCTACTTCTAATAATATGTTCACACTAACAAGAGGCGATTTAGAACTTGTTGTTAGTATCTATGAATAAGCAAGAACCAGCTCTTCCTTAATCTTTTTTTACAGCTAACAATTCCTTCCACAATGCTTGTCCAATATGCCCAGAAGCTCTAAAATAAAGGTGCTTTTGGTGCATCGAAATACGACTGTAGTTGGGAGGAAAACGATGGCTAAGATCCTCCTCAAAATAGACCCGTTTCCATAAATTGGCCTCCATTTTTCGAATCACTTCCAAGTGTTTTTGATACAATTGAATGGAGTCTGCCAAAGCAGAGTTTCCCTGACCAGAAGTAGGAACCAATTCTATCTCATGAGAATAAGAACCGCCTTGAGCATAATACGCTTTATAACGGGTTCCAGTTTTAACAATTGCTAAAGAATAATTGGGAATCAACATCATTTCATGCGACATCCCACTGTATTTAGAATAAAAAACCAAGGTATCTTTTTCTTTCATGCTTGCTAAAAAAGAGGGACGAGATTGGTTAAAAAAGTAACTGTTTAAATCAATAATCAAGGTATCTTTTTGATAAGGATTGCCTTGAAACAAGCACTGTCGGGGATCCAATAAGGTATCTTCTGGTGTAAATACAAGATGAAAACCATAACAATGCCTTGTAGCTGCAGGGATAGCAATATTTTGCAGCGCAACAATCCTTAACTCCTCCAATAGCGTATCTTTAAAAGCAGAGGAATAAGGAAGATCTCTAACATTGGCGTGTAGACCAAATGTCCCTCTTATAGTACTGGTATCAAGGCCTATGGTATCAATCTGTAATTGTATGGTGAAGGCCTTTTGGGCTTGTACGGAAACATTGGCCCCCAATAATAAGACAAGAAGTAGGCAAGGATAAAATAGTAGGATTGGCATTCTTGATTTGTTTAGTTGATCACTCTATTACATCAAGATGCGTTTAAAAACTGTTTTGGTGCCTATAAATTCCTGACCGAAACAAATGATAACCAATTTACAGCGATGATTACTCGGTGAGTAGGCAAGCGTAGTTGGTAGTTAAGGCTGCCCTTAGAATGAAAAGGTTTTTAATTTTTTCTCAAACTATGAACTTCAATACCTCCATTTCTTTTATGGATTTTAATTAAAAAGAGCCCTGTCTCTGCCAGTTCAATAACATTTTTATTTTCTTCTATTAGAACAAGGCGGCCAGAGACATCAAAAACTTCTATTTTTTCAACAACTTCATCTCCTTCTACTGTTATATAATTTTGAGTACTTGGGTTTGGAAAAACGTTGAAACTGTTCTCCGATTCTATCTTAAATACTCCAATTTGATTGTTCTCTTGAGTAATACTATGAACCGTCAAATACAAAGGATTACTATCCTGTAGATTAAAAGAAAGATTAATCCAGCCTTGTACGCTTCCTTTTCTAAACGCTATATATTTATTTATTCCTGTCACAGGGCCAGGACAAAGCATGCATCCAAAATTCCCTAAACCATTAAGAGAATCGGTTCCCCAAGAATAAACGCCACCTGTTGTGATCGTATCACCATTACTATAGTTGACTACATTATTGGAATAAGAAGCTAATGATGTTTCCATCACTTCAAATGATGCATTCAATATTTCAAGTCCTAAAGTATTGGGACCATCTATTGCTGTTGGCCCTTTTGTTAATTTGAATCTACAATCATTTTGCCCATCATTATCTAAATCTAAAGATAGGGTGTCTTCTTCATATACATTTTGAACAGTTATTGTTGTTCCTATTGGAGAGAGAGAACTGCCCAATGGAACGACTCCTGCTATTGTTTGCCCAAAACAAATCGATATAGGAGTACAAAGGCTCAAAAGTAATTGTAAAATCGTTCTCATGGTTGTTGCTGTTTTAATGAAGTTTTCCATTACTTATTTTTAATAAAACAGAGTCTTTCATTTTTAAAAAAATGCAATCTGTTTTAAAATCACAACGGTTATTAAAGTACAATTGCTGCCTATATTAAGAGCATGTTTAAATTTTTTAT
>JBOEFW010000017.1:0-2351 GCA_050633105.1 Aureispira sp. | reverse complement strand
TAAATTTTAAACAAACTCTAATGCATAAAAGAAGTTTGTATTTTTTTTCATTAAAAATGTGCTGACATTTCATCAAAAACTCTCTTCATTTCATTCCTATTATTATAGGAACTTCGTTTTGTGATAACCATTATTAAAATGATTTAAGAACAATGGAGTAACGACAGTACTTATCTCCTCCTAAAGTTCTTTTAATAAGGCAGAGTCCTTTTAATTTTTTTGTAGGCCCATTGATAATGACTCACCGTACAAGACACCAAGTAAGAACCTAAGGAAGTACTTCCTGTCCACTGGTAGTATTTTTTCTCAAACAGTTCAGTATTAGAATGTAAGGCTATACAAGCTTGTACTTCTTGGTGAGAGGCTTCAAAAAGAGCTTGCACTTCAGATAATTCTTTGGTGTTATATTGTTCCCAAATTACTTCATTGAGTGCTGGTACCGTTCTCCAAGTATACCCTTCCGCAGGCATCATAGGCTTTTGGCCTTGCATGCCAACGGCATACCAGCCTAAAAACAAACGGTGCCAATGATGGAGGTGGGCCAAAACATCTCGCACATTCTTATACAAAGCTGCCTTAGTGAAGGTATTGTTTTCTAAACTGCTGTTGGAGTAGGTGCTTAGCAATTCTTGTAAGCGCTCATAATTTCCTTGGCTTTGTTCTAATAAGTCTAGTTTATTCTTTGGTCGTGGCATTGATTATTGGTTAAATAGTTCTTTTGATAGGGTTGCTTTTTTTGTAGCTCTTACCAATAAAGATATGGAATAAACATAAAAAGAAAGAGGATGCTCCTTCTCGTTGCTTTTGTATTTTTTATAAAAAATGTCGTTTATTATCAACATTTAGCCCCTTTTTGACGAAAATAACCGACATTAAAATTTTCCTCTATCCTCTAAAACAACTCTAATGAACTACCAATTCATAGACATCAACCCCACAATGGTTGAAGCTTGGAAGGAACACTTTCAAGGACACTCAAAAGTAGAAATCATCTTAGGAGATGCCACCCAACACACGGCTGATGCCATTGTAAGCCCTGCTAATTCCTTTGGATTTATGGATGGAGGTATTGACTATGCCTTATCAGAACGTTTAGGTTGGGATTTACAAGAGCAATTACAAGCTCAAATAGCCGCCTTACCAGAAGGAGAACTATTAATTGGCAAAGCCTTAATTCTAGCCACTAAAGACGTACAAATTCCTCACTTAATTGTAGCTCCAACCATGCGAGTTCCAATGAGTTTTAATATTGCTACCTCTGTCAATCCATATTTAGCTATGAAAGCAACCTTATTGATTGCAAAACAACACCCAGCTATTCAGACCGTCCTAATTCCAGGTTTCTGTACAGGCATTGGGAGAATGCCACCGTCCATCGCTGCACTACAAATGTGGAAAGCTTTTCAAGAAGTAGTAGACGGCGAAAAATTAAACTTTGAGTACTTTAGTGATGCCCAAAAACAGCATTGGCAACTTAATCCTTCTGGCAAAATCTATAATTAAAGGCTTATTCTTTTCGCTCCAATACAATAGCAGGTTCATCATACCATGCTTCTACTTCTTGCAACGTAATGCGAATATGAGGTTGGAGAGGGCTTTCATGAATAAATTGATAGTTCACGGTTTGCACCGATGCTGGAAGATAAGAAAAGGCTTTCCTTTTAGGACTGGGTCTAAAATGGAGCTGCAATTGATAACGCCCCGTTTGAATGGTGTCAAGAACAGTTCCAGAAAGAGCAATGGGATAGGCACCTGCTTGAGTAAGCTCTAATTTATAAAATTGCTCTCTAGGTTTTAATAATAAGGTTGTACTTCCTTCAAAGCTTTGATGGAGGTATCTAAAACGGCGATTTTTAGGCCTATCAGCATAAGCATTTAGAACAATAGCTCTATCTCCTTCTGTTGCCTCTAATGCGAACACTATTTGTTGCTCTAGTGGTCCTAAATAGGTTAAGGTATAATGACTTTTTTGAGTCGGTACGGTATCAAATCCCAACGTCAGCGTACTATCTGTCAAAGCAAGGATTTTTCCTTGGCCATAATACATAAGTGTTGGAGTGCAAGTTCCTATTTGATTCACTCCTAAATCAAAATGGTAATCTTCTTGAATGTTCAATTCAAAGATACCTCCCGTTTGTTTATCCAGTTTATAGTATTCCCCTGCCAAAGGCTTTACTTCCGCCAATTGCGCCCAAAGAGTGGATAGAAAAAAACAGCTCCAAATTGTCAATAACCCAGTAATTTTTTTCTTTTTATTCATACTTTTTCATCTTCACATAAAACCAAAGGACAGGCGCTAAGCCTGAGTTTTCATCGTTACAATAATCCACCAAAACTTCCCAATCCTTACC
>JBOEFW010000016.1:252548-266019 GCA_050633105.1 Aureispira sp. | reverse complement strand
TGATGCGGATTTGAGGTCTGCGAAATTGATTTCTGCGGATTTGAGTGATGCGAACTTATACCTAAGCAAAACAAATGATCCTAATTTTTTCCAAACTCTACAACAACAACATTGCATAGGAATAGAAGAGCTAATCAAAAAATACGAAATAGACCCGACCCTACACTACGAAGACTGGGATACAGCAAAGAAATCTCCCTATTACTTCATAAAAGAACGCTAAAAACACTCCAAAAAAATGAACCAACTCTATTGCCTCTTCCTTCTTCTCCTCTTAACCACCTGCCAATCTACCCCCGACCAACTCCTCTACAACGACCTAGCCGCCTACCACCTCCAAGGCGCTGTAAAATCCTTAATCCAGCAACGATATAGAGCGGCTCGACACACCCAGCAGCCAATAAAAGGGAAACTACTCCTTCCAGAAGACCAAGGAGAGCAGTTCTATGAATATCAAGGCGTAGCATCAAATACCAAAACATGGTTTGATGAAGAAGGGAAAATGACCAAACAGAGTACTTTTGATCGAGAGGGCTATGAAATTAGGTATACTCTTAAAGCAGGGGCGATCACCACCATTTATGATTACCAAGATCAATTGTTAAGTCACTGGAAGGCCGATGCTCCTGATTTCCCGACTTGGATAGAAGTGTTTGGAACGGAGCAAGAATTATTAGCCAAGACCATTGTTACGTATAAAGACAAGCAAAACAAAGCGCGAGGATATACGCATACCAATTATGATAAGGACGGAAAATTATTGGGGAGCACTATTTATGAGTTGGATGCCGATTTTCGGCTGGAACGCGTAACAACAAGCTATCAAGAAGATCCTTATTATGAGAAGAGTACGGTGTTAGAAGAAATAGAGTATGATGAAAACAACCATCCTCGCCAAGTAAAACTACAAGCCTTAGGCGTGATTCGTACAATCACACTGGAGTATGAACTAGATGCTCAAAAAAATTGGACTAAAGCCATAGAATACGAAGGAGGAATACCCGTTGCTATCCTAGAGCGAACAATCCTCTATTACTAAGTTTCGACTCCAAAGCCCCTAAAACTCTCCTATCTTTAATTAGCGACAGTTGTCTCATTGTCGCCCTTCCGACATTATAGTAAGTCCCATTATTAGCCAATTCCTTCCAAGCCCTATTTAAAACGTACAATTGGGAGGGAATGGCGCTGGCTGATGTCTTTGTAGATGATCGGTGGCATCCCACAAGAATGCACGCCTATACTACTGCTGGAGAATTATTAGAACGAACGGATATTACTTATGATGAGCAATATAAATTCGATCGAATTCACGAAGACTATAATGCAGAAGGAGAGTTGTTGGCAGAGAGCGGAAATATCAAAATAATAGAAATTAAGTACCTCTTGGATAAGCAGAACAGTTGGGTGCAGTCCATTGAATCTGTCAATGGAAAACCAAGTCGTTTTCTTGAACGTTCCTTGACTTATTATTAAGGAATAGGAGAGGCCCTGATTGTTCGGTTACCAATACAAGGAACAAATCTGCATAAGAACAAAAAAGCGTTCTCTTCTAAAAAGAGAACGCTTTTATTATTTAAAATCGGTCGGAACGACTGGATTCGAACCAGTGACCCCTACCCTGTCAAGGTAATGCTCTAAACCAACTGAGCTACGCCCCGATTTTGTAGAAACCAAAGATACAAACAAATTAAACTTCTACAAGATTTTATGCTAGATTTTTTAAGGAGGAAGCGCAGGACATGTTTATAGAAAAAGGCATAAGGAAACGAAAAATGTCCGAAATTAGAGGGTTTTAAAAGTAGAAATAAGAAGATAGATCTAGATAATTTCGGACACTTCTAATATTTGGCAAGAATGATCCCTTTAAAGTCTAGGAAAATTATAGAAAACCTTTATTGTTTTTATTTATTTTCAAGTGATTGTTTGTTAAGTGTTTAGGGGTGTGTTGGCAAGAATGGACACCTTAATAAATTGTTAATTTTTTGAAAAAAAAGAAAAAAAAAGAAAAAAAATAGGAGAAACCGAGCAAATGACCTATATTTGAATTGTGCACATACGGAAGGGGTTGTAAGACCCCATCAAAGTGCACCACTTAATACGAACAAACTTGTATTACAATAGGGGTTCATTTAGGGTAGAATGTGGGCAATGGGGAGCCTACCGCTTCTACCCGTTTTTTATTTACACCCTCTACATTCCTTCCCCTCTCTCCACTTTTAGCGCTTTTTACGCCTCCTTTTCTTTTTGTTTTTTGTCCATCAAAATAATACTAGACCAACAAATCGCTTTGCAGATGCGTTATCTTGTTATTGGCCTTCTCTTCTTAATAGAAGAGAACACTGTGGTATAAAATGATAAAAAGAACAGGACCTCTTTTAGTATTTATAGTACCTTGGCAATTGAACATTTAACTAGACTTAGACGGAATGACTATGAAATTGACAATTTTTACTAGCTTCTTTCTCTTACTTTTAACCGTTGTGGAGTTGCAAGCTCAAGAACTTAAAAGGGTGTTTTTTATAGGAAACAGTTACACCCATCAAAATAACCTGCCCCAAGTTCTAAGTAGTATCGCAACAAGCTTTGGAGATACAGTAATCCATGCTTCAAGTACACCTGGTGGTGCTCAATTGGTACAGCATGTAACCAATAACAATACGTTGAGTGGTATTCGCCAAGGGAACTGGGATGTGGTTGTGATTCAGGAACAGAGCCAGAAACCCTCTTTTTCGGATGCACAAGTAGGGACGGATGTAGAACCCTATGCTGCTCAACTCAACGATACAATAGAACATTATAACCCTTGTGCCGAGACCGCGTTTTATATGACTTGGGGACGTCAAAATGGCGATGCGCAAAACTGCGCAAGTTTTCCTGCTCTATGTACATTTGAAGGAATGAATGCTCGTTTGAGAAGAGCTTATTTGAGAATGGCGGCTAACAATGACGCCATTGCTGCTCCTGTAGGAGCGGTTTGGAGAACGGTACGAGATAGTTTGCCTAGTATTAATTTGTATTCCAGCGATGGGAGCCACCCTTCTAGAGCTGGAACGTATCTGGCTGCTTGTACCTTTTATGCAACCCTTTTCCGTAAAGGAGTAACAGGATCTACTTATTATGGAAATATTCCAGCAACAGATGCCCAACAAATACAACAACTAGTCGATCAGGTGGTCTTAGACAGTCTTTCCAATTGGTACATCGGTGCCTATGATGTTCAAGCAGATTTTGCAACGATTGTTAATGTAGGAACGGTTGCGGTTACCAATAATAGCCAACAGACAACTGGACAACAGTGGAATTTTGGAGATTCGAGTCCTATAGATACAACAATGGCCCCTATCCATACCTACAATAATCCAGGAACGTATACGATTACTTTAATTGCGAATGATGATTGTGGTGGAATTGATACAAGTACTCAAACGGTAACAATTGCGACTGTGGTTGGTGTGGAAAAAGTAGCGGCTTATACAATGAAGGNNNNGAAGGTGGCGTTATACCCCAATCCTTCCAATGGCTTTTTCCATGTTCAATGTGAAACAGGAATTCAAACGCTTAGAATGGTTAATGTACTAGGACAGGAAGAACTGTACTTGGAAAACTTAGGAAAGGAAATACAAGAAATTAAATTGGACGGAGAAGAGTTTAATGGTATTTATTATCTCTACATCAAAGATGAGCAAGGCCAAGAAATAGTCCAGAGACTGTCCATTCTTTAAGAAACAAGCTTTTTATAGTTGACCTCCTGAGTTGGATCGAATCCAATGCATAGGGTTTTCCTTGTTTTTGTTGTGCCACAGCTCAAAATGAAGCAGGTGCCCCTTGCCTTTGGGATCACGCCCAATGGTGCCGATTTGGCCTCCTGTTTTAAGGAGTTGCCCTTTTTTAACGTAAACTTTGGCAATGTTGGAGTAGGTCGTATAGTAATCCCCATGTTTAACCATGACCGCGTTGTGATAGCCTGGAATGGTAAATACACTAACTACTTTTCCTGCGTAGACATTTCTAACCACTGAATTGTATTGTCCTTGTAAATCAATTCCATTGTTGTTGAGCAACACATCTTTAAATAGGGGATGGGCTTGTTGTCCATAATACCCTATAATCTTCCCTTGGTAAATCGGCCAAATCAACCGCCCCTTTTGTTGGGCAAAAGCACGCGTCTCTTTATTGGCAATCAATGGTGGGTTTTTGCGGGAAGCCTGGCCTTGTTTTTTCTTCTTTTGTTGTTGATAACGACGAGCGGCTGCTTTGGCAGCGGCGATTTGCTCTAAAATGGCTTGCTCAATTTTTTTGCTGAGGAAGCGTTTTGATCTTTTTTGTTTGGACAAACGTTGGCGCAAGGAGCTTTCTTGGCGTTTAAGTATCGCCATTTTTTGTGCCTTCTGTTGTTGTTCTTCGCTGAGTTGTTCTTGTAGCAATTGCGCTTGTGATAACAAGCTATCTTTTTGTACTTTTTGTTCGCTCAGGAAATTAGCACGGCGGTAGATTTGCTGTTGTGTGGTTGCAACAAGTGCAATTTGAGAATGGCGTTTGCCCAAGGCCGAGCGAGTGTACTGTACTTGTTTTAATTGTTGACTAGGAGTAGAGGAACTAGGCTGGAATTGTTGTTGGTAATAATAACGAACCAATCGTTGATGGCGTTGATAGAGTCCTTGTAAATCTATTTTTAGTGCTTGCGCAACCAATTGTTGGCGCGTGTGCAAACTATCAAGTTGACCTGTATATTGTGCCATGCTATCAATCAAGGCTGTTTTGAGGGCAATACTATCTTGTAAGGCTTGCAACTTCCGTTGAGCAATCTTTTTATTGCGTTGTGTCGATTGCAATTGTTGGTTGGTTTGATTCATAGCGCGCGCAACCGATTGGCGTTTCTTTTCCAATTCTTGTCGTGTTTGGCTCCATGCGTTAGGCGAAAGCCAGCACCCAAAAAATATAAGCAACAACAGTAGACGCATAAGGTCAATTAGATGTTAGGAGAGTCGTTTAGACCACATTGTAAACTAAGTTCCAGAGATAAAGGCCACAAAATACAAATAAATACAGAATTCCAATCCCACTCAAAATTTTTAATCCAACTTTAGGTTGTTGTTCTTTAGGCAAGTAACGTGTGACCAAGATAGAATTGGCAATGGCAAAGAAAGGCGCTGTTAAGAAAGAAAGTACGGTGACAATTAGTAAGAAGGCAAGGATATTGGTTAAGAAGACTTGTAAAATCAGTAAGGCACCAAGGATAAGTACAGCCAACCAAACTTTATAGAGTTGTTGTTCTTTTGCTTTGTTGGGAGTTTCGGTAGAAGTCCACAACGCCTGTGCTTGTCCCATTGCACGCGGCATCGCATCAAGGCAAGTTAGCGTTGTGCTAAACATGGTAATAAACGCCGCAATGCCTACAAAAATCCCAAAACCTTTGCCCAAAACCTTGGTATACAATTCAATCAACTGCTGCGCAAAAACAGTATTCTTACTAGACAACTCTACACCAGATTGAAACATAACCAAGGCTCCCAAGGCCATAAAAAACAAGGCCAATAAAGTGGTTCCTAAATAGCCTATTTTAAAATCAAATAGAGCGGCTGATAAAGAGAAATTTTGCGGACGGTCTCCTTGCTTTTGCAAAGCCCAAAGCGAGTGCCAAACGGATAAATCCAAAGGCGCGGGCAACCAGCCCATAAAGGCGACAACAAAGGTTAATCCTATTTTGTCTAAAGGGAATTGCTGTTGCAAGATCAACGGCTCAGGGTGTTTGAAAAAGGCAACAACTACCGTAATTAGTGTGACAATGGTTAGTAAGGTGATAATGACTTTCATTAAACCATCTAAGAATTGATAACGCCCCCACAACAACAACAAGGCACAAAAAAACAATAAAAGCGCTGACCAAAAAAGCATGCTGCCTCCGCCAAATAAATAAGTTGCCAAACTCGCTGTCACTAAGGTAACAGCAGCTTGCACCGTGAACATGGTGGCTAGCGCAACCAGAATAAAACCTGCTAAAACCCAACGTCCTAAACGGCGATAACCATGCAACAAACTTTCGCCTGTAGCCGCCGCATAACGTGGTCCAAATTCAAAAAAAGGATACTTAAATAGATTGGCGATAACAATCAACCAAAGCAACCCAAAACCATAGGTCGCTCCTGCTCGAGTAGCATAAACTAAGTGAGAAACACCAATTGCTGCTCCCGCAAAGAGTAATCCTGGCCCTAAACGTTGAAGGGTGTTTTTAAAGGAGGCGGTAGACATAATTTTTATTGAATGGGCACATAAAAACTACAAGATATGTTTTTGTACGTTTTTTATAGAGTGGACAGCGCATAATTCACCTATAAAGAAGGCCTTCCAAAGGCAACGTTCCTTGTTCCTTTATTGGGGCACCATATAGGGGGAATCTCTTTGGTAAGTTTTATTAGGCGCATAAATAAAAACAGCACTTTTATTTTTGATGGCATCAATAATGTCCTTATTTAAGGCGAAAGGTAAGGCTGGACAGCCCCAACTTCTACCCAAACGGCCATTTTTCTTAATAAAAGCTTGGCTAGCATAATCAGCACCATGAATGACCACGCTTCTTTGTCTGGCATGGTGATTAATTCCTTGTTCTAAGCCATCCAACCGCAAGGAATACCCATTTTTACCTTGATAAGTTTCTCCTGTTTTATAAAAACCTAGACTGGATTGTTTGGATTTATGGTCATTAGAAAACTGGGTTGGAGTCACTTTTCCAGAATTCCTTCCATGCGCAACTAACGATTGGAATAAGAGTTTTTTATTTTGGAGATCAAGGACGTATAAACGTTTTTTGGTGGAAGGTTTAGAAAAATCAATGAGGACTAATTTAGCTTCTTTTGTCAATCCTGGGAGGTTGTAAAAACCAACCATTGCGGTGCGAAAAAGGGAATAAGAAACCTTTTTTTGTAGAGCGATGTCAAGATAAAGGTCTTTGATTTTTTGTTCTACAGCAGGACTAGGAGGAGTAATTTTCTCTGTTCTATAATTGGGCGCACAAGCACTAAAGCTAGTTAGGAATATAAGGCTAATAAGAAACCATGTTTTAGCAGAGAAAAGAAGGGCAATTTGATGGAACATAAGTGTTGTTAGTGTAAGAAAAAAACAATAATCTATCTACTATAACCGTCTTTGTAGAGCGATTAGTTTCTTATCATAACCAATAAAAAAAGCAAGAACAACCTAGTGGTCATTCTTGCTTTTGCAAAATGGAACCTAATAATAGCTTAATTGGCTACCACTAGTTCTAATTGTTCTTTAAGTGCTTGTCCTACAGCAGTAGCAGAGGCAGGGTTTTGACCTGTAATTAGACGCTGGTCAACGGATACTTTGACTTGCCAATTGTCTACTTTTTCAAAAGTAGCACCGCGCTCGATGAGTACATCTTCTAATAAGAAAGGTACCACATCGGTCAAGCCAACAGCTTCCTCTTCTTCATTGGTAAAGCCACTCACAGTTTTACCAGCAACCAAATAACTGCCATCTGTTAATTTTATGTTGACTAGCCCCGCAGGGCCATGACAAACAGCACTAACAAGGCCACCTTGTTCATAGATAGCTGCTGCTAAACCTGCTAAACCTTCATGATCAGGGAAATCCCACATGGTGCCATGCCCACCAACATAGTGAATAGCGGCGTAATCTTCTACTTGTACCTGTTTTGGAACCAGTGTATTGTTAATGGCGGCTTGGCAAGCTGGATTTTCCCAAAACTCTTTGTTGATAGGATCTTCCAAATTAAAACCATCGACAGGAGCTTTGCCCCCTTTTGGGCTTACAAAATCAATAGTATAGCCTGCTTCATGCAGCACTTTCCAAGGGTGAGCAGCTTCACTTAAGTAGAAACCTGTTGCTTCCCCTGTACTTCCTTTAATAGAGTGGCTTGTCAAGACAAAAAGCACTTTTTTTGGAGTCATGTTGTTGTTATTAGCAGTCGAATTAGCGACTTCCTTTTCTGCAAGATTGCTTGGAGCAGTTGTTGTACAACTCATAAATAAGGAGAGAAAGGCACTAACCCATAATTGATGATAAAAATAAATTTGCATGTGTTACTTTTTTGTTGTTACAAAAGTAGAACAAGCTAAAAAAATCACACAGGAGCTAGCGCACAATTTTGAAGTGATGTAAATCACAATCGACTCAATGTTTCTCTGGAAACGCCTAAGTAAGACGCCAATAATCGTTTGGGAATGCGTTGTAACCAATCTGGATAACGCGTTGCTAATTGTTCGTAGCGCTCTTTGGCGCTGTAGCGCAACAAGGATAAAATGCGTTTTTGTAAGGCAATGTAACCAAAGTTGGACTTGATGCGCCAAAAATGTTCCAGCTTGTGCAAGTCTTGACAAAGGGCATTGCGCTCCTCCAAGGTGACTGCTAGGAGCTGACAATCTTCTAAACAATCAATATTAATATGGGCTAGACCTTGATTAAAATACGCATCAAAGTCGGTAATCCACCAGCCTTCTGTTGCAAATTGTAGAATGTGTTCTTTGCCATTTTCATCTACATAATAAGCTTTTAAACAACCTTTCAACACCCAATAATCATAACGAACAGGATCGCCTTCTTGGACGACAAACTGATGTTTGCGTCGTTGTATTGGATGAAAGGCTTGTTGAACACGAGTCCACTCTTCTTGGGATAAGGCAGGGACAATGTCCTCAATATGTGCTTTGAACGTAGGGGATATGATCATTGACCAAATGATTTAGTTTTAGAAGTTTTTTAAGAAAGGCAAAATATAATCGATTAGGAAATAAAGAAGGATTTCTTAAAAACTTAGTTTTGTCCTGTACTCAATCTATCATTATTTAGAAAACAGTTAATAAGGATAAAAAGTTTGCTCTATGATATTTACAGCAGGGATTACTATTGCCCTTTTTATTGCCGTTCTATTATTAGTGAAAAAGGAAAAATCTAATTCAGATTTATTACTCTGCCTTTGGATGTTATTGTACGCGTTTCATATTGCTCTTTTTTATGTGTTGAATAACAATACTATTTATCATTATCCTTCCTTACTAGGGTTACATTTCCCATTACCATTACTACATGGTGTCTTTTTGTACTTGTATGTTTCCTCTGTAACTAATCAACATCCTATTAAAAAAGTAGTCGTTTTTATACACTTAATCCCAACGATTCTTACTTTTTTATACCTTATCCCTTTTATGGGGTTGCCTGCTGCTGAAAAAATTGAAATTTTTGAGAAGGAAGGCCAAGGTTATGAAATGTTCCAATTTATTTTGTTAATAGCTATTTGTATCTCAGGGGTTTATTATGTTTGGCGATCTAATGAGATTTTAAAACAACACCAGAAGCAGATTCTTAATAGGTTTGCAAACCTTGAAAAAATTGACTTACAATGGTTGCAATTTTTAACATATGGTTTAGGTCTAGTTTGGATTCTGGTTATTATCACACAAAAAAACGAGGTCATTTTTTTAGGGGTTTCGATATTTGTTATTCTAATTGGTTTCTTTGGCATTCAACAAAAAACAATCTTTGATAGCGATAAAGAACCGTCAAAAAATATACTGACAACCCCTCCCATTCTTTTGATGGAACCAACTCCTTTACCTAAGGAGAAATATACTAGGTCAGGACTTTCTGATAAAGAGGCAGGAGAGCAATATCAAAATCTAATAACGTTAATGCAAGAAGAGTCTTATTACAAGGAAAGCACTCTTTCTTTAAGTCAATTAGCTTCAAAATTGAATATCCATCCCAATTATTTGTCTCAAATCATTAATGAGAGAGAAGGTATAAGTTTCTATGATTTTGTTAATAAATTTCGAGTGGAGGAATTTAAACGATTAGTAGCGTTGCCCGATAATCGACAATTTACATTGATCACTTTAGCTTACGAATGTGGCTTTAATTCAAAGTCATCTTTTAATCGTTATTTTAAGAAAATAACAGGTCAGACTCCTTCTCAATATGCCAAACTTATGATGGAGTAACTGCCCTGCTTTCTCTACTCTTTACTCTCTTTTATAATTTATTCTACGTTTTCCTTCTCTGTTTTTTTCTTTTTTAAAACAATGTTTTTTTGCTCTAATAAGAGCAGTATGGAAGTATTGTCAAGGAAAAAGGAGGATTCAAGGAGCTATTTGGTCTCATCTTACAAGCTGACCCGCCTAAATGGTTGTGTATAGATAGATTTGAGCTCAATCAAAATCAAAAAACGAAAACGTATGAAAACACTTTCTTTAGTTAGTATAATGGCTGTGGTCATTATCTTCTTTTCTTCCTGTACAAAGGAATTTTCTTTTAATACACCTGATGTCTTAGTCCCTCTAACAGTTATGGACGATGCTTCTTTACCAGCGATAACTATCAATGGGGTGAGGTTACATGCAGAAACCTATGGCAACCCTAATGATCCTATATTACTTGTTATTCATGGAGGTCCAGGAAGCGATTATCGTAGTATACTAAATTTTAGCCAATTAGCAGATGATAGTATGTTTGTGGTCTTCTATGATCAAAGAGGGGCGGGATTATCACAACGGTTAGAGGCTAGTGCTTATACGGATGTCCAAGAATATATTGAGGAGTTAGATGCTGTGATTCAACATTATCGTCAAAACATTAACCAGCCTGTTGTTCTTGCAGGGCATTCTTGGGGAGCAATACTTGCAACTGCTTATATTAATCAACATCCAAACGCTATTACAGGAGCTGTTTTAGCAGAACCTGGTGGTTTTACATGGGAACAAACGATTGTTTATATCAATAAATCGAGAACATTAAATCTTTTAAGTGAGACAACTAATGATCAAGCTTATATGGATCAATTTATAACGAGTAGTCAGCACAACACCTTAGATTATAAACTTGCCTTATTAACAGCAGGAAATAGAGCAACAGGAGATACTAATCCTCCTTCTTTTTGGCGGTATGGAGCTATTTGTAACAGTGCTTCAATTGCTCTGGCTATCGCAGATCCAGAAAAAATGAACTTTACTACACATCTTCAAAATTATAGAACAAAGGTATTGTTTGCTTATAGTGAACTCAATCCAGCTTATGGAGTAGAGCATGCCCGTATGGTCTCTTCTGCGTTTCCTGCTATTGAATTAGTAGAAATACCTGATTGTGGTCATGAAATGCCTCAATTTGGGTGGCCCCATTTTTATCCATTAATTCAGAATTACTTAAAAGAAATATTGTAATGATTAAAATAATGATAATTGCACTGTTTTGTGTATTTCGAATTTATACTAGTACTGCTCAGAATATCAATTGGAAATCTTTGAATGAAAACCAAACCCACATAGCTTATCTGAATATTGGCTACGATTTTGGAATGACCACACAAATGGGATATGGCTATAAACTGAAGACGTTTAGAATGCTCTTATTTAATGTAGATTATTCCTTTCCTCTTGGAGAAAATATCATAGACGATTTTAAAACTAGATTAGGAGGTCAAATAGAAATTGTTGATTTTCATAATTTTATTTTGACGGCAAAAGCTTATGCTATTTTTAGGAAATATAAAAACCAATATGTAGATATGTCAAGTTTTGGATCTGAGCTTGCTATTCTAATCGGTTATTATCGCCCAACTTGGCATATTGCAGGAGAATTTGGTTTTGACAAATCAATTACTACTTATTTAAAGCATTCTGATGATATGAAGAAACATTTTCCAAATATTACAAATGGTTGGTTCCTGCCATCAGGCGGACATTTTTTCTATGGTTTACAAGGGAGTAAAACCATTGGGAATAACTTTGAACTTTCATTAAGAGTAGGAGGACTGCAAGCCCAAAAGAATGAGGTGAATGCGTTATTACCTTATTATGCACAATTAGGCTTCGTTTGGAGATTTTCTAAATAGCAACAAAACGCATCTTGAATTAAATTAATCATTAAAACTAAGAGATTCTTAATCTTTTGCCCTTAGATGATTTTTGTATAAAAGAGGAGAGAGGTAACTAAAGCTTTGCCTAAAGAGAGTATCTTTCAGGCAAAGCTTTTTAATAAAAGAAACACTATAAGGTTGCTAATTCCATTTTGGTAGCTGTATTGCGCAAGCGTTCTTCTAGGGTTACTCCAAAAGCCAAACTTGGCGTCAAAAAACCAGTGCGTTTAGGTAAGCGTTCTTCTTCTAATAACAAACAGAAGGCACTTTCACACAAGAAACAAATGGTCGCCTTGTTGCCTGCATCTCCTGGATAACTGAAGGTCATTTGCACGTTCTGACCACTGGTAGTTTGGCCAATTTGACACATTTTAAAAAAGCCTTTTTCAATATCTTCTTCACTAGGGCCTTGCCCTGATTCTGGACCCATTTTTTTGAGTAGACTTCTAATCGGACCAAATTGTCCTAATACTCCAAAGGAGGCCATTCCAAAAGCGGCTATTTTAGCAGGCATTGCTTTTTTGCCTAAGGCATGATGCTCTTGATAAATGAATTGTTTTGGTTGTGGCAAGTCATATTGAGGAGCCAGGCCAATACTTCTGTAAACTACTTTTTGGTTGATGGCTTCCATGAAAAAAGGGTAAACCCATTTGTCGATAGTGGGAACATGGTGCGCTTTCCAAGAGCGTTTCTCCCGTTTTAGGAAGCTAGTATCCTTCACATTGCTCAACAAAACCTTGGAATCCGCTAAGCTTTTTGTCTCTCCTTTTTCTAGGATATTAAGGAGGGAAAGTAAGGTGCCACCATTTAAGCCACCTCTAGCCATACTATAATAACTGTCTACTCTAGAAAGATCGCCTAAACCTTGTTCGTGGGCATAACGGCGTAACAAAAAGACCCCTAAATCTGCTGGAATGCTATCAAATCCGCAAAAAGGGACAATCTTAGCTCCTGATTGTGCAGCCGCGGCTCCATGTTCTTGAAGCATATCTCTAACCCAAGGAGCTTCCCCTGTAATGTCTACATAGTGAACACCATGTTTGGCACAACTGCCTAATAAATTACTTCCATAAAGTGCGTAAGGACCTGCAGTGGTCAGGATGACTTTGGTTTGTTGGACTAAGGCATCAATGGCTTCCGCATCTTGTGCATCTGCGATTAAACTATCAACGGATAAATTTAATTCTTTCTTGAGCGCGTCTAATTTGGAGCTATTTCTAGCAGCAATGGCCCAACGTATCCCTTTAGGAGCATGTTGTTGGAAATAGGTGACTGCGCGTTTGCCCGTAAAGCCCGTGGCGCCGTAGAGAACAATGTCGTATGGCATAATAATTTGATGAACGTGTTGTTGATTCTCCCTAGAATAGGAAGAACATAAGTTTGGTAAGTCTTATACCAACACTATAAGAACTAATTCGTTCATGCGCTCCAATAGGGGAGGTCCGTTAGAGTTGTTTCTCTCCTTTTAGAGCATTTCTAAAATAGATGGACAACTATAGATCGAATTGTGCTAGCTATTAAATACACTTCTGTTAATTTACAAACGCATCATTTTACACTTTTAATTGTTAGATAATCGCCGTTTTA
>JBOEFW010000016.1:0-252519 GCA_050633105.1 Aureispira sp. | reverse complement strand
TTTTTCTACCTACAAAAGCATTAAAAATACGCTGTATAAAAATACAATAAACTTCCGTTACACAGTGTACTAAGTCTCTATTTGTAAATCATCTAAAAGATCTTCTTGAGAAGTGGAAGCCCCTAATTTCTGGTATTTACCCCCATAATACCAAGTGAGCATGTGGAGGTACCAAGTTGCAATTCCAATAGGAATTAGAATAACAAATAATAAACCATTAAACTCTTGGAAACGGGTAGAGGCGCCCACCTGTTCTAAGGTAAAAAATACAAGACCCATGGTTATAAAAAAAAGAAGAACCCTCGCTAGATATCTAGCATGAATCAAGGAACGGTAAGCCAACATGTGAAGGAATCCGCTCAAAACCTGGAAAAGCCCGACAAAGAATTGAAAAATAAGCGCAACAAAAAAAGCTCCTTCAAAGAAAAAGCCTAAAAGATAAGAAGATACCATTAAAATATAAAGCAGAGCTTGCATAAAAAACTCTGGATGGAAATGGCGTTTTAGAGTGGTCATAATAGAGCAGTTGTCAGGAGGTAAAACAGCTCTATAGAAGCTGGATATCTTAAGAACGGTGCTGCTTTAAATAAAGTTTCATTTTTTTCTGAAAGTTTAGAAAGATGTTATTGATAAAGGCTATTATGACAACAAAAACTGCTCTACAAGATAATCATCTAACAACATAGACTGATTAGCAAGAAGGCTTTGAGGAGAGATAGGATAAAAATAAACTGGTTTAGTTTTCTACCAAAATATCATCTAAGAGATCTTCTGCTCCATAGCTCGGTTTAGCAAGTGGAGGGTTATAGTTTTGGTGATAATTTAAACTCTTAATAAGATACCAAATAGCAATACAGACAGGGATAATTCCACTAAAAACAACAAACCAAACTACAAAGCTAGAACCTCCTACATTAACAAGAAGTGCCCAAATGAAGAGAACATAGGATATGGCTGAAATGGTATAAGACCGATGCCAACGGGACTTTCGAGTGATCGAATAATACAGGCCACTAAATACTTGCACAACTCCTACTCCTATTTGTATAAGAAGTGCCCCAATCAAAAATTCTGTTCGAGCGACTGCCAAAAAGTAGCAAAGGATCATAGGAAAAAAAACGAGTGATTGTAAGACAACATCTGGATAAAAACGAGTGGCAGAGTTCTTCATAATAGTACTTTTTAGGGTGAAATTATAAGAAGGAAATTGGACTGTTCCAGTGAATAATAAGCCATTCTACTAGAAGCAACGTCCATTTTAACGGTTGTCTAAAAAAATAAATTCCTTCTAATTCAAGACTTTAGAGTTTCTTAACGTATGTATTAAGTTAAACCCAAAAATGAATTAAACCAAGATAGAAGTGTTGTTAAGTACTATCTTTAGAAATAATGGGCAGTGCGAAATAACATTTCTTTGCATTAAAGTCGCCAACAACGGGTATTTTAGCCTTCTATTTAATTTTGATCAGACACTTACTACTACTACTTATTATGAATCCAATCCAGCCACTTACTATCGCAGCTACCGCAACTACTATCATTCGGGAACGTCGATCCATTTTTCCTCCTGCTTATCTGCCTGAAATCATAAAAGAGGAATTAATTTTGGAATTGTTAGAGAACGCCAACTATGCCCCTACGCATCGTCTGACCGAGCCTTGGCGTTTTAAAGTCATTGCAGGAGAAAAACGAGGAGCCTTGGGCGATTTATTAGCAGAGTTGTACAAAAAAAATAGCTCTGAGGAGAAATTTGTAGAACGGAAGTATCAGAAAATAAAAGAAAAAACACGTCAATCTTCTCATATTTTTGCTATTTGTATGCAGCGTGATGCGGAAGCAAGAGTGCCAGAATGGGAAGAAATCGCAGCGACTGCTATGGCAGTACAAAACATATGGCTCAGTGCTTCTGCCCACAAAATTGGTGCGTATTGGAGTTCTCCATCCTTAATAAAGGAGGAAGAGTGTCGTCAGTTTTTGAATCTAAAAGAAGGAGAGCGTTGTTTAGGCTTTTTGTATTTGGGTTATCATGAAGCACCAAAAGTAAGCCCCAAGCGAACTCCTATAGCGGAGAAGGTAGAGTGGCTGTAAGAATTAAAACAACTGATTGATATCCGCAATTATTTGATTTTTAGACTTGGTAAAAAGTTGGCGGTATTCTCGCATATCACTAGCATCGGCTTCTTCTTTTGTCCACTCTATTTCTTTAGTTAAAGTATTGAGAATGTCGGTAATAACAATAGCAATGGCTTGCTTTAAGCGGGGAGAATTGGTGTTTTTTTGGTGTTGGCTTAGGCAATAGACGGCATTGTTCGCTAGAGCCTCTAGCAACTGTATATCGGCTTTGAAATCATTCAAGTCCAGTATTTCCTCTCGAATTTGTTCCAATTCAGGTGTCATATCATCCAATTAAAAGCAAGCAACACAAACCTGAGCTTTACTATGGGGGGCGTAAATGGAGACCAATATAGATCTACTGTTAACACAAAGTAAAACAATTGTATCTATTGAAATAACTTTAGCGTGAAAAATAATACCCATGTTATTAAAAATAATACCCATGTTATTAAAAATAATACCTCTAAAACTCTACCTAGACGCCTTTTAGCATCCCTAAAACTAGCTAGAAGCTAGCGTTGATGCGGGGTTGGGAAGCCAACCCTGCTGCAATAAATGTTCTGCAATTTGTACGGTATTGGTCGCCGCTCCTTTGCGCAAGTTATCTGCTACAACCCATAAATTAAGCGTTTTTTCATTGGATAAATCGCGGCGAAGGCGACCAACAAAAACACCATCTTGATTCATCGCTTGCAAAGGAGTGGGGTAGGTATTATGGGTCGGGTCATCCAATAAGGTAAGGCCTTCCGTTCCTGCTAATAATTGACGGACTTCCTCTATTTCAAAGTCGCGATCAAAACTAACATTCACACTCTCCGAATGGCCGCCTTTGACAGGAACACGAACAGCCGTAGCCGTAATGCGGAGGCTAGAATCCCCTAAAATCTTACGGGTTTCCTCCACTAATTTTAATTCTTCACGGGTATAACCGTTGTCAAAAAAGACATCACAATGAGGTAAGCAATTCTCAAAAATAGGATGCGGGTAAGCAGGAGCTTGGGCAGTTGTTCCTGCTTGTTCTTCTTCATACTGCCGCACAGCTTTTACCCCTGTTCCTGTCATCGACTGATAGGTCGAAATAACCAAACGATCAATACCATAAGCCTCATGCAAAGGTTGTAGTGCGACCACTAATTGAATGGTAGAACAATTGGGATTGGCAATTATTTTATCTGTAGGGCGCAAGGTGTTGATGTTGACTTCTGGTACAATCAACGGCTTATCTTCATCCATTCTGAAAGCAGAAGAGTTATCTACAACGGTTGTGCCTTGCGCAGCAAAAAGAGGGGCAAAGGCCTTCGCTGTTGCTCCACCTGCGGAGAAAATAGCTAAATCGGGTGCTTTGGCAATGGCATCTTCCATGCTAATGACAGCATGTTGTTCGCCTTTAAATTCTATTAACTTTCCTACAGAACGCTCCGAAGCGACAGGAAAAAATTCAGTAATTGGAAAGGCTCGTTCTTCCAAAACACGGCACAAAACACGGCCAACCATACCTGTTACACCTACTACAGCTACTTTCATTGCTCCAATTAGTTTTTTGATGAGAAAACTTCAATCGCTTTAAGCGAAATCAACAAAAATTACTTTGTTTGAAAACGCTTGGTTGCTCTTTTCAAAGATAACTAGATTTTGTTAAAAAAAATGTTATTCTAGGGACAATAATTAGTAAGAGGCAGGCTGTGAGAGTAAGTGGAATTAATCACTTAAAGAAGAACTACCTAAATTTTAACTTTCAGTTCCTCTTGGACTGTTTAATTTTCCGTATTTTGACTCCTAAACCAAAGCTACTAGATGGCTTGTTAATAAACAGTTGTATGAGAATTTTTGTATTATTATTCGTATTCTTTGCCTGCGGGCAGTTTGTTCAAGCTCAAATCTTGCAGGAGGATTTCTCTGATGGCGATTTTACTGCTAACCCAACTTGGTTGGGGACGACTACGGAGTTTGTCGTTACCACTGGAGAATTGCAGAGTGACAATTTGGGCAGCTCTGCGACCTCTTATTTAAGTACCGCAGCAGCGATTCAGGACACCGCCCACTGGGAATTTTACTTGCGCTTGGATTTTAATCCATCTACTTCTAATCAAACACGGGTTTATTTACAAGCAGATCAAAGTGATTTGACCACTGCAAATGATGGTTATTATTTGCAAATCGGAGCCAGCGGTAGTACCGATTCTATAGAAATCTATCGCTTGGATGGGGGCAGTAGTACCCGTATTTTTGGAGGAACAAATGGAGCGGTAGCAACTAGTCCAGCAGCTAGTTTTCGGATTATTCGAAGCAGAACAGGTGTTTGGGAAGTTTATGCGGATTATACAGGTGGGACAACTTATAGTTTAGAAGGCACTTTTACAGATACAACACATACAACAGGGAGTCATTTTGGTTTCTCTGCGAAGTACACCACGACTAGAGGGGATAAATTCTTTTATGATAATATACGAATAGCACCCTTGTTTGTGGATGTTATTCCTCCAAACTTAGTTAATGCGAGTGCCCTGAGTGGAACAGCTATAGATGTTATTTTTGATGAGCCATTGGATGCAACAACTGCGAATGTGGCAGGTAATTATACAATGAATAATGGCGCTACCATCACCAATGCTCAATTGGATGGAGTAGATCCTACTTTAGTGCATTTAACCAGTTTGTCCCTCACAAGTGGTACAAACTATACGATTACTGCCAATGGAGTGGAAGACTTAAACAGCAACCCCTCTGTTAATACTACGGCCTCATTCACCTATTATAATCTACAACCAGCGACCCTACAAGATATTGTAATCAATGAAATTTTTGCAGATCCAACTCCTGTAGTAGGCTTGCCGAATGCAGAGTTTGTGGAATTGCTCAACCGCTCTAACAAATACATTGATTTGGGCAACTTGGTCTTTAATGATGGGCAGGATAAGAATCTTCCCAGTTTCATTTTGCAGCCTGATTCTATGGTGATCTTGACAGGAACTAGTAATGTAGCGGATTATGCCGTTTATGGAACAACTTTAGATATTGGTTCAATTACCTTGACAAATGGAGGCGAATTATTGCGCCTCAAAGATGCCACAGGTCAAACGGTTGATAGTGTGGATTATGAATTGTCATGGTATCAAGATGCCGTGAAAGATGATGGTGGTTGGAGTTTAGAATTGATCAACCCCACCTTGGTTTGTGAAGGGGCGAACAATTGGATAGCTTCTACAGCTGCGGTAGGGGGGAGCCCAGGACAGCAAAATTCGGTTTTTGATAATACACCAGATACACAAGCACCTGCTTTGGTTAGTGCTAGTTTTTTGGGAGCAACAACCGTCATTCTAGAATTTGATCAACTGTTAGATAATACAGCGACTATTCCTGCTAACTACATTATTAATAGTAATACGGTGACAGCAGCAAACTTGGCAGGTACAAGCACGGTCAACCTCACCTTGGGTACAGCGATGACAAACAACACCCGCTATATTATTACGGTTAATGGATTGACGGATTGTAGTGGTAACGCAACAGTGAATGCCACCGATTCTTTTGATTACATTAGCATACAACGTGCGGGGTACCAAGAGTTGATTATTACAGAAATCATGTCTGATCCAAGCCCTATTGTGGGTTTGCCAGAGGTAGAGTATGTAGAGGTTTTTAATAATTCTAATAAGAACCTAGATTTAGCCAATTATATCTTATACGAAAGCAGTAATCGAGTGCTTCCAAGCCAATTGTTGCGACCCAATGAATATGCGATCATTTGTAGTGCAGCGGATGCTCCATTGATGAATGGTTATGGTATTGTGGTGCCAATTAGTAATTTAAGTCTAACAAATAGCGGCGAACTGTTACAGTTGTACAATGATAATGGAGTGACACTAGATAGTGTGGATTACGAAGAAGAATGGTATCAAGATGCTACCAAGGAAAATGGTGGTTGGAGTTTGGCTTTGATCAATCCCAACTTATCCTGTAAAGGAGGAGATAACTGGATTGCTTCTGTTGCAGGGGCAGGAGGAACACCTGGTTCCGCTAATTTGGTACTCAGTACGGTTTCTGATAATACACCACTAGGCGTAACGAATGTTCGCCAATTGGGAAGCAATCAAGTTCTTTTAGAATTTGATGATGTTTTAAATGCTGGTCTAGCCAGCCAAACCAATAACTACAGCATTAATAATGGAGTAAGCATTATTACCATCGTAGTTTTGTCAGATAAAGAAGTGGCGTTGACATTGAGTGCCAATATGATAGACCAAACAACTTATACGATTACACTTAGTAATTTAGAAGATTGTGTAGGAAACCCATTGGCAGCTACGACGGCTAATTTTACCTACTTTGAGGCAGGCGCAGCCAGCCACTATGATATTATTATCAATGAAATTATGGCGGACCCTAATCCACCTGTAGGGTTACCAGAGACAGAATACATTGAATTGTATAATCGCAGCAACAAAACCTTCAACTTAGAAAATTTTACCTTTACAGATGCTTCTTCTGTCACGACCAATTTGCCATTTTTTGTATTACAACCAGGGGAGTATGTCATTTTACATAAAGCCAGTGATCCAAGTTTAGCCAGTTTTGGAAATACCTTAGCCTTAACTGCTTTTCCTGATTTGAATACAAGTGATGAACTAGAACTGAGAGATCCAACAGGAGAGGTGATTGATGCGGTAGCTTATGAATTGTTTTGGTATCAGAATGCAGACAAAGATGATGGTGGTTGGTCGTTAGAGCGAATTAACCCAGAACGCCCTTGTGAAGGGGCGAGCAATTGGAGGGCTTGTGAAAATCTATTAGGAGGTACACCAGCTACAGCCAACTCTGTACTAGAAACAGGCGATGATCAACAAGCACCTGATGCCTTGCGTGCTTTCCCAATAGGAGCAAATACTGTTCGTGTTTATTTCTCTGAAGCAATGGGCGACCTTGTGGCAATTGATCCAAGTAATTATACAATTACAGGTGGTGTGTCAGTGGTTAATATTAGTTTAGAGCAGCCTTTTTATAACAGTGTGGTATTGACTTTAAGTCAACCGTTGGTTTTAGGAACAACCTATACCGTGACAATGAGTGCTGGCTTAACGGATTGTGTTGGGAATTCTATTGCCCTCAAAAACACCGCACGATTTGCCTTGCCAGAAGATGTAGAATCAGGAGATTTAATTTTGAATGAAATTCTATTTAATCCTGTGACAGGAGGAGAGGATTTTATTGAATTGTATAATTTATCAGACAAGGTGATTAATGCTGCTGATTTAGTGATTTCCAATGCCGTGGTAGAAGAGGGAAATTTAGCCAATACAACTACTTTACAAACACGCCCTATTGACGTGGATTGGTTGATTTTTCCCAACGAATATGTTGTCTTAACAGAAGAAGCAAACCAAGTACGTACACAATACAATACTCCGAATCCTGAGAATTTTGTGGAGAATAATTTACCTACCTTTGCCGATGGAGAAGGAGCAGTCTTTTTATATGCTGCGTATGATTCTGCTTATTTAGATCAATTTGGAAATCCACAAATAGCTTACCTAGTAAAGGTGCTGGATCAGTTCGATTATGAAGCAGATTTTCATTCGCCTTTAATTGATAATAAGAATGGTGTTTCTTTGGAGCGTATTGACATGTTAGCGCCTACTAATGATGCCAATAATTGGCATTCTGCGGCGAGCACCGTTGATTATGCGACTCCTGCTTATCAAAACTCTGTTTTCTTGACCAATGAATTTGCAGGAAGTGAGTTAATTCAATTGCCTGTAGAAACTTTATCTCCTGATGCAGATGGCTACCAAGATTTCTTATTGATTAATTACAATGTAGACAACTTGGGTTATGTCGCGAATATAGATGTGTACGATGCAACAGGGCGCTTGGTTAGAAACTTAGTCAATGGAGAACTGCTGGATAGAGAAGGGAGTTTGCAATGGGATGGAACCGATAATAATGGGCAAAAAGCTAGAGTAGGCATTCACCTACTAACCATAGAACTTTTCCGTCCAGATGGGACCATCAAGCGCTTTAAGAAAACCTGTATTCTAGCAGGGCGAATGAATTAAAGAAAAATGGTTTATATTGGCTGCAAGGATAGCCCTTCCGAGACTTATAAACCATAGAGCATAAATAATGAATTTAAAGATTATATCAGCAGGCGCAGGGAGCGGTAAAACGTATACCTTGACAGAGCAAATGTCCGCTTTATTGAGCCCAAAAGATGGCCAAGAAGCCCAAGTGCGTGCCTCTGGAATTATTGCAACCACCTTTACCAACAAAGCGGCAGCGGAACTCAAAGAGCGCGTTCGTATCAAATTGCTTGAAAAAGGCCTTACCAAAGAGGCGGATGAATTGGGCAATGCTATGATTGGAACCGTTCATGCAATTGGGGTGCAGTTGCTCAAGCGTTTTGCTTTTGAGGCAGGGGTTTCTCCTGAAGTAGATATTGTAGCAGATACGGATCAACAGAATATTTTTAACCGCTCATTGGCGAATGTTATTTCTTTGGAACGTGTCCAAGAAATTGAAGTGCTGGGCGAAAAATTGGGTTTTAATAAAAGTGCTCGCAATCGTCGAGACTGGCGCCAAGATCTCAAACAGCTTACTGATTTAGCGCGTTCCAATAATTTTGATTTGGAAACCTTAGAAGAGAGCAAAACGTATTCTATCAAGAGTTTTTTTGAACTTCTGCCTACACCAAGTGAGCGTCCTGCCAGTTATTTTAATACAGAACTACAGCGCCTACTTCAGCAGACGATTAACGATGTAGAAGAAAATGAAGATGGAACCAAAGGTAAAGTGACTTTATTGGCGGCTTTACGCGGAATGCTTAATGTTCTGAGAAATCGCGGTTTTCTTAACTGGTACGACTGGGCGCGTATTGGCAAACTCAAAGTGCCCAAAAAAAGCCGAGAAGATGTAGAAGAGCTACAAGAATTTGCTAAAAAACACATTGAACATCCTGATTTTCATGCACAAATTGAGAGTTATGTCAGCCTCTTATTTGATACCGCTATAGCTGTTCTTCAAGAGTATGAAGACTACAAAAAAGTGCGCGGACTGATTGATTATATTGATATGGAAGTCCTCATTCTAAAACTCTTGGATCACCCTTTGGTGCAAGAAGTATTGAAGGATGAGATTGATTTATTATTAGTGGATGAGTTCCAAGATACGAACCCGATTCAGCTCAAAATCTTTTTGCAATTGAGTGAGATTGCCAACCAATCTATTTGGGTAGGTGATCCAAAACAGTCCATCTATGGATTTAGAGGGGCGGCTCCAGATTTGATGAAGGCGGTAATGGATAGCACGGACAATATTGAGAATTTACCGATGTCTTGGCGCTCACGGGAGGATTTGGTGCATCTATCCAATGGTTTATTTTTAGAATCTTTTGGCGATGAAATGCCCAAAGAGCGGATTGCTTTAAAAACGGCAGCTCCTTATGTGAAAGAAAAGGAATCGCCTGATTTGGGTATTGCTACCCAGCATTGGCATTTTGTTTATGAGGGCAGTAGAATGCCTGGCTCGCCTTGGTTTGAGCAATGTATTGCCAGTCGAATTAAGGAAATTTTGGCAGAAGATTGGCAAGTGAGAATAAAAGGATCGAATGCTGTGCGCCCTTTAGAAGCGGGCGATATTGCAGTGCTTTGCCGTTCTAATAAATCTTGTCAAGTCATTGCAACAGCACTCAACAAGGAAGGCTTAAAAGCCTCTATTTCTAGAGACGGTTTGTTGCAAACAGCTGAAGCAAGTTTGTTACTGGCTTGCTTGCGCTATATTCTTAATAAGCACGATGCCTTGGCTATTGCCGAAATATTATTATTAACACAAGAAAAATCCATTGAGGAAATTATAGCCAATCGTCTGGATTATCTAGAGGAATTGGATCAAGCGACTAGAGCTGGAAAAGAAGCATGGGGACACGACAAGGAAGATATTCTCATTTTGCAGGAGTTGCGTTACAAAAGTAAAGAACTCTCAACAACTGAGATTGTGAACAGTGTCATTGAACAATTGGATTTGCGTCGGAAAATCGTGGCTTGGAGCAATGAACAACAGCGCTTAGATAATATAGATGCCGTGCGTAAATTGGCCTTGGATTATGAGGCGGCTTGTCAACGTTTGCACAGTGCGGCGACCTTGGGAGGTTTTTTATTGTGGTTGGATGGGTTGGCCAAGGAAGGGTTAGATGAACAAGGAAAAGGCGCTGGCAAAGATGCGGTTAATGTGCTGACTTATCATAAAAGTAAAGGGTTGGAATGGCCTGTAGTTATTTGTCATAGTTTGATGGATAATTTACGAGAAAATATCTGGGGCTTTAGAATAGTACGGACAACCGATCAAATTGATATTCGTCAACCTTTAGCGAATCGTTTGTTGTGTTATTGGATCAATCCCTATGCCGATCAAAAACAAAAAACAGCCTTAGAGGAAACCGTCAACAATCATCCTGCCCGTATTCAGGCCAAAAAAGAAGCCCTATCAGAAGAAGCCCGCTTAATGTACGTAGGAATTACCCGCGCTCGCGACTACCTCATTTTTCCAACGGCACCCAAGAAGCCAACCAAGTGGCTGAATCGTGTTTTTCATAAAGGTCAAGAAGAATTGCCAAGTTTGGATACACAAGGCGAACACGCCCTTTGGTTGTGGGAAGGACAGAATATTCCCATGAAAATAAAGCACTTTGCTTATGAAAAAAATCGAGCAACGACGGTTATTGTTCCACACGCGATAGATTATTTAGAAGAACGAGCGGGGGCACAAGACCATTTTCAAACAACCATTATTGAGCAAGCTCAAAGTTTATTTCCCAACTTAGATTTTAGATTGGGGGCTCCTCGCATGTTTAGTAAGTTATTGCCAAGATTAGACGCCGAAGAATTGAGTTTTGCTCAAATACAACCTGTCTTAGCAACCTTTATTCAAGCTGATAATCCTACTGATTTTGCTGAAGAAAAGCGCTTGGCTATGGCGCGAAATTTATTAGAACAACATGAATTGCAAGAATATTGGGGCGCCGCTCAATGGCTGCAATACAGTCAGCAATTCTACCAAAATTTACACGATAAATTTTCCATTAAGAAGATCGAAAAGTACAAGAACTTCCGTTATGGAAATGACAAAACGCAACGTTATTATACTGGAATGGTTGATTTGGTTTTATCCTTAGAAGACGACTCTTTAGTTTTGTTGCAACACTTAACACAAGACATTGAAAAACTAGGGCACAACAAGGCTAAAATCAAAGAAGAAGTAGCAGCGCTTAGGGCGGCGGCTAGCTATTGGAAGGAAGAAACAGGGCAAGCTGTGAGTTTTGGAATTGTCCAATTATTGCGTGGTCAATGGCGGTTAATTAAATTGGTAAAGAGCAGTGGAAACACCCAATTGACTTTAGAAATCGAGCCTTCTCCAAGGATAAAGTAAGATTCTAGTAGGAAGATAACTTTTTTGCGTTTATTTTTACGTTTGTAAAAACGAAAAACAGTGTAGAAAAAATTGGCTTTTGCGCACTTATAAACAGCTATTCACAAAATTGCTGTGGAAAACTTTTATTTGTTCACAATTTGTATAGGTATTGTGAACAAAAACAACAACTTCTATTTCCTTTTTAGAAAAAGAGAAAAGAAGTAGGAATAAATGGGTAAATACAATTATCGCAAAATAGTGATATTGCCTTTTTTTAGAATAGGCTGCCCTGATTGAGGGCACTCGAATTGTAAAACATAACCAAAAACATCAGGGGCTAAGGCTTGACCTTTATAGCGACCATCCCAACCTCGGTTAAAGTCGCGGCTTTCAAAAACTAATTCTCCCCAACGGTTGTAAATTTGGAAACCTAAGAGTGTTTGTACCGACCCTGTTTGTGCATATAATACATCATTTTGACCATCACCATCAGGGCTAAATGCATTCGGGACATAGACTAAATCAGGCACACAATCTCTTTGCAAACGCAAGAGAATGGAATCAATAACCAAGCAACCTTGATCGTCTAGAGCAGTCACATAAAACGTCTTGGTATCATTCACGATCCAGTCTGTTTGCCAACAATTATCACAAGACAATTCCTCAGAAGGGGACCACCAAATATCAGCGGCATTACTATTGGCTGTTAAAGTGACCGTTTGCCCTATGGTGACCATTTGTATACTATCTACTTCCAAATTAGGGAGGGCTTGTACCTGTACATTGGCAAAAGCCGTATCGGTATTACAAAAGCCAGTTCCCACGACTTGATATTGTTGATTGTTGAGAATGTTCACCCAAGGATTTGCTGTTAAGGGATTACTCAAATTAGAAGCAGGGCTCCAAGTATAAGTGGTTGCATTACCATGTGCTAGCAATTGCATGGAGTCTCCTATACAATAACTAACATCACTTGTTTGAATGGTCGTTGGCGTGCGCAGCGCGACCCAAACACTATCGGTTAGGGCACAAGATCCAGCCGTAAGGTTAACGGTATACCATGTATTAACAGTAGGAAAGGCCCATGTTTGTGTGGCAGTTGGATCGGATAAAGTGGTAGAAGGAGACCATAAAATAGGCGCATTGACACCTTGAATTTGTAATTGTACAGAATCGCCAATACAGATACTGTCTACTGGTAAGGTTTGAAAGAAACGAACATCAATGACTTGTATTTGTAAACTGTCAACAACAGGGCAATTATCAACATTGTTATACTGTACTTGATACCATGTAGAGTCTGTGGGTGTAGCGATGGCAATCGCGCAGGTTTGGCAAGACAACGCTTGCCCTTGCCAAGTAGGATTACTACCATTGCTCAATTGAAGCGTGACCGAATCTCCTCTACAAATCGTAAAATCAGGGAGCGGGCTAAGGGCGCTAGATCGTATTTGAATAGGGTGACTAGTACTGGCGCTACAACCAAAACTGTCTTGTGCTTGTAGGGTATAAATGGTATTCACTATTGGTAAAACGCTAAGTTGAGCGTTTGTATTACTAAGTAAAGTGCCGTTAGAAGACCATTGATAAAGTGCGCCTCCCGTTGCTTGTAAGAACAAACTATCGCCTTCGCAAACACTGCTATCAGCAACAATAATGGGAATGGGTAAGGGCGAAACGGTGACTAAAACGGAATCCTC
This sequence comes from Aureispira sp., assembly GCA_050633105.1. Lineage (GTDB taxonomy): Bacteria > Bacteroidota > Bacteroidia > Chitinophagales > Saprospiraceae > Aureispira. The sequence continues at coordinate 239,305 of JBOEFW010000016.1, read as the reverse complement.
TCTAGTGCAAGTATTGCTATCCACTTGTACAAAATACCAACTGTTTTGGTTAGGGGTAGCAATAGGGGTAGGGCAAGTGGTACAAGATAGAGTTGCATTACTTCGCCAGCGCAAGGGCAAGCCATTGCTGTTAGCTTGGAGTATTAGGCTGTCGCCCAAACAAAGGTGGCTGCTGTCCATGGCACTTGCTTGTAGATAGGGAAGTGGTTGAACCGTTATGCTGTCTATGGTTTGACATCCAAAGTTATTGGTGGCAATTACAATATACGTTTGAGAACCATTGATTTGGGTCAAAGGACTGTTACTGCTGGAGTCACTCAACCAAGCAGTGCTTTGCCAATTAATGGTTCCTGTACTGGTTACTTGTAATGGGATGGTGTCTCCCAAACAGGCAGTAGTTGGCGCGTTGGCATTGACCGTTGGTGCCCGATAAAGCTGAATATTTTGAATGGTGGTATCTTTACAATCATTTCGATCGCTAACAATGAGTTGTATTTGATAACTACGAGCGCTGTCATAGACGAAGCTTGTATCGGCTTGTGTCCCCATTTGTCCATTGCCAAAATCCCATTGCCACACCCGAATAGAGTCTGGCCCAATAGTGGTGGAACGGTCTATAAATTGAATCGTGCTGGGGGCGCAAGAATCAACATAGATAACATCAAAGGCCGCTTGTGGGGGTGGTTGTAATGTAATTGTATTGGTTTGAATTAAGGTATCCGTGCAAAGGCCATCTACAACAATTAATTGTGCTTGTGCATTAAGCGTACTGTTATAATTGACCCAAGGTGATAGTTGAGTAGAACTATTCGGCTGTCCTTGTGGGAAGGACCAATATAAGGCATCCCAAGTAGAAGAAAAAGTATCCAATAGATATTGAACGGAGTCTATGCCACAAATCAAGGGCTCTGCTCGAAAGCTAGCCACGGGACTAGGCATAATTTCTATTGTGTCTCCTTCTATAGAAATTTGACAACCCATGCCATCATCAAGGACTACTGTAGGAGCAAAACGTCCTGCCTGTGTATATGTATAAAAGGCGGTATCGGTCACTCCACCACTATGGATTTGAAAATCACCATTACCAAATAACCAAGTGTAGCCTGCTATATTTGTCCCATTGGCGGTTAACTCTATTGCATAAGGGGCGCATTGACTACCTAGTGGGGATCTAAATTGCCCTGTAGGGCCTGTAATCTGAATCATCTGTAAGATGGTATCAATGGCTGCACAGCCTGGGAAGGCTTCTACAGCTAATATCACATCATAAAAACCTGATGTAGAATAAATGTGACTAGGGTTTTGGAGGGAAGAGACAGAGCCATCTCCAAAGGACCAATTCCAAATAGTACCACTAGCTGATAAGTTGGCAAAATTAACCTCTAAAGGAGGGCAAGAAGAGAAAAAAGTATCAGCGGTAAATAACGCGGTTGGATCATGGACGGTGACCCAATCTGTGCGACAGAGCGTTGTGATACAACCAATCGAGTCAAGGACATCTAAACAAACATCATACACCCCTGCATTGGTATACAAATGCTGAACGGTAATACGGTTGGTGGTATCGCGCGTGCCATCTCCAAAATCCCAGATATAGAGGAAAGGACCAAAAGTATTGCTATTGGCAGGAGAACTAGTGATGGCTGTGAAGCTATTGGTGTTTCCCAAACAAACATCTCTATTGGTCACATAATTAAGGAAAATACCACCCACAGGGAAACTGTCAACCAAATCGAAGGTACAGCCCCAATCATTGGTGACTTGCAGGGGCATTTGTTGGGGCCCTGGAAAAGCATAGACTTGTGATGTTGTTGGAAGTGTACTCCCTGTGCCCCATTGCCAACCCACAATGGGAGATAGAACTCCCCGTGAACGATCGGTGAAATTCACTAGAGCTGGCCGACATGCAGGGATAGGAGCATGACTAATATTGGTGTCAATGCCTGCTACATAGATGTTCTTTTGTAAGGTATCAAAACACCCATCACTAGAAAAGGCAGAAAGGGTGAGGGTATAAATTCCTGCTTGACTATACTCCAAGGTAGGTTCAGAAATGACGGTTGAAAAAGGGGTGGCACCAGCAGCTTGCCAAAAGAAAGAAACAGCATCACTAGAGGTATTCATAGGAGTAATTTGGGAGACAGTGCAAATAGAATCGGGCACTTCAAAATTAGCTACTGGTAAGGATAAAATAACAACCGAGATAAAGGTATCTACACAATTAGTACTGTCATTATAAACTGTCAATTTCACCGCATAAGTGCCAATACTTGGATAAGTATAATTTGGATGTTGAAGACTAGAGGTATCAGTGGTTACTGTGGTGTCGCCAAAATCCCAGAACCAGCGATGGGCACCGATGGATTGGTCAATGAATTCTGTGGTTAAGGTACTACAGGTGTCTTTGATAGAAAAGGCAGCAACAGGAGGATAAATGTAATACGTATCCAAACGCATGGTATCAAAACATCCTCTAAAACTGGCAATTAAAGCGCCTGTGATAAAACCTGTGTCTTGGAAGGTGTGAGTAATTCCCATCCCAAAATTAACACTATTATCACTGAAATCCCACGCCCAATAATCCGCAAAAGAATCGCCATAGGCAAGAAAATCAATATTGTCAATTCGGCAAATATAATTGGTATCGGTGGTAAAAGAATCAATGTATGGAATGCGACCAATATCCGCTACAATAGACGAAGTCGAGACACAGCCTAGTTGATCGGTTACAACAACCGATACATTATAGAGGCCAGAATCTGGATAATAAGCGGCGGCATTTGGCCCTGTGATAAAGGCGGCGTTGTCTAACGTCCATTGATAAGAAATAGGCCCTACATAGGAAGAGCGATTCCTTGCTAATATGGAATAAAAAGCGGTATCAGGAGCACAAGGAAGATTATTGCGATTAATCCCCACTTGTTGTAGCGATCCTCTGATGTATTGGGTATCTCTGGCAACACATCCAACAATATTGCTAGCAGTCAAAACGACAGGAATGAGACCATGTAAATAAGTAACCGTATCAGCAGCTGAAATGCTGTTATAAGTATGGTTGGGATTAAGAGTACTGGCAAAAGAAGAGTCACCAAAATCCCAAGCATAGTTGCTTGCATTGGTACTTTGATTGGTAAATTGTACCGCAAATGGAACCGCACATTGAATGCTATCACTAAGAGTAAAAGCGGCTGTTGGAAGGTCAGAAACAGTAATGCAAGATGGAACAGTCACTGTAGTCGAACACCAAGCATTACTCACGGTTAAGGTAGGAGAAAAGCAACCTGCGCTGGTGTAAGTATGGCTGATGTTTTGCCCTGAGGCTAGATTATTATCGCCTAAATCCCAATTATAGTTTAATCCAGAGGCATTGCCAATACCTGTTAGCCCAAGTGTGGCAGGAAGCCCACATTGCGCCTGATAAGAACTGAGCGCAATATTGGCCGTTACTTGTGGATAAACTGTAACAACATTACTTTGTAATTGGTCATCTTGGCAGCCATTGGTGTCAATGACAACAAGGGTGACATCAAAATTCCCAACAGTTGTGTATAAGTGCGAGGGCGATGCTTGTAAAGTGTCTAAAGCGCCATCTCCAAAATCCCAACGCCATTGTTGGATGGGAGCATCTCCTAGTTGTGTAAGGTCAGTGAAATTAACAAGAATAGGAGAGCAACCTGTTGTTGGCAACAAGTTGTAGTTGACTGTAGGGCCATTGAAAGCAGTAAAATAGTTGGAGCGACACAATGTATCACGATTGCCTAAAGCATCCATTATTCGTAAACAAATGTCATAGGTTCCTGACGTATTGAGATAAAGAGCAGGATTAGGTAGTGTAGAAAAAACAACTCCATTATTAGTCCATTCCCACTGTACAATAGTGGTCCCTGTAACAGTAGAGCTGTCAGATAATTGAATTAAGCTTGGGACACAAATTTCTGTAGCGTCACTGCTAAAGTTGGCTTGTAGTTGCGACCACCCTTTTTGTGCTAAACATAGCAAAAGTAAGAATAGAATATTTCGCATAGATTTTGGATTTTACGTTCTATACTTAGAACGTAGGAAGTAGGAATAACGCTGGTTAGGTTATTGTTTAAGTGAGCCCTATTACTTTTAAATAAGTAGGCGGTAAAAAGAAACCGCATAATGAAAAAAGAATCATTTTTTAATGCGAACGCCGCAGGCCTCACGTAGTAGAACTTTTTAGTGACTACTTAAGCAAATAGTTTTTTCAAAAGAAAAATCCCTCTCTACTATTGTAGAGAGGGATTTTTTATAAACGAATGTCACTAATAGTTCTTATAATAATCATCGGCCTCTACGCCTAGTTTAGCCCGTTGAGCAATATAAAACCGCAAATCTTGGATTTGTTGGTCGCTCATGCGTTGGGCCGTATAATGAGGAATATTAGAACGGTTGGCTCTAGAACCAGGGCTGTAACGCAAGGCATCATAAATCGAGTACTTAGAATCAGAATCCAAGTGTTTCTTTAAAAACTTCAAGGTCTTCTGTGTTCGATCCAATTTGAAGTAAGAAAAACGTTTGTTCGCATGACAATACAGACAACTGAGCTTATAAACACGCTTTCCATTTTGATAACTATTAAGTACAGGAGAGACTTCTGGCCGTTTTTTACGAGCAATCGGTGCTGCTAAAGTTGCAGGATACACCTCTGGATAATAACGGCGCATTAAATTAACGGCTTTTGAGCCATTTAAGTTAGTCGTAATGGATTGTTGGATAATAGAAACAATAGTATCAGGGACTTTTAAATCGCCCATTTGCAATTCTAAGGTCCATAGATACGACAAGATCGACTCGATTTCCCAATTGTCTAGGGTGCGGCCCTTGGCATAGACCTTATTGCAGGCCTGAATGGCTAGACGTATATTTCTATGTCCATCTTTGAGCGCCTGAGTTTGTCGGTGTTTAAAATCTTTTTGATAATCATCCGTAAAAAAGGCAACTCTATTGACTAAACCATACAAGGGGGCTCCAGGTAAGAACGGAAGTCCTGTACTATCTGCATGTTCTAAGCGACTTTGAGGGTCCATAGTGCCAAAAATAGGGTGTTCTGGTTCTACTGTATGGCAAGCAATACAAGTAAGCTTTGGACTGGTGCGCAGGGTTTTTTTTCCTTGGAAATCTACGGTCACCCCTTTCGTGACTAACTGTTCTCCTTTTAGCGCGTCGTGCTGCGGATTCTTATAAAGGGCATTTACATTTACTTTGCCTAAGCCTGACATCACTGCCCAAACTTTAGTCTGGTCAGTGATCTCAGCTATTGGCGCAGCCGATTGCTTGGCTCTATGGGCCAAGACAGTCAGCGTAATGAGTAGCAAGAAGACTACTCCCGTCGTTTTTGACATCTTATTTCAAGCATTAAAAGAAAATAAATAAAATACAGCGCCCCTATTTTGCAGCTAACTGTTGCCCTAAGGCTCTATTTTCTACATAAATTCTAAGATCTTCCAATTGTCTTTTTGATAACTTCTCAATTGGATATAGGGGCATGTAAGCACGACTGCCTGCTAATGGCCAAGTTCCATGACGGGTAATCTCATAAAGAGAGTTGCTGCCATTAGATTTGGTACGGCTGAGCAAATGAGCAAATGTTAGTTTGCTATCATTCATGCCGTAGAAAGAATAGCGCTCGTCTTTGTGACAATGCAAACAACTACGTTCGTAAATAGTTTTTCCATTATTGTAACGAGCGACATCTTTTAGAGCGCTAGCAGACAAGGGTTCATAACTCTTTGCATGTTCTACAAAGTGCGCAGGACTCTTATCTAAGTACTTACCTTCTAACAAATGTACTGCTTCTTGTAGATCTTGGTTAGTATTCATCGCTGTTTCTACTAATTCTCGATCTTCTTTGCTCAAATTTAAGTCTTTTACCTTTAATCCTAAGGTATTATAGTAGGCCAAAATAGATTCTACTTCAAAATCAGCTAACCAACGTCCTTGTGCACATTGTGTCGCACAAAGTTGTATCGCTTTGCGAATGTCTGTGTTGGAGGCTTTGATGATGGGAACATGTCCATACTTTTTTTGATACCCATCGTTATAAAATGTCTTTCGATTGACAAGACCATAAAAAGAGCTTCCTTGTAAGAAAGGCAAGTCGTTGACTATGGCATACTCTAGGCGCTTTTCAGAGCTAATATCAGAAAGATCACTAAATTCTTTCTCAATATTATGACAAGCTGTACACTTGAAATAAGGACTCACTTCTTTGGTGCGCCCTTTTCCATCAGCGTCCTCACAAGAACCATTTAAAATTAAGTCTCGTCCTCGTTCTACAGAAGCTCCTTTGACAGAAGTATTGGCTGCATTGAAGCGAATTTTACCCAATTTTTCATAAACACTCCAAAGACTATCATCATCAGAGAGATAAAAACGTGGTTGGTCTGTTGGACGCAAGGTAAAACTTGCGATGATGACCCCTATTAATAAGCAGCTAATTAAAGCGCTGGTTTTATATCCGTTAAACATGTAGTTTGATGTTGAGTTCTAATAAAATGGATGTTTGAAAAAGCTATTAATGCTTTTTGCAAACGTCCCTACATTCTAAAGGCTCTGGAAATGGTAAAACCAATTCTGAACTGTCCCTCTGCCCAATCACTATTGGTGTTAGGAATATAGTCCCCAGGTTCAATACCACGAGCATTGGTCAAATTGATTTGGAAGACGTGTCCCCCTGTATCAAATTCAAAGCCTATACCGATAGGAATGTGGTAACCGTTGGTAGAACTCAACCGTAAATTATCAAAAGGAATAGTAGCGTCTACTAAGATACCTACTACTTTGCTAAGTTGTAATCTAGCAGAAACACCTGTGCTCAACAAGAAGTTGTTGTCATCGACTTCTACCAAGTTACGCCATACAAAAGTAGGAGAAAGCTGTAAAGAGAAACGATCTCCAAACTTACGCCCAATCAACGCTTGTGCGGTGTACCACATGCGATGGGCAATGCCCCCTGGAAAGGACGCCAAAGAAGAAACATCCGCCGATGGAGGAGCAGTAGAAATACTAACCGTAGCAGCTGCTGTTAAAGTAAAGGGCATGCTGTTGTCTTTGGTCTGGGATAAGATTTTGTATTTAGCAATACCATGCAACAAGGAACGCAAGGCAGAAGAGCCTTTGGTTCGATGAAAACCTAATGTTAGGTTATTGGTAACCCCATATTCTACTCCAATACCAATATCAGCGGCATTTTCTAAACCAATAAAATCGGCCCATGCATTGTTAAACTGCCATTGATTAAAAAAATCTCCAAAACGGTGAGAAATTCTAAAATCTAATAAATTCTTTTGCAGCGTTTCAACAGAATAACTGTTGATGACGCGAGTATCTTTAAATGTCTGAAAGACATATTCTTTAGCAGGTTTGTCCTGTGCTTGGCTGTTAAGAGCAGCAAAACTTAATACAATAGAGAGGAACAAGACCTTTTGTGATAGGCAAAATATTTGCATAATAAATTAATGTACATTAAAGTGCGAATAAAAAGAAATGAAAGGAACTGTCTTAAGAGTGACAGCTTACCCAGAGCAACTAGTTCTCTAAGTAACCTTGTTCTGCCCAGCAGCGGATGGTATCAATATACTCTAAAGCCAATCCTCCAGCAGGGGGCATGTCTTTCGTAATACAAACTCTAGTGTAGAGGTACTCTCTACGTGCTTGATTCATACTTTGATAGGATCCAAAACTCGATAGATTGGCATCATCATGACAACCAGCGGTATTACATTGACTATTTAAAACACTTCGTACATGATCTTCATAAGTGATCGTGATCTGAGAACATTGAAAACCCGTAGGTTCTGGAAGACTCAGTTTATCAGCGGTACATGAAGATAAACAATAGATAAAGCCAGCAGCTAAAACGCTGACAAACAAAAGAGAACGTTTCATAAAATTAATGTTGTGATAATAGGAATTATGCTAAGGGCGCAGTATAATTCAATTAAGAGTTTGTTTAAAATTTATTAAGGTNNNATAACAAATTTAAACTTGCTCTAAGTTTTGTTTGGTAATCTTATTTTTGAGCAGAAGTTGCAGATAGATGACAGAAGAGAAGCACTAATTGTGCAAAATAAGTATTATTTTTGTGACTTATTTAGATATGCTTTAAAAGCTTAGCGAAGTCTAAGTGTCTCTTATCTTAGTTATAGTAATCGTTCTAATTGATTGGATGGATCCAACTTTTTGTTCTTTTTTTGATTGTATAACGAGTGAAGTATAAACAATCTTGTATAAAATTGCTTTTTACAAGGTAAAAAATAAAATTGTATTATTGAAGCTGTTGTAAAATAATGCGTTGTTGACAGGTGGTTTATGACAAAATCTTTTAATGCTTGCTTTAAAGCTTGTACAAGACCTCCAATTTACAAATAGCTTTTTCAAAAAATAAAATATTATGTATCCAGAACATCTAACACAACCAATGGAAAAGGACCTTACTGATTATGGGTTCAATGGTCTTAAATCAGCAGAAGCAGTAAGCGCTATTCTTGATGAAAAAGTAGGCACTACTTTAGTTGTTGTCAATTCTGTTTGTGGTTGTGCTGCGGGGAATTGCCGACCTGGTGTAAAAATGGCTGCTCAAAATGAGAAATTGCCAACAAATATGGTCACTGTATTTGCAGGAGTAGACAAAGGTGCCGTAGACAAAGCTCGTCAATATATGTTGCCTTATCCTGCTTCTTCTCCTTCTATTGCTTTGTTCAAAGAAGGCCGCCTAGTTCACTTTCTAGAGCGCCATCATATTGAGGGAAATACAGCAGATGCTATTGCCGCAAATTTAAAAATGGCCTTTGATAAATTCTGCTAAGAGCAACTAGATCATGGTCTAAAAAGCCCAACTTCCTAAGGAAGTTGGGCTTTTTATGCTAAAAAATAGACTGTTTATACAGTTTTTGGCTTGTAGGTTACCTACTCGTGTTTTTAGAAGCTATCTTCGTAGGCTGTGTCATTAACATGGCATTGGAGTTGTTTTAACTATTGTATTATTCTAACTTGACGTATAATCCTTTTTTTGTGAAGACTTTAGCTTGTTTACTGCTGCTTTTATCCATAGCAACTTCTGATGCCTTGGCACTTACTGCTCGTTATCGCTGTATGATTCGCGACGAGCCCTCTACAACCATTACTATTGGTTGGGACCAAGTGCAAGGAAGTAACCCTGTTGTTTATTATGGGACGGCTGCCAATGGTAGCAATTACCCTTATAAAGCATATCCCAATCGTACAATACATGCCAAAGAAATGCACAACCACTTTGCTCGCTTGAGTAAATTGCGTCCCAATACTGTTTATTATTTTATTATAAAAGATACAGAAGGGACTAGCCGTCGTTTTTCCTTTAAAACCTTGCCCGATGAGTATGATAGTCGTCTATCTATTATTGGTGGAGGAGATTCTAGAAATCACAAAACGGCCCGCCAGAATGCTAATAAAACAGTGGCGCGCTGTCGCCCACATTTTGTCCTCTTTGCTGGCGATATGACTGGAGGAGACAGTAGTCGAGAGTGGAAAGAATGGTTGGATGATTGGCAACTGACAATAGGAGAAGATGGTCGGATGACTGCTTTATTAGCAGCAAGAGGCAATCATGAACGCTCAGATGCCTCGATTGTAGATATGTTTGATGTGCCCCATGAGATGGTTTATTATGGCTTGACTTTCGCCCGTGGTTTATTGAGAGTATATACCTTAAATAGTATGCAATCTTCTAGTAGTGCCCAATTGGCTTGGTTGGACAAAGATTTGCAACAAAGTCAAGGCATTGGTTGGCGGATGGCACAGTACCATCATCCCATTCGTCCACACAATTCGCGGAAGCATGAGCAAGAATACATGCGCTTGCATTGGGGACCCTTGTTTTTTAAATATGGAATGGACTTGGCCTTGGAATGTGATTCGCATTTGTCTAAAATAACATGGCCTATCCGTGTGAGTAAAAATCGCCAAGAAGCGGGCTACGATGAAGGTTTTGTAAGAGATCCTGCAGGAACTGTATTTGTAGGAGAAGGAGGCTGGGGAGCACCTTTGCGTGCAGATGATGACACTAAACGTTGGACAAGAGCTAGCGGCTCTTTTAATCAGGTCAAATGGTTTTTTGTAGATTTGAGTAAAGTAGAGATCCGTACAATCAAAACAGAGAATATAAATGAGGTAAGTGCCTTGACGGATGATACACGTTTCTATTTGCCTAAAAACATTGATTTGTGGCGTATTGAAGGCCAAGATTTTTTGACTATGTTTAATAGAAAGAAAGAACAATTTGTTCCTAAACGTCCACAAATTCTCATGGAAATTGCTAACAGCAGCATACAATATCTAAACAATGTCGTGCAACTAAAATGGCAAAGTGTGTATGAAATAGAACGCATTAAGTATAAGATTCAGGTGTCTAGTAATAAAATGATCTGGAAAACATTAGACATTATTGCAGGAGCAGGAATTTCTGCTAGCAAGCAACAGAGTTATACCTACGTGGATAAAAATTATAAGCGTGGAGGCAAGTATTATTATAGAATTGTAGCGATTGATAAAGGGGGACAGGAGCTGACTCAAGACTTTTTGGAAGTACGTACCTTGGGGAGCGATAAACTAGAAACTATTGAAGCGAATACAAATATGGGACAACTACAAGTGCCCATTACAATTACTAGCCCAGGCAAAGTAATTTTGGAATTGTTTGATACCAAACGTCGTCGAGTATTTATACGAGAATTTGAGGGCAAAGTAGGAGTGCTGAATTTGCCTTTAAATATTCGCCATCTAGAGACAGGGTATTATTTGATGGAAATCAGTTGTAATGGACAACTGCTCAAAAAAAGCTTAAAAATAACGGGTTAACCGCCTTTAAATACTTGCATTATGATTGCTCCCAAAACACTTTTATTACTAACCGTATGGGTTTTACTGTCGGCTTGTGAAGCACCGCTCCCCGCATCTGCTCCTCCAACAGAGAGAGCTAGTGCACAAACCATTGCGTTGCCACCTGATTCTTCTATTCTAAGTCAATTAGAAGAAGAATTGGATTTGCCAGACAGCCTGTCGCCAGAGAAACGCCAAGCTATTATGGAAAAAATTAGTAAAAAATACTTGATGGGTAAATTTGACCCTGCCCAAGATGAGCGTTTTTCCAAAATTCCAAGCCCTTATGCTAACAAGGAATTGTATATGCGCCAAGAAGCGCTAGTAAGTTTTCAAAAAATGCATGCTGCGGCAAAAGCAGAAGGCATTAGTTTAGTGATTTTATCAGCAACACGCCCTTTTGATGTTCAAAAATCTATTTGGGAAGCGAAGTGGACAGGTAAACGCAAAGTAGATGGAAAACGCTTGTCGAGTACAGTTAAAGATCCAAAGGGCCGCGCGGTTAAGATCTTACGTTGGAGCTCGATGCCAAGTACCTCCCGCCACCATTGGGGAACGGATATTGATATCAATAGCTTAGAGCCTAGTTATTTTGCAGCAGGCAAAGGCCTTCAGGAATATGAATGGCTAGTGGCGAATGCTCCTCAATATGGTTTTTGTCAAGTCTATTCGGAAATGGGCCCTGAACGTCCTTATGGTTATCAAGAAGAAAAATGGCATTGGTCATATCTGCCAATCTCTAAAGATTTGACGGAAGCCTATGCCCAAAAAATCACGGACCAAGATATTGGCGGTTTCTTAGGAGCAGAATCTGCGCCTATGATTGAAGTGGTTAAAAAATATGTTCTAGGGATTAATCCTGCCTGTTTGTAATCGATTTGTAGGGACGTATTGCAACTGCAACTTATTACGTCCCTATAGCTTATTGTTCTTTTTTCTTTTCCTTGAACAAGGCGTTTAAATCTAAAATCCCAAATCGATAATCACTAAAATAGCGATCTTGGAAACAGATAAATATCCGTGGATCGTTGAGGCGAAAGGAGAGTTTGGGGCAAAGTAACTCTTGTTGACGTTGGTATTGGTAGAATTTGCGCAAGCGCATTTCCCCCGCTGCATTGATTTTGACAGCTGCGGCATAACCATCAGCATACAATCCTTGATTGTACAAGAGATAGACATCGGAGCCTTCCGCACACAAATAATGAGACAAAAAGGTCTTTAAGCGTGGTACCTCTTCTCCATGTTTAAACACATGTTTTAACCAATCCATATTGCCTGTTGCTCCAATTTTGATGGCAATAATATCATGACTTCTAAACTGTAGACCATTGCCTGGTTGCTGCTCCGCAGAAAAAACAATGCCTCCATCTTTTGTAAGTCGCCAATGGACCAATTTGAAAGAACGGGCTTCTACATTGGGGCGAACGCGTTTTTTATTGAGAATATCAGCCATTTGTGTAGGCGTGAAATCATAGCGTTCTTTGACCAGAACTTTTGTGCGTTTTTGGTTGATTTTGATAAAAAATGTTCCTGATTGCTGGTAGTAGCGTTGTTTAGAATAAAAACCAAACCATAAAATATTGCCATCTCTATCAAAGGTGAAGTTCGATTGATTAAAAAAGTAGTCGCCCATATTGGGTTGAAATAAGGAAAAATTCTTCCGTTCCTTGCCTACAAAAAACAAGGTAGGGTCTGCGGTAACCTCCTTTGTGCTATAACTGCGTTGGTCGCGAAAAATATCTGTTAGAATAGCGACTTCTCCCTGGTTGTTGATGCGTAATTTTTGGATAGAAACACTGCGTTTGGCACTGCCATCAGGAGAGAGGTTTACATGACGTTCCCAAAGTGCTTGTAAATTGTTATCAAAAACACGTAAGGTGATTTCATTGCTCAAACCTTGTACGCCATCGATGTCGCCTTCTTCTTCATAATCGTACACCAAGACTTTTGTGCGATCAGGGGAAACCGCAAAATTGACCCGATAGAAGTTAGACTCCATCTTAAATGGCGCAATTAACTCGATAGAATCCGTCGCTAGTTGGAAGCTGTCAGGTTGTATTTCAATGGCATACAAACTTACCCGTTCATGGGTGTTATCGCGTTTGTTCTCTACATACCTAAAATACAAGAGCGAGAGCTTTCCTTCTAAGTTGACCAAACCTACATATTTACGTTTTTGAGTGGTCACTACATAAGTTTTTTTTATCTTAAGAGTGGGGTCGTGGTGTTCTAACTCCGCATAAGAAAGCCCTTTTTTAAAACGCATCACATAATATCCTGAAGAATCATAATTCATCAAAGAATAAGTGCGATCGGTGTTCCCTTTTTCTTGTAAGGGGCTTAAGGTGATAAAGTCTTGTGCACCTAAGGGAATACTAACAGCCAATAAAAATAAAATACAACAGTTGATTAAAATCCTCATAGAGGGACATTTTGATGAATGAAGAAGTAGATTACTCTAAAGATACAAGTTTAGTAGCAGTATTGGTAAAGTGGAGTCCTACTAATAACCTACTAGGTAAACGTTTGTAATAAACCAATTGTCATGCCCAAAGAAATCTTAGATCAACATTTAGCAAAGGAGAAAGAACTTATAAAGGTTCCTTTATCAAAAGAGGTGCTGCTGAGACAATATTTAAGGACATTGATAAGTAAGAATATTGTGTTGAATGTTTTGGTGTATTGAGGAGGAGTTTTGTTTGGTGATTTTTATATTAAATTTATTATCAATAATTGTACTTGCACCAATTTCCTATTTGATTCTAGGATTATCTTGTGCTCGTTTTTCAAGCAAAATGATTTAGCTTTTGTAGTAGATAAGCTGTATGGATATAGATGGTAGGAGTCTATTTTTGGAAATGGTCTCTTTAGTAATGTTGGGGATTTGTATAAAGTTGTTTTATTTGTTATTGTAATGTGTGCGCTTACCCCATTTATTATTAATCAGACAGGATAGATGGTTCGCTCCTTTCTTCGATTAAAAAAAGAACTATCTTACTTGTCTATACAGCTTAAAAAAGAATTGTTGTACAGAGACAATCCAACAATCTATTCATAAAACACCAACTTATGGCCTTAATAAAAAAAGTACGTGGCAAAACGCCACAATTTGGAGAGAACTGTTACCTCGCAGAAAACGCTACCATCATTGGCGATGTAGAAATGGGAGACCATTGCAGTGTTTGGTTTCAAGCCGTCATCCGTGGCGATGTTAATCGTATTAAAATCGGGGATCGTGTGAATATTCAAGATGCAGCAATTGTTCATTGTACCTATGAGCGCGCGCCTACAACTATTGGGAATGACGTTTCTATTGGCCACCGCGCGATTGTGCATGGTTGCACCATTCATGACCATGTATTGATTGGAATGGGAGCAATGGTGATGGATCATGCTGTTTTGCCTTCTTATTGCTTGATTGCGGCAGGGGCAGTTGTCCTAGAAAATTCCGTTTTAGAACCCTATAGTATTTATGCAGGGGTACCTGCCCGCAAAGTCAAAGAATTGAGTCCTGCTCAATTAGAAGACAATATAGAGCGCATTGCTCAAAATTATATAAAATATGCCAGTTGGTACCAAGAAGAAGAATAGGATAATATGAGCTTAGAACAACAATTGATTTTTTTGTTTAGTGCTTTGGGGGCTATTAATGGTTTTATGGTTAGTGGTTACTTCTTGCTGGCAAAAAGAGAGAAGCGGCTGTCTGATTATTTTTTGGGCGGACTGTTGTTAATGTTGAGTATCCGAATCATTAAATCTGTCTTTTTGTTTTTTAATAAAGGGCTATTTGAGGTCTTTATTCAGGGGGGATTGACTGCCTGTTTTTTGATTGGGCCTTTTTTGTTTTTGTATGTCAAAAGCATGATACAGCCTAGCCCTGCACTGAAAAAATACTGGTGGGCTCATATTTTACCTTATTTCTTGCTGATTAGCTATTGTAGTTTTTTTCATTCTTATTATGATAACCGAGACTTTTGGCGCTGGTTTATTCCAATTATTTACAAGCAATGGTTCTTGTATATTTTGCTAGCAGGGTACAGCTTGCGTTCGCTCTTTTCTAAATTAGGGCAACGTCAACGATTGGAGGAAGAAGAGTTCTGGTTGTTGAATATTTTTAGTGGAACAACAATCATTTGGTGTGCCTACGAGTTTTCTCGTTATACTTCTTATATCGTAGGTGCCTTGTCCTTTACCTTCTTGGGATACATTTCTCTATTGTTGTGGTTGTATAAGAAATCTAATAAAAAAGTAGCAAAAGATTTACCTTTGAAATATGCGAACTCTACCTTAGACCAAAGGACCGTAGAAGAGTATTTACAACAAATAGAAACCTATTTGGAAAAAGAGAAAGCCTATTTAAACCCTGAGTTGACTTTGGTTAAATTAAGTGAACAACTAGGATTGACTCGAAAAGATATTTCTCAGGTCATCAATCAAAGTCGTGGTCAAAATTATTCCAACTACATTGCTCAGCTTCGAGTAGAAGAAGCACAGCGGTTATTACAAGATACCACGTATGATCATTATAAAATAGCAGCGATTGCTTATGAAAGCGGTTTTAATAGCTTGTCTTCTTTTAATAATCATTTTAAGAAAGTGGTAGGTGAAACAGCAATATCCTATAGAAAACGCTTCTAAAGTGGTACGTTAGTCTCCCAATATCATGATTGTGTTAGGAAAAAAGTTTGCTTTCCGTCAGTTTTGTGTTTTATTATTGACCATTTAAAACAACTGACATGCCAACCATTTATTGTTTTCTAGCTTTTGTATTGTTAAGCACCAACCTTTGTATTGCGCAGACTATTCCGACAGAACAAGCCCAAGTAGAGGAAGCTTTGTGGGCTTATATTAATGGCCGAAACACAGGAGACAAAGCGTTGTTAGAACGAGCTTTTCATCCACAAGCCGATCTTCGATACATCAAAAAAGGAACCGTGCATTTGTGGACATCAGCGGATTATATTAGCCGTGTCCAGCCAGGAAAAACACAGGATTGTAAAGCGAGAATTATTGCCATAGATATTGAAGGAAATGCCGCCATTGCTAAAATAGAAATCGAATATTCTACTAGAAAATTTGTAGACTACATCAATCTTCTTAAAGAAGGAGAGACTTGGAAAATTGCAGTCAAAACCTTCTCAAAAAAGCCGTTGGATCAAAAGAAAATCTTATTTGTAGTAACCAGCCATGAGAAAATGGGAACTAGCGACCGCAAAACAGGCTTGCATTTAGGGGAAGTGAGCCATGTGTATAAGCCCTTGCAGGAAGCAGGTTATGAAATTGATTTTGTAAGCCCTAAAGGAGGCCAAACCTATATGTATGGAGTGGATATTAATGATCCAATGACCAGTTGGTTTGTACAGAATTCTACGGCCTATTACAAACTAACCCACCAATTAACACCAAAGGAAGTTGCTGCTAAGGATTATGCTGCGATCTATTATGTTGGCGGTCATGGTACCATGTGGGATTTGCCTAACAATACTGCGCTTAATGAGTTGACTAAAACGATTTATGAGCAAGATGGAATTGTAGCCGCTGTTTGTCATGGTCCTTCAGGATTGGTGAATGTACAGTTGAGTAATGGTGAGTACTTGGTTAAGGGCAAGAAAATGACTTCGTTTACTGATGAAGAAGAACAGGCTGCCCGTCAAACAAAGCAAGTGCCTTTTTTGTTGGAATCTGCTTTGCGGGAACGAGGAGCTGTCTTTTCAGAGGCGGAGAATTGGCAAAAGAATGTAGTAGTAGATGGCCGATTAATCACAGGGCAAAACCCTGCATCAGCGCATGCCATGGCGTTAAAAATGTTGGCGTTGCTAGAAAGGTAAAGTACCATGAACATCAAAAGTAAAGAAACTGCTTCTCCAAGAAATTAGAGGAGCAGTTTTTGTTTTTTTGATAAAAGTTCCTCGCTAAATAAAGCGTTATGGGAAGGGAATGTCTTATATTAGTTGAGTCTTACTCGGCAGCTTTAGGGCAAGTACCTAAAGGCTCAGCTAAGCTAAAAAGCTTATTATAAAAGAGGCGTTTAATTACTCATAAAACAGGAATTATCAGCTTGCTTTTTTTGTTGTGCTAACAAGACCGTCATACAACCACTACATTATGGAAAGTTACATCAATCCTCTAACAGATTTTGGCTTTAAGAAACTCTTTGGGACAGAACCGAATAAAGAGCTCTTAATTGATTTTCTCAATCAAATCCTAGATAAGAAAATCAAAGATTTGACCTATGCTACGAATGAGCATTTAGGAAATACCTTAGTCGATCGAAGAGCCGTGTTTGATTTGTACTGTGTGAGCGAAACAGGGGAGCGGTTTATTGTAGAAATGCAAAAAGCCAAGCAGAACTTTTTTAAGGATAGAAGTGTGTTTTATGCGACCTTTCCTATTCAAGAACAAGCGAAAACCAGTGCCTGGAATTTTAAATTAGATGCTGTTTATTTGGTTGGTATTCTTGATTTTGTCTTTGATAAGAAAGAAAAAGAAGATGACTTCATCCACTATGTATCCCTCAAAGATCAAAAAGGAGCAACCTTTTATGATAAACTGCATTTTGTGTACATTGAATTGCCAAAGTTCAAAAAGGAACCTGCTGAACTGATTTCTCAGCAGGATAAATGGCTGTATGTCTTGCGGCATTTGCAAAGCTTAAAAGAAATGCCCGATCCTCTCAAAGAACCTGTTTTTGAAAAATTGTTCCATTCTGCCGCCTTGGCGAATATGAATATAGAGGAGCGTAAGAGTTATGAAAGTAGTTTGAAGTATTACAGAGATATGCAAAATGTAATAGAAACTCATTTAGAAGAGGGAGAACAAAAAGGGGTTATTAGAGGGAGGACGGAAGAAAAGCTAAAAACAGCCCAAAAACTAAAAGCAAAGGGAATGGATCCCGCTTTCATCATAGAAATCACAGGTCTAAGCCAAGAAGAAATAGAAGCGCTATAAAAATAGCCTACACACTATATAAAACAGCATTACAACAATGAAAATAGCAATCGCACAGCTCAATTACCACATTGGAAATTTTGACGGAAACTTACAAAAAATGCTGGAAGCGACCAGTAAAGCCAAAGCACAAGGTGCAGATATTGTTGTCTTTGGAGAATTGGCTGTCACAGGCTATCCGCCGCGTGATTTTTTAGAATTTGATGACTTTATTCGCCGAAGTGAGGCCGTTATTGCTAGTCTCGCGGCAGCCGCTCAAGATATTGCTATTGTGGTTGGTGCACCTTGCCGCAATCCTGTGGTGGAGGGAAAGGATTTGTATAATTCTGCTTATTTCTTAGCAGATGGCGCCATTCAACAAATTCAACACAAGGCCTTGTTGCCCACTTATGATATTTTTGATGAGTATCGCTACTTTGAACCGGCAAAAGAATTCAAGGTAGTGGAATACAAGGGGAAAAAAATAGCCCTAACCGTTTGTGAAGATATTTGGAATGTAGGCAATGAAAACCCACTGTATACCATCTGTCCTTTGGATGAATTGGCGAGTCAGGAACCTGATTTTGTGCTCAATTTGTCCGCCTCTCCCTTCAACTATGGACATGCCCACAATCGTATCCATGTCCTTCAAGAAAATGTACGCTTGTATGGCAAAGCCATGTTCTATGTGAATCATGTGGGCGCTCAAACAGAGGTTATTTTTGATGGAGGTTCGATCGTTATGTCTCCTGATGGAAAGGTCCATGATGAATTGCCCTATTTTGAAGAAGACATAAGAGTTTATGACTTGGATACAGTGGTAGAAGGAGGTGTAGAACGCCTCCAAGAGAAACATAAAATGCGTTTGATTCACGATGGTTTGGTGACAGGGATTCGTGATTATTTTGGTAAGCTGGGTTTGAAAAAAGCTATCTTGGGCTTATCAGGAGGGATTGATTCTGCGGTTGTTGCCGTGTTGGCACAACGTGCCTTAGGCGCAGGAAATGTACGGGTAATTTTAATGCCCTCTCAATTTTCATCGGATCACTCGATCAATGATGCCCGACAATTGGCCGAGAACCTCAATATCCAGTATGATATTATTCCAATAGAATCGGTTTATCAATCCTATGAACAGATCTTAAACCCCCATTTTGCAGGCTTAGAATTTAATGTAACAGAAGAAAATCTTCAAGCCCGTATTCGTGGGATGTTACTCATGGCTTTTTCGAATAAGTTTGGTAATATTCTACTGAATACTTCTAATAAAAGCGAAGCGGCTGTTGGTTATGGCACCTTATATGGAGATATGGCAGGTGGTCTTTCCGTCATTGCAGATGTCTACAAGACAGAAGTATACGAATTGGCGCGCTATATGAATAAAGATAGCGAAATCATGCCTGAGAACATTATTACCAAACCTCCTTCTGCTGAATTACGGCCCGATCAATTTGATTCGGATAGCTTACCTGATTACGATGTTCTGGATGCTATCTTATACCAATACATAGAAAAACGTCAAGGGCCTAAGGAAATCATAGAACAAGGGTTTGAGGCGGCGTTGGTTCATCGAGTCCTAGGAATGGTTAATAGAACGGAATTTAAACGGGTCCAAGTAGCGCCGATTTTGAGGGTTTCGCCCAAGGCATTTGGAATGGGAAGAAGAATGCCAATTGTAGGAAAGTATTTAACCTAAAGAATGGCTGAATAATAACAAAAAAATAAAACCACCAAGAATAGTTTAGGACGGAGATGCCGTACCTTTGACCAGAATCAACAAAAAATCAAGGGATGAAAAAAAATCTAGTGTTAATAGGCTGTTGTTGTTTATTATTGGCTGCTTGCCAAGATAAAGTAGAAAAGCAGAGCGCTGCTGCTAGGGAAGCCTATGAAGCGGAAAATTATGAAGAAGCGATTACTTTGAATCAAAAAGCGTTGGCTTTAGATAGTAATAACATTACAACGTATTATAACCTAGCTGTAATTTATAGAGAACAAGGAAATATAAAGCGTGCGATCGAATCTTATGAGCAAATTTTGCTCTTATCTCCTGATGAAAGTATAGCCCACCAAGATTTAGGAATACTGTATGAAGAAGAAGAACAGAACGCTCAAATTGCCATCGAACATTTAGAAGCGGTCTTGGCCACTACTAAGCAACCAGCTCAAGTCAAAGCGGCGTTAAGTAGCAGTTATGTGCAGCAGGACAATATGCCTGCGGCTTTAAAGTATGCTAAAGAAACACTAGCCTTGGATTCTACCAATGTAAAAGCTTTATACAGTCTAGGTGCTGTGGCAGAAAGTGAGGGCTTAATTGATATTGCCATTAACTATCATGAACAAGTGTTGACCTTGGATTCTAATTACAACGCAAGTTATCCAATTGTGTCCAATCTCTATAGTTTGGTAGGAAATACTGAAAAGGCCTTATACTATGGTCATAAAATGCTAGCTATTTTTCCTGACAACATAGACATGCTGAATAACATGGGCTTTATTTACCTCAATACTAAAAATTACCCCAAAGCCATGGAGTATTTTGAGAAAGTGATTGTGGCCAACCCTGAGTATGCGTATGCTTATAACAACAAGGCGTCGTTATTAATAGAAGAAAAAGAATACCAAATGGCCTTAGAAGCAGCCGAGCGCTCCATTGAATTGGATGAAGACAATGCGTATGCCTATAAAAACATGGCCGTTTGTTATGCAGAGTTAGGGCAATTAGATGCTTGTTGTGAAGCGTTAGATGCTGCCGAAAAAGCTAAGTTTCGTCTGCGTTTGAAGGAGGAATTGTTGGCATTGCGTGTGGCTTATTGTGGGCGTGTGGAGTAGTATTAAATTGCTCTTCTACGAAGGAAATTTTTTCGTTTTTCATTTTTTTATATAAAAATGGGAGAGAATCAGCAGAAAGAACTTCATAGATGAATAGCCAGTATTTATCAAAATCATTTTTTTTGAGATGGTTAGCACATTGTCTATATTCTTTTTGATAGCTAGGTCTGTCAGGTATTTTATGCCTTTTGTCATATAAAAATGCAAGTAATAGGAATATGCAATCTTCTGATTTAATAGCATCTTCTTTGAAATAATATGAAAAGGCTGAAGTATTGTTATTTTTAGAAGGGTCTATATATCCATTATCAAATTGAATTCCATATTTCAATGACCAGTATATAGAATAAGAACATGCTTCATAATTGTTGTTGTTGATGCCTTCTTTATATAAATCTTTTGCTATTGGAATTATATAAGAAGGATCTACTTTATGTGCATCAAATAGATGTTTTTCCAAAATAGAACATAGATAAGGATAAAGTAAGACTAAATGATGAATTTTTTTTAGTAAGTATATCTGAGCATTGTGGCTTAACTCTTTGTTAGATAGCGTTTTAATGGCATAGTTGATTATAGATACGTTTTGATTGTTCTTTTTAGTTAAAGAGACTACGAAATCTAAAAACATTTTAATTTCAATTGTATTTATTTTTTTTATTGAAATGTGTTTTTTTTCAATTATTTTTTTAGTAAAAAAATAACTTATTTCATGGTTTATATATCTTCTTAATTGATTAGCCCAGGATGCTTCACTTTCAGTTGGGAGTTTTTTTATCTCAGACTTTTTATGATTCAGAGACAATTCATATTTAGATAGCTCTTTTGATAATGTGAGGAGGAATTTTTCAGCTTCTCCATAAGAACTGACATAGCACGTATAATCATCTATGTTTCTTATGTATTGGAATTTTTGATCACTTAGTTCCTTATCTACTCTAGTTAGTATTATTTCAGATAAAAGGTTAGAAGCATGAGGTCCAATTAATAATCCGTTAGTTTCTCCGTATTTGATATTTCTTGTACTGAAATCAATTTTATTATACCATTCTTCTTTTTTATTAATATTATTTTTAGCATTAGATTTTCCTTCGAGTGCCCAAGAAGTAGCATGAGAATATATACTAGGAAAACATTTTGAAATATCTGCATTTACTTGGTACCTTTTGCCTATGATAATATCATCTACTGGATTTCCATCTAAATCAAAATTTTTATAGTTCATTTCAAAAATAGCTTTCTGAGCTTTTTTATTTCTTACATGTATTCTACTTATTTTGTGAGAATTGTTGAGAGTCATCGTGTTAAAGTGAATCTGCAACTTTTGCCAATTCTCTTTTAATGTATAGGATAAAAGAGCATAAGCAAAGGGCTCAGGAATAGCTAAAGGACGAGGTGTGCTATTATTTCTCATATTATTATACCTTATGTATCCTTTAGGAGAAGGAGAAATATCTAATAGTTTTTCAGGTTTTATATATGCTTCTTTGAAATAATGTAAAAACAGTTCACTGGAAAGGAAGTTAGGAATTTTTTTAGCGAAAAGACCATGTCCTAATAAACCATCAAATAAAACATCGTTAGAAATTTCATTCATGTTGTCTGAATAACTTTTCATCCTAATTTTTTGTGAAAAACTTACTATTGTTTTTATAATTTAATTTTTTTAGTAAGATAATAAATTTTTAATAAAAAAACAAATGCCACTCCCCATCCTCTACCAAGACGATCACTACGTCGCTATCAACAAGCCCCACGGTTTACTCGTTCACCGAAGCAAAATAGCAAATGACGCGACTGAGTTTGCTTTGCAACTTTTGCGCGACCAATTGGGACAGTTGGTGCATTTAGTCCATCGATTGGATCGTAAAACATCGGGCGTTTTATTGTTTGGGTTGAGTGGAGAAGCGACTAAAGCAGCGCAGGCGCAGTGGCAAGAAGAAACGACACAAAAGACCTATTATGCTTTGGTACGAGGGCATTTTCCTAGTCAAGTATTGGTAGAAAAGCCGTTGGTGAACGATCGAGGCAAAGAGCAAGAAGCTTGTACCAGTTTTAAATTGGTAGGACAATCTGAGATGCCGTGGGCTTCAGGGAAGTTTTCGACCTCGCGTTATAGTTTGGTGCAGGCTTTTCCCAAAACAGGGCGTTTTCATCAGATTCGAAAGCATTGTAACCATTTGCGCCATCCTATTTTGGGCGATCGACCACATGGTTGCAACAAGCAGAACCGCCTGCTCAAAGAACAATTTGGCTTGACCAAAATGATGCTTCATGCGGAGCAACTAGCATTTGTTCATCCCTATACTCAAAAAAGACTTTGTATCCAAGCGCCCTTTTCTAAAGAATTTCAAGAAATTAGAGCCCATCTCCAGTTGTAGCGCTATTTTTTGCTAAGTTTATAGAGTGATTATTAATACTATTTTATGAATTAGATCCCCAACTAAAACGAGCAATAATGAGTGCAGAGGAAAATTATCCAGTACGGGTAAGTATTGGTCAAGAAGGTTTTTTGACTACGATTCAGGCAGGAGTACATCAATTGATCGCCGATGAGCCTAAGAGTTTAGGCGGCAGTGATAAGGGACCCAATCCTTATGATTACTTATTGTCTAGCTTGGGAGCGTGTACCGTAATAACTATGCGTATGTATGCGACACGCAAAGAATGGCCTTTAGAAGGGGTCGAAGTGCAATTGCGCCACTCCAAAGATTATTACAAGGATTGCATGGATTGTGAGGCGACCAGTGCAAAAGTAGATATTATTGAGCGCCGAATTCAGCTAAAAGGCGATTTAGACGAACAACAAATCAAACGATTGATGAAGATTGCTGATAAATGTCCTGTGCATAAAACATTAACACCCCAAATAATTATCAAAACAACTCGCATAGAAAAATGAAATACCTAATAAGTTTGATCTGTTGTGGCGCTTTATTGATGGCCTGTGGAAAGGACAAAGCAAGTACTTTAAAAGGCAATTGGAAAATTTACAACGTTAATTATGGGGGCAAAGACATTAGCAAAAGTAGTGATCCAACAAAGGAGAATGGATTTTGGTTTGATGGAACACAGCACTATAGACGCTTTGGGAATGAAGCTCATCAAGATACAGGAGAGTACCGTATAGAAGGGGATTGGTTGAGTTTTAGAAGTCAACAAGACTCGCTAGAAATAAGGGCTCTTTTAGACTTAAAGAACGATACCATCCAATTAGTTTTTCCTATGGAAACGGAAGATACACTGAGAATGAGTCTGTACAAAATGGAAGAATAAGGCTTCTTGAAAAAGAAGATTATTCCTTGCCCCATTTAATCGGAGACAATTGTTGGAATTCTTCCTCTGAGAAGAGCCTAGAAATAATTAGGAAACGAACCCCTAAAGGAATTTCTAAGGAAAAACTAGCTCCTCTACCAGACACTACATCCAATGTTAATTGTGTGTATTTCCAGTATTCAAACTGATCTTTGGACATATAAAAAGGGCAATCATGAATGGTACCCAACCAAACATCTTGCTGATTGAGTAGCAATTCTCCTACAGGAAAACACATTGGTGAAGAGCCATCACAACACCCTCCGCTTTGATGAAACATTAGAGGGCCATGTTCTGCTCTTAATTGATCAATAATGGTTGTTGCTTGTTCGGTAACTAATACCCGTGCTATCATAACTTATTTTTTATTAAAAAAATAGGCTCACCAATCTATACCACAAAGACTGGCGAACCTAAGGCAATAGAATTTTTTTTTTAGAAGAAGCCAAGCGCTTTTTTATCGTATGAAATCAACATGTTCTTAGTTTGACGATAGTGGTTGAGCATCATCTTGTGATTCTCTCGTCCAATGCCTGATTTTTTGTAGCCACCAAAAGGTGCATGAGCGGGGTAATTATGATAACAATTGACCCAAACACGCCCTGCTTGTACGGCTCTAGATATTTGATACGCTTGATGCATATCTCTTGTCCAAACGCCTGCCCCTAATCCATAGAGCGTATCATTCGCAATTTCAATGGCTTCGGCTTCATCTTTGAAGGTGGTTACACAAGCAACTGGACCAAAGATTTCTTCTTGAAAAACACGCATTTTATTATTGCCTTTCAGAAGGGTCGGCTGAATGTAATACCCGCCTTCTAAGCCTTCGTTTATGGCGGCAGCTCCTCCTGTTAAGACATCACATCCTTCTTCTTTTCCAATATTGATGTAGTGTAGAATTTTCTCATACTGGTCGTTAGAAGCCTGTGCACCCATCATCGTAGTTGGATCTAAAGGGTGTCCTTGTTTAATCGCTTTGGTTCGTTCTACCACACGGGCAATAAAGGCATCATAGATATTTTCTTGAATGAGAATACGAGATGGACAAGTGCAGACTTCTCCTTGATTGAGCGCAAACATAACCGCTCCTTCTATGCATTTGTCAAAGAATTCATCATCTGCATCCATGATACTCTCCAAGAAAATATTGGGAGATTTCCCCCCTAATTCTAAGGTAACAGGAATAATGTTTTTGGAAGCATATTGCATGATGAGCTGCCCTGTTGTTGTTTCGCCAGTAAACGCAATTTTATTGATGCGCGGACTAGAGGCTAAAGGTTTGCCTGCTTCTAAGCCAAATCCGCTAACAATATTGAAGACACCATCGGGTAAAATCCCTTCAATGAGCTCTGCTAAAATTAAAATACCAACAGGGGTTTGCTCTGCGGGTTTTAGCACAACACAATTGCCTGCTGCCAATGCAGGAGCTACTTTCCAAGCGGCCATTAAAATTGGAAAATTCCAAGGAATAATTTGACCAACGACTCCTAGAGGTTCAGGAACATTTAAAGAAACGGTAGAACGGTCTAATTCGCTTACACTCCCTTCTTCTGCTCTAATTACTCCTGCAAAATAACGGAAATGATCAATGGCTAAGGGCATGTCTGCAGCTCTGGTTTCTCGAATAGCTTTGCCGTTGTCCCAAGTTTCTGCTCGGGCCAATATTTCTAAGTTATCCTCCATAACTTGGGCAATTTTTAAAAGCATATTGCTGCGTTCTGTCGCGGAAGAATTGTTCCATTGAGGGGCTGCTGCCCAAGCAGCATCGATGGCTAATTCAACATCGGCTGCTGTAGAGCGAGCAATTTTGGTGAAGGTTTGTCCATCTACAGGGGAAGTGTTCTCAAAATACTGCCCTTTAGTTGGCGCAATCCATTGACCACCTATGAAATTTTCATACTGATTTTTGAAGATAGGCTTCTCAAGTACAGGTTGCTGTGTTGCTATTACATCACTCATAGTATCTACTGTTTTGATAGTTGTTAAAATTTGGCTTTAGAGGCCTTATGCAAAATTAAATACTATAAAAGAGATGGAATTGCCTTATTCTATTAAAAAGTTGAAGAATCCTTGCAACATTAGACGGAGAGTGGTTTTCCTAATGAGATAGATTTTTTCTTTTAGGAGCTTTTGCTTATTTTAAACAGCTTGTTAGCTCACGTAATCAACAAAAGCCTTATTGAGTAAAGCTTTTTATAACCTACTTAAAAGAAAAAAATATAGGTTTTGCTTTAGAATAATTATCGTCCGTTTTTAAACTATACTCTATGTCTTTTAAGGATAATTTTCTCAGAAATCGTCAACTCTATACCTTGGTAGAGAATCAAACTTCTTATGCTTTGCAGAATGCAGAAATGCATGTATTTGAGACATTTCAAGAGGCGGATGACGTTGCATTGACATTTACTGAACCTGTATTAGCGTATATGTTGGAAGGGAAAAAGATAATGAACCTTCAAGAGATGAATGCCTTTGATTTTTTGCCAGGAGAGTCGCTTATTTTACCCCCTGATGAGACCATGTGTATTGATTTTCCAGAGGCTGGTTTGGATCAACCTACACGCTGTTTGGCGATGACAATTTCAGAGAAAAAGATCAAAGAGACGGTTACTTTTCTTAATGAATGCCGAAGTAAAGCCGATGAGGAATGGACGTTTGTCGATTATAATTTTCACTTCACAAATGATACAGCGATTCAGCGCATTATTTACCGCTTACTCTATTTATTCACAGAGAACCACGCTTCCAAAGATGTATTTGCTGACTTTATGCTAAAGGAGCTTATCATTCGTATCTTGCAGACAGAAAATACCAAAATCTATAGTAATAAAGCACTTACGTTAAACAGTGACCATCGTTTGGCGTATATTATCAACTACATTCGTCAGAATTTAAATAAAGATTTGAGCATCAAAAAGCTAAGCAATAAAATCTACATGAGTGAATCTAATTTTCATCGTGTATTCAAGAATGAATTGAATACATCCCCTATAGATTTTATTAATAATGAGCGGATAAAACTTGCCAAAAGTCTATTGCAAGATCCTTGCAAAAAAATCAAGGAAATTTATTGGGAGTGTGGCTTCAATAGTTTATCCTATTTCATTAGAATGTTTAAGCGCAAAGAACACTTTTCTCCCAAAGAATATCAATTAAAAATCAAGCAACAAAAGCGTTTTTTGTAACGATTAAGACCACTTGCTCTTGCGATAACTAATCAGAAATTCTACCAATAACAAGAGTAAAGCTACTGCTACAAAATATTGATAATACGTTTCGTACACATCAAATTCCTGTTGTTCAAAACTAGAGCGTTCTAATTTGGATAATTCATTGCTCAAACGCGCTAAGACTAAATCTATTTTTTGATTGGCTTTGTAAAATTTTCCACCACCTTTTTGGGCAATTTCTTGGAGCAAAGGCGTATTCATTTTACTCTGAACGATATTGCCTTGTTTGTCGCGTTGAAATTGAGCAAAGCGCCCTTCTTTAACAGGAATAGGAGCTCCTGCTTCTGTTCCAATGCCAACAACAAAGGTTGTTACTCCTTTTTCTTTGGCGGCTAGTGCTGCTTGTGGAGCATTGGTCTCATGGTTTTCACCATCAGTAATAACAATGATAGCGCGCTGTTTTTCTTCGCCCTCTTTTTGATTGATGTCGACTACTTTTTCTATGGCAGACTCAATGGCTGTTCCTTGGGTAACGTCTAATTTGGGGCTGGCAATTTGTATAAAAGAAGTGGCTGCGGCATAGTCGGTTGTTAAAGGCATTTGCAAATAAGGATACCCTGCAAATACAAGGAGTCCAATGCGATCACCCCGCAATTCATTGATTAGTTTTTGTCCAAACTGACGCGCGCGTTCCATTCTATTGGGTTGGACATCTTCTGCCCACATACTGCGCGAAATATCTAAGGCCAAGTAAACATCGATTCCCTCTCGCTCAACCGATTGCGTTGTATTGCCCATTCTTGGGTTGGCCAAAGCAATGGTTAACAAAACAAAAGCAACTAATAATAAGGTAAATTTGATGGGACGTTTGTAGGTAGAAATATGAGGAGCTAAACGTTCTAACCCTAGCAAATTACCAAAATGTGCTCGCATTTGACGCGTTTGCCAAATGGCTCCTATAAATAAGCCAATAGCAATAGGCAAGAGAAACAGCAGGTAAAAATAGGCCGTATTTTCAAAGTGAAACATAGTTGCTGCTTAGACAATGGTTTTAAAAATAGTATTGGACAAGACCAGTTGTAGAAAGATAAAAATCAAAGCGGCTACTACTAAGTAGTGAAAGCGCTCGCTGTAATTACGGATGGTTGTGGTCTCAATTTTACTGCGTTCCAACATGTCAATTTTATCATAAATGGCTTTTAACTCTTCTAAATCCTTGGCTCTAAAATACTGCCCCCCTGTTTCTTTCGCCATATTGGTCAATAGATCTTCATCAATATTGACAGGCATCCAGCGGTAAGCATAGGTGCCATCAGGACGAATACCGCTAGGCATTCGTGCTTGTCCTTTGGTGCCAACTCCAATAGTGTACACTTTAATGTCAAATTCTTGTGCCACGCCTATGGCTTGTGTTGGAGAAATATAACCCGAATTGTTTTCTCCATCTGTTAAGAGAATAACAATTTTAGATTTACTCTTGCTTGCTTCTAAGCCTTTTACGGCGGTTGCTAAGCCCATTCCAAGAGCTGTTCCTGGTTTTAGTAGGCCTGATTGTATATTGTCCAAAAAGATATTGAGCACTTGGTGGTCTGTTGTTAAAGGACATTGGGTGAAACTTTCGCCTGAAAAGACAATGAGTCCAATACGATCGTGGGTACGTGCTTTCACAAATTCTTTAGCTACTGCTTTGGAAACTTCTAGACGATTGGGATCAAAATCTTTGGCCAACATAGAAGAAGAAACATCCATGGAGATCATAATATCAATGCCTTCTACCTCTACGTTTTCCTTCGTCAAAACTAATCGAGGGCGGGCGAGTGCTACGATTAAACTAGTAATGGCTAGTAATTGCAAAACCTGTATCACTGGACGGAGTTTGACCCGCCAGCTGTCTTCTTCTAAGAAACCTTGTGTCGAAGAGAGCCGCAGTGTGGCATAATATTCTTGTTGTTTTTTATAATAATAAGTGCCTAAAAG
Organism: Aureispira sp.; assembly: GCA_050633105.1. Classification (GTDB taxonomy): domain Bacteria; phylum Bacteroidota; class Bacteroidia; order Chitinophagales; family Saprospiraceae; genus Aureispira. The sequence continues at coordinate 210,203 of JBOEFW010000016.1, read as the reverse complement.
CGGCAACAAGAGCAGCAGTAGCAATATATAGGGTTGAGCAAATTCTATTCCTTGAGCAGTCATTGTTAAACAGATTTAGAGGAACGAGCGGCAGATTTTTCTCGTGCGGCGGCTTCTACCAAATAAGCACGAACAACCGCTACAACATCGCGAATGACTTTAGCGGCTTTTTCATTGGCAATAGGAAGAGGAGAGGCCTTGGCGTACTTGATTAAATCAGCCTGTTTTAAGACGGTACTCAACTCTTCCTGCAAGTTACTGCCTTGCAGGAAGGGATGTTGTTCTAGCTTTGGCAAAAAATAACTATTGGGTTGTTCTAGTGCTTCTATTTTAAAACGTTTGTGGAAATAAGTTCTCAGGATCAAAGAAATGGCCGTGTGGTAGGCAATAAACTTATTTTGTGTGAGGTAATTCTGCGCCTCTAATAACTCTAATTGCTCCAAGGTCCATTGTTCAGGCGTTTGCCGTTCTAACCGTTCTTTAAGGTTTTTCTTATACGAAACAAAGGCATAAAAGGCGCCGAATCCCAACAGTAAAAATAAGAGCACAAGTACAATAGGGTGGGAGACAATCTGAGTGAGATAATCCCAAAAATTGGGCTCTTCTGCTAGAATAGTTTTAATATCAGCAACATAGGTACTGTCTCCTGTCACTTTGGGGGCAGCAGCCGTGAAAACAAAAGGTAGAGAGCGTAGTTCTAGTACTTCGTTTTTGTATTTATAACTAAAAACCAACTCAGGCACTTGTTGTTGTCCTGGCTCCCAAGCGGTGAGTACCAGAGGTTGCTCGTAAGTGTCGTTTACTTTTCCTTGAGTAAATTGACGCTCTCCTTGCTCCAACACTTCCACCACTTCTTCCTCCACTAGGGCATCACTAATAATTGGAAAAACAACTTGCGCTCCACTAGGAACATTCACAACGATACGGATACCCAAAGGATCTCCAATCAGCATAGTTGTACTGTCGGCCAGAATGGTGACTTGAGCTTGTGCTCCAATCGTCGCCAAAGGGCAAATTATCCACAATAAATACCAGAAATAACGTAGTAGCATCTAGGAACGGCGTTCTTTAAAGAATTTGATTAAAGGAGTTAAATATGCTTGTTCTGTATTAATACTCAGGACATCGGCATTGTTGCGCAGAAAGGTCGTTTTAAAGTATTGTAAATTCGCTTGATAATGTTCTTCATAGGCTTGGCGCAAGGCGCTAGAAGAGGTGTCGACCCAACGTGTACGCCCTGTTTCTGCATCCAATACAGGCAATAAACCTACATTGGGTAGGCGTTCTTCTAAAGGATCGTATAAGTGCAAACCAATAACATCATGACGATTGGCCGCTAAACGAATGGCTTTTTCATAGTCTTGGGTCATAAAATCCGACAGAATAAAAGCCGTACAGCGCTTGTTAATGATGTTGGTTAAGTATTTCAACGGCTCATTTAAGTTGGTGGTTACTTGTTGTGGTTCCAGATGAAGCATGTCCCGCAAAATGCGCAAAATATGTGGTTTGCCTTTTTTGGGAGGAACAAATTTCTCGACTTTATCCGAGAAAAAGATGGCGCCTACTTTATCATTATTAACACTAGCCGAAAAGGCCAATGTTGCTGCAATTTCTGTTGCTGTTTCCAATTTGTAGTGTTGGCTAGAGCCAAAATAAGCAGAACCACTGATATCAATGAGTAGCATGAATGTCAACTCTCGCTCCTCTTCAAAAACCTTGACATGTGGTTCATTGGTACGAGCCGTGACATTCCAGTCAATATTTCTAACATCATCCCCATACTGGTAAGGCCGCACCTCACTAAAAGACATGCCTCTTCCTTTAAAACGCGTTTTGTAGTTTCCAGAGAAAACTTGATTGGACAAGCCGCGCGTTTTAAGCTCTATTTTACGTACTTTTTTGAGCAGTTCTGTAATGGTCATCATATCCTTTGCTTTTAGTGCTTACCAATTTCTATTGGCAATCATTTCTTCGGCATCTGCTTCATAGCCATAAAAAAGACTAATCATCATCATATCCAAGGCAATGTTTTCTCGTGCTACTGTTTCCAATTCACTTTCTTGTGCTCCAAACTCTACTTCTAACTGATTAAATTGTTCTGTAGTGGCCTGTGTCAAGGCATAGAAAGCTTCTAATGTAGCTGGTTTCTCCACTTCAATCTTGGCACACAATTGCAACAATAAAGCCTTGCCTTTGTCTACTAAATTATCAGGGAAATAGGCATCTTGGTACATGTCTGCCAAGAACAGGTGGGCTTGTACTTGTTTGTTTTGAAGGTTTGTTGTAGACATAGAATAGTATTATGAATTGATATCTTAAAACGAGTGGTTATGAACTTTATAGCAAAAAATAAGCTGCCACAAGATTAATAGCAGCTACAATCCAAAAAGGGATTAAGGAAGGTTCTGCTAGTTCTGAAATCTGTAAATCAATGGATTCAAATAAACTGTCCATAGCTTTGCGCTTTACTTCTTCTTTTTCGCCTCCAGAAGCACGTTGTGCTCGAATAATCGTGATCACATCTTTAGCTGAAAAAAAGATCTGGACATAAGCTCGAAGGAAGTCTGGTAACTTTTCTAAAATATTCTTTTGACGCGACTCAATTTCCGCTACAATGCTCTTTTCATCAACAGGAGGTGCATTTTCAGGGTTATCTACCAAATAAACATCTAGGCTTTTGCCAAATAATTTGGCGATCATAGGGCGAATCATTTCGCGATAGGCCTCCCAAATGACCACGCTTTTAGCGTAAGACATCGCAAAGAAGATATAAATGGCAGGGAAAATAGCAAGAAAGAGGACTAGTACTACTAAATAGTACCAAGAGGGAACGAGTCCAAAATTTTTAAAGGCAAATAATAAGGACAGGATCGCATTCACAACAAAGCCTGCTCCAATTAATAGAACCACTAAAAAAGAAGAAAAGGCTTTCTTGAGTATTTGCATAGGGCTGCTGAACTTTTCTAATTGATCTAGTTCTTTGCCTATGATTTGTTTTAATTGTTGATCTTGTTTTTCTTTCATGGTGTTTTAGTTGGGTGAGTAATGCTTGTGTTGTATAATTTTTCTAGTGACTAGGATTATTTCACATCTTTGTACATATTGATTACATCTAAATAGACCTCTTCGTCCATTTTAATTTCCTTTATTCCTTTGCCCTCTTCTACAAAACCTAAACTTTTGTACAAGTGTAGGCCATTGTAATTATTAGCAAAAGCGGTTAATTTTACTTTTTCTATAATGGGATCTTTAGTTGCCCAGTCTAACATGACTTTGATTAAACAACGTCCAATACCCTGATTTTGAAAGTCAGGAGCGACGCCCATTCCAAATTCCCCTGTGTGTGCAATGCGTTGGCGATGCCCATTCGTGAAATCTAACGTCCCTACAATTTGTCCATCAATTTCAGCTACTAACAATAAATGGCCTAGCGCCTGTTGGTAATGGAGAATGCGTTGTAATTGACTGTTGAGAGAATCCATGCTCTTAAATTCCTCTAAGGAAGTTAAAACGGTATTGGCCGTGCTATAAATGTGGCTTACCAGAGCATTTAAATCCAAGGCGTCTTGAGCAGTAGCTTCTCTAACAAGAGTAGTATTGCCATTTTTGAGTACAAACAATTCTCTCATAAGGCAACTTAAGGGATAACAACTGTATTTAGAATTTTTTCAATGATGTTTTCTGTAGAGATATTCTCTGCTTGTGCTTCATAAGTCAAGCCGATTCTGTGTCGTAGAACATCTTCCGCAATTGCCCGAATATCTTCCGGAATAACAAAGGCACGTTTGTGTAAGTAAGCATGTGCTTTTGCGGCTAAGGCCATATTGATACTGGCTCTTGGGGAACCACCAAAAGATAACAAAGGGGCTAAATCACCTAAGCCATGTGTGGCAGGTTCTCTAGTCGCAAAAACAATATCCAAAATATATTGCTCAATACTTTCAGCCATGTGTACTTTACGAACGGTTTCCCGAGCTTGTAAAATATCAGCAGTAGTGGCTACAGGTTTTATTTCCGCAAAGGCACCTGCCATGTTCATACGCATGATCGCCAACTCATCCTCTTTGTTGGGATAAGTGATGGAAGCTTTTAGCATAAAACGATCGGTTTGAGCTTCTGGCAACGGATAGGTGCCTTCTTGCTCAATAGGGTTTTGGGTAGCCAATACTAAGAAAGGTTCTTGTAAAGGATAGGTCGTTTGCCCTATGGTTACTTGACGCTCTTGCATCGCCTCCAAAAGAGCCGATTGTACCTTGGCTGGTGCACGGTTAATCTCATCCGCCAAAATGAAATTGGCAAAGATCGGCCCTTTACGAACCGTAAAATCATTGGCGGCTTGGTTATAAATCATTGTTCCTACTATATCCGCAGGCAAAAGATCAGGCGTAAACTGAATGCGCTGAAAAGCAGCTTGAATGGCTTTAGATAGTGTATTAATGGCCAATGTTTTGGCTAGCCCTGGTAAACCTTCTAAGAGGATGTGTCCTTTGGCTAGTAGCCCAATCATAAGGCGCTCTAACATATATTGTTGACCAATAATAACCTTATTGGTCTCCGCCAATAAGCGTTCTATAGTTTGACTCTCTAACGCAATTTGCTCTTGTAGAGCCTGAATGTCAGCAGACGTTTGCATGATGCTTAAAACAATAGTAGAAGCCTTCTGTTCTTATAAAGAATGATGAAAAAGGCTTGCCGAGTAATAAAAAATGAACGATACAGGAGGTAACCTGTCTTCTTAAAGAAAGCTAAGATAAAAAAAATGTGGAATAACCCTAACTACTAATAGGTGGAGTCTAGGTAAACTTTCTCTATCTTAACGGAATAAACTTGGATTAGTTTTTGATAATTTTTTATACAAGGAAGCTGTTGAGACAGCTTCCCTATATTCCTCCTTAAAATAGAGACAACTATGCGCTATAAAATGTTAGGTCTGTTATTGTTATGTTGTTGGCAAACGGCTCTTTGGGCACAGCGAGATGATATCCCATTATTGAAAGATCGCCAAGATTTTGCGTCCCGTTCTGTTCAAGAGTTAAAAAATAATGGCGCTATTGTTCTACGTCTCCGAACGAACCATAGAAAGCTCTCGATTATGGAGCGAACATTGAACAATCCCAATCTAACAGCGGGTCAACGCAAACGACATCAAGCGATCTTTGATGCGACCATAGAACGCCGCGATGCGTTTAACGAAAGTTTGAAGAGCAGCTTTACAAAGAATTTTAAATTTTGTCCTGTCTATGTGATGTACGATACCAGTAGTAAAGCATTGGCAAGTGGTGTTCGAGAAGGGATCTTTTTGAATGCAAAAGGAGTAACTGATCCTAGTATTAAACTGGGGGAGCAACATGTTTTTATAGCTAGTTTTAAGGACAGAGGAGCTGACTTTCCTTATGATATTTTACGCCTACAACGGTTAGAAGAAAAATTGGAGGAGCCTTTCCCCTATTATGTAGCGATTCGAGAATCTTGGGTCAATGATATTAATTCCTCTCGTGCAGGTAAGGCTGTGGTACAGTTGGATAAGAAATTAGTTGTTTTTCTAGGGCGCGCCTTAGAGTATGAAGCTAAAAAAGCAGAAAAGGCGGCTGCAAAAGCAGCTAAAACCTCTGAATCTTAGTTATGATCCAACCACGAGTTAGTATTTTAGGCGCTGGATGGCTTGGCGCTTCCCTTGCTAGTTATTTAGAGGAAAGAGGCTATACTACAAAGCTTTCTACTGCTTCTACAGCGCGTTATGAGGCGCTAAAACAACAACATGCAAATGTCTTTCAAATAGGAGTGCAGGCGAATGCTGTGACGGGCAATTGGGCTTCCTTTGCCCAAGCAGAGATTCTGATTATTAATATAACTCCAGATCGGTCTCAACCACGACAAGAGCAATTTGCGGCTTTATTGCCGTTGATTGCTGCTGCTCCCATTCAGCAAGTTTTGATGGTAAGTTCTACCTCGGTTTATCCTAATGTGAATCGAGTGGTGACAGAGGAGGAAGGCATAGAAAACAAGGAACATATTTTATATAAGAGTGAACAGGCTTTTCAGCAAATGGAGGGTTTTGAAACAACCATTCTGCGCTTTGCAGGATTGATTGGAGGAGCGCGTCACCCAGGTCGCTTCTTTCAACGGTCAGGAGCAGTGAAACAAGGAGCAGCACCTGTAAATTTACTGCACCGAGTTGACTGTTTGGAGTGTATTCATCAGATTTTGGCGCAAAATTATTGGGGAGAGATTGTGAATGCTTGTGCTGATAGCCACCCTTTGAAGAAGGATTTTTACCCTAAAGCAGCGGCCTCTATTGGTTTGCCCATACCAAGCGTCTTGGAGGATACTTCTGTTACTTATAAGTTGATTAGTAATCAAAAAATAAAAGAAGCATTGGGAATCGTCTTCCAAGAACCTGATTTGATGGCTTTGTTGGAGCATTGGCACTAGTAAGAACTTAACGCTGTGCTTATTCTTCTTGAAAGGAGATTGGAAGGAGGAAAGGATAGTCTTCAAATCTCCATTTCTTATCTCCTTGTTGAATAATCATGGCTTCTATGGTTTCTTCCCAATAGACTTTATATAGATTGAAATATTCATTCCAGAGATCAACAAAAATACTACCACTTGGCTAATAAAAACCACAAGCTATGTTCTTATGTGTTTCATGGGGCATAAGTTACTGTAATTGGAATCGTATGCCTTACAAAGGTAATTTGGCATTCTTAAAAACAACAACTTAATTTATAAACGCTAAGAGCTATTTTATAAGCGTCTATGTCGGGGCTGTAATCGCTCCTTCTGTTCCTTATAAAGCCCTCTATAATAGGATTTATTATATTTAGGATTGATTTTGGTCGTGTTTTAGAAACAAAAGAGGGAAGAGTAGAAATGGAATCGTAGGAATCTAGTCAACGTAATTATAAATGTTCATAAGAAGAAGGAACGGTAAAACCGACCTTTTGAATTTCATTTAAAACCATTCCAGAAAAACTGAAGTTGATGTCAACAATCCCTACTTCTTCACTATCAATATGTACAACCTTTTTAGTAGCAATTTGCTGCTTTTCTAATAGTTCATAAGCACTGTAATTGATGCTTAAACTACTGCCTTCTACTGAACCGCGCCATTCATCCAATAAGAAATCATTGGCGCGCAGAAAGAGTTTTAGTACTTCTTTTTGATTAGGAGGTGTTTTTAAGACTAAGCGTTTTCCTTCGACTCCACTGAGTAGGGGACGTTTTTTGTATAAAATGGGATTGCCCAATAATACTTCTTGCAATTGAGCAAAGGTAATGTCCAAGCCGTATTCTTCTTTGATAAAGGAGAAAGGGCGTTTGATGTATTGGCTTTCTTGACGATTGAGAATTTCAATACTTTGTGGTGTAATTTTGATGCGGGCACCTTCTACACTCATTTTTTTGATACGAACCCAAATGATACTGTCCTTTTGCATACGCAAAGCGGCTGTAAAAACAACATCTTGTTGCTCGCTGTCTACTTTAATCTTTGCACGGCAACCAAACCATTCATAGGATAACATTTGCTGTGTGAGTTGGCGTAGGAGAAATTTAGCTGTTTTTTTAGTGGGTTGAGCGGTGCTGTCGGTTACAACAGTAGCTTTACATGAAATGAAAGTGCATAAACTTACACATAGTAACCCCCAAAATAGCCTATTCATATAACTGACGAGTTGAAATCTTTTGAGGCAATTGAGGCGCTTCAGAGCCATTGTCTAACGCTTTTTGCCAATATTGTACAGCAGCATCTGTTTGACCTAGTTTAAATAAAACATCCCCATAGCGTTCTAGTAGAGTAGGTTGTTTTTCAATTTCCTTTAAGTTTTTATCCAGTAGCTCTTTGGCAACTTTATAATTTCCTTGTTTGTAATACAACCAAGCTTGTGTATTGGTGTACTGATGAACTTTAGGCGCTTTGTTGGTGATTCCTTCTAACAAAGTAGCCGCTTTGGGTAATGCAGTATTGCGTCGAATAAGGCTGTAAGCATAATCGTGAATGATGTCCAAATTCTTTGGATCCATTAAAATTGCTTCATTAAAGGCCTTCTCTGCAGCAGGAATGTCATTTTGCGCTTCATAAATTTTAGCCAAATAGCGCAATACATTGCCTTCTAATTCCATGTTGGTTGCATCAATTACTAGAGCTTCTTTGAGATCGATAATTGCTTTGGGGAGTGCTTTCTTTTGATAGTTAGCGATGCCATTATAATAATAACTAATGGCTTGACTTGGGTAGACATCGATTAACCGCTGGGCATATTTCTGTAGCTTTTTTTGTTGATCACTTTTGTGTAGACTCTCTAAGAGCTGCTGCCAAATATTAAGGTCGTTAATTGTAAAAAGCAAAGCTTTTTCATACGCTAGTGCTGCTTCTGTGTAGGCCCCCATTTTATAGAGGACATCACCACGCAAAGCATTTGCCATACTGCTGTTGGGATGAATGACGGCTAGTTTTTCACTTAAGATGATAATATTGGGGGTGTGTTGCGCACTGATTTTTTTCTGTTCCCAGCCTGTTACTAATCGTTTAAGGGTTTCTACCTTTGTTAATAATTCTTGATTGGGGTTGTCAAACGTATTGATCAAGGCATTGAGATAGCGAGTGGTATCCCCACTTTGTAGAAAGAACTCTACCATCGCCATATTGGCAGTAGGATTATTAGGGTCAAGTGTTAAGGCTTGTTTGTAAAGAGACTTAGAACGGTCTAAGTCACCCATTGAAGCATAAAAATTAGCCAATCGAATAATGTATTCAGGCTCTTTAGGATAGGCCTCTATTAGTTGTTCAATTTCTTGACTGGCCTTTTTGTCCTTGCCCATTTTCATGTACAACTTGTACTTGCGCATGGAGGTCCCCTCTCGAATCCCAACGCGTTTTTCCAGCGAATTATAGACTTTAATCGCTTGATCGGCCTTACCAGATTTGGTGAGGTAATAGGCCCATTCAGTATACAATTCTTTTTTAGCAGGATAAGCATTGCTAAGATTAGCATAAAGCTCTGCGGCTTTTTTGTAGTTGCCTTCTCGCTCTAAAAGTTTTGCATATAATTTATTGTAAATTAAATCTTTAGGTTGTAATTCTACAGCTCTTGCTGCCCGCAAAGAAGCCTTGCTCCAATCTTCTTGTTTTTGATACAAGCGTGCTAGTTCATAGTTAGAGGCAGCATTGGTATTGTCTTTTTGTAGGACTTCCCAATACCGTTGAATGGCTTCTTCTATATTCCCTAAAAGCTTTTCTCTATTGGCTTCTATGAATATTTTTTCTAAGAGAATGGTACTTTCTTTAGGACGTTTTTTGTCTTGGGCAAAGACAATAGAAGTCATTGCCAACATGCTACTTAATAGTAGACTTGTCCATATACTAGGGAGCCTTTTGCACATATATCATTTAATTTATAAAAACAATCACCAACCCCAGAGTATATTCCATAAAAAATCGGAACCCATTATGACAATAGGGAATTGGGAGGTTTAAGATACGCGATCGTCAAAGGGGTGGACAATAGCTTTATTCTAAATACAATTGTAATAGAAAAGAAGTAGAGCGAGCGTATTTAGCGCTCGCTTTAGTCTTTTCTAGACAACCCTATTGGTCATAAAGTCTACTTATAATATACAAAATCTTATCCAAAAAATACACAGATTCGTTAATCTACTGTTATTGTTTGCCTCTTTAAATAAGGCATTATACTAGATTCAGTTCATAAAAAAAGCAGAAAAAGGAATAGATTATTGTCTAAATTTAGAAAAGTCACTCAAACTTAGCTCTGATTGTTTGGCGATATACTCTGTATGAGAGCCTAACATAGAGTTTTGAGTCACTACATTATTAACGATTGCATGATCTTGAATGATGCTTTTGCAAATGATAGAATTTTCAATCACTGTATTTCTACCAATCGACACATAAGGGCCGATGACAGAATTCTTAATCACAACATCTGTATCAATAAAACAAGGTGGAATGATCGTTGAGTTTTCTGTTTTTACGGTAGAAGCCGTTGTGGCTGCATCTTCTTTTATTTCTAAAACGCGCTCTGTCGCATAAACAACCGCATTCTTATTACCACAATCCAACCATTCCTGAATAGCTTGTGTACGGAATTTAACACCTTTTTTGCGCATGTTTTCTAGGGCATCTGTAATTTGGTATTCTCCTTTGTAGCGCAAATCATTGTCCAAGAGGTATTGCAACTCATCCCGCAAGTTTTCTGCATGTTTGAAGTAATAAATACCAATAATGGCTAAGTCAGACACATACGTAGAAGGCTTTTCTACGAAACCTGTTGCAAATCCAGCGTCATCTAAAGTAACCACCCCATAAGCAGAAGGATCTTCAATTTGTTGTACCCACAAGACACTTTCTTGTTCGGTATCCAAAACAAAGTCAGATTTGAAAAGCGTATCAGCAAAAGCAACAATTACCTGACCTTGTAGATGCTCTTTTGCGCACATAATGGCGTGGGCTGTTCCTAATTTTTCTTGTTGGTGATGAATGTACCCTTTTGCTCCTAAACTTTCAGCCAAAGTGACTAATTCTGCTTCTACTTGTTCTCCAAAATCACCTGTGATAAACGCGATTTCTTCAATCGCCTGCCCATATGTCGCCGCCAAGTCTTCGACTAAGCGTTGTACAATGGATTTTCCTGCAATTTCAACTAGTGGTTTAGGGACAGTGAGTGTATGTGGGCGCAGGCGCGTACCACGGCCAGCCATAGGTATAATAATTTTCATAGATGTATCGTTGATAATTAGTGAGAGGATTAAATAGAGTCATTTTTAACAACGGATGTTGTTTATACCCTAAATAATCATCGTTTTTTAAAGGAAGGAGCAAAGAGTCATTTTATACTTTTGCTATGTGCTTGTGGGGAGCTAAATGTATTGTTTAAGTAAGACCTGTACTACCATAGCCACCAGTGCCACGGGTCGAGTCTGATAATTCTTCAACAGGTTGCCATTCAATGGTTTCATGCTTGGCAATAACCAATTGGGCAATGCGTTCTGCTGGTTCAATCGTCACAGCAACATTGGATAAGTTAATCACAATAACACCAATTTTTCCACGATAATCGCTATCAATAGTACCTGGAGCATTGGGAATAGATAGACCTTTTTTGAGTGCTAAACCACTTCTAGGGCGTACTTGTGCTTCATAACCTTGGGGTAATTCTATGGATAAACCTGTTGGAATAACACATCGTTCTAACGGTTGTAAAATTACAGCATCGGTTAGATGGGCCCGCAAATCCATACCAGCGCTACCAGTAGTAGCGTAATGGGGGAGGGGATTATTAGAATGGTTAATGATCTTTACCTTCATATCTCAACACCTTGTAATTTAGAGGTAAACAGTTGTTATAAAATAGATTGCTTGTGAATACGTCGCAAGATAGTAAGATTTTTTAGAATAGCCCTATAGCGATGAAAGAGGATTGTTAGAGACGCTGTTACTCTCTATTCTATCAATTAGATTTTCAACCCTTTAGCCAAATGATTATGGTAGGATTTAAACAGTTGTCCTTGCCCTTTTGATTGTTGAAGACTCCTCTCTAAACGTACTTAAAAAAAACTTATGAAAATTCTTATAAACAAAATTGTGCCAACAAATCAGTTATTAAAGTTGGCGAATAATTTTTTTGATTAAGACCAATTGTCCTAAATGATAATGGCTATGCTCGACTGTCCCAAGAAGATTCCTATAATAAGAACCATACTTTTTGTTGGAAAAATCTTGCGGTAATAGATGATCAGGCAAAGCGCGAACACCTTCTACAAAGGCTTTGGTATCTCGCCAAATTTCAGCTTTAAAACGCTCCCAATCCTCTGAAGAGGTAATTGGAGGATGATCAAAACTAAATTTATCATGTGCATCCAAGGCTTCCCCATTAAAAACAGGTAAAGCCACCTTGATGTAATAATAGATGTGGTAAGTAAGAGTCGCAATGGTATTAAAATCATAGACAGACGTCAATGCTTCTTCCCAGGTCACATCCGCTAAATGTTCTTGAAGGTTAGACGCAGTCCAGTTGCCTCCAAAAAAAACTTGTTCACAGTGTAGCGCAATTTGATGAGTTGTTGACATTTGTAAAGCGTTTTAGTTAGGCAATTGCCAAGGAATTTCCTGAATACTGACATCTCGATAGGTGGGGGTGATAAGACGCAATACCCCATTACCAATATCCAAGTGCCATTCTGTGTTTTTAGAGCACTGCGCCACCTTTGTTAAGTATTGACCTTTCTTGTTGGCATATCAGAGATAGGTTGCTTTCGTTTCTAAATGAACGGTTTCTATTAATAAAAGATCTTTCAGTGCACGTTGTGGCAGTTTTTCTAAATTAATCTTAGCTATCTCTCTGTTAAAGACGATAGAACATTCCTCTTCGTTGTAATAACATTCAAAATAAAAACCAAGAATACGATGTGTTAAAGCAATGTCCTGCTCAAATAGAAAATGCTTCTTCTGGGTATCAATATCCCAAAGTATTAAATTATTGTAGTGTTCCTCTTTTTCTTCCTTCTTTAGAAAGGCTTTTTTTCCTTTTTGATCTACATCCCGCTTAAGAAAATACAGCATGTTGGCAGAAGGATCAAAATTGAAATTGTTAAAGGGCATGGCGTAAGCTCTGCTTATAGAGTGGCTCATGATGGTTTTGTTATTTGGTGATAATAGTGTTTTAGAAGCAGTTTTATTAGCCCTTCAGAAGAAACGAATTACAACAGTTCTTCACTAGTTGGGCGCTCCTCTCCACCACCATCAATATTGGGTGGAATCTCTGTTTTGAGATCTGTGTACATAAATTGTACATCTTTAGCAGTCGCATATAAATCCAAATGGCGATTGCCTGCAATCCAAATGTAACGCGCGCAACCATGTTGGTTGGGTAATTGGAAATTGTGAGGGCCATACCATTCGTTGAGCAAGGTGTGTATTTCTTCTAGGAAATCCGACTTGCTTTGGCGGCGTGGTTTGCGTGGCTCACAAACTAATTTGTAAACACCGCCCCCTCGTTGGTGGTCAAAATTGAATTGAGTATTGGCGCGGCCACTTTCCAAGGGCAGAGGATAAACGTATTCATACACTTTTTTAGATCCTTTGCTGCGTTTGCGCACACGGACTAAGTGTTTTTTCTGTTTCATGCTCAGGAAATGCTTTTTGACTTGACTGCGCGACATGCCCAATTCAAAGCCTGCAATCATCGCTTGAACGCGTTTAGAATGAATGGCATTAGAAACTTCTACTTGTTCATCAATCATTTGATTAATGTTGGCTTGGAGGCGCTCCTCTGCTGTGCCATATAATTCATCTGCTATTCCTTCTAATCCATTACCAGCTGTAATAGAAGAGTCTGCGCTACCTGTAGCGCTGTTCTCGCCACAAGAGGAGCAAGAAGAAAGGAGGCATAAACCTAAAAACCAGTAAATAAGAAGAGTATATTTCATAGTCAAAATGGCTGGTGATATAGAAGTAAAAGAGTCACTAAGTTATAGTGTTAGGATAGGCAACTCCTTTGTTGTTTCTTAAAAATAAGTAAATCAAAGAAAATTTTAGGCCAAACTGTTGAAATTTTCATTTCAAGTGGCATTTTGTTAAGGAAATCAAAAGAAACTAAAAAAACTGTGGAAACTTTAGAATAATTTTGGGTTTCCTATGTTTTGTAGTTATCTTTGTGGTGCTAAAAAATTTTACCCAACTGGAAACCGTAGAAACTATAAATGTATTTTTAGTTTCCTCTTTGAGAAAGAAACATAATTGCAATAACTAGAATAACAAGCAGCTTAGATTTGGATGAACTGACAAAAATATTGAACGCGGCTGAGGGGCTCTTTCACAAGTATGGTGTGCGGAGTGTTACTATGGCAGATATTGCTCGTGACTTGGGAATGTCTAAAAAAACACTGTATGTGCATGTAGAGAATAAGCGTGATTTAGTACAACAGATTGTACAACGCCATATACAAGAAGATAAAAAGGAGTGTTACTCTATTGTAGAGAGTTCTGAGAATGCTTTGGAAGCATTACTTAAGATAAATGTCTATGCTCAAACGGATATGAACGACATGAATCCTTCGCTTTTATTTGACCTCAAAAAATACCATCGTCCCGTATGGGAACTGCTAGACAATTTTCATCGCAAGGAAATGTTGCAAATGGTAATAAATAATTTACAAGAAGGAGTCGATGAAGGTCTGTATCGCACTGATTTTAATATAGAATTGATCGCGCGTATTCATGTAAGTTTGATGCTAATTTTATCAGACGTTGACTTTTTTCCTTTGGACCAGTTCCCCTTATCCGTTCGTCATGGAGAATTTACAAAATATCACATTAATGCCATTGTTTCTGACAAAGGCCGCAGATTATTACAAGAACTAGGCGATCATATTGATCCCATGAATGACATTCATTAGAACACACTAATAAGCACCATTATAAATTAGTTAATAGTCGAACCCACGACATTCTTACATATGAAAACAACAAGCATTTTATTGGCCGCGCTATTTTTAGCATTTGGCATGCAAGCACAAAACGTTGAGCAATTTTCGCTCACGGAGGCCATTGGTTATGCGCAGACCAAAAGTAACAGCATTCGCGATGGGCAATTGGACATTGCGCGCGCAAAAGCAGATGTGCAGGAATACACAGCGATTGGTATTCCTAAAGTCAATGCAAAAGTAGATTACAACTATTACATTGACATCCCTACACAATTATTACCAAATGATGCCTTTGCGATCCCTGGTGCTCCTCCACCAGAGCCAGGTTTTTCAGAAGTACAATTTGGCACTCGGCACAATTTGACCCCCTCGATTACTGTAAGTACCTTGGTGTTAGATGGTTCTTATTTTGTAGGACTCAAAGCTTCTAAAGGTTTGTTGGATATGACCAAGCGCCAGGCAGATTTGACCAAATATGATATTAAATACAATGTTGTACAAGCCTATTTGCAGGCCTTATTGGTAGAAGAGAACAAGGATGTTTTGCTCCTTAATATTGAGAATTTGAAGAAGATTCGATATGAGACCAACGCTTTTTATGAGAATGGTATGGTAGAGCGCTTGGATGTAGATCGTTTAGATCTTTCTATTTCCAATCTAACTGTACAATTAGAAACCTTGGAGCGTCAAATGCAATTGGCTAAAAATGTGCTCAAGTTTCAGATGAATTATCCTTTAGATGATAGTATTGTATTAACAGAACGCTTAGAAGATGTCATTGCTATTGTAGAAACAACAGACTTGGAAGGTGACATACAATATGATCGTCGGATCGAAACAGATATTCTTAAAAGGACCATTGCCCTCAATGAGCTAAACATTAAGCGTTTTCACATGGGCTACTTGCCTAACATTACGGCCTTCTTTACGCACCAGCAACAGTTACAACGCAATGATTTGTTTGATAATGATGAGCCTGGGTTTTTTCCTACGACCATTGTTGGCGCTACTTTGAATGTACCAATTTTTGATGGCTTGGACAAAGCGGCTAAAATCAAGCGCGCTAGAATTGATGTTGCCAAATTCCAATTGCAATTGAATGATTTGGAGCGAGGAATTCAACTAGAAGTGTTGAATGCTCGTGCGAATTATCAGAATGCCAAAGAGCGTTTGGAAAATCAAGATGAGAATTTAGCCTTAGCAGAACGCATTTTAGAAACAACACGTATTAAGTATCGAGAAGGCGTAGGATCTAGTTTGGAGATGACACAGGCCGAACAAGAATTGTACAGAACGCAAGCAAACCGACTCAATGCTTTGTATGATTTGGTATTAGCAAAAGCAGCTTTAGACAAAGCCTTAGGTAAATAATAATAACACTAGTTTTACGACCATATTATAATAAAATAATGAAAAACGTACTATATTTTTTAGGGCTTACTTCCTTCCTTTTATTGGTAGTAGCCTGTGGTGGCGAAGAACAAGCCAAAGACCCCGAAACATTGGCAGAAGCACGTACAGCGCTTAAAGCCAAGCGTCAAGAATTAAAAACAATCAAAGCGGAAATAAAAAAATTAGAAATATTAGCCGTAAAGTTGGACCCCAATCCACCAAAGGAGAAAGTTGTTTTGGTAACGACTTCCCCTGTGACGGTTAAAGACTTTAATCATTATGTAGAGGTACAAGCGAATGTTGTGCCCTCACAAGATCCTGCTTATGCGAGTAGCGAAACAGGTGGCCGTTTGGTTTCCTTACGTGTTAAGGAAGGGGACTATATCAGCAAGGGGGCATTGGTTGGTAAAGTAAACTTAGAGAGCATTAAAAAAAGCATTGCTCAGTTGGATGAATCTTTGAGTTTGGCACAAGATATTTATAAGCGTCAAGAAAACTTATGGAAGCAAAAAATTGGTTCTGAAGTACAGTACCTACAAGCAAAAAGCCAAGTAGAATCCCTGTTGAAGAACAAGGAAAGCATGGAATATGAATTGTCTAAATCTACGATCTATGCCCCTATTAGTGGTTATGTAGATGCCGTGATGGTTAGAGAAGGAGAAATGGCTGGCCCAGGAGCGCCTGTTATTACTATTCTTAATACCAGAGACTTGAAAGTAGTAGCAGCTATTCCTGAAATCTACTTAGGTCAAGTCAAAAAGGGAGAAGCGGTAACGATCAAATTCCCTGCCTTGGAGATGGAGCAGAAAGGACGTATCAAAACAATTGGCCGCACCATTAATGCTGCCAACCGCACCTTTGAAATTGAAGCTTCTGTAAAGAACAATGGCGTGTTAAAGCCCAATTTATTAGCGACGGTTTTAGTCAACGACTATGCCGCTAAAGATGCTGTGGTAGTTGCAGATCAATTGATTATGCAAGATGTTAGTGGAGCGGATTATGTCATGGCGTTAGAAAATGGAAAGGCTGTTAAGAAAGTTATTGAAACAGGTAAAAGTTTTAATAATGAAACGGTAGTTGCTTCAGGATTAGCCAAAGAAGATGTTTTGTTGATGAAAGGTGCCCGTCAAGTAACCGCGGGTGATTTGGTCAAAGTAGTCCCCCAATAAATCCTCCTGAATAGTTTTGAAATGCCTAGAGGCAGGACACATTAGTTTAAAATAGTCAAACAATGAGTAATAACAACGATAAGAAATTATACAGGAATTTTAGGGCCACCTCCCTTGCGGTAGACAATGCCACCAGTATCTTTTTGTTGACGCTTATGGTTTTGTTTTTTGGCATTCAATCGTATGATACGATGCCCAAGGAACAATTCCCAGAAATTGTCATTCCAACAATTTATGTAGCGACAACTTATGCTGGGAACTCGGCGGAGGATATGGAGAGTTTGGTTACGATTCCTTTAGAAAAAGAATTGGCGTCTATTACAGGCATCAAGAAAATAGATGGAAACTCTATTGCTGATTTTTCTAACATTATTGTAGAATTCAATACCAGTGTTACGGTAGACAAGGCTTTGCAAGAAGTCAAAGATGCTGTAGATAAAGCCAAAGGAGATAAAGATTTTCCTAAGGACCTTACTGCTGGACCCAATGTATTTGAAATTAACTTTTCAGAGTTTCCTATTATGACCGTGAATTTATCAGGACGTTATTCCAATGATAATTTGCGCAGTTTTGGGGAGTATTTGCAAACCGAAATCGAAAAACTACCCGAGATTTCAGAAGTGAAATTGAAAGGAGTAGCAGAGAAGGAAATCCAAATTGATGTGGATTGGAAGCAAATGCAATCCAAGAAAATTAGTTTTAATGATATTGCGAATGCCATTGCCATGGAGAATATTACCATGTCGGCAGGAGAGCGTAATTTTAATGGCTTTAATCGCTCGGTTCGAGTCGTAGGAGAGTTTAAGTCGGTGAAGGAAATTGAGAACATTATTATTAAAAGTGAATTCCAGAACCCTGTATTCATCAAGGACGTTGCAAAAGTGGTAGAAGGCGTTGCTAAGCCGACCAGTATTGCCCGTTCCGATCGTTTGCCTGTTGTTTCGTTGGATGTTATCAAGCGCGCAGGAGAAAACTTGTTGTCGGCTTCTGATAAAATCAAGGAAATCGTAGAGAAGGCGGAAGCAACTCGTTTTCCTGATGATTTGAGTGTGACCTTGTTTAACGATCAATCTATTAATACCAGAGATCAAGTAAGTAATCTACAGAACAGTATTATTTCGGGAGTAATCCTAGTAGTCTTGGTTTTGTTGTTCTTCTTGGGTTTGAGAAATGCTTTGTTTGTAGGTTTGGCGATTCCATTATCAATGTTGATGGGAATTCTCATTCTTAACTTAATGGGCATTACGTTGAATGTGATTGTATTATTCTCTTTGATTCTAGCACTGGGAATGCTGGTGGATAACTCGATTGTAGTAGTGGAGAATGTCTATCGGTATATGCAGGAAGGGTATCATCCGTTGGATGCCTCGAAGAAAGCAGCAGGGGAGGTTGCTATGCCAATTATTGCCTCAACCGCAACAACTTTGGCGGCGTTTGTTCCATTGATGTTTTGGCCAGGAATCATGGGAGAATTTATGGGGTATTTGCCCTTGACATTGATTATTGTTCTAACCTCTTCTTTGTTTGTTGCATTGGTTTTAACACCTGTATTTACCTCGGTTTTGATGAAAGTTGAAAAAGAGGAATTGGTCCGTCCAGATGAAAAACGCTTTTTACGCAATAATATTTTGGGTGTTGTTGGAATGGTTGTTTTTGCTGTATTGGCCCATTCCTCAGAAGTATTTTGGTTGAGAAATGCTTTGGCAATGACTGCTATCCTTAGCTTGCTTAATTATTTTGTATTGCGTCCAGGAACCGTTTTGTTTCAAACAAAGGTATTGCCAATGTTGGAGCGTGGTTATGATGCGTTTATTCGCTTTATTCTAAAAGGAATCATGCCTATTCTAACCTTTGCAGGGGTGATTTTCTTGCTCTTTGCCTCGATTGCTTTATTTGGAGGCAGCGCTCCTAATGTGGTTTTCTTTCCAAAAACAGATCCTTTGTACATTAATGCGTTTGTAGAATTGCCTATTGGTAGTGATATTCAGAGTACAAATGCTATCATGGAAGAGTTAGAAGGAAAAGTAGAGAAATCTATTACCACCTTTAAGGATGCGGATATTGTAGATGCGGTTTTGTCTCAAATCGGAGAGAATACGTCAGATCCTTCTCAGCCACCAGAACCTGGAGCAACGCCTAACAAAGCGCGTATTACAGTCGCTTTTGTTTCGTCTGATAAGCGAAAAGGTTTATCCACTTATGACGCGATGGATTCCATCCGTAATGCTTTGCAAGGATATGCTGGCGTTTCTTTGGTCGTGGATAGAAATCAAGATGGCCCTCCAACAGGAAAGCCAATTAATTTAGAGATTTCTGGAGACGACAAAACGATGCGCGAGTTAGCGATTGTTGCAGAAGGCGCTTTAGAATACCTAAAAAACATGCAAGTAGCTGGTGTAGAGGAATTGAATATGAACATCTCTTCAAAAGTACAGCAAGATATTATTGAAGTAGATCGAGAAGCGTCTAGACGCTATGGCTTATCTACGTTGGACATCGCTCAAGCACTCAATACAGCTTTGTATGGTCGAGAAGTCAGCAAATACAAGGATGGAGAAGATGAGTATCCTATTATTTTGCGGTACAACGATGAATACAGAAATGATAACGAGGCCTTGATGAACCAGTTGGTGACGTTTAGAAATATGGACGCAGGAGGACAAATTGTTCAAGTGCCTATTTCGGCCGTAGCAAGCAAGCGCCCTAGTTCTACTTATAGCGCGGTCAAGCGTAAGAATGAAAAACGTACGATTACCATTTACTCCAATGTCTTAGAAGGATATAATGCCAATGATATTGTAGAACAATTGGAAGCGGGAATGCAAGATTATGCGGACCTACATTTTGAAGAAGGTTACAACTATGTCTTTACAGGAGAGCAGCAAGAAATGGCGGAGAACATGGCTTTCTTGTCTCAAGCCTTGTTAATTGCGGTTTTTGCCATCTTCTTGATCTTGGTGACACAGTTCAATTCTGTGGTGATGCCTTTTATTATCATCTTGTCTATTCTATTTAGTACCATTGGAGTTTTCCTAGGTTACTGGGCAACAGGGATGGATTTAGTGGTCGTGATGACTGGTATTGGAATCATTTCCTTAGCGGGGATTGTTGTCAACAATGCCATTGTACTGATTGATTATATTTCTTTTATTCAAGAACGAGAAAAGAAAGCTTTAGGAGTGGCCAATTTGCCAGAAGATGTTGTTCGGCAAGCTATTATTGAAGGAGGGAAAACGCGTTTGCGCCCTGTTTTATTGACGGCCGTAACCACGGTATTAGGTTTAATTCCTCTAGCCATTGGTTTCAACTTCAATTTCACAACGTTCTTAACCGATTTAGATCCACAAATCTTTATTGGTGGGGACAATGCGGTGATGTGGGGCGCAATGTCTTGGACGATTGTTTATGGGTTAATTTTCGCCACTTTCTTAACTTTGGTTGTTATACCCGTTATGTATTGGTTGGCGTATAAAGGGACTACAATAGTAAAAAGGTTATTTGGTCGTGAAGGCTAGATAAAATGTTTTTATAAGGGTTTTTGTTAAGTAAAATGCAGTGGCTGTCCTCTTGGAGGGTGGCCACTTTTTTATTTGGATAAATGCAGCTAAAATATTGTTCCATTCTAAAGATAGAATAAATATTATTCTTCCTAAACACAAAATTGCCCTTCCATTTGCGGATGGAAGGGCAATATAATGTTCTCGAACTTAGCAAATTTAATTCAGTCTAACTTATAGGCGGTCTAATTTGAAGGGTGAACAAATGTGTTGGGTAAATAGTGTGGGTACCAAGGTCTAAAAATATAGTGTCATTCTTATATTCATTGGACTAGTGGCTAGGCTTAAGCGCTAGCAGATAAAGTTTGTTCTACTTTGAGCAAGCTACGAACGCAAGACATTGGAATGCGAAAAGCAGCTGAAGCAGGTTCGTTGTCGGCGACCAAATTGAGTTGTACAATTTGACTGTTGCCATTGCGGCGTACTTGGCGTACTCGTTTGACTAAAACGGCTCCTGAGGTCGTAACAATGGCATAAAGCTCATTCTCTTCAATAACATCATACGATTGAACTTCGCTACAAATAACCATGTCGCGATCAAAGAGAGTAGGAGACATAGAATTCCCCTGGATATAAAAGGCTAGATTTTTCATATCGTGTTGGTATAAACGCCGTGATAAAATAAAGAAGTATGGATAGGGTTGTTGTTTCCTACAGAGGAATAGGATGTAGCACTCTACAGAAAGCTATAAGCCAACATCCGTTAGTTTGCGTTCTACTTTAAGTAGTTTGCGCACTTCGTGGATAGCAAGTGTAAAAGGATCGTGTTCTAAATAGTTGTCAGAGATACATTTGATACCTTTCAATTGTCTATTCTTATTTAGAATTTTCTGAATACGTTTCACCATGACATTTCCTACACTGGTAACAATCGCATAGATTTCATTCTCAATGATACGCTCATTGGTGTCAATGGATCGACAAATAACCATATCCCCATCAGCAATGGTAGGATTCATGGAGGCTCCTTTGATATAGAAAGCGATGTGTTCTCCTTGCATTCCTGGAATGTAAAAGCGCTCAGAGTTTTCCTGAATGCCTACATCTACAGTACTACTAGCAAAGGCTGATAAGCTAGAATAAACGATATTGGTTTTTGGAAGCGTGGTAGAAGGACTTAAGATTGGAGTCGGTGTATCTGATTTGGGAGAACCATTGGTTGGTAATGATTCTATGCCAGCTATTGCAAAGATAGCACCTTGCCCTTCGAATAGGTAGAGTGGATTGACTTGATAATACTTCACCAACAAGTGAGCTTGTTGATAAGTAATGTAACGCTCATCATTGAGGCAGGCTCTAATAATATGCCCGTAGGCTTTTTTCCCTGTAATTTTTTCTGCAAAATTAGAAATACCTTTTTTGCGCGAGCTTTTGACCACTTCGCCTTTTTCTTCTAATGCTTCAAAAACTATCTTGAAACGTTCATTAAGCAATTTTCTTTCTACCATGCTTATTGTTTTTTGAATCCCAATGGATTATTGGAATTGTTTTATGCTTGTATGAAAAACAACATCCTTCAAAAATATATTAGGAGTTGTTTCTTTCTATATAGCTTATACGTCAAAGTAAAACAATAAGTTTCAAAAAAGGCAATTTTTCTGTTTCTTTTTCTGAAAAAAAGCCAAAAATCAATAAAAAAGTACTTGTTTTTTGAAAAAAAGAAAAGATAAAACAAAAAAGAGGAAACAAAAAGTAGCGAATAAAATGGCTTAAAAGAAGTAAAAATGCCTTTTTGTTGGAGAAAGTAAACCCAATATTGAATGAAAGCTTAAAGAAAAGCAACTTTATCCAACAATTAAAACAATTCGTGTTGAGAGAGCTGTTGTGGAGTTGGCTTGTAGGCGAGATATAGGGAGTGGCGCCTATTATTAAAAATAGGTTTCCAATCGTTTGTTTGATTCTATAGCGTCAATGATTCCTTTCTATTGCCAATAGAAAGGATTAGTAAAGTGGTTATGGTTAATGTAAAGGAGGTAACTATACTATCAAATAGCACAATAAGGGAAGGTGATGGAGTTGTTCTTACCCCAATATATGATAAGAACAACCCCATTTCATTTCAGTAAAAATCTTCTGGTCAAGAGCCCTCAGTTATTGGCAACGTGTTACTTTTTGCGTTCTGTAACATAATTGACTAAATCTTCTAACGATTCACGGGCGGTAGAGTAGGGGAGCTCATGTAAAATTTCAAAAGCCTCTTTGCGGTACTGGTACATCATATCACGCGCATAATCAATACCTGGACTATTGAGGACAAATTGAGTGACCTCTCTAATCTTTTTAGGATTAGTGTTCTCGTTTTTGACGATATTGATAATATAACTACGTGTTTCTTTGTCCGTCTTATTTAACGCATGAATGAGCGGCAGTGTCATTTTCTTTTCTTGAATGTCGTTGCCTTGTGGTTTACCAGGATCACCATCCCCAAAGTCAAATAAATCATCACGAATTTGGAAAGCGATACCAATCTTTTCTCCAAAATCATGCATCTTCTGAATTGTTGCCTTATCATTTGTTGTGGAAGCAGCACCACAGGCACAAGCAGAAGCAATTAAAGACGCTGTTTTCTTTTTGATAATATCAAAATAGACGGATTCTTTGATATCAAGACGACGCGCTTTCTCAATTTGTAACAATTCTCCTTCACTCATTTCCCGAACCGCAGTAGAGACAATCTCTAGGAGATGAATAGCTTTGTGTTCAATGGACAATAACAAGCCCTTGGAAAGAAGATAATCTCCTACTAAAACAGAAATTTTATTTCCCCAAAGGGCATTGAGCGAGAAGAAGCCACGGCGCTGCATAGAATCATCTACTACATCATCATGAATAAGAGAAGCTGTATGTAGAAGCTCTACTAAGTTGGCCGCATGAAAAGTTTTATCATTGACTTCTCCACAAACTTTGGCGCTTAAGAAGATAAACATAGGGCGCATTTGCTTTCCTTTACGTCGGACTACAAAATTGGTAACAGTGCGCAACAAAGGCACTTCACTCTTCATAGACTCTTTGAAACGGCGGTGGAATTCTTTAATTTCAGCGTCAATAGGCGCCTGTATATTGGACAGTGTTTTTATCATGGAATAACCATCAGGTAAAGCTTGTTTTAGACAACTAGTAGAACGTTGAACTACAGAATGTTAAAGCAAACTGTTAAGACACAAAAAAATGTAAAAACTAAGTGTAATAAGGCGTAGCCTCTTATACAAATCTAAGCTATTTTTTTCTAATTTTCAATTTTTACTGAAAATATAAAATGTTATGAACGTAAGGTTAAAAATAGTTCAAAAAATGGGTCTACACCACCTACAGTTATTTTCGACCACTTAATAAGGCAAACAGTTATAGAGGTGCTAAAAAAGTTCCAAAAAAGACTGGTTTTTCTATCTTGTGTATAAATCATCAACTACCACTAATTCGGTCCTATGAAAAAAAGCAGTCAAGTCTATTTTTCTCCCACCCACACTTCCCCTATTGCCGTAGATTTCTATTGGAAAGAGGCAAAAAAAAGAAAGCCAGTTGTGCTCTTTTTGCATGGCTTTAAAGGTTTTAAAGATTGGGGGCACTGGGCAGCTATCGCAGCTACATTTGTAGAAGAAGGATATTGCTTTGTTGCTATGAATTTTTCACACAATGGAACTACTACAGAACAACCTTTAGACTTTGCAGATTTAGAAGCCTTTGGTTACAATAACTACAGCAAAGAACTAGCGGATGTTCACCAAGTTATTGAGGAAATAACAGAAGTAGGAGGAAGAACCGACTTACCAGCTTTAGAAGTAGATAATATTACGTTGATTGGACATTCAAGAGGTGGACCAATTGCTTTAATTACTGCTTTGGAACAACCCGTTGTGCGGCGGGTGGTGACTTGGGCTGGCGTGCATGCTTTAGACTATCGCTGGGCAGATGATGCCGCCCATGTGAAAGAATGGAAAGAAAAGGGGGTGGTGTATGTTTACAATGGACGAACTCATCAACAAATGCCTCTTTACTATCAATTGTACGAAGACTTTCAAAACAATCAAGAACGTTTGTCTGTGGAGAAAACATTGGCACAATTGGAAAAGCCCCATTTGATCTTACATGGGACCGCTGATCCTGCGGTTTCTAGCGAATCTGCTGACTATTTAGAACAGCAAGGACAACAAGCACAAAAAGTACTTATTGAAAATGCCAACCATGTTTTTGGAGGAATGCATCCTTTTTATGGAAAGGAATTGCCAACACACAGCCAAATTTTGGTACAAGAAACGTTGAATTTTATTACGCAAACCAGTTGATAACCTTAGTTTTAGCTTTTTATTGAAACAAAAATTGGATAGAAATAAAAACTAGTAGATTATTTTTTGTGGAAGCTTACTTTAATTGGTAAATTTGTCGCACAACAGATACCTATAAAATACGTGACCATCAACCTACTTAGCCTCAACCCCTTAAAGAATCGATTAATTATAAAGCACAAGTTTCCTTTTCCCCCTGCTAGATTTAATGCACCTAAACGGAACTAGTGTCGCAAACACTCAAGATCTTATATAAGAATGAAAAACTTCTTTAGCTTTTTTACACAAGAAATCGCCATTGATTTGGGTACCGCCAATACCCTTATCACTTCCGAAGATAAAGTTATTGTGGACGAGCCCTCTATAGTGGCCGTCAACCGCAATACCAACGATGTCATTGCCGTCGGACGCAAAGCAATGATGATGCACGAAAAAACGCACCAAATGATTCGCACGGTTCGCCCGCTCAAAGATGGGGTTATTGCAGATTTTGAAGCGGCTGAGCGTATGATTGAAGGACTCATTAATATGATTCCTGATCGCCGCAAACTATTTCGCAATATGTGCATGGTTATTTGTATCCCCTCAGGTATTACCGAAGTAGAAAAACGGGCAGTATTTGACTCTGCAGAACATGTAGGCTCGCGTGAAACCTACTTAATCCATGAACCAATGGCTGCTGCTTTAGGAATTGGTTTGGATGTTACAGAGCCTATTGGGAACATGATCATTGATATTGGAGGAGGAACAACAGAAATTGCTGTTATTGCTTTAGCTGGTATTGTTTGTGACCAATCTATCCGTACTGCGGGAGATGAATTCACGGTAGATATTATGAATTACATGCGCCGTCAGCACAATCTCTTGATTGGAGAACGTACTTCTGAGCAGATCAAAATTAATGTAGGGGCAGCCTTGCACGAATTGGAAGTGCCACCAGAAGATTATGCTGTAAATGGTCGTGATTTAATGACAGGTATCCCAAAGCAAATCATGGTTTCTTACAATGAAATTAGTCATTGCTTGGATAAATCAATCTCTAAGATTGAAGATGCCATCTTGAAGGCCTTGGAAAATACACCACCAGAGTTGGCAGCGGATATTTACCAAACAGGTTTATACCTCACTGGCGGAGGAGCCCTATTGCGTGGCTTAGACAAGCGTATTGCTCAAAAAACAAAACTACCCGTTCATGTTGCAGAAGACCCACTACGTGCGGTTGTTCGTGGAACAGGTATTGCTCTCAAGAATCGCGTGAAATACTCGTTCTTGATTACACACAAAAATATGTAACAGTTTTTAGATTGCTTTACCATAAGCAACCATAGACTGTTTTCAATTGCCGAATTTATTGCACTGGTGGTAGTAAGTTCGGCAATTTTTTAACCACTCAGAAGAGTTGGCTCCCAAGCCATGCTTATTCTGAAGTTTTAGTCTTCCTTATGCAGCGAATTGCGTTATTTCTATTCAAATACAATGGCGTTTTTGCTTTTTTTATTCTGCAAATTATTGCACTGACCCTCTATTTTAGTAGAAATAGTAACCCAGAAAAAAAAGCATTTCTCAGCTCTGCCAATGGCCTCATCGGCAATTTGTATGAGACGAGTAGCAATGCCACGCGTTATTGGAATCTCTCTGCGGTTAACGATAGTTTGGCTCGTACAAATGCCGAATTATTAATGAAACTGCCTAGTTCTAAGTTTACTTCCTTGGTACAAGTCAATACCATCAAAGACACAACTTTGCAACAACAGTATCAATACTTTGAGGCAAAAGTGGTTAATAACACGATCCACAGAAGACATAATTTTCTGACCATAAATAGGGGGCGTCGTCAAGGAGTAAGGGCAAACTCTGGTGTCTTGAATGGCAATGGAACAGGGGTTGTTGGAGTGGTGCAAAAAGTGAGTAATAATTTTGGAGTGGTCATGTCTTTATTAAATATAGATACTAGAATTAGTGCTAAGATTTTGCGTAATAATAACTTTGGGATTTTAGTTTGGGATGGAGAGGATGCACAGCATTTGCGTTTGGAATCGGTTCCTAAACATGCCGAAGTACACGAAGGAGATACCATTGTTACAAGTGGTTATTCTACAATTTTTCCTGAGGGCATCTTAATTGGAAAAGTAGACAGTGTTACCCGCCCACCTGGCCTTAATTTTTATGATATCAAAGTATCTTTATTCAATGATATGAATAATGTACAGTATGTGTACGTAGTCTCTGATTTACTCAAAGAAGAACGTCTAATATTAGAAGAAGCAACTACTCATGAATAGTACTATTTTACGCACGAATGCCTTGCGGTTCATTTTGTTGTTGGTCTTACAATTCATTCTAAAAGGAGTGGATTATGTAGCGATAGATATTTATATCTACCCCTTATTTGTGCTGTTGTTACCTGTTGGAATGGTTCATGGAGCAGCAATGCTACTGGCCTTCTTTTATGGTTTATTAGTAGATGCGATCTACAATACTCCAGGGCAATTTGCTTCTGCGGCTGTGGCTGTGGCTGCTTTGCGCCCGTTGATTTTAGCAGTGTTAGAACCTAGAGGGGGGTACGAACCAGGGAAAGCGCCTAGTCGATACAATTTAGGGATTCGTTGGTTTATACAATACAGTGCTTCGCTGTTTTTATTGCATACTATTTGGGTGGTGACCTTAGAGCAATTGCAAGTGTTTTCTTGGTTGTGGTTGTTAAGTGTGGTCATGATTTTTACACTCTCTATACTAGTCACGATCTTGTATCAGTACATTTTTAACCCCAAGGAATAACCCACTACCCAAATACACCCTTTTTGACAAGAGCTGTGTTTTTTTGATGGCCTTTAAAAGTAAGAATTGCCATGCAAGATTTATATCAAGATAGACAAAAAGTACTGCAAGCTACGTTTGTATTGGCGGCGCTTGCATTGATTTTTCAGTGTTTTAAAATCCAAGTACTAGACAAATCCTACCAACAACAACACAGTTATAGGGAAGCGGTTACGCTTTATCCTTCTAGAGGAGCACTCAAGGATCGCCACGGAGAATTATTGGTTTATAATTTGGCGATGTACGACCTCAAAGCCACTTATAATCAAA
Organism: Aureispira sp.; assembly: GCA_050633105.1. Classification (GTDB taxonomy): domain Bacteria; phylum Bacteroidota; class Bacteroidia; order Chitinophagales; family Saprospiraceae; genus Aureispira. The sequence continues at coordinate 182,270 of JBOEFW010000016.1, read as the reverse complement.
TTCGGAAAGCGAATATAGATACGGCTAGTTTTTGTGATTTACTAGGGATTACAGACAGCACCTTCAAAGCAAACCTGAATAAAGATTTTAGAGACAGTCGTTATTCTCAACGAAAACCCTTTGATTTTCTCACCCAAATCCCTGGAGATAAATTTGCCGCGATTGAAGAACGTTTATACGAATTTCCAGGCTTCGAACGCCAACGTAAGAGTGTGCGTGGGTACCCCGCCAAAGTAGGTGCCCATATGTTGGGATACATCAGTGAGGTAAGCCCCAAACAAATCAAAGCCTCAGAAGGCTTATACCAACGAGGAGAATACATTGGTACGAGTGGTTTAGAATTGTCCTATGAAGCGCAATTGCGTGGAATTCGAGGCGTAGAACACGTTTTGAAGGACAAATGGGGAAAGCGGAAAGGGCAATATAAAAATGGTAGCATGGATCAATCTGCCGTTTCTGGTTATGATTTAGTAACCTCTATAGATTTAGAATTACAAGCCTATGGAGAAGAGTTAATGAAAAACAAAGTAGGGGCTATTGTAGCAATAGAACCAGAAACAGGGGAAATTTTGGCGATGATTAGTAGCCCTAGTTACGATCCTTCTGTCTTAGCGGTTAATAGAAATCGTCAAGAGGCTTTTAGAACCTTACAACGGGATTCTTTAATTCCTTTGTTTAATCGGGCGCTAATGGCGAAATACCCTCCAGGATCTATTTTTAAACCAGTTTTGTCTGCGATTGGCCTAGAAGAAGGAATTTTGACACCAGGACGTGGGATGGCTTGTAGTGGCGGTTTTTTATATGGAACGTTGCGAGTGGGCTGTCATGGACATGGTGCGATTAATGATGTAGGCAATGCCATTCAGTATTCTTGTAATAAATATTATTGCCAAACGTTTCGGGAGTTGGTGAATGTGTATGGTTTTTATCATCCTGAAAAAGGAATGAATAAATTGGCTGACCATTTACATGCTTGGGGGTTAGGAGCTAAATTGGGGGTTGATATTCCCAATGAAGCAGCGGGGCATGTTCCTACTGCTGCTTATTATGATAAAAAACATGGCAAAGGGCTTTGGAAATTTTCAACTGCCGTTTCAGTAGGTATTGGACAAGGGGAATTGTTGATTACGCCTTTACAAATGGCGAATATGTCGGCGATTATTGCAAATAGAGGTTATTATTATACACCACACTTTGCCAAAGAATTTCAAGGCGATAGTACAGGCATCTTAGATAAATTTAAGCAGCGGCATTATACCAAAGTCCATCCCAATCATTTTGAACCTGTCGTAGATGGCATGGCTCGGGTAGTGACAGCAGGAACAGGTCGTCGTTCTATCATTCCAGATATTGTGATGTGTGGTAAAACTGGAACTGTGGAAAACAGTAAAGGTAAAGACCACTCCACATTTATCGCTTTTGCCCCTCGTAACAATCCTAAAATTGCGATTGCCGTTTTTGTAGAGAATGGAGGTTTTGGCTCTACCTATGCCGCGCCTATTTCTAGTTTGATGATTGAAAAATACATCAAGGGTAGTATTGATAGCAAACAGCGTCAATCCTTAGAGAAACAAATGCTCAAAGCAGATTTGATTAAACGGGTAGCAAATAGTTACAGTAGCCAAACGCCTTAAAGGACAGCCCTTTTTTACTACAACCAACTTCCTTATCAGAATAAGAAGAATAAAGCATGCGTCAAAGTAGAGACTCAGACATTGGAGGATATGATTGGATTACAATTTTGCTTTGGGCAACGTTGGTGATCAGTGGTTGGGCAATGATTTTTGCCGCAGGGTATTTGGACGAAGCTTCTTTTACTAGCTTGTATGATTTGAATAAGAACTATGGCAAGCAACTGTTATGGATTACACTAGCAACGGGCATTGTTGGTATTATTCAATTGATAGAAGCGCGTTTTTATGAAACCTTTGCCCCTGTTTTTTATGGGATAACTATGTTGCTTCTAGTTGGAGTACTCTTTACGACAGCGATCAAGGGGGCTACCTCTTGGTATAATATAGGCGGCTTCCGTTTTCAGCCGTCTGAGTTTGGAAAGGTTGCAACTTGCTTGATGCTGGCTTCTTTTTTGAGTATGCCTAATATGAGAATGCAAGAATTACGGGTTAAAATCATTGCTTTTGCTATTATTTTGATGCCTGTGGCCTTGGTTCTATTGCAAGGAGATGCAGGATCAACCTTGGTTTACTTTTCCTTTTTTATCCTACTTTTTCGCGCGGGAATGGATGTCTGGCTGTATATCTTAGGTATTGTAACGGCTGCTTTAGCAATTGCGGCTTTGTTGTATGACGATACTTGGTGGCTCATCAATGTGATCTTAATTGTAGGCAATACGGTGTTGTTAAGAAGTGTACGCAAGGAAAATATTTGGATGGCTTTTATTGCTTTAGAAGGGATAATAACGTACTTCTTATTGACCGAATTGGCACCGATCTGGATTACGACTTTTAATGGCTTAGTCTTAGGTGGCTTGGGTTTATTTAATATTTGGCAGAAGAACTGGGAAGGAAGTTTCTTTGTAGGGCTGTTGGTGTCTATGGCAGTTGGTTTCTCGACTTCCGTTAATTACATTGTGAATAATCTGATTGGAACCCACCGCCAAGAACGTATTTGGGTTTGGTTACGCCCAGAGAAATGCCATCCTTTAGGGCCTTTATACAATGTAGAGCAATCAAAATTTGCCATTGGTTCAGGAGGTTGGGGAGGCAAAGGTTTTCTACAGGGAGAGCGCACCAAGCTCGATTATGTTCCCGAACAATCTACTGATTTTATCTTCTGTACCGTAGGAGAGGAGTGGGGGTTCATGGGGACTACCTTTATCATTCTTGTCTTTTTTGCCCTCATTTTACGCATTCTTTTCTTGGCACAACGCCAGCGCTCCCTCTTTACCAAATACTATGCCTTAGGCGTCGCCTCTATCTTGTTTTTCCATGTGTTTATTAATGTGGGAATGACCGTAGGTTTAGTGCCTGTTATTGGTATTCCATTGCCTTTTGTCAGTTATGGAGGCTCTTCTTTGCTCTCCTTTTCTATTCTCATGGGTATTCTAATCAAGTTAGACAGTCGTCGTTTATTTGGCTTTAGCTAGGCTCTGTTTGTTCTCTATCACTCTTTCTCTTTTATTCCATTTGCCCAACAGGCGTCTAGGAAGTAACCTTTTCTTTACATAAAAAGAATACACTCCTTGGAACTTATACGCCTTTGGTGGAGTTAGGTGATAGTATGTCAACAACAAAATGCACAGACAATCAATTACTAATGTCTTGCACCTTCCCACAAATTAGGGAATAATAGTTGTATAAGCTATAGTAGGTGTTCTTGTATGCGCAGTTGTCAGACGGGACAAATAAAGAAAGTACACAAGGTTGTCTTTCTAATCCTTAACCTCTAAATTAAGCAAGCATGAGCTGGCGTAGATTAAATGGAAGCAGAATTTTGCTCCCCATTAAAGAAGCAGTAGAGAAGACCATCCAAAAAGAATTGGCAGAAGGACATTCCCTAAAAGTCTGTATCGGAACTGATTCGCAAGTTCGTGGCAAAAACATTGGTTTTGCTACCGTAATTGTGTTTCTACGAGAGGGCAAAGGTGGATTTATGTTCATCAACAGCGAAGTTCTCGTCCAAAAAATGGCGATTCGCGAACGGATGATACAGGAGGTGAGCCGCTCCGTTACACTGGCTTATGAATTGTCCGAAATTTGGGACCAATTCGACCTTGCATTAGAAATTCACGCGGATATTAATACCGATGCGAGTTTCAAATCCAATGTCGCCCTAAAAGAAGCAATGGGATACATTAAAGGTATGGGCTATGAGTTCAAAGCCAAACCCAATGCTTTTGCGAGTTCTAGTTGTGCCGACAAAGTCTGCTAAAACTCCTTTTCTATTAAAAACTTACTGACACTATAATGAAGCGTTCCGAATATTTTCGGGGCGCTTTTTTATTGGGGAGCCTTGTCTAAGACTTGTTGAACAAGAAGCATTAGTTTTTGGAGTTGTTCTTCTTTGGTTAGAATAACTTCATAATCTCCATTGCCTAAGTGTCCGACGTGAGATACATCTCTAGTGATTTTGTTAGGATCACTTAAGCTTCCTTTTGGAGCGTTCAGCCAGATTTTTAAGCCTCTTTGTTGGAGTTTAATGTCTATTATGTTGGATTCTTCTTTAAGGAAAGAAATGTAATGTTTGTTGATTTTGAGAATTAAACCAACATTGAGTAGACTATCTTTTATGGTTTGGTAGAGTTGTTTTACCCGATTACTCTTTATGGGAGTAAGGTGATCCCCTTCTTCATAAGGGATACGTTTGTTTAATATTTCAATAAAATTGTTGATGTGAAAATTGAGAAAGTCGAATTCTTGAAGAACATACTTTTTCTTAATTTTAATGTTGTCTTTTAAATCAAATAAATGAAATATAAGGTTGAAATGATCCTCATGATTGAATATGTATTTATCATCTAAGGATATTATTTCATCTATCGTATTGTATATAGACAGGTCTTGGCGATTGTATTGATTAAAATGGAGCTGATAAAACTTTCGAAGAACATGCTCCAATTCCTCCATTCCATTCAAGAACTCCGCTAACTCTTCTCTCCCTTCTGTAACAACTTCTTGTACAACATCTTCAATTTGTTCTTTTGGAACAACCACCTCGTCTAATTTGGCAACAGCCACCTCTAAATATTCCCCAATTTCTCCGACTAAGTTCTCTACTTCCTCTAGCTGCTTTAAACCAAAGGTTTTATTATGAGCAACCGCATTTCTGAGTTGATATAACTGTTCCCAGCGTTTTTCGATAAAATCCCCATCACAATCAATGATTGAACCAAAATACTTCGTCCAGTTACTGCGCGGCAACAGCGAGCGAATTTCGTCTAGGTCAATATCTGCACTACTTTTGGCGGCATCTAATTTCTTAAATACATCCTCCTTATGCTTTGGGTAATTCTTACTAAATAGAAAGTCACTAAGCTTAATAAAATCAAGATTATTAAGATGATTAAAGTCTTTATTGTCCTTATGAATAGAAGTAAAGACATCATTCGGCATACGCTGCTTGTCCCAATTCATGCCTAAATTAACCAGCATAAATTTAGTTAAGAGCTTTCTCATCAAATTCTCAATATAATTGATTTGGCTGTAGGCTTTATGGCTGTAATGACGAGAGACATCATCCCAAATCACAAATTGTTTTTGATTGAGAAAACTTAAGCGCCCACGTACACGGCGCAAGGCTTTTCCAAAAGCAGGTATTTCTTCTTCTTCCTCACACTCAAAGGATAAATGGAAATAAAGGCCCTTATTATCACTAGCCGCTACCTCCCCTTTAGAAATCGTATATTTACCTTTGAAGTTGCCGACTTCAAGACAGCCATCTTGCAACTGTATATCATCATCTGATTTTAGTAGATTTTCCAGTGCTTGGACACTTTTAGTCGTCGTCTTATCAGCAATAACAAGGTATTCAATCTTATACATGGAGGCTTGGTTCATTGAATTTACAAGAAAGTATTAAGGTACAATTTTTACAATAAAAAATTGACTCATGCATTGGCTTCTTAAAAAGAAAAAGGAGCCCTCCGCTAAGAGCACTCCTCTATATTACAAGGCTTAAAAGCCAGAAAATTTATTATTTAAACGTCTGCGTCACCTCAATTTTCCCTACAATCTGCGCATTAAACGCCTCCAACTCTTCCGCAGGAACCCACAACTCATTATGACGCGCAGCACCTACATTTTCTACTCGAAAACGCTTTAAATACGCACTATTGACCGCAAAACGCGTCACATAACCCACACCATAAGCAGGCACATTCCATTTTTTGCAAATCTCTGCGGCATAGCCTTCATTCATGACAGGATAAAAAATAGGTTGCTCCGATAAACGAGGGGGAAAACCCTTCCAATCTTTTGCCGCTATCAAATCCAACTCTGCTTGATTAACAGGTCGGTAAAGCCAAGTGGTATTTTTCATGATTTTGTTAAGAATAAATGAAATAAAATTCATCCTACTAACAGTTTTTTGGATACAACTTGTTCCCTATAACACTAAAAAATTATGACTTCTTCTCCGCCCGATTAATACGTCCTAAAATATAATTGGCCTCATCAGTCGTTGAAGGCAATTTGAGCTTAAAAATATAATAAGTAGGTTGGACATGAAATATTTCAACATCGACTTTAAATCCTTTTTCTTGTTCTAAACCTATTAGTTGATAGTGATCATAATCTTCCCAAATAATCTGATAACGACTAACTTGAGAACTTAAAGTTTCTACTTGACCATCTTTGTATCGTTCTACCTCTACTCGGTCTTTATGAACTGGAGTTAAGTAATAAAATATTCCTGAACGTAAAGGAGCACAATTTTTAGGAGTAGCATTTTTGGAAATCCATTTTTCATTCAGTGTTTTGGTAACCATAGCTACTGCTAAGGATGCTAATAATTTATCTGCTTCTTGGTGTATTTTTTCTGTAATAGGGCGCATCAATTTTTTACAACTGGGCGTAGCATTTTGATGCTCTATACAAGCACAAATTCCCTCTTTTTCTTCTTTAGAAAAAAAAGTACTGGTAGAAAATGTTAATACACTATCTCTTCTAGGTTGTATTATCGTGGTCTCCCATTGAGACCATTCTACTAATTCTACATATTGCAAACTATCTAAGCCTATATCTTGACTAAGCCGCAGTGCTCGATTATGAATAGCATCTTTAGCGTATTGATTAAAAAAAATCGTTACTTGCTTATGGATTGTTTTCTGTATTCTTTTATTAGATAATTGAGTGCTTTGGCAGTTGCTTAAAAATATAAGAGTCAATAAGCTGAGGATGTATTTCAGGCACAAATCGATGATTTTTAGAAGTATAGATTTTTTTAGAAAAAGTAGAAATGAATTGCTTATGACTTCTTCTCCGCCCGATACAATCTGCCAATAACATAATCAGGGTTTTCTGCATCGTATGGAATGGGACATTTAAAAATATAATAAGTAGGGTGGACTTGTAGTATTTCAAAAGCAGCCTCAAATTCTTGGCTGGTATTCAATTGAATGATTCGGTACTTATTGTATTGGTCCCAAACAATTTTGTAGGTGCTTTTCTTCGTTCTTAATACTTCGGTTTGTCCACTTTCATAACGATCAACTTCTACCCGCATCTTCTGAAACGGTGTATGGTAATAAAAAAGCCCTGTATGGAGGCTTGCACAATTTTTGCGAGTAGTATTGCTGGGCACCCAGTTATTATCTAGAGCTTTTTTGGTAAATGCAAATTCGAAAGGGCTTACTAGTTGGTCTATTTGTGTACCTGTTTTATTGGCAATAGGGACAAGGAGATCTTGGCAAGAAGAGGCTTTGGACTTCTGATCAATACATGCACAGAATTGTTCTTTTTCTTGCCTAGAAGGAAGTTGTTGATTAGCGAAATTCTTGACACTGTCACGCCTTGCTTGAATTAAATGTTCCCATTGAGATAGGTCTAATAATTGAGCGACTTGATTGCTGTCTAAATCTGCATTTTCTGCTAGAGCAAAAGCGCGTTCTTCGACCAGTTCTTGGACATAGCGATCAAAAACAAGGGCGACGCGATCTTGTACGACTTGTTCTAATTTTTTAGAAGAGAGACGCGTAGTTTGGCAACTGTTGACGCAAAGTAAAGCTAGTAGAAAAGGTAAAAATAGGAATTGTTTCATAAGATCTTCTTGGATGTTTAGGTGGGAATTAGAGTTTTTATTAAAGAAGCTGACTTGTTCTCAAGTTTATTGAAAATTAATGGATGTTTAGAACCTGTTGTGTGCAAGAAGAATAATCTATTCTAAGGATTTGTTCACTCGACCAAGAAACTGTACACTATAGTTACTAACGTCGTGGATGACCTTAGGAAGAACAACTTCATTTAACCTTATTAAGAGGTTATTTTGTGAACAATTGGTAGGTAATGGAGGTGCTTGTTGCAAGCAGACAATTGTTTCTTGTTGTTCTTTTTTAGAAAGTGTTTTCTGTTGTTGGAGCCAGTTCGTGAATTCTTTTTGATTTTGTGAAACAATGTTCTTAAAACGAGTATGTGTTTCTAAGAAAGCTGCCTGTTGGTCATTAATAGGAATAGAAGTTCGACGCCGCTCAATATTGGTCTTCAAGGTGAATTCTGCCATTTTTTCTATTTCTAAATGGACTGCTTCTAATAAGGATTTGGCGGACGAATTGGCGCCTGCTATCGTAGACGTAGAGCTAGATTTACAGCCTACTAAAAAAAGGAATAAACTTAGGAAACAGAAAAGAAAGGTGCGCATGAGCAGGAGATCACAGAAGGAGATGAATAATGGTTAGTTTGGGTGTTGGGCAAGGAGTGTAATGAATGTCTATTACTTTACACTATTTTGTAGTATCTGTAGTACAAATATAAGCATAAAAAGCAGGAAATAAATGATAGTAGAAAAAAGCTAGGAAGACTTTAGTAAATGGGCTTTTACCAGAAATTCATTGGTACGTGGCTTTTATGTTTGTTTTCTAACGCTTTCCATTTTTCATAAGAAATGATTCGGTTTTCTGGTTTAGAGGAGCCATCTAAAATTCTGACAAACTCTAGAGAATGACCATCTGGGTCATCAAAATAGGTGGATATCGCTGGTATCCATAAGAAAACCATTGGTCTTTTTGTTCCATCATTTAAGAAATTTCGACAGGGAATAGCCCGCTTTTTAGGTAGCCAACGGATTCCTTTCAAATTCAATCAGTGGTAGATAACGTGCATTTGTATTACTTCCTGCTGTCTTTCTCTAATAGGGATAGCCCCCTTTTATTAGGCGACTAATTTTCTACTTTTATGATTGGTATTGCTTTTCCCTCTATCCAATGGCTCACTAAACTAACATTCGTGCTTAGTTCTGTGATGTAAAACCTGTTGTAAGAATCAAAGACAACGGATTGTTCTATGGGCTCAATTCCTACTCCTACACCATCGCTATAATTGGAATGGATTAAATACAAATGCCCCTTCTCCTTTAGAATAAAACCAACGTGACTTTGGTCAAATCCTATGAAATGGATGCCTTCTTTTAGATAGGCATGGATGGCAGCGATATTTTGAGTATTGGAAGGAGCAGAAAATTCTTTTACATTGATATTTACTGCTAAGCTTGTGGCTTCATTGATGGGGCTTTGTTGCGCTAATTTATATCGATTTATATTTAATCCGATGTGCTGTAAGGTGGTCGAGACAAAGTAACCACATGCGATGGTGCCAGATTTTGGTTTTGAGGTATGGCCTTCAAAGGACCACTCTGTTCCCTCCCAAAAGGGAATTATTTTATTTAGCAAGGCTGTTTTAAAGAGCATGGATAGCACATCCATTTCCAATTCTTTAGAAATTAACTGCCCTCTTTCTCTTTCAATGGCTCTTTTGACCGAAGTATAACTTTTTGAGGGTTCTACAAGGCTCAATTCTTCTAAATGGCGAATAAGAGGTTCCTTTAGTTCCTCTTTTTCAACAATGCTGTCCTTTTCTTTTTCAGGAGTAGTAATTATTGGTTCTAAACGGGGAGTTGATTCTGGACTTACCGTTGCAGGTTGTTCGGTACATCCAACCATTAAAAAAAGGATTAGGAGAAAAAAGGGACCTTTTATCATTCGCTCCTTACGGTCGTGAGTACTGCGCTTAGAGGGGGGCATTAATATTGGCTGATAGGACATAGTTGATCGTGCATTTTGTTTGGAAAAATTAAACGAACTACCAGCTATATTGATGTAGCCTATGTGTTGCTTTATTTCCAATAATTATTGACTTTTGTAATGGTAGCAAATTTTAGAGAGACCGTTTGACCTATGGCAATTAAAAGGTAAAGCCTTCCAGTAAATAAAAGAGGAATGAAACGTATCTGTTGTAACTATTGGCTGAATCTCCATAGCTTCTCCTAGCAAATGTTTTGCTGTGCAGAAGAGTGTATCCCTTTTGCCTCGAACTAAGAAGGAACTTGCTCCATATCCTACTGCTTCATTCCGTTGATAGTAGTTGGTCAACAGAATTTAAACAGAATTTATATAATTGCCCTTTTTCCAGATTTCTGTTTTTGTTATTTTTTCTGAACTTCTGTTTCTTACTTCCAAATCCCTCGTTTTTCTTTTCTAGCAAAAAGTTCAGCGGCTGTTATTTGTTCTATAAAGCGGGCATAAATTTTTTGATCTATTAGTACTTGAACGGCTGATTTTTCATTAGAACCGTCATCCAATTCTTTTTCCCATGGATATTTTTCTTCCAAAATCTTTTGTAGCATCATTGTTCCACTAGGAAAACAACCTTCTTTGATGAGGAGGTTATTTAAGGTGTCCTTTTTATCAATAAGCCAACAATACACCATTTTAGAATCTGGGGAATCTGTTTTAACAGGTCCAAAGGAAGCAATAGGAACCACAATGGCGTTAGGAGGTAATGCAATCCAATTGCTTATAACATTAGGCAGGATGGCTGGATAGAAGAATAAGATATGATTTTGTAGCGCTTGTTAGTACAGCACTATATAGTAACTTAGGCCTCTTTTGACTTCCTTTCAAAATATAGGTATTCCTCTTTGGATAAAAAAATTGCTTTGTACAAGCCATCAACCTTAATACTCATGTTTTCTAACAAGCTTAAAAGAGGGGCCTTAGATTGACGATCAATTTGACCGAAAAACTCATCTATATGACTATTAAATAAAAAGCTAGCCGCTGAATCTTCTATTAATATAAATAGGATACCAAAAATCTGACATTTCTCTACGACATAAGAGAGAAAGTCATCCTCCATAATAGCTTCTGCAAGAATTTGTAATTCTATATCATTCCATTGGAGTAGATCCGTAGTTAAGGTTTCCCAATCAGAGGAATTTAAGGTGTTTAAAATAGTATTGGCTCCAAATAACAGCCCATCTACTCAATGTAGAGACAGCTTGTTTATCTCCGCTTTGAGCTTTATAATAGCTGTCATGTGTTGTTGAACAGATGGTTAAGTGCAAGACTTCTATAAAGAGGTGCATCAACTATTTTTAAGTGACACGAGAGAAAAGTTTCTTGAGTAATAGAAAGTGTTGTCTATCCTTAGCCCTTTGCAACTTGCTCAATCAATGGACGAGTGTCCAATGCAATTTTAATTTCTTCTACAGGCTTCTTTTTGAAGAAAGCAATAAACCGTACCAATACCCAAATGGCAGGCAACGCAATAGCGAGGCCATAGTAAGGCCAAAATAAGGAGCCAACTTCTGGAAAATAGTAGTGTAAAACGGAGTAGAGAATATAGGCGAAGCCTGCAAAAACAAGCCACCAAGCGCCCAAGAGCAAGGTGTTTAAGAAACCTTTGCCCATGCGCCATAGAAAATCAGAAGCATTTTTGTTTTCTGCTAGGCGTTTTAAGTGCCAGCCTTTTAGCAATGCATCTGCTTTTAGAAAGATGGGCATAGGAAAATAATGGAAGACATAAGAAATTACAAAATAGTAACCCAGTGCTCCTCCACAGCCCAACATTAAAACTTTGCACAGTGCAATGACAGTCATGGTATCAGTGAATTAGAAGTTAAAAACAGATGACAACAAAATACGATAATTCCACAACAATAACAAAAGCAAGATATCTTCCCTCCATGACAAAAAAATCCCTTTTTGCTTTTTTAAACAAAGCAAAAAGGGAGGGAAATAAATCTATCTTAAAAACCTTACCAAGCAAGGTTTATTTAGTCATAGAGTGTAAGAACTCATCATTGCTGCTTGTACCTCGGATACGTTGGAGTAAGAAGTCCATCGCTTCTTCTGTTTTCATGTCCGCCAAGTAACGACGTAGAATAATCATCTTATTCACGACATCATCATGGTGTAATAAATCATCGCGACGTGTGCTAGATTTGGTCAAGTCAATAGCTGGATAAACACGACGGTTCGCCAATTTACGATCCAATTGTAATTCTAAATTACCAGTACCTTTGAATTCTTCAAAGATAACTTCATCCATTTTAGAACCCGTATCAATTAAAGCCGTTGCTAAAATAGTTAAAGAACCACCATCTTCAATGTTACGTGCCGCACCAAAGAATTTCTTAGGCTTAAGCAAGGCACTTGCCTCCACACCACCTGATAATACTTTACCACTAGAAGGCGAAACAGAGTTGTGAGCACGTGCTAAACGTGTGATAGAATCCAATAAGATCACAACATCATGGCCACATTCTACCATACGCTTGGCTTTTTCCAAAACGATGTTGGCAACACGAACGTGGTTTTCTGGATGATCATCAAAAGTAGAACCAATGACTTCAGCGCGTACACTGCGTTGCATATCAGTTACCTCCTCTGGGCGCTCATCAATTAATAAGATAATTAAGTAACACTCAGGATGATTCTCTTCAATAGAATTAGCGACATCTTTTAATAAGAAAGTCTTACCTGTTTTTGGTTGAGACACAATCAAACCCCGTTGACCTTTACCAATAGGAGTAAACAAGTCCATGATACGTGTAGAGTATAACTTCGGCTTGCTCTTTTGTACGATGTTCAATTTTTCTTCTGGGAATAAAGGTGTCAAGTGGTCAAAGTGAACACGGTCACGGATCTCATCAGGACTCCATCCGTTGATTTTTTCTACTTTGAGTAAAGCGAAGTACTTTTCTCCCTCTTTTGGAGGACGAATAGCTCCTTCGATAGAATCTCCAGTCTTTAGGCCAAATAACTTGATTTGAGAAGGGGAAACGTAGATGTCATCAGGAGAGGTAAGGTAATTGTAATCAGAGGAGCGCAAAAAGCCATAGCCTTCGGCCATCATTTCTAATACGCCTTCTCCAGCAACTACACCATCCAAATCAATGTTGAATTTTGGTTTAGATGTTTCTTTTTGAGAAGTATTACGAGAGCGTTTGTTTGTTTCCTTGTTAGAATTAGAGCTGTTTTGTTCGCGTTTTCTAGGCGTTCTAGTCGTGGTGTCTTTTTTGTCTTCTTGTTTAGAAGCGTTGTTTTCACGACGACGATTAGTACGTGGCTCTGTTTCTCCGTCAGCTTGGTCTTTCTTAGTCCAACGACGTTTAGGTTTTTCTTCTACAGGTTCTTTCTCTTTCTCCTTTTTTTCCTCTTTTTCTTTCTTCTCCTCTTTTTCTAAAACGGCTACTTTTTCGGTGGCAGGAGTCGACTGGGTATCTTTTTTAGTTTTATTGGAAGCCTTATTGGTGGTAGCTTTGGTGTCTACATCGCCTTTAACTGCTTGAAAGTCCAATATCTTGTAAATCAGTTCTTTTTTGGTGAGTCTCTTGTAGCCTTTCATCTCTAGCTTTTCAGCTATTTCTCTAAGCTCTGGAACAAGCATCTGATTTAATTGAAGTATGTCGTACATACAAAGATAGGTTGAATGATATTAAGTTAATAAAATAAGTTTGTCTTAGGTCTGATACTACTAATTAGTATTAGATGTTGTTTTTTTATCAACAACGATTTTTATTGGGCGGGAATTATTGGGTGGTTGTAACGTTATAAAAAACCAAAATGGTTATTTGTTCGGAATTGACTAATGAACTAGTGGACACGCAATGGGGGTAATTGGAGCCTTTTGTACACGCCTAAAAAATAAATCATTATAGATTAATAGGCATTACCTCAACAGTAACGTCTTAGGTAAAGTAAAATGCAGTTTTCTAAAGTATTGCATGATACAGAGTTAAAGGAAGGAAACCCCATCTCTAACAAGGTGACTTCACCTTTTCTGAACAACCCAATGCTTTTTTGTTGATTGACAAAGAAAAATCCGTTTCCACAAAAAGTAAACTTACTAAAAGACCAAATACCTTAATGGATTGGTAGGATATATAGTTAGCAGTTGTAAAAAGTGAGGATGGTATCGGAAAGATATGGTATGATTGGTCAAACAAATAAGCAGTGTTGGATTGCTTAGCGAGATATGTATTCTCTGAATTGGTAGTACAAAACTACACTTTAAATTTTGAATTCAAACAGCAAGCTTAAAAAATATGCCAAACGTGACTAAATTACTGCTACATGGCACTTAAAAAGCTTTATTATTAATAAATATAGCTTGAATTTACCAAGCTAACATTGATTTTAAAACGCTTCTCCCTCAAAAAAGCTATTCGGTGGAAAGAACTGTTTGATTCTAATGTCTATAAAAAAGTAAACAAAAAACATTCCAGCATGGAATCTAGTCTTCTTAAATCACTAGATACTATCTCCTGAATTTTTTGGAGATTAGAAGGAATAGGCCCTAAAATCGTTTTTCTAAGAAAGAAGCATAGAAAAATAGCCGTACTAATGGGGCTTGTTTCTATATTGGGATAGAATAAACCAAATTTATTCAAAATAACCCTTAACTTCGTTGTAAGGGAACTTCTCAGGAGTAGAATTGCTTTTATCAATTCTAGGAGAAACGTTCCTAAATTTAGGAACACCTATACTATATATTATATTACCATTCACCAATAGACCGCATTTCACATGCTACCAGTTAGTTTTATTAGAGACAACAAAGAGCGCGTTTTGAAGAGCTTACGCGTTCGTAACAACAAGGAAGAACAGCTCGTTGATCAGATTTTGCAGATGGATGACCGTCGCAAAGAATTACAACAAACATTAGAATCCCACCAGTCCGAAAGTAACAGTATTGCTGGCGAGATCAAGGAATTATATAAGACAGGAAAAGGAGCAGAAGCTGGCGCTAAGAAAGAGCGTGGAAGCGAACTGAAGACAATGATGTCCTCCGTTAAAAATGACTTGAATGCTACCAAAGATACTTTGGAGGATTTGTTGTTGCAAATGCCTAACTGTGCGAATGACATCGTACCAGAAGGATTCTCTGATGAAGACAATCAAGTAAAACAAGCTTGGGGAAAGGACTTGCCTTCTATGAAAGAAGAAGCCTTGCCACATTGGGAATTGGCTAAGAAATACAACCTTATTGACTTTGAAATGGGCGCTAAAATTACAGGCGCGGGTTTTCCTGTCTATGTTGGAAAAGGAGCTCGCTTGCAGCGTGCCCTCATTAGCTTTTTCTTAGATGAAGCAGAAGCCGCTGGCTACAAAGAATATCAATTGCCTTATATGGTCAATGAAGCTTCTGCTAGAGGAACAGGACAGTTGCCTGATAAGGAAGGACAAATGTACCATGTAGAGAAAGACGATTTATACGTTATTCCAACAGCGGAAGTACCGTTGACCAATATCTACAGAGATGTGGTTGTTAAAGAAGCTGATTTGCCAATTAAGTTGACAGGACATACGCCCTGTTTCCGTCGCGAAGCGGGGTCTTATGGCGCACATGTACGTGGACTTAATCGCCTACATCAATTTGATAAAGTAGAGATTGTACAAGTGCAACATCCTGACAAGTCTTATGATACACTTCAGGAAATGTGCAACCATGTAGAGCAATTGTTACAAAAGTTAGAATTGCCTTATCAAATTCTACTCTTATGTGGGGGCGATCTTGGCTTTGCGGCAGCGATTACTTATGATTTTGAAACCTATTCTGCGGCGCAAGAACGTTGGTTGGAAGTAAGTTCTATTTCTAACTTTGAAGTTTTCCAGACCAATCGTTTGAAATTGCGTTACAAGGATACGGAAACAGGTAAAAATCACTTGGCGCATACCTTAAATGGTTCTGCTTTAGCACTGCCTCGTATTTTGGCAACTATTTTAGAAAACAACCAAACGCCAGAGGGAATTAGAGTTCCTACGGCCCTTCAGAAATACACGGGATTTGAATGGATTCGTTAAAACGTACGACTTAACAAAGGAAGAATGAATTAAGAAAATGCCTTTCGGGGCATTTTCTTTTTTTAAGGACAGAACTAAAATAGTTATGCTAACAAAAGAAGAGCAATACATGCAGCGTGCTATCATTATTGCTCGCGCTGCGAATGGCAATAACGCACCCAACCCTAGGGTCGGGGCAGTTTTGGTCTATGAGGATAGAATTATTGGCGAAGGATATCATCAACAATATGGGCAAGGCCATGCTGAAGTTAATGCCGTGGCAGCAGTATTGCCCATTGATCGTCCTTTCTTACCAAAATCTACCTTATATGTGACCTTAGAGCCTTGTTTCCATCACGGGAAAACACCTCCTTGTGTACAGTTGATCTTGAAAGAACAAATTGCTAGAGTGGTCATTGCTTGCAGAGATCCTTTTGAACAAGTGGCAGGACAAAGCATTGCTTTGCTAAAGGCAAAAGGTGTGGAGGTTAAGGTTGGAGTATTGGAGAAAGAAGCGGCTCATTTGACGCGTCGTTTTTTTACAAATGTACAAGAAAAACGCCCTTATGTGGTGTTGAAATATGCGCAGAGTAAGGATGGTTTTATAGGCGATCCAGAAAAACGCGTGCTTATTTCTAATGCTTGGAGTCAACGATTGGTACATCAATGGCGTCGCCAAGAAACGGCGATTTTGGTAGGTACCAATACTGCTTTATTGGATAACCCTAGTTTGACCAATCGTTTTTGGGCTGGAAGGCAACCTTTGCGTTTGGTGATCGATCGATCCTTACGCCTGCCTAAAAGCTTGGCTTTATTTGATGGTACGCTGCCTACTTGGGTTTTTACCACACAAACAAATACACCTCAGTGGGAGAATGTTCGCTTTGTTACGTTAAAGACAGAAGCACCTTTTTTACCGCAATTGCTGGCTTATCTTTATCAGGAAAAAATCCAATCTTTACTTGTTGAAGGTGGAGCGCAGGTGCTCACTTCTTTCTTAGAATCGAATTTGTGGGATGAAGCACGTATCTTGCAGAGTTCAACGATTTTGGGACAAGGAATTGCTGCACCTATATTATCTATGAAAGGGTATCAGCATACTATTCCTCTCTTTGATAATACCTTATCTTATTACTATAATCAAGTTGTCTAACAGGCGACTCTTTTACCTTTAAATACTACTGTTTTGTTTTATATCGTACTGGCTATTTTCTGCTCTGTTGCTATTGGTGTTGTTTTTAAGATGTTTGATAAGTACAACATTGATCATTTTCAGGCCATTGTTTTTAATTATTTGATTTGTGTTATTACAGGCTGTTTGGCGCTAGGAGCAGTGCCTTTTGAAGCGTCCATGTTGCAAGCCGATTGGATGCCCATTATGTTAGTACTGGGTTTGCTGTTTGTGAGTGGGTTTAATTTTGTAAGTAGAACCGTTCAGCATTTTGGAATTGCTATTTCCTCTGTGGCGCAGCGGATGTCTTTGGGATTGTCTGTTCCTTTTTCTATTTGGTTTTATAACGACCCTTATACGAGTTTGACTTTGTTGGGAATTGCGTTGGCTTTGCTATCTGTTTTGTTGATTAATGTTCCTGCCAAGCATAAGGAAGTAGGGGTGGCTACTGGTGATGTTTCAGAGCAGAATTCCTCAGAAGCTTTAGGTGCCCCTATTGTTGCTAAAAAAGAATTATCAAAATGGATTTTTCTATACCCTATCATAACCTTTTTAGTCTCTGTTTTTATAGAAATCATTTTGCAATACCTCCATGTTGTGCATGAGATGCAACCAGCAGTAGAGTCGATTGTTTTGTTTGCCTTGGCAGGTACTTTTGGTGTGGTTGGCATTGTTGTTATGAGACAACGTCTAGCTTGGAAAAACTTCCTGGCAGGCATTGCTTTAGGTATTCCTAATTATTTCTCTATTTACTTTTTGTTGCGCGCTTTAGAAAGTTGGAACGGGTCGGTTGTTTATTCGGTTAATAACATTACAGTCGTTGCGATTTCTGCGGTTTTGGGCTACTTTTTTTTCAAAGAACGGTTGACGCCTCTAAATGCCTTAGGCATTGTTTTGGCGCTAATTGCGAGCTACTTGTTGGTAAAATAAGGTGCAATAGTTCTAATTTTGTATCTTTGAATTCTATCGTTCAACCCCAAGAATATTGATATGCGCGCTCCTTTACTGTTTGTCCCCTTCCTGTTTTGTTTTATTTCTATTGCCTCTGGCCAATACTATATGTTTGGCGGCTATAATTTTGCTGCCATTAATTTGCAGGGAAGCAATCAAATTATCAGCACTTTTAATAGTGTAGAAAGTCATAGTATTGCCCCTTTGCAAAACAACTGGCATGGTTACCGAGTAGGTGTAGGACGTTATACAAGGCATGCTTTGATTGAATTGGCCTATGGTAATTTAGTGAACCAGCAAGTGAGTATCAATCCGAATCAACTCAAGGAACGCGCGGAAGTCGTAGTGAATTATTTGTCAGCTAGTGCTAGAGTAGGCTATAAGCCTTTTTTGCGCCATCATTTTACAGTAGGAGCAGCGTTACATTTGGGAGGCCAACGCTACCGTTATTCTTTTGGTGGTAATTATGAAACCCCAATTGAACGGTATGTCATTGTTCCAGAAGTGTATTTGGATTATGCGATTCGCCTTCGATTTTTATTAAAAAAAGCTCAACGAGGAGACTATTTTTATTTGTTGCGTCTTCGCCCTTATTATCAATTTCATGCAACAGAACAAGTTGGGCCTTTTGCGCAGAATATCAATCAAACGCCTCCCGATCAAGCACGGGCTTTAGAAGACAATTTTAGTCATTTTGGCTTTACTGTTTCCTTAGTAATTCCTTTCTTGAATGATGATGAACGCGGATATTTGTTGAAAAACAAACAAAAACGCTTAAAGAAAAAAGAAAATCCTCCCAAAGGGCGTCTGTAGATACAGGGCTTATCGGAGATTATTATAAACCAAGCAGGCTTTTTATTAAGTAGTCTATTAAAATAGCAGTAAACAATATGTTAGGGAAATTAATTACGTTGGTCTTCTTTTTTGTTGTTGGGTGGGTGGTCTACACACAACTATTTGGCAGCACACAAGAGCAACAAATGGGGCGCGAAGTTATTGGAAGTGCCAAGCAAACTGTTAAAGGGATCTTTAGTATTTTTAAGCATGAAGGCAACAAAATAAAAGAAGGAACCTATGACGATAGTATCGATCAATTAGGATCTTTGCTGGATAAATTGCGAGAACAAGCAGAGGACAGTTCTGATAAAGAAGAGCTCTTCCAATTGGCAAAAGAAACAAAACGGATCAAAGAACAAGTTCAAAAATCGAAACAAGGTTTTGAGAGTGTGAATGATCTACAAACCGAAAAAGATTTGAAGAAGTTAGCCGAAAAAGTTCAAGAGGTCGTGGAACGCCTGGAAGTAGAAGAATAATCGTTCTTCTATAGCACTAAAAAAGCTACTATTCTCGAAAGAGGTAGTAGCTTTTTTTATGCTCTTTTCTTAAAAAAAGAACAATGTTGTTTTCTTTGAAGGTGATAGGAAGTGAAGATCCTATTAGTTGACTTCGGTCTCTAAGGTAGAATGTTTGCTGTAATTGAGCACTTGGCGCAATACAAAATCTGGTGGCTGTAAAGCCGCATCATCTAATAAATCCTTGGCTGCTTTTAAGCTGGCTTTGGTTGCTCTTATATCACTATCGCAGCGCTCTGCAGATTGGATTGCCATACGTTGCAAATAATCTGTTTCTCCGTAGAGGTCGCTTACTAAATCGTTTTTTGTAATGTTATACTTCATTGTGAGTCGTTTTACTTATAAATACTAAAGTACTCTGTAAAATAAAATTTGCTACTGTAACCAAAACGACACCTTTTCAATAAATGTTGTCCCGTCCTGTTTTTTTTGTTCGAAATTTTATTTTGTATAACGAGTGTTAACATACCTAAAAACGAGCAGAAATCCTTAATGGTTGGTTGGAAAGTAAGAATAGTTTAAAAAAAAGCTCTACGCTCGGCTATTTTAGCGAGCATAGAGCTATGGAAAATGGGTTTTAAGAAAATGAACGTGCTGTAATTCAGGATTTTAGGCGCGCTGTATCATTTTTGTTAATTTGGGCATATGCTGTTGCATAATGGAAATATTTATGAGCATATTGCGCTCTACTGCCTTTTCAGAGAAGCCTCGATTTTCAAAATCAATGTAGGTTTTGAAATGCAAATCGCCTGTTTGTGGGTCGAGTTCAAAATTTCCGAAAATGCGATCATTATTAAGGCACATTAAGAAGAGTGCCATGTGGTTGCGGAGTAAATCGGGTACCTTTGTGGGTAGAGTAGAATAAAAACCAATCCCACTGCGCATTTCTTTATTTCTATTGACTAAAATGAGGCATTGCCAGGCGCCTTGTGGTGTTTCTACATCAAAGTAAAGCGCTTGACGCTGGGCATCTGTTTCATGCTCTACTCCAATTCTTCTAAAATAGTTACTAATTTGTTCAATCATAGTTATTAACATAGTGGTACGCTCTATAAGGACAATACCTAGGCCTAACAATGGGTGTATTAACGGTCAAAGCGATCTAAGTCTAAGGCCTTGACAATGGCAATTAGCTTGGAAGCGTATTTCTTGTCTGTGGCATAACCTGCGGCTTGTAAACCATTGGCCCAGTTCACATAATCTGTTCTTGGTAATTTCGACAAATGCTTGTAGCGTTTGTTGCCTAATAATTTGCTGTGCTCACGGAAGCTTTCCCAAGCAGAATCAAAGATGCGAAACATGTCATAACGGCTGTCATCCGTGTAGTTCGCACAACGGCAACCAATACATTTTTTGCGGCACTTAATACCAAAATGGTTGTTCTCTTTTACGGCCAAAGAACTGGCGCCTACATTGCTTTCTAATAGTCCTTGTGCTAAAGTGATACTGGCAGGAATATTAAACAAATTGGCTTCCTCTTGAGCGGTCTTACTGTATCGAGTAATATAATCTAGACACAATTTGTTTTTCATGGCAACAATGGCAGGGTCTACACGATGCTTTTCAGCATAACCAGGATTCAAGACAAAGCCTAAGTTGGAATACTGCATGGCTTTTTTCTGTTGTTCTGGCGTGAGAGCAGCACCTACAGCCGTAGCAGCATTTGCTAAGTTCAATTGGTGACGAATATCTTTCTTTTCATCGCGAATTGTTTGCCACCATTTTTTATTTTTACTGGCAGGGCTTTGATGAGCAACAGTTGTTGCGTAAGCTTTGGGTGTAGGAGGTGGTGTAGCATCTACTATGCTGGCTGTCTGTTGATTAGGGTTGCCAATAGTAAATTGAACACTGAATTCCTTTTGTGTGAGTAATAAAATAACTAAAGCAAAAAAGGCTACACGAACCCAAATTTGCTTCACAAAGCGCTTAAATTGTTGAAGGCTATTATCAACCGCACGTTTTACTACAACGGGTACATTTTTGTTTACAATCATCATATGCAATACTTTTTCTGGTGTCTGTAATATCTGTCTGTACACAAACATAAAACAAAATGTTTTAGATTCAAAAATTAAAACCAAACAAAATGTTTTAAAAACGAAAAAAATGCTTTTTGAGACTTTTTTAAGTTGTTTTGAATAAAAATGACATCATTTTTGAAACAAAATGATTTGCTTTTCGTGTAAGCCCAAAGGGCTTATTGTGGAGAACTGTTTGCTTATTTTTTAAAAGCATGGGCCATTCGGATAATTACAAGATCCATTCGTACAATAGTGTCTGTATTTTGCTTGTTTTTAACGTCTTTGTTTTTTTTTGCGAAAAAATTAAGAAGGGGGAAATTATACAAGATCATAATAGTAAGTGTTTGTGTATTTTTGATCTTCCCTTATTTTAAACTAAATCTATCTTTTATGAAAGTTGGTATTAGCTTGTTGCTCTGCTTTTGTGGGTTTTTTACTAGCCTTTTGGGGCAACAAGAATTGACTGCTCGGTTTCCAGAACAGTTAAAGAACAAGAATTACATTAACTACTTTTTACAAGAATCAGAGGGCTATCTTTATACCTTCTCTTCTAGCAAAAAGGCCTATCTTCTTGAACGTTATAATAAAAAGACATTGCTTCCTGAAACATTAGCAACGGTGACATTGCCTGATAAGAAAGCTAATTTAGAATTTGTAACAGGAGAGTCAGAAAAAGCCTATGTTTATTACTCCATTACCAAAAAGAAAAAAACAATCTTATACGCTTATAGCTTAGATCGAGCGGGAATGGTTGTTAAGGAACCACAGGTTATTATGGAAATTGATGCACCAGAAGATTACGGCCGTGGTCAATTTGCTCTTGCCCGAAGATCAGAGGACGCGACCAAACAACTGGTTTATCATCATTATCCAACACAAGGGAAAGGGTATTTTTCTTTTTATAATCAAATAATGACCTTGAGTTTAATGGATGAAAATTTGAACATAGTTAATACCGTCCAAAAGAACTTTAGAGGAGAGCGTCAAAGCCAACGCCGTATTTATGGCGAAATCTTGCTTGATGCTAAAGACAATTGGTACATCAGTAGTGCGAATTGGCATACCTCAGAAGATGACCACAGCAATGCTTATTTATACCAATATAAAGTGGATGATCATTCACTCAAACCAATCCAAAGTTATGAATTGACGGTTCCTGGTCACTATCTCGAAGCACCATTGGTTAGATTTGTCGAAGCGGATAAATTAGTTTTCTTAAGCTTAATGTCTACCCTAAAAGTGAATGCCGAAGACGAAGTAGAAGAGTATATAGCACAAGGTTTCAAAGGAATAGAAATTGATGGACAAACAGCTGCCGTGACAAAGCGTTTTGAGGAAAAGTTCTCTAAGCAACAGCTGGAAAAATTCCCAGCCTATAAAAAAGAAGAACAAAAACCTTATCAATTAACAGGTTGGTTTCAAGCCTTAGATTTGTTGGCGACAGCAGGAGGATATTATTTGGTGTTAGAGGAACGAACGAATAATATCTCTTATGGTTATATGGAAAATTATAGCTACGCTCATGAAACGTCTTATTATCAAGATGTTGTTGCTTGTAAGTTGGCCACAGATTATTCAATTAATTGGTTGTCTTTGCTCCGAAAGAAACAATACTTTATTAGTGGAAGCGCTTTGTCTCCGATTATTGAACGACATAAAACGGCTAAAACTTCTGTTAGTAGTGGTATTGGTGGCGGTTTGAGTATTGCTAAGGAGATGCGTATTTTTCTATCGTATACAGTGGTAGAAAAAGATGGTGCGTTGTATTTTGTCTTTGTGGATAGTCCCAAAGATTTAAAAGGCGATCCTTATAATAATGGCTTGCAATTTAATTTTGGTGCAGAAACACTGGCAACAGCTGTTGTAAAGGAAGCGGGTGTTGCCAAGAAAAAACAACTAATGAAGGGTTTTATTCGTCCAAGAGCGCAGATGTTGCACCAAAGTGCTACTGGTAAAGCTTATATCATGACGCGCTGTAAAGGCAATCATTCTTTTTTAGAATTGAGCTGGCCTTAATTGCTATTACGCATCTAAGAATCAACAATAGCGAACTATAACGCCTTGTTTTTAGAGTGGCAGGTCTACTTAAAAGGCTTAGAAAATAAACAGGAGGGAAATCAATTCCCTCCTTATAATAAGGTCTATTAATTAGTAATTTTATCTACTAACACAACTCCACCAGCATAGACTCCTTGACCTAATTGTAATAAGCTTTGTAAGCTATAAAGGGCAACATCAATTCCTACTTCTACTGCCTCTACTTCTATGGCTGCTTCTGTGGGGGTAAGAGACATAATAACTTCTGTTCCCCGATTTAGAAAATCAGTAATATCAACGCCGCATTCTGCTAAAGCAAGAGCCGCTTGATTAGGATAGTCCTCAAAATCTCGAATCAACTCATAAGCATGCATACCTACAGTGATTAGATTGATTCCCTTAATAACAAAGGTGGCTATATCATTCATAAATTTGATCTCCTTAATTTTCATCCCATTTACCGACCGTCCAAATATAGAGTGTACTACAATAGCCTTTAACATAATATTTACTATAATAAGTAGATAATACATGCTGTTGCAAAATTCATTGATTAGAGGAGCAGGTTGTGCAAATATATTAACCAGTGCATTGATAATGACTGCAATTATATTCAAAAGAATATTGACAATGGATAATAGTTGCGATCGGGGATCTAAAGCACTAGGTATGACCATTAAAACAGCTATAAAACTAGTAACCGAAGTAGCTAAACGTCCTAAAATAAATAAAGTAGCTTGTATATTAGTATAAACAGGAGTGCTCTTAGCCATCATCAACATGGAATCAGAACCAGGAATACTTTTACCAGTAATGGCTACATATAAGCTTGAAAAATCCTTACAGGATAATAATGCATTTGTAGTTTCACTGCCTTCTTCAAAAGGAGCTTTTCCAGTTAATAACTTGTATCCTAAAGTAGCAGGTAAGGCGACTACTAATAGCAATACATCTAAGACAGAAAAAGGTATTTTGGTATCAAAAAACTCTTCTAGAATAGTAGACAAAACAGGAATCCAAATAGGAGTATCTAATAATTGCAGGACAGTACTTGCAATTTCTTTAACTAGAATTAGAACGGCATCCATTAATTCATTGGCAATACCTAACATCGCATCTAGAAAAATTGCTAGCGATTTTTGCAACAAAGTGGTTATAGACATGCTTTTATACTGCTCATCTTTTAGAATCTCTTCATAAAAGGTATTCATTGCCTCTTGAATAGGCTGGGCATCTTCTTGTTGAGCGATCCATTCATTGATGCTATCTTGTATTGCCTGCATCGTTTGATCAAATTGAGCACTGTTTTCTGTAGGGTCAGGCATCGTAAGAGTCGCAGCAGTAACATTATTAGCGAAATAGTATTGTAAAAAATCATCGGAAGCAGAACTAGAATCGCCCGTGTCGCTCTCCGCCGCTAAGGTCTGGAGACTAGTAGGATCGTCACTAGAGGGTAAATCTGCCCATTCATCAAGGGTTGTTTGTAGGTCATCCACTATGTTATCTAAACCCGCCTGTACAATATCTACAGAGTCCAAGGCTCCTTGAAAGGTGACTAGTAGCATGTTTTTTAATACATCTTTAGTCAATTGGATGTCATCCCATGAGAATAAAAACTTGACAAACTGTATGGCTAGTTTCACAACGGTAGCAATCGCTTGTAGAACCGCCTCCAAAACAGCTATTACCTTTTCTATGGTATCAATAACAAAAGTTAAAACAGCTCCTCCAATCTCACAAACAAAATTCCAGACGCCTTGAGCAACATCCTCTACAATATGAATAACATATTCTGTCGCAGAAACAAGTGAATCTAGTAGATCTCCTGCTGCAACGACCACGGCATCTGCAAAATCTTCCATAGTCTGTACAACAGCACTTTCTGTTTTCATTTGCATGGTAGTACTTGGGGATACCACAAAGCGGGCTGTTTTATAACTCACATCACTAGATTCATCCAGCCCACCATAAGCCGAAGAGAGCGATTGCATGGCATCAGCAGTGGCTTGCAAATCTTCGTCACTAGTATCGGTTGGAACCAATGGTTCAGGGTTCTCCCCTTTGTCATCAGTGACGGTAGCTGCTTGTAAACTCTCTGGGGTTGTTAATGTAAAGTATTGCTCTGCCACTTTATCCATAGGATTGACAGTAAGACTAGTATTGCCATCGGGGCTTTGGAAAGTAAGAATAGCCGCTTGCAAACTATCTGTTCGTTGTAGAATATATAAACTACCTTGGTTATCAACTGGTATGTCAATAGGAGTAGTATCTAGAATGTAATAATGATAATTAATATAAACAGGTACCCTATAATTACTGCTGAGTTTTAAGGAGACGTCTGTTATTGGTAAATTATCTTGATCTGTTAAGGCTAGTTTGGTGGTATAAGCATCAAATTTTTGAGCAGTACTATCAGGTAGTGCAGGGACAACAATATCTTGTTTTGTCCAAAGCGTAGTAGCTGGATCTTGAAAGGCTTTTTTAAGCTCGCCAGCTCCTGTGTGCGCAAAATAGGTATTGCCCCCATTGACACGATTGGCATAAGGCGAAATTTGTTCGACCTGACTGGCGATGGCTAAGGGCAAAGACCAAGCACTACCTGTGGTAAGAGCGGCCAAACTAACTTGTGTATAAAAAACTTTCTGCGCACGATTGAGGCCCCAAACAACAACCTTATCACTAGTTTTATAGGCTTGTAAAAGACTAATTTCTTTGAAAAGGTCATTCTGAAAAAGCAAAACGCCTTCTTGTTCGTCGGCTTGTTGATCTGCAGCAAAGTAATAAAGGCCGCCATCTGCACCTGTGACAAACAAATCTGTAAAACTCCCATCTTTGTCGGCATCAACAGCGACAGAGGCTATACTGGCTAAATTTTGAGCAGGGATATTAGAAGGGAGTAATAAACGCGTAGAAGGTGCGGCTCCAGAACCATAATAATCAAAGAACTCCTGAAAAACGACAATGGATTGAGCCCCTACGGTTCCTAAAGTATACAACCCATTGATTTTAGCGCCATCACGACGGCCATCACAGAGATAGGTGACTTCGCTAGCATTCATATCATAAGGCAGCAAATAAGGTGTCCAATAGTTAGACGTCACTTCTTTTTCTGGGTCAATGTAATACCGTAGAACGTCACCATCTTGTTCTCCTGCTAGATCAACGACCCCAACAGGTTGGTCATTGGTATTGGCATAATAAACATGGGCAATGTTTAAGGCGGTGGGAGCTGTTCCTGCATCAAAGGGCAAGGCTGTCCATTGTAAACTAATGCTGTTATCGTCTGTATTGCGACTGTAGGCATTACTATAATACAAATAATCAACCTCAGCTACAGTGACAACAAGTAATAACCCAAATTCGCTGCTGTTGGGCAACTGGGCAACCGAAAAATTCTTAGCTTGTAAAGGACTGGAAAAATCGGCCTGTAAAATAGTACTGAGATCATTTTGCTGCCAACCTGTGGCCAACTCGGGCTGTTCTTCTATCAGATAAAAGACACCATTGGTACCAATAGAAAACAAGAGAGAATGCCCATCTGAGGTTTGTAAAGCTTCAAATTGATGACCAGGGCCGATGGTTTCCCCTTGGATATATTGGCTCATCATTTCTGAAGAGTAGGCTATGTTAATAGACATAAGAATTGATTTTTAAGGAAAAAAGAAGAGGGGATTAATCCGTGGTATAACTGACTTCGATGGTTAAATCTTGGGTATCCGAAAAGGTAGGATTGAGCATGCTAAAGGTATCCGTTCCAGGGAAGACCCAAGCAGAAGTATCATTTAGTAATTGTTTGATACCAGCATTATAATTATTAATCCATGTCCCCAGTTGGTCAGCTTGATTAGCAATTTTATTGAGCATGTCATCCACATTAAAAAGGGCAGCAAAAGAACTAGGATCTGCTGCATAGTAGGGGGCATCTTTATCATCAGACTGTAGTAAATTTTCTACAGAAGAGGTTAAATCTACATGGAGGCTTCCATCAGGATTGGTACTCATCGTAAACGTAGCTGTGTTTTTTTGAGCAAGGATATCTCCTTTAGTGCTAGATATGGTAACACCTGCTTTTAGGTCTAATTCTATGTAAACTTCTCCAAAAGTCTCACAACGAATCGTGTCGTTTTCAAAGTAAATATCGGATTGGACATAAGACCAAATTTCACTAGCATAAGCAAAATCACTATCCTCACTAGTGGGAGATCGGTAAGAGAAGCCAAGTACATGGCTCTCGTCATCTTCCTCATCTATGATCGTAAAAGAAGGATCTTGATAGAAACTTTGAGAATAATGAAAGGGATAATCTCCAAAAGAAAAATCAACATCTATTGCAGGAATTAGGCAAATAGAGGACAAATCGTCTTCAAAAACAGTTTTGACATATTGAACAAAGTCTGCTTTTTGAACAGCCATGACTCCACTAGGGAGTTCAGTACTACTAGTAGCAGGAGGGGCTAACCAATTCCAAGTAATAGGGGTAACAGGATCAGGTAGCGGATTATTATCAGACATGACTAAATAATTAAGCGTGTCTAAGCCAGCATTTTCGGTGGTACCATCATAAGATTTGATGATGAAATTCATGGAAGTAGGAACAAGGGTAGGAGCGGAGGCAGTAGGGTCAGAAGGTTGTACACCACTCAAAAGAATTGTTGCTTCTGTATCTTTTAGGTAATCCCAATAGGAATTTAAATATTGATTAAACAAAGGTTGTCCTTCAATGGGAGCTCCTTGGTCAGACACTAGGCCATTGGATTGAGGGGCATTAGTAAGATCTAATGCCAATTGTTGAATACTAAACATGCTGCTACTATCCACATTCTGTAAAGCGGCTTGTGTAGCAGGGGGTAAGGAAGCAAAATCACTGTCGGTACTGACAATATTCAAATCGACCGACCAGCTATAAATCCAAGGATCATCGCTAGCTTGCTCCATTTTCTCATAGGTCCAGTAATCACCTCGCCCTGCCAATAAATTAACCACGGTAAACTCTTCAAAATACATTTGATAGCCTACAGTTTGAGGATTATTGTCTGCATTGTTGAGAATGATAACATCAGGGCTGTTTCTAGGAAAACCTACCTCTGCTTGAAAGGCAAAGGCAAATAAAACATTAAACAAGACATTGCCTGCATCTACTGCTTGGGCATTGGCAGGATCGGTATTGTCAGAGGTAAGATTATTGGGAATGTCCGTAAAAGGATCAATGCCATTGGGGAACTCAGGAGTGGTGGTTAGATTTTGGAGTTGTTCCGCTGTTATTGGTACTACATCTGTAGCAGAGCCATCTGTGAAAACATAGTAGGCTGGTTCAAAATCTATGTCTGCATTGTCTAGGTAGCGTTTTAGATTGGCATTGATCGCGTCTTGGGTAACGCCTAAGACTAAATCATAGCCTGCTTCTGTTAGATTGGAATCGGTAGCACTCATTGTAGTCAGTTTTTGAGGTGAAAAAGGGAAGAGATAGGTCTTTGATTGCTTTTTTAAGTTATAGAAAGCTACTCAACTGAAACGGCCATAAAAACGCTCAAAACGGCCAATTTTAAGTAGGAGCATCTAAAACGGCCAGTTTTGTTCTTAAAATGGCCTAAATGGTATAGTGTACTAAGCAAAAGCGCACTACCTGTTGCCAAGTAGTGCGCCTTTTACTCCAAATGAAATTGGATTATTTCAGAATGACTTATAGATTATTCAATACAAAATTGGTCATTTTATTATACAAATGTGCCCTAGTAGCACCACCATAAATTCCATGATTCTTATTGGGATAAAACGCTTGATCAAACGGAATGTTTTTAGCAATGAGGGCTCGGGCCATTTCTGCTGCATTTTGGAAGTGTACATTATCATCAGCCATCCCATGTACTAATAAGTATTTGCCTTTGATATCTCCTGCAAAATTAATAGGAGAGTTGCTTTCATAACCTTTATTATTCTCTTTGGGGGTACGCATAAAACGTTCGGTGTAAATAGTATCGTACCACTTCCAATTAATGACAGGAGCAACAGCAATTGCCATCTTGAAAACATCGTTGCCTTTGGCTAGACAAGAAGTGGATAAATATCCCCCAAAGCTCCATCCAAAAATTCCAATACGTTTGCTATCGACATAAGGTTGTTCAGAAAAGTAACGTCCTGCTTCAATTTGATCTTGTGTTTCTAAACCACCCAAGTTCATATAGGTTGATTTACGAAAAGCTTCTCCGCGGGCATCCGTTCCACGATTGTCTACAGAAACAATGATGTATCCTTTTTGCGCTAACATTTGGAACCATAAGTAATTTTGTCCTCCCCATCTGTCCATGACCGTTTGGTTACCTGGGCCACCATATGTATACATGAAGACAGGGTATTTTTTGGTCGGATCAAAATTAGGTGGTTTAATCATCCAACCGTGTAATACCACGGAGTCAGAATTCATAAAATCAAAGAAAGAATGCTCGCCCATATTGTACTCTACCAAACGAGTTTGGAGGTTTTTATTCTCCTCAATAGTACGCACTAAACTTAGATCTTTTGTAGCGTGTACTTTATAGGTAGGAGGGGAGGTGGCATTAGAATAGGTATTCACAAAGTAATCGAATGTGCTGCTAAATTGCGCACTGTTGACTCCTTCTTTTGCATGTAATGGTTTTGCTTCGCCGCCTTTTAAAGAAACACTGTAAAGGCCACGGTTCTTAGCACTTGTCAAGGCCGCTTGGAAGTACAATTGTTGGTTCTTTTTGTCCAAGCCATAAAATTGAATAACATCGTACTTTCCTTTGGTCAATTGACGCACCACTTTACCTTTCTTATTGTGCAAGTACAAATGGTTGTAACCATCCGCATCGCTAGTCCAGATAAAGGATTCATCTTCTAAGAAGGTCAAATTATCATGCACATCAATAAAGTACTCGTTTTTTTCTTCTAATAAAACCTTTGTTTGACCATTTTTGGGATTGGCTAGTAATAAGGTCAAATTATTTTGATGACGATTGAGACGAGTTACACAAAGTTGTTCTTCGTTGACCCATTTAATGCGTGGAATGTATTGGTCTTTTGCCCCTTTTTTGAGGCTGACATTAGTGATTTTTTTAGTCGCTAAGTCGTAAATATGAACGGTCACCACAGCATTTTCTTCTCCTGCTTTAGGATACTTAAATGTATTGTAAATCGGATAAAGCTCATTGGTGTAAGTGGTATAGGTAAACTCTTTTACCTGACTTTCATCAAAACGCAAAAAGGCAATTTTAGTGCCATTAGGAGACCATTCAAATGCTTTGGACATGGCAAATTCTTCTTCATACACCCAATCTGCTGATCCATTAATAATAGAATTAACCGCTCCATCTGAAGTGATTTGAACTTCTTTATTCTTAGCTAAATCTTTATAGAACATATTGTTGCCACGAACAAAAGCGACCCGTTCTCCAGAAGCATCTAAGCTCGCATAACGCTGTTTGCCTGTTTTAGAAACGGTAGTTAGCGTCTCTTTTTTGCGATCCCAAATATAGAAATTAGCTCGAGAGGAACGGCGATAAATCTGCTCGCGTTCTGTTTCTAGGACAATTTGATTTTCATTCTCACTAAAGCGATAACTAGAAACCGCCAAATTAGTGGGCGTATATAAAACAGCAGTTTGCTGTCCAGAAGTCAAATCATATTGTAGGATTTGATTCCCCTGCAAGACTGAATAATGTTTGCCATCATTCATAAAGTTAAAACCAGGGACACGCTGGGGAAAGAATTTATAGGCTTCCCAAATGTCAGGAATAGTGATGTCTTTGAGTTGAGCAGACAATTGAACGCTCATGCTCAATAGGAGCACTGATAAAAACAGCATTTTTTTCATGGAAACAATTCTTAGTTAAATAAAAAGAAGACCACCATACTGGTCTGTGGCCTTAAAAATAAGGAAAATTATCCCTACTTGTTGTAGAAAGAGGGATTGGAAATAAACTATAAAGACACAACTAGTGCTTTTTTCTACGAATACACTGGTGTCCTGTGCAATAAATCAGCTTATTTCAAGAAAAGGAACGCCAGCCTTCTTAAAAAGGCCTTCTTTTCTGTTTTTTATGAGAGGGGTTGATAAAGCGTTTTTGCCTTAATTAGTGACGAATATAACTCTACTCTTTTCGAATATAGAATGCTTCTTAAAAGTTTAATTTTCTGGATTACATTAGTGGGACCAATGACAGGGAAAGACTACTATTTTATAGTGTTGTTGGAACAACTTATAACTCTTTAAATAATCATGAAATGAAAGTTACTATATTCTTTTTTATTTTTTTTCTACTCTATGGAGGCTTGTCGATGAAGGGCCAGAGTCCAATGATGGTTAAAGATATTCGAGTTGGGCCATTAGCGTCTAATCCTTACAATTTGGTTGAGGTCGGAAATCTTGTGTTTTTTATTGCAGAGACAGCTGCTCATGGACGAGAAGTATGGAGATCGGATGGAACAGCAGCGGGGACAATGATGGTTAAAGATATAGATCCTGTTAATAATGTCTATCATTATCCAGAGAGCTTAACGGCAATGGGGAATAACTTATACTTTGTAACAGAAGATGGCGTGCATGGAGAAGAACTCTGGAAGACAGATGGTACCACTGCAGGAACGGTCATGGTAAAGGATATTAACCCTAGTACTACTGGAGTTGTAGACGGGGTAAGAGGGTACAAAGCCTCTTTAACTGTAATGGGAAATACCTTGTATTTTATAGCCAATAATGGCGTGAATGGCGATGAACTCTGGAAGACAGACGGTACCACTGCTGGAACAGTCATGGTGAAAGATATTAACTCGAACAATGCGAATAATAATTACTACCCACGAAATTTAACGATTTTTAATAATGAGCTGTATTTCTCCGCCGAGAATAATCATTCTACTGGTGTTGAACTGTGGAAGACGGATGGTACAACTGCTGGAACTGTGATGATTCATGATTATACCCCTGGAATCTATGCAAGTAGTTCTCCTTCCAATTTTGTAGTTGTTAATAATGAACTGTTCTTTACTATTTTGGATGGTTCTAGTGGATATGAACTCTGGAAAACAAATGGGACGGCAGCAGGGTCTAGTTTTATGCAAAGCTTGGGCAATAATAACCTTTCTATACATTTTCATGCTGTCATAAATAATAGCTTTATTTATGTCCATGATGATGGCGTACACGGGGATGAGCTGTGGAAATCTGATGGGACAGTAGCAGGGACTATGATGATTAAGGATATTAATCCCAATGGAGATGGTGCAACTGTTAATGGGTTCACACCGTTAATTTTAAGAGGAAATACGTTATATTTTGTGGGAAATGATGACGTACATGGAGAAGAATTGTGGAAAACAGATGGGACGACGGCAGGAACAATGATGGTTAAGGATCTTTCCCCTGGTTCTTCTGATGGATATCCTTGGGATATGTATGAATTTAATGGATTATTATACTTTAGTGCTTATGTTGGGAATAACGGTCGGGAATTATGGCAATCAGATGGAACCGCAACAGGAACGGTAATGGTGATTGACCTTTATCCTGGTGTTGGACAGTCCTACCCCAATCACGGTTCTCCTAGGCATTTTTGTGAGATGGGGAATGAGCTTTATTTTAGTGCTAATAATGGTGTTCATGGAACCGAACTCTGGAAGTATGATCCTCCTATTTACACGAGCCAGAAAGACATAGAGGTCACTCAAATACCAGTTGAAGTCTACCCCAACCCCACGAGCACTACTTTGACTATAAAACTACCAAAGGAAACTTTAGCAACCACTACAAGTTTATACAACAATTTAGGACAACTCGTCTTAAGTCAACCTTTTCAAGAACAACTCAACGTAGAGCATTTACCACAAGGTATCTATCAATTGGTGCTTTCTAACAAGGAAAAAGCTTTGGCTCAGGAGAAAATTGTAATCCATAAATAATGGTTGAAAAATTCTAAACCTCAGACCCTGAGATTGATTACTTCTAAGTGGCTCTTTCCTAATTCTATTGGGAAAGGGCTGTTTTTATTAGTGATGGATACAAAACAAAGCCGAGCTTACATCAAAGTAAACTCGGCTTTATCCAATAAAAACAGTACGCTAGCCTTACAAACTAGCTAGTGCTGCGGTATAATCAGGCTCTTGAGCAATCTCAGGAACCAATTCTGTATAAATAACTTTGCCTGTTTCATCTAAAATGACAACGGCACGAGCAGATAGATTGGCAAACAAACCATCAGTCATTAATAGACCATAATCTTTGCTAAAAGTACCTGTTGCAAAATCAGAAGCATTGACTACATTTTTAATGCCTTCTGCTCCACAAAAACGTTGTTGTGCAAAAGGAAGATCGCGAGAAATACAGACCACTTTAGTGTTTTCTAATTGCGCAGCGGCTTCATTAAAGCGCTTAACAGATAAGGCACAGATTCCTGTATCAATGCTCGGGAAGATATTCAAAATAACACGTTGTCCTTTTAAATTTTCTAACGTCAATGGCTGAAAATCAGAGCCAGTAAGAGAAAAATTAGGTGCTTGTTGTCCTACTTGTGGAAGGTTACCAGAAGTCTGTACAGGATTGCCTTGAAAAGTAATAGTGGCCATAAAAGTGTGTTTTGTTTGGTAGAATTAGAGTTTGCCTTAAAGCTAGAATGTCATCCATTTTATTCCGTGTAAGAACAAACCGTATCTCTAATCCTAGAAAATTATTCTAAAAAATAGTTGAAGTAGTTATTAAGCTAGTCCAACAAACAAGTGGGTATTTTGTTGAGTAGAAAGGTTCAATAATTCTACTTTTTGATTCTCACACGTAAGGCTTGCACGTCGGTTAAGGAAACGCCCGTTACTTCTGCAATCGTTGCCTCTTCGGTTCCGATTCTCTTCAATTTTTTAGCAATCTCTATCGCTTTGTTGCGTTTGGCAATTTTAGCAGCTTCCTTTTTAGCACGTTCGATCATCATGTAGGTCGGCACATGTTTAGTGCTTTCTTTGAGTTTTTCCATTAAACCAATGTCTTCAAAGGATAAAAAACTCTTCTCACTAATAATCAAGTGGTCTAAGACAGGTGTATCTACAATCAATCCGACCTGAATCAAGCGATCTGTTAAATCACAATCATTATCAGAAGGCCGTAGTTCTCCATTGGGATGATTATGACATAGAATAATCTTAACAGCGCGTTTTTGCAAGGCCAGACTAAAGACCTCCATCGGTTCGACCAAGCTTTGATTCACGGAACCTAAACTAATCAATTCTACAAATAGAATCCGATGGTTATTTTCTAAACCAACCACCCAGAAATGTTCTCTGTTTTGGTCAATTTTATTTTCGCGCAGCAAAATTTTCTGCATGATGGAATATAGGTCGTCTGAGTTGAGGACTTTGATGCGTTCGGCGTCCGTTAGTTCTATGTCCATTTTGCGATTGGGGTGTTTATCTGCGAAAGAAGGACCTTATAAGTTTTCTATATGAACTTACAAAGTATCCTTTATTTGAATGTGTACTGTTAAATGTACGTTTTTTTGAGAAATGGAAAGAGAGAATTTAGACTTCTATCTCTATTCTCTCTTTCTAACAACATATTTGTTGCAAAAATACGGCTATAGAGGCTTAGGGAAGTCTTCTAGAAGTTCCTTGGTTGCCAGTACTATAGCGTTTGAATGTTGAATAACCATCATCTGTTTTGTCTACCACAACGGTAAAGACTTGATACATGCAATAGCCTTCTGTTTTTTGAAAACCATAGCAACACTAAGTGTTTGGGCGACAATAATACCAGCATGTTTTTTTTAACATTAAATCCATCCCATCTCATTAAAATATTCTACCAGTTGATTTTCTATGGCTTGATTGTGCATTTTTGGTGTAGGAAAGGGAATAGCATTAACAG
Source organism: Aureispira sp. (assembly GCA_050633105.1). Taxonomy (GTDB): domain Bacteria; phylum Bacteroidota; class Bacteroidia; order Chitinophagales; family Saprospiraceae; genus Aureispira. Next base: position 147,139 of record JBOEFW010000016.1, on the reverse strand, counting down.
GTTTAATTCTAATTTGTTTAATTTCTTCAGGAGTCAGTTTAAGATACGCCCCTTTTGAATCCGCTCTTAAACAAAGCATTAATGAAAGTACACACCTCGCCCCATAAAAAAGCAACGAGTATATCCTTCTATTGAAGCAAGGAAAAAAAAGAGGCTGTGGATTACTCCAACAGCCTCCTCTAATTTTTTAACAAAAAACTTTAACGCACCCGTTCTCGGCGTTCTCTGCGATCATCTTTACGCTCTTGCTTGTCTTCAGAACGTTCGCCAAGATCTTCGCCTAATTCTGCTTTTGTCATCCCAATTTCTTGTCTCATCGTTTTAATAAAGAGTGCTGCGGTATTAGCACTAGGGGTAGTTTTATACTGAGCCAATAAGCTTTTTTGTTTGGCGACCAACTCTTGACGTTTGTGGTAGTCACTAATATCATCTCGTTTATCTTGTTGATCATCGCGTCTGTCTTGGCGATCAGCTCTTAAGTCGCGGGCATCTTTACGGTTGTCAACAGGCGAGCGGCGAAGCTCTGCACGGTCGTTGCGAATTTCGCGACTCTCAGAACGCACTTCAGCACTGCTTTGGCGAACCTCTCGGCTAGCTTGTTGTGTTTTGGCTGTATTTTGTTGAATCTCTCGTTGGAATAGAGCAATTAGGCTAGTAGGATTATTCGTCAATGCTGCTTTGGCTTGTTGGAGTTCTTGTATGTCTCGGTCAAGAGCAGTTTTGCCAGCCTGAATTTGTTGTTGATTAAGTGCTGCTTCTTTTGCATTTTGTGCAAAACTGTTGGTATTGACACCTAATAATAACACAATGATAGTACTGGTTACAAAATAAGGAGTAGACATAAGCTATTTAGTTTTGATGAATGTCCAATAGAAAAACCTTAAAAGGCCTACAGGAAAAATAAATAAATGATCAACAGCAATATTTTATGAGGAAGGTTTTGGGTAGCTGTTGTCGCTTAGACTAGCTTGCTACAGAAAGGTTTAAGAGAAGGGGGAAGTTTTTTTGAAAAGATACCGTCTTACATATCAGCATTTTTTTTAAATTTTAATACAAGAGACGGGTTACCTTTTTTTATTTCGGCCATAGACTAATTGTACAACCGTTCCCCTAAAAACGAGTATATACTTTTGATCCTAAAGCGGCCTATTAGTACCTAGAAAGGCGCTTTTTCATTTTATTTTAACTCTTTATTTTAACCAATCAGTATTATGAACAAATACTTAATAATCACCCTATGGCTTTTAGCGAGCTGTTTAACAAATGCTTGGGGGCAATGTACGAATGATGTTACGGCGCCAATAGCGAATTGTCATGACTTTACTGTTTTCTTAGACAATTCAGGAATCGCAACGGTGTCAGCAATTGATATTGACTCTAATAGCACAGACAATTGTGGCATTGTTAGTTATCTAATCAATGGCCTTCCACAACAGGTGTTTAGTTGTGCGAACTTAGGAGTTAGCACGGTAGTGTTAACGGTAATAGATAGCACAGGAAATGCGGATTCTTGTACTGCAAATGTAATCGTAATGGATTCGATAGCATCAACAGCCATTTGTCAAGGAACTAGTACATATTATTTGAATGGATCAGGCACCGTTACTGTTCCTGCTGCTAGTATTGATAATGGTAGTACGGATAATTGTGGTATTGTTAGCCTATCTATAAACAATGGACCACAAGTGACTTTTACAAGCAATGATATAGGAGCTAATCCTGTTACATTGACCGTTATGGATGCTTCTGGAAATGTAAGTACCTGTCAGTCGATCGTACAAATTTTTGATACTTTAGGACCAACAGCCATTTGTCAAACTAGTACCCAATATTTGGATGCCACAGGTATTGTGACAATTAATGCTACTGATGTTGATAATGGTAGTTTTTCTACGAATGGAATTAGTAGTTATCTAATCAATGGCCTTCCACAACAGGTGTTTAGTTGTGCGAATATAGGAATTAATGCTGTGACGTTAATGATAATAGATAATGCTGGAAACAGTAATACTTGTGTTGCAACAGTGATGGTAGCTGATTCGATAGCACCAACAGCCATTTGTCAAGGAACTAGCACATATTATTTGAATGGATCAGGCACCGTTACTGTTCCTGCTGCTAGTATTGATAATGGTAGTACGGATAATTGTGGTATTGTTAGCCTATCTATAAACAATGGACCACAAGTGACTTTTACAAGCAATGATATAGGAGCTAATCCTGTTACATTGACCGTTATGGATGCTTCTGGAAATGTAAGTACCTGTCAGTCGATCGTACAAATTTTTGATACGGTAGCTCCAACAGCACTTTGTCAAAATGGTACCTATGTTTTGGATGCAACAGGAGTTGTTACTGTTGCTGCGACTAGTATTGATAATGGTAGTTTTTCTACAAATGGAATTAGTAGTTATCTAATCAATGGCCTTCCACAGCAAACTTTTAGTTGTGCAAATTTGGGAATTAATAATGTGATCTTAATGATAACTGATAATGTAGGGAATGTTGATACTTGTAACGCGAATATCACAATAACGGATGTAACGCCACCTACTGCGCTGTGCCTAGGACAACCTGTTGTTGGATATTTAAATGCATCAGGTATAGTAACGGTGCCTGCAACTAGTATTGATAATGGCAGTACGGATAATTGTGGTATTGTTAGTACATTAGTGAACGGTAGTTCACAGGTGACTTTTAATAGTAGTGACGTAGGAAGTAATCTTGCTACCTTGCTTGTGACAGATGCTTCTGGAAATACGGCAAGTTGTTCCGCTATTATCACGGTAGTAGATACTTCTAATAACATTGTCTCTGTTCAACAAATAGATCCGCAGGCAATAGATTTGAAGTTATTTCCAAATCCAGCTAAAGATAAGTTAACAATTAGTACCAAGGATGCTTCTGTTGAGCAAGTACAATTGTACAGCATAACAGGACAATTAGTCTTAGAACATCAAGGGAAAGGAAGTAATCAAATAGAGCTTGCTGTACAGCAATTGCCTCAAGGCTTGTATGTGGTAACAATTACCACCAATAAAGGTCGCTTGAGCCAAAAAATAAGTATAGAATAAGGTTAACAAGAGTTCCCACTACCATTTAAATCCAAAAAGCCTTCCACTCTGAGAATCAGAACTGGAAGGCTTCTTTTGGTAGTGGTCCCACCTGGACTCGAACCAGGGACCAGCGGGTTATGAGTCCGCTGCTCTAACCAACTGAGCTATAAGACCTTTTTTTCATAATCATAAACTCCATTCTAAAGAATAAAATAGTGCTCATGACGCTGTAGCTGCAAAAATACGATATTGCTAGTAATAAAGCAACAAATTCAAAAAATAATTTCACCACAAAGGTTAAATTGGCAATTCTGTTAGAGTTTGTTTAAAATGTATTAAGGATGAAAATCAATAATTAGTGGTTCTGACAAAAAGTTAGTGGAGAAATTTAGCGGGCTAAATGCCGATACTNNACAAATTTAAACTTGCTCTTATCACAATAGCATTAAATAAGAGAATAGTCGTAATTTTGAAGCAGTAACTACATAAAGCATTTTTTCAAAAAAATAGTTCCAATGGAAGTCATAAAAAATATTGTTTTTGATTTGGGAGGGGTATTAATTCACTTAGAACCCGCTTATACCAATGCGAGTTTTGGTGCCTTGGCTGGCAGTCGAACGGCTTATAAACAAGCGGTTAAGAATTGGGCAAAACAGGGATTATTTGAAGCATTAGAAATAGGAGAAATTTCAGAAGAAGTGTTTATAAAAGGTATTCAAGCAGAATTGCCAGAGCCAGCCAGCCCTGCTCAGATTGAAACGGCTTGGAACATGATGCTCCGAAACATTCCTGCTCGTGGTTTACAGTTAGTTGAAGATTTAAAAAAGAATGGTTTTGGTGTGTATTTAATGAGTAATACCAACAGCATTCATTTACGTGATTTTAGAGCCATTGTTTTAGAGGAGCATGGCATTAAAGATTTTGATGCCTTGTTTGATGGTGCTTATTATTCTCACCTTATTGGTTCTCGAAAACCACAAGCAACACCTTTTGAGTACTTGGTTAAGGATGCTCAAATTCACCCTCAAGAAACATTATTTATTGATGACAATGCCCCTAATTTAGTAGGCGCTCGCCAAGCGGGCTTGCATACCTTATGTCACCCTGCTAACACCGCTATTGATACGCATCTAAAACGTTATTTACAATTAGATTTCTAAGAAAAAGAGTAAAAGGATAGCTTTAGAAGGATAACTGTGCATAGATAGGGTAGTGGTCAGAAACTCGATAAGGCAAGACCTCGAAACGCTCTATCACTGCTTTGGAGCTGGTGAAAATATAGTCAATGCGCAAAAGCGGCAAAATTCCTGCATAAGTACTACCAAAACCAACCCCTCTTTGCCTAAAGGCATCTTGTAAGTGGTTAGACAACTGCCCATAAGCATAAGAACTAGGCGTATCGTTCATATCTCCACAAACGATAACGGGGTAGGGGCTTTCACGAATGTGCTGCGAGATGAAGTTTACTTGCTTTTCGCGCTGTAAAAAGGCATGTTTTAATTTGTTATTAATGCGCTGGTAGGTCTTTTGGGTCGTAGACTGCCCCAAGGTGGACAGGTTTTCTCGGTCTAATAACTCGCTTTCATCATTGCCTAGACCAATGGATTGTAAGTGAAAACAGTAAACGCGGACGGTTCCTTGTGGACTTTGAAGGTCGGCATAAATAGCGCCATTATAACTATTTGGAAAATCAATCGTGCCTTGTTTGAGAATAGGAAACTTAGAGAAAATCGCCAAACTACTTCCACCACCTTTACTGTGATAAGGCAAGCGTTGTTGCATTTGTTGGTTGATTTGCTGGTTGTTCTCCTTGGTTTTACTAGAGAATTCTTGTCCACAAAAAACATCAATGGCCTGTTCTTCTATATTGGATAGAATGCGAGCTTGATCCTTCTTGGCTTGTTGCCCCCCAACATTAAAATAATGAACATTATAACTCATCACTCGCAAGTTCTTGGCTGCAGGAGTTGTAGCTGAAAGCCCCTTGTAGGCAAAGAAATTGAGAAAATGCGCCCAGCCTAATCCCAACATTAAAATAGGAAGATAAACATAGCGTTTGCGCTTATAAATCCAGAAGAACGCAAAGAGGAGATGGATGAAAAATAGAAAGGGGTAGCCCACAGCCAAGACAGATGGCCAGTAGAATTGAGAGGGCGGTATCCAAACGGCTAAATAAGCCCCTAGCAACAATAAACTCATTAGAATATTAGCTCCAAAGAGCAAGCGATAAGCAGCGTTTTTTAACCAAGCTAGCATGAAAATAAACGGGAATAGAGAGGGTAGTTATAGGTTAAGTGGGGGAGGAACTACCAAGTAAAATGGTTAGCAATTAGTTGTGGCGGTAACGATCTAGAAAGACTTTCTCATCTTTACTCAAGCTGTCATAACCAGAGCGTTTGATTTTATCCAAAATGCTGTCTAAGCATTCTTCGCGAGACATCTCTTTGTATTTTTGTAAAAAAGAGCGGCTGTATTCATTGCCATAATAATCCGATTTTTGTTGGCCTTTATACACCTTCATTTTTGGTTTAAAAGCACTGGCTGCTTTTTGTGCTTTTGCTTTGGGGCGACGTTGTTTGGCTGTTGGCTTAGAATTGTTTCTAGTGAAAAAATCTAAGACCTTATTAATTGGTCTGGATAAATCACGCCCTTTTCTGGATTGATCGACATAAAACCAGCCCATAAATGCGCCCCCCAAGTGTGCTAAAGCACCTCCAGGATTGCCTCCAGGAATAACAATAAGGTTGTACAAGACCCAAGCGGCAGCAATGTACTGCAATTGGATTGGACCAATAAAAGGAAGATGAAATTGTCCTTGTGGATTAAAGGTAGCTGTTGCCAATACAATCGCCATTACACTTGCAGAAGCACCAACTAAGTTAGCCGTGATGCCAGCAAAGGGAGGGAAAATATTGAACCCAATCATAAAAAAGACAGCACCACCTAAACCACCCCAAATATAAATAGGCCAGACATGGCGATCGCTAATCCAATCGTTGAGGCGACGTCCAAAGAAATACAGCACCAGTAAATTGGTGGCAATATGCCAAATCCCTGCATGCAAAAACATATAGGTGATAAGCGTCCAAATGCGCAACGGCAATTTGAGAATTTCGGAAGGGAAATACAACCACTCACTGATTACGTTGTCGTAACCAGCAGGGTCCAAATTAGTCGTCAAATAAACAAACACACCAATCAAAGCAATCACGACATGGATTGCAATGTTGATCATCATCAAGCGAATAATGGCATTCCCTTGATGGTATTTTAGTTTGATGTCTTCCCAAATGTTTGCCGCCATGATTTAATTATTATTGGTAACAATTTTTGCTAATATACGCCAAAAAAAACGCGACAGCGCAAAAAATGTTGTATTATAATAGTAGACCTTAAAGAAGGCTTAGAAAGCCTTCTAAATACTTCTAATAGGTTAAAAAGGAGCGCCGCGCTTCCGCCAAAAGAGAATAAGAGCTATGGCAATCACTGCTCCTGATAAATGGACAAAGTGTGCAATTCCAGTAGGGTTTTGCTGTACTTCATTATAAAACTCCATTGTTGCGAAAGCTAGAACTAAATATTTGGCTTTGACAGGAATGGGAGGAATGAGGAGCCTGATTTGACGCTCTGGAAATAAAGCGGCAAAGGCAAACATAACGCCATAAGTGGCTCCAGAAGCTCCTAAAGCAACCGTATTCCAAGACTTAGCCAGTTCCATTGTTGAGCCAGTAACATTGTCGATGTCTACAGGGATTGTTCCCAGCGCATAGCCGACTTGTTCAGGCGTCAATTGGGACATCAAATGATGTACTTGTAAATGACTAAAAATAACATTTAGAATATTGGCTCCAAAGCCTGCCACCAAATACAACATTAAAAAACGCTTGACACCCAAGGTCTCTTCTACTGTTCGGCCTAAGAAAAACAGCACCAGCATATTAAAAAACAGGTGAAAGAACTCGGTGTGCATAAAAAAGCAAGTCACCAACTGAAAAGGCTGAAAGCCTGAATTTTCCCAATAATGTAACATTCCCATTTTGACAAGGGATGCATCCAACGCTTGCAACAGAAAAAATACCAGCACATTGATGAGGAGTAAATTCTTGACCACTTCGGTCATTCTACCAAAACCTTGCATTTTATTTATTGTATCTAATTAATCAACCACTAAAAAATAAGCGCTCCTCTTGTCTTATCCAACAAGTGCCAAGCTATGAAAGTTCTCTTTAAGAGATTCTAACAAGTGTCAGCATAGGACAAGACAAGAGGAGCGAAACTAAACACCAAAGAAAAATAGTAATAATTTTCTTGTTAGTGTCGAACTAGAGGGAAATTATCCCATGATGGCTTCTACTGATTTTACTTCAGGAACCATACGTTTTAACATCCCTTCAATGCCCACTTTGAGTGTGCCAGAAGAGGAAGGACAGCCGCTGCAAGAACCTTGTAAAACAACATTTACAACGCCTTTGTCAAAGGAATGGAATTTGATGTTCCCACCATCCATTTCTACTGCTGGACGAACGTATTTGTCTAGCAATTGCTTGATTTTAGTCACCAATTCGGCATCGTCGCCTGTGTATTGTTCTTCTTCTTCCGCTTCTAATTGGCTTTTTACTTCTTCAAAGCCTTCTTTCATGACAGCTTTTCCTTCTTCTACATAATTCTTGATGAAGGTTTTAAGATCCATCATAATACCTGCCCATTCTAGCTCAGCCGACTTTGTTACAGTTACAAAGTTATTACAAATGTAAACCCCTTTCACATAATCAAACTCAAATAAAGCCGCTGCTAAAGGAGACCACTCTTGAGCTAATTCTACCGCATCAAGAGGAAAATCGGCCATCTTGCGTGGGTAAAGCATCTGATTGGTGACAAATTTTAAAGTCTCTGGGTTCGGTGTTTGCTCTGTGTAGAGCATCACAGGTGGTTTTGTTATTTTTTTATCAGTATCTGACATTGTCTTCTAAATTTTTAAAAAGGTAGAAAAAACCGTGCTTCCACGGCTTGTTTTCTTAGGTAGGTTGTTTTTAAATCACCTACACAAGAGCAAAAATAACAAAAAAACAACAGTTTTGTTGGCGCCTATTTAGTTTTAGCATTTTTATAAGAACATAATATTGTCAAAAGGCCCTTGATTCAGTAGTACGTACACCTGTAGGGGGCAATTGCATTGCCCCTACAGGTGAAATATCCCAAGAATTTTAATCGAGTGAATACCTTTTATTTATGGGTATAAAAGCGTAGCTTTGTCGGCATTCAATGGCAAATAATTTTTACACCAACAACCAAGGCAGCACATGCAATTTTCCATTTCTTCCGCAGACCTCAAGGAGCAGTTACAGATCATCAATGGTGCTATTAGCAGCAACCCTATTTTACCAATTTTAGAAGATTTCTTATTTAGAATTGAAGGAAATACATTGACCATCGCCGCAACAGACAATCAAACATTTATGACAGCTGCTTTGCATGTAGAAGCTGATCAAGATGGTCTCATTGCAATTCCTGCGCGTATTTTGCTAGACACCCTCAAGCAATTACCAACACAACCATTGAAGTTTTCTATTGAAATGGATACATTTGCGGTAACCATTACTTCACAGTTTGGACAATACAAACTAGCAGGAGAGGATGGAAATGATTTTCCAAAATTGCCACAACCACAAGATGTAAACAAGGTGAATGTACCCGCTACTGTTTTGTTAGAAGGAATCAACAAAACATTGTTTGCAACAAGTACCAATGAGTCACAACCTGCGATGATGGGCGTGTTTGTTCAGATCAACAGTGAAGCGTTAACCTTTGTCGCAACAGATGCCCACAAGTTGGTCAAATATGCGTTTACAGATTTAGAAACAGATTTGGATGGTACATTTATTCTACCCAAAAAAGCATTAGGTTTATTAAAGAATGCCTTGTCTAACAGCAACCAAAGTATAGAAATTACGTACAACGAGACACACGCAATTTTTTATTTTGGAAATCAAATCTTATCTTGTCGTCTAATTGATGAGAATTATCCCAACTATGGGGCGGTTATTCCTTCTGGCAATCCCAATACGATGAGTATTACGCGTACGGATTTTCTGAATTCCTTGAAGCGTATTGCAAATTATGCGAATAAAACGACCAACCAAGTAAAGTTGGAAATTTCGGACAGCAGTTTAACCATTGAAGCAGAGGATTTGGATTTCTCCAATCGTGCGACAGAACAGCTTCCTTGTTATTATGATGGAGAACCATTAACAATTGGCTTTAATGCCAAGTTTTTGATTGAAATGCTCAATGTAATTGGTGGCGATAGTGTTAGAATAGAACTATCAGACCCCAATAGAGCAGGTATTCTAAAAACAGAAGAACAAGCACCCAACGAAGACTTGTTGATGTTAGTGATGCCCGTCATGCTAAATGTATAAGACTTGCTCTTATAGCGAGAGAATCATAGAAGAAGGCTGTTCCATAATGGAGCAGCCTTTTCGTTTTTATGCTTAGATCACCATTTTTATGAAGCCATTATTACTAGTACTAATCTCTCTTCTATTGGTTAAGAGGAACGCCGCTCAACAGCAGACGAATCTTGTCTTAGACCAATTGGTGCAGGCATTTATTCAGGAGCAGGGCATTCCCACTTCTGTGGTAGCTCCTGTTCGGACCGATACTACTTATTATGGTAAAGCAGGGATGAATAAAAAAGCAAGAGGGACGGCAACTTCTTTTATGGCAATGAAATTGGTGGAGGAAAAGAAGATTACTTTAGATGTTTTATTTTTTGATTACTTTCCCAACCTTAAAGCTATTTCTAATAGCGCTTATCATACGATGACCTTAGGCGACTTGCTCCGCCACCAAGCAGGCATTCGTGCTTATACGAGTGGATTAGAATTTAAGGAATTGCCTGAAATGGGAACAAAGCTCTCAGAACGAAAATTAAATTTTGTCAAAGCGGTTTTGGCACAAACACCTGTAAACAAAGGAGCTTACTCCAATGCAGGTTATGTCTTGGCGAGCTTATTGTTAGAACAAATAGCAGGAATGTCCTATGAAGCCTTACTAGAGGCGACGATGCAGGCGCTGCAATTGGACTATGTTTTAGGGGCTCCAAATCAAAAGCGCCTTACAAACCCTTGGGGACATTGGGAAGAAAACGGCGTCTTGTTAGCGCACCGCCCAGAGCATCCTTATCAGTTAGAAGATTTTATGTTACCAGCAGGAAACCTGTCTATGAACATTGTAGATTATGTCCAGTTTATACAAGCGCATTTGCAAAGGCTTACAGGAACCAGTAATTATTTGAAGGCGAGTAGCTACCAACGCTTGCATTATGGATTGGAAGATTATAGTTATGGCTGGAGAAATGAACGGATTGGGGGGCATTTAGCAAGTTCTCATGATGGAAGTTTAGGAACGTTTTATGCCCATACTATTCTAATTCCAAGTTTGGATATCGCAGTTATTATTTTAACCAATAGTGCAGAAGAAGCACACATAGAAGCGATCTATCAGTTAAGAGGAAAACTGATGCGCTTAAGAGAACAATTCTAAGTTATTAATGCCCCTTCCTCTTCCTATTTTTATTATAAAGTACATGTCTATGAAACGCCTATTATTACTCTTACTCACAGGAAGCTTATTTCCCCTTCACAGTTATGCCCAGACCACAGAAAGTTATGTGCGAGAAGGCAACACCTTGCTTAAAGAAAAGAAATATGAAGACGCCTTGGTCAAATACGATGCTGCCCTTGCTTTAGACAGCACTTACGTAAATGCTTATGTTAACAAAGGGCAAGCTTTGTATGCGCAAGAAAAATATAGCGCGGCCCAAAAAGTCTTTGGAAAGGTCATCGAGTTGAAACCGAAGCAAGCCAGCGCTTATTTTAATCGCGCAAAAGCCTACAATGCAACGACTTATTATGAGAATGCTATTTTGGATTATACGGCGGCTCTTGATATTTATGAAGAATACACCGAAGCCCTCTACCAACGTGCAGTAGTTTATCAAGCGCTAGGGCGGAACTTGGCAGCTATTGCAGATTTAACTAAAATTATAGAATGGCGGGCCGCAAATCCAAGCACCACCTTGTATACAGATGTCTACAAATTAAGAGGTATTTCGTATCGATTAAGCGGACAACTAGAGCAGGCTTTGTTAGACCTAAATCAAGCCATTACAGAGCGCAAAGAAGATGCAGAGGCCTATTATCATCGAGGCGTTATTAAGGCAGGAGGTGACGTTGTAGAAGCAGGATTGTTGGACTTAACAAAAGCGATTCAATTAAATTCAACCTATGTAAACGCCTATTACCAACGCGGATTGATTCACCACAACCAACGTTCTTACAAAGATGCCCTAAAGGATTTTACGAAAGTATTACAACTAGAACCTACTGCTAATAAGGCTTATGTGGCTAGAGGATACACTTACGCGACCATGGGAAAGGCTAAAGATGCGGTAAAAGATTACCAAGAAGCTTTGGTTAGAAATGATAAAGATGCCGCTACTTATATTCGCAGGGGCTATGCTCAGGTACAGCTCAATAATTATGAAGCTGCCCTAAAAGATTTTACAACAGTGATCACAATCAATAGCTTATACGCGGGCTATGGTTATAATAATAGAGGAAACGTTAAGCGTCTGATGAAGGATTATGAAGGGGCTTTGGAGGATATCCAAAAAGCATTAGAAATGGATTCCTTGAATGCGTTTGCTTACAACAATCGTGCGCAAGTTGCCGCTGATCAAGGCCACAAAAAAGAAGCCTTAATTGATTGGAATCGCGCGTTGGAATTGAACAATCAGGTCGCTGAATTTTATTATTATAGAGGCCGTTTTTATTTAGCAGAACAGCAATATGATAAGGCAGTCACGGATCTTAGCAAGAGCTTAGAAATTGCTCCTTATTATGAAACAAAAGCCGTAAAAACTGCTTTGAAAACGGCTAAGAAGAAGTTTTTGGCAGGCCAATAAAAAATTACAAAACCGTCTTAGGTTCCCGCATAATATGATGTGCTTGGATACAGAGGTCTAAAAATAAAATCCGAGGATTGCCATTACGCTCTACATGGTACGCCGTTTCATTGAATAGCTCCATGAGTTTTTGCAACTGCGGCCAGCCCAAGACGGATAACATCTTTTGGGCGGTAGAGCGTTCGGTACCTTGCAACCGAACAGGCAATTGCCCTGCTCCTAATTGTAAGCTCAAAAACTCTTTGAAAAAATGCAAGGCATAATGCAAAAAGGCGACTTGCTCGTTGCGGCCCATTTTGATGAAAAAATCTTTCTCAGGATGTTTGCCACTGACAATGCCTTCAACCCATTGTACCAAACCTTGCGGGTGGCCTTGATAGGAGACCCGCAACCAGTACAAAAATAAATTGGCCCAATGTTCCTCTGGTTCATCTACCAAGCGTAAAGCATGGTTGTAATCTCCATCAGACAATTGTGCCAAACGCTGCGCTCGTTCCTTGGGAATTTGTTGCTTTTCCTCTAAGGCAAGTTGAATGGCTTCTTCTTCTAATCTTGGAATAGTAACCAATTGACAACGAGAGAGAATGGTATTTAAAATCTTTTCAGGTTGTTCGGATACTAATAAGAATACGGTGTTCGGGCGCGGTTCCTCGATGGGTTTTAACAAGCGATTGCCTTCTTTGCCTAAAAACTCAGGCAACCACAGAATCATAATCTTAAATCGCCCTTCTAAAGCTTTAAAACTGAGACGTTGTACAATGGAGACACACTCATCTTTTGTGATGTTGCCCTGTTTGTTTTCCGCTCCCAAATGTTGCAACCATTGGTTGATATTGAGGTAAGGATTTTCTGCCAAAGCGGCCCGCCATTCTTTGATGAACTGCGTGCTGGTTGCCTTGGAACCTACAGTAGGGTAAGAGAAATGCAAATCAGGATGCACCCAACGACTGGCTTTGCGGCAAGCACTACAGGTGCCACAAGAATCTTGTTCTTGTGGTTGCTCACAGAGTAAAAACTGCGCATAGGCTAAGGCCAAGGCCAAGGCGCCATTGCCTGGTTTTGCCATGAAAATCTGTGCATGAGCGGTGCGCTCTGCATGATAAGTTTCTGCTAGTCGCTGTTTAACAGCTGGATGTCCGATGACCTCTTGAAAACGCATGAATGGAACTTAACAAATGAATAGTTGGCTTATAAAGAAACGCCTGTTGCGGCTAAAATGCGCTCGTCCAAAGGCTCTATTGTTGGTTCAAAAACTTGTATTAATTGCCCTTGTTCATCCAACAGATATTTCTGAAAATTCCATTGTACAGAAGAATCTTGTACCCCATTTTGTTCTTTCTGAGTAACAAATTGATAAAGGGCATGTTGATCTTGACCAGTTACTGAAATCTTGGTAGTAATGGGAAAACTGATACCATATGTACTGCTGCAAAATTGTGCAATTTCTACATCAGTACCTGGCTCTTGTGCTCCAAAATTATTAGCAGGGCAACCAATGACTACTAATTGATCAGCCCCAGCCTTGGCTAGTGTTTCCAGTTGGGTATATTGAGGGGTCAAACCACATTGAGAAGCAACATTAACTAAAAGTATCTTTTTTCCTTTGTAAGCAGAAAAATCAATAGAAGCTCCTTGCAGGCTATTAAGACTAAAATCGTGAATGCTCTTGGCCATTTTTGGTGTATTTAATGAATACTATTGAATTGAAAACATCTAGTTATTACAACAAGAGGAAGATAGCAGCTACCAAAAAACTATCTTTAGAGCCTTTTACAACATTAATTGTCTTTTAAAGGCAACATAATGTGCTCCTATTGGTTAACCAATACAGCACAATTTACAAAAAAAATGGCCCTCTTCCTAAGATGCCTTCGTATCTAATGCAAGGAATTTTAAGAAAAAGAGCTACTCTTATCCATTTATTATCATGTATATTTCAGTCGTGCGCAAAGCACATTTTAATGCCGCTCATCGTTTACACAATCCTAATTGGTCGGAGGAGAAGAATGTCGAGGTTTTTGGGCTTTGTAACAATTCCTATTACCATGGTCATAACTATGAATTAGAAGTAAAAGTAGGAGGGGAAATGGATCCCGAAACAGGCTATCTAATTGATTTGAAAATATTGTCCGATATTATCAAGGAGCATATTGAGAAGGAATTTGACCATAAAAACCTTAACTTACAAGTGGAAGCGTTCAAGAACTTGAATCCTACTGCAGAAAATATTGCTGGTGTAATTTGGAACATCTTGCGCCGAGAGTTAGACGATCGTTATGACATTATGGTTCGTTTATACGAGACACCACGTAATTATGTGGAGTATGAAGGGAAATAGATGGGAGAACTATTAAAAAATTCCTATATTTGGAAGGCAATCAACACCCATTGCGTTAGGGCTTTTTAAAATAGGTTTCCTTCTTTGAAGGAAGAACAAAACGACTTATGCTTGTTCAGCCCTTTCCTTTGTCATGATCGCCCAAGCTGTCTTCCTTATAACTATTTGTAGATGAACACAGGGTCAACGTGTCTGATTACCGCATATATAATATTGTCTAGTCAGCTCACCATACTTATTGCACAGCCTTCATTTACACTAAACGGATCCACCATTGTAGTGTCGGAGAACTGTTATCGTTTAACATCTCACCAATCTGCTAATGATGTAGGAAGCCTTTGGTGTGAATTTCCATTGGAGCTAGAAAATTTTGTTGACTTGCGTTTTGCGGTCAACTTGGGTTGCTCCAAATATGCAGGAGAAGGAATGGCTTTTGTCATGCACGCAGATAAAGAAAAATACGATGCCTTGGGCTGCAATGGCCCTGTCATGGGGTTTGGACGGACGAACAGTTGCAAAGGAATTAGCCCCTCCCTTGCCCTAGAAATTGATACCCGTTACAATAGAAACCACAAAGACTTGTATCAACCGCATTTAGCGTTAGTTAAAGATGGTAATTTAAGTGCTCCACTCTTAGAACCTGTTCGCGCTAAAGCCTATGGTAAAGATGTGCGGGATTGTGAATACCACGATGTGCGCATTACTTGGCAACCTTCCAAACAAGAGCTCTGTATTTATTTTGATGATGAACTAAGAATTCAATATACCAAGGATTTGGTAGAAGAGATTTTTGGAGGGACCAACAGCATTTATTTTGGTTTTACAGGGAGTACTAGTAGTCGAGCGAATATGCAAATGGTTTGTATTCAGTCCTTAGTTATTGAAGTAGATGAAGCGTTTGAACGCAAGCGAGATTTTGAAGAGTCTATTGGGATTTACCCCAACCCGCTCAAGGAAAAAATAACAATAGACTTAGATTTAGAGGAAGAACAAAAAGTGCAATTACAATTGTATAACAGTGCTGGAAAGTTGGTCTATGAGATTCCAGAACATTTAACACAAGACAAAAAATACTTCTTCAATTTACCAGGGTTGCCTTCTGGCGTTTATTATGTCACGGTAACGAACGGGAGCGAACGCGTAAGTAAAAAAGTAGTCCATATTACCACGATTAGAGCGTAAGAGCGTTTAAAATAAAACAGTACAAAAATAATAAAGAAGCGACAGGAAAGTAGGGAGAATTTATTTCCCGTGCTCCTGTCGCTTCTATTTATACAGAAAAGTAACGTATTCTTACTCTATAATCAATTGTTTTGATGTGTGCGTCTCTCCTTGTGTGATAGATACCATATAAATCCCAGCAGGAAATTTATTTAAGGAAATTTGATCGTTGTATACACCATTAAATTCAGGAACTTTTTTGTTGTATAAACTCTTGCCATCCAAGGTAACAATACTGACGTCTAAAGAACCTTTTTGTCCCTCATAGACCAAGTTGACATAACTACTACTTGGATTAGGGAACAAGGTTAAGTTGGTTCCTTCTGCTTCAGCAATGTTTAAGGCAGGGGGATTGGTTTCTTTTGGAGCAACTACCACAGGTGCTTCCGTTTCATTCAGGGCACAAACTTCTGCTAGTGCAGTTGCTTCGGCTCTATTAGTTGGACGGCTGGTTAATGAACCCATAACTGCATCTATTTTGATGATTTTATCCCCACGTAATACTTCCAAACGAACAGGATCATTCGGGCGAGTACTCAAAATCATACTAGAGGCTTCTGAGTGGCTATTGATAACAGCATCATTAAAACGTACAATTTTATCTCCCCCTTTTAAGGTACTTTGAGCGGCTTGTGTGCCTTCAATAACAGATGTAATTAAAGCGCCACCACCATTATCTGAATTAACATTCGTCATATAAACACCTAAGAATGGACTGCCCTCCATTTGTTGTAGAGCAGCGCAAGCACTAGCTGGATTAGTATATGTCTCACAGGCCGCTTCACTTTTTCGTAAACTCTGTTGCATATCTTGACGGTCTCCCCAGCTCCCAACAATAGCAGTTAACGTAACACGTTGTCCATCACGTAAAACTTCTACGGCCATAGGTTCTGTTGGTTTTTTGGTGTCTTGGATATGATTGTGGACATCTCTGCTATTGCGAATAACAGCGCCATCTAAGCCAATGATTCTATCTTCTGCTTGTAGGTCAGAAGCTGCTGCGCCTGTATTTTTGATAATAGAGGTGATACGTGCGCCTTGGCGGTCTTCTTCACGATTTCTATCTAAGTAAACGCCTAAAAATGGGCGACCAGTAATTTTTTCTACTTCTTCACAAGGGTTCTGAAAAGTAGAAGAACTGTTGGTTGATTGATTAACTTGAGTTTTTAAAGTAACATTGGTTTGGAACATTTGCCCGTTTCTTTGATAATCAAGACGAACAGTTTCTCCGCCTTTGTTGTGATGGACCATCGCAATTAATTGGCGGGTGCCCCAAACCTTGACATTATCAAAAGCAATTAAACGATCGCCTGCTTGTAAACCTGCGGCTTTGGCAGCAGAGTTGTTAAGAACTCGTTTGACAAGAACACTAGTTTCGTCTTTTTCAAGGGAAACTCCTAACTTTGCATGACTTGCCTTGTTGTGTTGATTACTAGTATTGTAATGATACTCATAAGTATTGTTAACAACAGGGACAGGAACATGATAGCTTTTTTGGGCGGATAGCGATACACTGCTCCAACAGAGTACTAGAGCAATAAAAGTGCTGTTTAAAAATATCTTCATTGTATGGTTAGTTTTGGGGGTGCCTTTGGTAGAAGGTCCCGTTAGAAAATGCTAATAGGTGATGGGTACATTTAGATGGTTCAGAAGAAATGTACTAGAGAATACAAAGAAAGTTCTTTAAGAGAGGTTTGTATAAAGCAGCAAATGAGGATGTTGTAAAAGTAATAGAATATTGTCCTTTTTGTTCTTAAAGGAAAGTTAATAAGGCGTTAATTGTTTAAAACAAAATAAAATAAGGATAAAAATGCAAGAGTTGAAATTTATGTTGTTATTGGTCGTTGGGTTTGGAGCATGGAGCTGTACTCCTAAAATAGCAGAAAAAATAGAAGCAACACCAAATGCAGATACGGCAGCAGTAGTAGAAGCAACCGCTCCAATTTTGCATCCCCCAGTTTCTATTGATGGAGGTATTCAAATGAAATACCTTTATGCAGGAATGCCCAATGAGATTAAAGTTAATGTGGAGGGAGGAAGCTCTGAACACCTAATCGTTGCCGCAACAAATGGTACTTTGACGCCTACTGATGAGAGCAAAGGCAAGTATTCTTTTTCTTATAAATTTTCAGGAATGGTGGTTGAAATTTATGCAAAAGATACCGTTAACAAAGTAACAGTGGCACAAGCCTATGAAGTGATTCCACTTCCTGCTCCTGATGCCTATGTTTGGACGTATCGAAAACCAATTCCTAATAGAATGCCTTTGGAGTTAGACGCCATTACTTTTCGTGCGCAAAATGCTGTGGTATTGACACATAGCTATAGAGTACCAGCTCGTTGTGCCCCAACTGCTTTTAAAATCACCCGAATTACCAGCAAGGGAGAACGAACAAGCCATCTTAATGAAGACTCCACGGGGAAATTTGACGAGAAAGCCTTGGAGATGGTAAAGGCAGGGAAAGTAGGAGATGTTTATGTTATAGAAGATATAAAAACACGCTGTACTTCAGAAGCGATCAAAAATATCGCTTATATTCTAAAATAAACAAATCGAGTTGCAATTGTTTGATTAACAGTGATTTGTAGGTGCTATTTGTTGCTATTGTAAAAAAACTCAAAATTATTTTTCAAGAAAAATGAAAAAAAAACGGGCTAGATGTTCACAAAAAAGCATTTAAAAACATTAAGTTAGTGTAAGATAGTTGGAAAAAGTAATAAAATTATACTTCCAATGCTTCTAACTTCCCGCTTTTTGAGGAAGTTCTGACAACGACCAAAGATGTGTGTTTTTATAGATTAGATAGTATGTTTTAACCTAGCTCAGTTTTCTGAGTTAGGTTTACTTTTTAGGGCAAGGCTTAGATGTCTCCCAATTGTGGGCGCAAGACAATTTCTTCCACGACTGTTTGTTGGCTCAATTGGTAAATGTCCCACAACGATTGGGCAATATCTTCTGCTTTCATAAAGCGCTCTTGTGGCAAATCCGTTCCATCCCAAGAAGCGGTATAAGTTGCCCCAGGCATAACGGCCGTTACTCTTACTCCCTTATCTTTTACTTCCTCTCTTAATACTCTAGAGAAACCTAATAAAGCATGCTTCGAAACGGCATAAGCACCATAAGGCATAATACTGGCAATGGAACACATATTAAATACATGGCCTTTTTGCTGCGCCAACATCAAAGGCAAAATTCCTTGGGTAAGATAGTAAGCGCTGTAGAGATTTAAATCCATCATTTTTTCAAAAGCATCCTCTGTATCGTCTTTTGTTAATGGACAAGGGATGAAAACGCCAGCATTGTTCACCAATACCTCTACACTTGACCACGATTCTTTGACAAATGTCGCAAAACCTTTAACCGCTTTTTTGTCGCTCATATCTACCGCTTTTCCTAAGAACTCGCCTTGGTAGTTGGCTTGTAACTCTTGCTGAAAGGCGGCTACATCCGCTGCTGTACGGGCACAAAACGCAACATTATATCCCTTTTGGGCGAATAATTCTACAATAGCTCGGCCAATTCCTTTGGTAGCTCCAGTGACAATAGCATTCATGAAAATAGTATTTTATGTGAGAATAATAAAGGTTGCTCTAGCGAACAACTTTTGATAAACAGCTCTTACAGAGAATCGTTCAAAATAGCTTTTTGTTAGTTGGTATCCCTAGGATTATAAGTAGGATCAATGGCCTTCCAACGCTGGTTAAGCTCTTGAGCTTTGGTTTCATTACCTAAGATTTTGTAGGCAATTTCTGCATTGTATAAAATGGGTACAAAATTAGGATTGATTGCTAAGCCTTTATTAAAGGTACTAAGTGCCTGCTGGTGTAAGACCAATGCTTCCTCTAGGCGCCCTTGTTGTTGTATTTGATTGGCTTTGATGCCTTGAGCGACGCCCAATAGTCGCCAAACTTCCATGTCGCCTTCTTGATATTCTAAAGACTTATTCAGCGAGGCAATGGATTGATCTACTTGTCCCATAAACTGTCCTAGTAACTTTCCTCTATCTCGGTAGACTACTGCAAAATTTCGATTGACATCAGGGTGATTAGGGCGTAAGCGCAAGACTTCGGTATAGGATTTTATGGCTTCATTGTAATAATTCAACGAATTTGGAAAGGCCGTGCTAGCGGTGGCAGGGTTGTTTTTACCTGTTTCCTGAGAAATATTCCCCAACATCACATTGGCATTACCCCGCAATAACCAAGCATTATTATAAGTCGGGTGCAGTTGCACAGCCGTTTTAGAGTGTTTTAAAGCCTGTTGAACTTTGTCTTCTCGTACTCGTAAATCTGTATCGCGCAGTGCTCTACTTTGCAAGACCCCAGAAACGGCATTGTTGAGTTTGGCGCTGTGGGGAGAGTAAGCAATGTCGGTTGTAAATAAGGTGTAATCATCATACCAAGCTTGATTTCTTACAATTGTTTTGGCAGAATAAGCTAATACGACGACTCCTAGAAGGATCAAAGGCATTCTCATACTACCAGCCCAAGTTTTTCCTGCTGCCCTAGCGCGTTCAATCAAATGATACAAACCCATGGCACACAATCCACTAAAACCAACGGAAGGCAAAAACATAAAACGTTCTGCCATATTGGTTCCAATAGGAAAGAGTAAATTGGAAACAACCGAAAAAGTAGCAAAATAAAACAGCAAAAAGAACGCATAGGCCTTTTTTCGCACCAAACCTATAAACAATAAAAAGCCCAACATCAGATGAAATAAGACGGAAAGCATGGTTTGAGGATGAGAAAAATCAGGGATAACATCTAGATCCGTTCGGATGTGTTTGGGATAATAATCATTGGTCAATGGGTGTGGGTAAATCAGTAACTTGATGTATTCTCCCCAGGTATAAAATACAGTTCCATAATGTTCACTGGTGGTATAGGGAACATATCTATTGCCTTCTATTTTTAGAAAAGGATCGTTCATGAGTTCTGCCATTGGAGCATTGTTGCTGGTCGCAGCAATGACGCTTCCTGCATCCCCTAAAATTTGGGCACGAATCCCAAACCAAAAGAATAAGGCCAACAAAACAAAACCAGCTGTTACACCAGCAATATAGGTATTGTCCTTTTTAGTAAATAGGTATAAGGCCGCAGGAATAACCGCCAAAAAAGTAATGGCACTTTCTTTGGAAAAAATAGACATTCCAAAGGCTAAAATAGCGCCTATAAAATGGGCGACTTTGATGGGGTTGTTCTTTTGAGCGGCTTTTAAGACCCAATATGTACACAATAGGCCCCCTAATAAAACCAAAATCTCATCTCTTCCCTTGATATTAGCAATGGCTTCGGTATGAATAGGGTGGGTCGCATAAAGCAAGGCTCCTGTAAAAGCAATGAAATAACTTTTCAGGTGCTTTGGATCGCGTTTAGGATTGAATAATTGTAGTAATAATAAATACAAGATTACACACAACAGCCCATACAACAACATATTAATGATGTGGCTGACTCTAGGATTTCCTTGATAGATCAAGTCGCCCTCTTTATCTAGTACTGGGGTGCCCGCTTGATCTTTGGTTACGGTACCAAAGAATTGCAATTCTAGGGCAAATGTCGCCACGGAGAAAGGACGATAACGTCCTCCCGCTACTAGGTTTCGTTTTCCTCCAAAGAACCCTGTAAAGGTATCTTCTCCCCAAATTCCTTTCATGCCAGCCCAACCTTTTTTGGTGTACTGGTTGCGCAAAATGACAATGCTGTCATCTACCGCATATTGATGGCCCAAAGTATTGATATACAACCCACAGCTAACCAAAAAAATGACCAATATATGCCATTGGCTGTTTAACCAAAAATCCTTATTGGGAATTAAATCGTCTGGCGCTTTGACAACAGGTCTAGTTACTTTGGCCGCTTTTTTTGTAGTCGCTTTGTTGTTTTTCTTATTGCGTCCATCCTTAGCAGAGGATTTCTTTTTTTTGCTCATAAGGCAAGGAATTGTAAGACATAAAAGGAGATGCCCAAAAGGGGGCTATAAATTATCATTAGGAGCGTCTTGCAAAATAGTCATATTCAAATGAATATCTTCTACTGGACGATCAGGTAAACGGCTATTGATGGAGCGATGAGTGCGCACTTGTACAATCTGTTCCAAGACTTTTAATCCTTCTACAATCTGTCCAAATACCGTATACTTACCATCGTATTGAGGAAGGCCGCCGTATTGTTCATAAATGGCTGTTTCTTCTTTACTGTATGTTCTGTTTTTTTCTAAGCCAATGGCTTGTAATTGATACGTACGAATAGGTTGCCCACGCACCAACATAAATTGAGAACCATTAGAGGATTTATCAGGATGGGCATTCACCCCACTGTGGTAACCACAAAGAGCCCCTTGACGCATTAAGAATTGCGGCTGTATTTCTGCTGGAATACGATAATCCATTTGGTGCATTCCTAAGAATTGCTCAGGGGGGACCTCGCCTCTGGAGGTTGGATCTCCTGCTTGCGCCATAAAATCAGGCTGTACTCGGTGAAGAAGTAAGCTATCATAAAAACCTTCTTTGGTCAATTTTAAAAAATTGTCCCGATGTTGGGGCGTTTCATTAAATAGCTCTATCACCATATCTCCATATTGAGTAGTGATTTTGACTTTCGCTCGTGGCAAGGCGGCAATGGCTGCTGCTTTATCGTCTTCCACTTCTAAAGGAGTGGGGTCTTCTGGACCAGATTCACAAGCGCCAAAAGATAACAATCCAAGCGCTAAGAGCCACCAATAAGGCAGCAATAAGTAATTAACTGTTCTTGACATGTTCAATATATTCACTGATTTTGCGTTTGAGTAAGCGCTCTTGATTGGCGCGGCCAGCAGGAGGAACAGCGATTTGTTTCCAATGGGGCCATCCATCCTCATCATACCCTTCTAATTCATAATAACCATCATAGCTCAGTAGACGACAGACCGCGATGTGCATCAAGTCTTGTCGTTCTTCTTTGCTAAACTCCTGGCCTAGTTGTCCGAGCTCTTGTAGGCCAATGGTAAATAAAATACCTTGTAAATCAGGTAGCTTTTCTACTCCAAGTAGCTGTTTCATCTCAAAACGAGCGGCCAACCAAGCAGCATCCCCTTCAGGGGTATCCTCATACAACTCATCTTCTACAGGATCAACGCCATTAAAAGCTGCCATGTACTATTTTATTAAGTTAGAATAAATACCATTCCTTAGGAGAACGGCAAAACAAGGTTAAATATAATGGTAAGGGTTGAATTTTTTGTCTTTTTTAAACAACTTCTAAAAAAGGAGGAGGTAAAAGAGCGACTTAAAGAAATGGGAGAGCTTTCTTAGAGGGGATTAACAGCAAAAAAACAAGAAGGATAGAGCCAAGCCCCTTTTTCGAATACTCCTTCATTGGTAGCAAACAAAGAAGGGCTATAGACGAATATGGAACAAGAGTTTTTATTTTTCTGTGAAAGTTTATCTTTGAATGAATTAATCTACCTAATAATTTTTAGAAAAATATGGAAGACAGGCAAATACTGGATTTTTTTGACATGAGTATAAAAGAATATGTCATCACATCGGATAATTATGATGATTATGACAGCGATTATTGTGACTTATAGGCTCAATGAAGATGTTTTTGATTGGATGAAAAGGACCTTTGGACGGAATTGCCCGCCTGTTAGGCATTTCACCTATTCTCGAAAAATCTATTATGCGGCAGAAGATGGAGCAGATCTCCAAGAATTAGACTATGTATATGCTTATGCTGTTGTTCTGCAGTTTATAGGAAAAGGAGATTCCACAGATTACATTACGGCAGAGTTTAATGCCAATAGCCGATATTACCCAGAAGATTTCTGGCCTTGGTTTATGAATAAAGGAATGGAGTTCGCTCGATACGATGAAAAGAAAGGAGATACGCGCCAATTTTTTTATAGGCCTATTGAAGACTCTACGCAAGGTCATATTTTGTACGTAGGCAAAAAGGAGTATAAGCAATTGGAAGTTGCCTTGACCGCTTTGAAGAAGAAATTTCCTGCATAAAGAGATCAATTTTACAGAGAGCAATGCTATTAATAGGCTTCTTGCTACTTCCTTATAAGTGACAAGAAGCCTTATCATTGATGTACTATTCTACTTAATCTGAATACTATTCAAGTCAATCAAGCCCTCCTTAATTGCATAAACAATCAAGCCTGCGGTATTCTTAATCCCTAGCTTAGATAGCAAATTATTCTTATGCCCTTCAACAGTACGTTTGGTAATATAGAGTTGTTCGGCAATTTCTTGCGCGGTTTTTTGCTGGCAAATAAGATTGAGAATTTCTTGCTCACGGCTGGTGAGTTGAACGGTAGTAGCAAACTTAGGTTGAGGGGCTTTGGGGGCAATTTGTCCGCGCATCACTTCTACTTGTTCTGGCAAAAAATAATAACCTTTTTCGTAGACCGTTTGAATGATATTAAGCAATTCGCGGGGTAAAATCCCTTTGGGTAAGAAGGCACTGACTCCTGTTTTGAGGAGATAGCCAATAAAAGACGCTTTGTAATAAGAAGAAATAATAATGACGTGTAGGTTGGGATAACTCTGGCGCAATTGTTCTGCAATGTCTGCCCCATTTTCTTCTTGCAAGCGCAAATCTAAGAGCAGAACATCTAAACTATCGGGATTTTTTGCTAAAAAATCCAACAAATGCCGTCCTTCAAACGCAGTGAAACCAACCTCTGTGGCTTCATTTCTAGTGAAAAAATCCTCTAACAGACGAACAATTAATTGCTCATCATCTACAATAGCTAAACGAATTGGATTAGTAGTGCTCATAATTTTAACGATGGATAATGACTAAAAAAGAACTGCCTTGCTGGGGGTGACTTTTTACCCTAAATTGCCCCTTTAATAAATCACTTCGAAGAACAATGTTCTTGAAGCCTAAGCCCTGCTTCATTTCTTCTACTATAAAGCCCTGCCCATTGTCTTGTACCCACAAACCAACCCATTGTTGACCAAAGTGTAAGTGTATTTGTAACAAGCTAGCCTGCGCATGTTTGAGGGCATTATTAACCAACTCTTGAAAAATACGAAAGAGTTGTAATTTGATGGCACTGTCTAAGCCTTGTTTGCTGCTTTTGGCGTAAGAGAATTGAATCTCCATTTGAGCATGAATAGGGTGAATAAATGCTTCCATGAGATCATGTAGACTGCTATCGTCTAAGAGTGGTGGACTTAAATTATGAGAGATTTGCCGAGCGAGTACCATACTATCTTGCAGCATAGTGCTGGTATATTCGAGCGGTTGCTCGGTATGTAAACTGATGAGGGCAATGTTGATTTTAGCAATCAAATTATCGTGTAAATCCATTGCAATGCGGCCTCGTTCACGTTCTTGTATCTTAATGCTATCTTCTAGCAATTGCTGCTGGTAAGCGACACGTGTTTCTTGTACTTTTTGTTGTTCTTTGAGTAGACGTAAAAAATACAATCGAGTAAAAAAAATAAAGAAGCCTACTAAAAGCATTACAAAGCCTAAGACTAGTGCTAGCCAAAGGGCAAAGTTTTCTGGGTTTTGCCATGCTGCCATGTTGTATCGTTTTTGGGTAAATGGGGGAAGTGGCGCTAAGTATCGTGTAATAAAAAACGTTAGAAATTTATGTTACATGGTACTGAGATTGTTGGGGGGAGCAACGAGTTTAGTAAAATGCTACGTATAATATTAAATAAATTATCTTATCAAGCAAAATAATTGCGCTTATATATTTTTGAATTAGACGGTAGCTAATCTTTTTTGGAAGCGTCCATATTTCCACATTCTATAGCTTAAAAAACTGTAGAAAAAAGAGGCACTAAAGGCGTTAAGCATCCAAAATGGAGCAACCACCTTTAGTGACTCATTGATTAGAAAGTTAATAGAGAAGAAAAGTAGGGTGCAAATAGAAAAGTAAATTAGAAAACCACCACTTAAAATCCATAACTCTCTATCTAATTGTTCTTCTCCTTTAAGGCTCTTCCAAAAATAATAGAGACAAAACCATACAATACAGAAATCCGAAGCGACTGTTCCAAGGGCATAAAAGTGTCGGACAGATAGACCATTGTAAGAAAAGTAAACATCAAACAGGATAATTATAACTGCACTAATAACCATTACTAATAAAATAGGAGGACGCTCCTGTAGGAATTCATCCAAATATATTTTTGTAAAAATTAGCAAAGTGGCTAAACTCAAAATAGGCAGGACTGATAAGTTGGTACCTGTATGTTTGATAGACAGGAAACCAAATAAATTGGCAGCAGTCGTTATCCATAAGAAACTAGCCAGTAATCTATAATATGTATTGAGCCATCTAAAAGAGTATCCACTAACAAAAACAGCGATACAAAGTGTTAACCAAGCAGGTAGTAAATGTAGTGGTACATTCATTCTGAATTAAATAGAATATTGTAATAATTGGAAAGCGGCAGCAGAATAACCAGAATAAGGAGGAACAGGCTGTATTAAATCTCTAGGATACTTTCCAATGATTCCATTATAGTTGCTGTAGCCCCAGATTATCAAGTCCATTTCAAGGATATAAGCGCCCTCTTCTCCTTTTAAAGAAAAAGCAGGTTGTGCCACCAAAAAATCGGCATTAGTTTGCTCAAAAAGCACTTTAATATCTCCAAAGGGAATGACTAAAATCTGTGTCATATTGTTTTGGTTATCCAACCAAAGGTCTTTGTGGAGAGTCCATTGGGTAGATTGCTCTAGAGCATGGAGTGGGTCAATACCACTCATATCAAAAGTTTCCTTGTTAAAATACACATTGTATAAATTAGCTGGTTCGTAACTAAGGAATTGTAAATTTTGGGTGTAGGCGGGCTCATGACCTATTACAGGCAAGGAGTCGGTATAATTGTCTACCGCATACAAGGAAAGTTGCCCCTCTTTTGTAGGCTGGTCTAAGGAAAGATACGCATGGATGTTTTGATCTTCCTCTTTGTACCCACTTGTATTGAGGCTGTTTTTCCAAGTGGAGTAATTGGATGAAGTAATTTTAAAAAAAGAGCCGCTATTAAAAACAGGAATAGTAATGGGGCTATCATTCCTTGCGATATTCCAGTTTTGAATACCAACTTTAGCTTGGTCTAAGATCTCTGACATAGTGTTTATTTTTATAATAGAGGTTGATAAAAAATATCTATAAGTCTTACAGAGATAGAAACAGTTAATGTTTGTAAGACACCCTGTTGGGGGAGGAGAGTAGGAATTGTTATCCTTTCTCACTAATGTAGTCAAAAGGAAAAGTAAATAAAAATAGAAGTCTCAAAAATAGAGAAATAAATTCTTAATCGTTAATTGAATTTATTGAGAGAAAATTTTTAAAGAAGGAAGGACAAATTACAACCATTGTACGTTACAACCATTTAGATTCTTAAAGCAGAATGCTTACCTTTGTTACCAGCTAATAGAAGGGACTTTGATTCTTACTATGGCTTCTTACCAAAGACTTAGCGCGAATAAACAGGTAGTAGAACAGATGAACTTAAAGCAGTTATTACAACAATATACCAAGGATCAACGAACGGAACAACTTGTTCAGGTATTGCAACAACAGGAAAAACCTGCGGTGCAACTCAAAGGCCTGATAGGCTCCCAGTTAGCCTTTGTCGTGGCGGCTGCTCGCTCTTTAGTAGCGCCTCCCTTTCTTATTATTGCTAGCAATAAAGAAGAGGCTGCTTATTGGCAGAATGATATTTCTGCTCTCTTAGCCAAAAATAGAGAAGCGCTCTTTTTTCCAGATTCTTATCGCCGTCCTATGGGCTTTGATAAATTGGATCGGACCAATGTACTACAACGGACAGAAACGGTTAGTAATTTGGTCGAACATCCCAATGCTCCTTCTATTCTTGTGACCTATCCTGAAGCACTTTTTGAGAAGGTGGTAGCGCCTAGTAATTTGAGAGAAGCGGCGATTGAAATAAAAGTGGGAACAGAGTTAGATGTACCGTTTTTGAATGAAATTTTGATTGAGTACGGTTTTAAGCGCGTTGATTTTGTGTATGAACCTGGGCAGTTTTCTATTCGTGGTGGCATCATTGATATTTATTCTTACGGAAATGAACATCCTTACCGAGTAGAGTTGTTTGATGTTGAAGTAGAGACGATCAGAACCTTTGATCCTACCACACAATTATCAACTAGGAACATTGCTTTTGTAACCATTGTACCGAATGTCAACACCGAATTTAAGGCGGAAGAGAAAGTTGCCTTATTAGAAGTATTGCCTCCTGAAACCATTATTTGGCTGTCAGATTCCACGATGTTGCTGGATAAATTGCAGCTGTGTTTTGAGAAATCTAAAGAAGATACTGCGAATATAGAGGCGATTGTGCACAAAGCGCGCCACGAGGAAAGTCTGTTATTACAAGAAGCGGCGTTTTTATTCCCTAGAGAAATCATGGGCGCATTGGTTAATTTTTCGGTGGTAGAATTGAGCAACGAACCTTCTAGGCCTGCGAATCAAACAATTGTTTACAAAACAACTCCTCAGCCTAACTTTAATAAGAACTTCAAATTCCTCATCGAAAACCTTGAAGGGAATACGGCGAAAGGTATTAAGAACTATATTTTTGCAGAAAACCCCAAGCAGCTTGAGCGCTTTTACAGCATTTTTGAGGATTTAGAAGTGGTGGTGCAATGGGTGGCCATCCCCACTGCTTTGTACCAAGGTTTTTTGGATCATGAGCTAAACATTGCCGCTTATACAGACCACCAAATTTTTGAACGCTATCACCGTTCCCAATTGCGCAAAGGCTTTGATAAGAACAGTGCCCTAAAAATTAAGGCTCTTAGTGAATTAAAGCCAGGGGATTATGTCACCCACATTGATCATGGAGTTGGGCGTTATGGTGGCTTGGAGAAAATAGAGCTAAAAGGCAAAGCACAAGAGGCCGTGAAGTTGGTTTACAAAGACAATGATATTCTCTATGTTGGAATTCAGTCCTTGCATAAGATTTCTAAGTTCACAGGCAAAGATGGAAATGCGCCTAGCATTCATAAATTAGGTTCAAATGCTTGGGCCAATACAAAACGCAAAACGAAGACTAAAATCAAGGCCCTTGCCTTTGATTTAATTAAGTTATACGCCAAACGAAAATCAACCAAAGGAATTGAATTCCCTCCAGATAGCTATTTGCAAAACGAATTAGAGGCATCGTTTATTTATGAAGATACGCCTGACCAAGCTACCGCTACGCATGATGTCAAAGAAGACATGATGAAACCCTATCCGATGGATCGCTTGATTTGTGGCGATGTAGGTTTTGGTAAAACAGAAATTGCAGTGCGTGCTGCTTTTAAGGCAATTGTCTCTGGTAAGCAAGTTGCGATTTTGGTGCCTACAACAATTTTAGCCTTGCAACACGCGCAAACCTTCCGAGAGCGCTTGCGCAAATTTGATGTGAAGGTGGATTACATCAACCGTTTTAGAACTTCCAAGGAAAAAACGGCAATTTACAAAGAATTAGAAGCAGGAAAAGTGGACATACTCATTGGTACCCATGCCATTCTTAATAAGCGCGTCAAGTTTAAAGATTTGGGCTTGTTGGTGGTGGATGAGGAACAAAAGTTTGGGGTAGGAGCAAAGGAAAAACTGCGCAACATACGGGTGAATGTAGATACCTTGACATTAACCGCCACGCCAATTCCGAGAACTTTACAATTTTCTTTGATGGCTGCTCGTGATTTGTCCGTCATCAATACGCCACCCCCCAATCGTCAACCCATCGAAACCGAAGTTCGAACCTTTAATGGTGATGTGATTAAGGAAGCGATTGATCGAGAAACAGAACGTGGTGGACAAGTATTTTTTGTGCACAACCGAGTGAAGAGTTTACAAGATATGGCGACGATGATTCGTCAATTGTGCCCGAATGCAGATATTGCTGTTGCACATGGACAAATGGATGCGACAGCCTTAGAGCAAACCTTAATGGATTTTATCAAAGGATACTATGAGGTATTGATCTGTACTAATATCATTGAAACAGGTTTGGATATTTCTAATGCCAATACCATCATTATTAACAATGCCCACCACTTTGGATTGAGTGACTTGCACCAATTGCGTGGTCGAGTAGGGCGTTCCAATAAAAAAGCATTTTGTTACCTCTTGGCACCACCCTTGTCTGCAATGACTAGTGATGCACGGAAGCGCTTACAGACGATTGAACAATTCTCAGAATTGGGGAGTGGTTTCAATATTGCGATGCGTGATTTGGATATTCGAGGAGCAGGAAACTTGTTGGGCGGTGAACAGAGTGGTTTTGTAATGAATATGGGCTATGAGACGTATCAAAAAATCCTGAATGAAGCGATTCAAGAGTTGAAGGAAACCGATTACAAAGACTTGTTTAAAGAAGAATTGGAGCAGAAACGAGAATTTGTACAAGATGTCAATATTGAATCAGATTTGGATTTGATGATTCCAGATGAGTATGTAACCTCTATTCAAGAGCGCCTTTCTTTGTATCAAGAACTCAATAAAATTGATAATGAAGAGAAGATTAAGATCTTCTCCACGATGTTGGAAGATCGATTTGGTAAGATTCCTAAAGCTGTGAATAATCTGTTTGAAGCGATTCGCATTCGTTGGAAAGCCAAAGGGTTGGGCTTTGAACGAATCTTATTAAAGAATAGAAAATTGCGTTGTCATTTTATCAATGATCAGAAATCACCCTTCTTCGACAGTGACTTCTTTGGTCAATTATTGGATCACATTCAAAAAAACAGCGATCATCGTTTCTTCTTAAAACAGTCTACCCGTTATTTAATGCTGGTATGTGAATCAGTGAGCAGTTTCAAGCAAACCTATAAAATTTTAGAAGAACTAGAAGAAGCCGTTCTAAAACGAGTGCAAGTTGCAGAACAGAAATTACAAGAATAAATTGTACTTTAGTGATTAATAGCGGCTTAGTCGTCCCTTTTTAAGTCTTTATTAGAGGTTGTTCTTTAAGAATAATCCTTAACGTGCTATGTATCCATTTGTCAACAAGATTTTTATATAGTGAAATTGATTAAGAAGGATGTTCCTGCACTATGATCTCGTGTTTCAGTATTGGTAAGTGATCTTCCTTCAGTAATTTCAGTATTCCTCTCTTATGAAACTACTATTACTGCTTGCTTTTAGCTGGCTGTGGCCTTTCTGGTCATATGCCCAAGGATCGTTGGTTACTCCTATGAGTTATGCTCAGATCGATAGTCTATTAGCATTAGATGATGCCCCCAATAGAAAAGCTGATTTGCTTCTCCATACCCAACAAAAAGCATTGGAAGAGTATGGGGTAAAAGACAGTTTGTATTGGCAGTATAGTTTGGAGTATGCCTTGGTTGTGGAAGAGAACAAGCAATATGAGGAATTGGAAGAGTTAGTTGTTACTTTGCGCTCGCAAAAAGACGATTTATTGCCTCTTGACTTGGAACAATATTACATGGAAATATTGAGAATCTTGATCCATGTATATCAAGATGTCGGACGCGGCAATGCGGCCATCAAAATACAGAAAGAATTTAATGATTTGACGGCGGATATTTATGGAGAAGGCTCCATAGAGCATCATGATGTATTGATTATGCTGGCGCAGTTGAATAGTGATTTAAATCAGTTTGACAAGGCGGAGCGTCTTCTACTAGCCATTCTAAGTCAACAAGAAAAGACATTAGGAAGCCAGAGCATGGATTATGCTTATACGCTGTTTACGTTGGCTAGTTTGTACGGCGAAACGGAGCAACCTGCAAAAGCTCTGCGAATCCAGCAACAAATTTTACCGATTATAGATGCGGCGATGGGAAAAGGTTCGGAACCTTATTTGATGACACAAGCCAACATGTCTTCCAGCTATTATCACCTCAAACAGTTTGATAAAGCAGAGCGCCTTGCTGTTGCAATTATAAAAAAACAACCTTCTGCTATTGCTTTTAATAACCTTGGGATTATGTATCTCAGTATGGAGCGTTATGAAGAAGCGGAGCAACAATTTCGCCAGAGTTTAAACTTATTAGAGCAGGAACAAGCTGGCCGTGGTAAAACTGCTACCATCACTTATAAGCACTTAGCGGAAGTTTACAAGGAGCAAGGGGATTTTGAGAAGGCAGTACAAGCTATTCGTCAAAGTTTGTGGGCAAATAGTGTGTTCCTAAGCAAGGAAGAAAGCCAAACACAACCCATTCAAACACTGGTCTTGAAGCAGCGTTATAGCAATGTCTTTTTAGTGAGTGTATCGTTGTCCATATTGGATGAAATCTATGCTTCTGAATATGCCGATACAAAGGAATTAGTTGTGTTAAAAAAGCGACACAATAACCTCTTGTTGTATGCACGATATGTAGAAAAAATGACAACAGGGTTTCAAACGGCAGGGGATAAGTTGTGGCAGATGTACCAGTCTAATGATGAATACCAGCGCGGTTTGGAAGTCGCTAAGAGCTTGGCCGAAATTACAGGAGAAGAACACTGGTTAGAAGAAGCTTTGTTCTACATGGAGAGTAATAAAGCGGCTTTGTTGGGCAATGCAATGAAAAATAATACAGCCTATACTTTTGGTAATGTGCCTAAGCAATACCTAGAGCAAGGAAAAACGTTGAGAAAAGAAACCAGTATTTTACAAAAGCAACTGGAAGAAGCATTGCTACTGGAAGATCAAGCTCAAATTAGTGCTTCACGGAAAGCTATTGTGAGCAATGATCAAGCGATCCAAGAATTGACAGCTTATTTAGAAGCCAATTACCCAGCGTATTATCAGTATAAATATGGCTCTTCGATTATTTCTATTGAAGAGGCAAGGGCGGTATTGCCGAATGAACAAACAGCTATCTTGGAATATTATTTTGGAGCAGATAGTGCTTATGTGATGACCATTACAAAAAAAGAAGTGGCCTTGGTTGGACTGGACTTGTCAAGCTCAGCGCTGCGTGTCTTAGTGAAGGATTTGCGCAACCACTTAGTCAGCTATAAAACCAAAGGACAGAGCACGGAGCAAATGGATGTTGCCTACACACTATTAGCCCATGCGGCTTATCAGAAGTTGGTCGAACCTGCTTTAGTGGATAAGAAATACATTAGACAATTGATTGTAGTCCCTGATAATGTTCTGGCACAAATCCCTTTGGAGGCTTTTTTAACAACAGCAGTAGCTCCTACTGCTAGTTATCCTAATTTGCCGTATTTGATTCGGGATTATAGCATTGGCTATTCTTATTCGTTGGGTTTGTTAACACAAAATAATCGCCCAATAGCCAAGCCGGCCCAATCTGGAATTCTGGGCTTTGCTCCTTCTTACACAGGACAAACAAGTCCTATTGCTTCGCGAAGTGCTCGACATCGAGCCTTGAGGAAATATATCAGTGATTTACCAGCGGCACAAGAGGAATTAAAAACGTTGGAGAAGCAGTTTGATGGGCACTTTCTGTACAAACATAAGGCCTCAGAGACGGCTTTTAAGACCTTGGCACCTCAATATCCTATTCTACACTTGGCAATGCATGGAATCGTCAATGAGCATGTTCCTTTGTTGTCTTCTCTGATTTTTGCAGAGTCGAAGGAAGAGGGAGAAGATAATTTTTTAGAAGCCCATGAGATTTCTCACTTAGAACTTCCTGCAGAATTGGTCGTTTTGTCGGCCTGTGAGACGGGGTATGGGACCTTTAAACAAGGGGAAGGTATCTTTTCCTTAGCGCGGTCTTTTATGTACGCTGGGGCGCCTTCTATGGTGGTCTCCTTGTGGACGGTTAATGATTACTCTACGTCTGTTCTAATGAAGGCCTTTTATCAAGAGTTGTCCAATGGAACTGATAAAGCAAAAGCATTACGCTTGGCTAAGTTGTATTACCTAGATCATAACCCTGGCTTGTTGGCTCACCCGAACTTTTGGTCGCCTTTTGTACAAATGGGAAATCCACGGCCTATTCGTTTGCAAGAGCAAGACAATGGATTTTGGTGGATGTTATTGGCAGTAGCAGGGGCGAGTTTATTAACAATGGCT
Organism: Aureispira sp.; assembly: GCA_050633105.1. Taxonomy (GTDB): domain Bacteria; phylum Bacteroidota; class Bacteroidia; order Chitinophagales; family Saprospiraceae; genus Aureispira. Next base: position 113,590 of record JBOEFW010000016.1, on the reverse strand, counting down.
TGGTGGTATCTTCAGAGTAAGAAGCCCTCCTTGGGGTAAGGGAGAAGATTCCACCACATAAAAAAAGCATCCTAACCGAAGTTAGAATGCTTTTGTGGCCTCTGGCAGACTCGAACTGCCGACACACGGATTTTCAGTCCGATGCTCTACCAACTGAGCTAAGAAGCCAGTCACTCTCTCTTGAGAGCGACACAAATATAAGGCAAAGGATAGGGTACCTCCAAATTATTCTCCAAAAAAAGTTAAATTATTTTTCACGAACTTGAATAATTTCAATCTTAGTAGGATATTTGGCATATAAACGATCCTGTGCGAGACAGAGTTGTTCTAAATTGTCCTCTAAAATAGGTAATTCAATATTTTTGTACTGGAAGGATAATAAATGATAAGCTTGTAGTTTTTTGTCTTGCGTGTAGAAGATTTGTCCTTCGTACCACTGAAAATAATCTAAGTCCAACAAGGGAATTGTTTTGATATAATTGCCAAAAAGGTCAAATACCAAAACTCCTAAATTGGGAGAGTTGAGATACACACGATTGTTGGCTTCTAGCAAGCGAACAGGATTAAGTGCTTCAGGAAGGAGTAGATTCAAGTCTAAGCTTTCTACTAAAACTTCGTTTTTCTGATCTAATTTTTTGAGGGTATAGCTGTTGTTATCGAATAACCATAAATTATTGTCAGAAGCGGTGCCCAAGGCTTCTACTTGTGGTAGGTCTAGATGGGATAAATCATGTCGTTGAATTTCGCTCAAGGTTCTGTCTAAGAAAATGACGGTGGTATAGTCGTCATAATAAACGAGAATTCTAAAAGGATTACTAACATCTACATAGGAGATAGGTCCTAGGTTATTTTCATTAAAACGGCACAATAAGTTACCCTTGACATCGTATTTTTGCAAGTCGTTGTCTCCAACCAATAAATATAACTGTTGCATTTTGTCTACTTCCATCCATTGAGCAGTTTGTTCTATTTGAGCGATGGGCTGAAAACGGTACTCGTTTTGGCTATAGCCAACTGTACCAAGTAACAACCAACCAAAGAGTAAAACAATACGCAAAAAGATCATAGAGTGGAGGGGTTAGCAGTAGAGTAGACAAAAGGTTTAAATGCTGGATTTTCAAAAGCCTTCAAGGTTAATTGCTGGCCATCATAAACAGCATAAGTACAAGAGTCGAACCATTCTCCTAAATTCACATAGCGCGTCTGTCCATTCTCCAACAAAATATCCAAAGGCAAATGCCGATGACCAAAGATGAAATAATCTAAATCGGGATGTTTTTTCAATTTGAAATTAGAATAGAGCAAAAGCCATTCTTTGTCGGGGCCTAAAAACTGCTCGGGTTCTTTTTGAGCAGTACGGCTTGCTTTGGAAGAGTATTGCGCCAAGCGAATGCCTAAATCAGGATGCAGCCAACGAAAAAGCCATTGGCAAAAAGGATGAACAAAAATTCGTCGAAGGCGCTTATATCCATGATCTTCAGGACCGAGGCCATCCCCATGTCCAATAAAAAAACGCTGTGTACCTATTGTAACTTGTATGGGCTGATGGTGGACCGTAATCCCTAATTCTTCTGGAAAATAATCGGCCATCCATAAATCGTGATTACCAACAAAAAAATGAATATCGATCCCTGCATCACTCATCTGCGCTAGTTTTCCCAGCAGACGTACTGCGCCCTTTGGAACAACTGTTTGATATTCAAACCAAAAATCAAAGATGTCTCCTACTAAATAAATAGTCTTAGCATTTTCCTCAATGTGAGATAGCCACCGCAATATTTTTTGTTCGCGTAAGCGGCTGTGCTCTATATTAGGTGCTCCTAAATGAAAGTCAGAGGCAAAGTAGGTGTTTTCCTTGTTATAAGCCTTCATAATGAACTTTTTATCAGTGCAGAAGTTTTGCGTTTAGTTGGATTTAATTACCTTTGCAGAGCTTTTGAGAAAAGCCAAATAAACTAAAAATAAGCTTTGTCTTTAAAAGAAAATAATAATTTGTTTATGCTTTTTTTTAGTTTGTTTGTACTCGTAAAAAGTAACAAAAAAAACTTAGAAAAAACTTTGTTGCTGTAACGTTTAATAGCTTGGAATGGTATTTGGTTAGAGGCAAGAGAAAGAGATCTTAATTCTCGTTCTCTTTTGTATAATAAAGTACACTAACTAAACGTTAAAAGCTTAAAGATAGCTTTTTTGGAAAAAAATACCAGCCTTCTATCTATTCTAAACTTTATCGAAAGGATAAGTGTATGGTAACTTACAAAAATTATGGATTACTTTAACTGATGACAGAGCTCTACTCCATTATGTGGAGTGATTACCTCTTTTGCTGTTAACCCAAGAAACATAGTTTCTTAACAAGGAGATAGCCTTTTATCGTCCCATTTACTAAATAAAATGGATTATCTTAGCATTAATCAACACTAAAGAATTGTATCTTATTACACTATGAGTTTCAACAAAATTAGTTCCACGCCTTACTTTCATGTAGCGGGTATACTGGTAGTTGGTGGCCTTACCTTAGGAACCATCATTCCGACCAATACTTGGTTTAGCGAACTGTTATCGAGCCACGCTCTACTGATCATGCTGTTTTTTTTGATCTCAGGATTTATTGGTTTTGCATGGCGCAAGAATACCGTGATTTTATTTAATTTCATAGCTTGTATCGCTGTTTGCTCTTTCTTAAAAGAACAACAACCTACTACAACAAATCAAGCAGGACTTTCAGAAAAAGAACCCACTGTCCGCGTTGCTAGTTTAACCCTACGCCAGAATAGCGATTTAGTGGTTTTACAAGAGCATCTAGGAGATAGAGGAGTTGATTTTTTGTCTTTGAATGTCGCTCCAGCAGTTGATTTCCCTGCGGCTGTTCTAGAAAATTTAAAAGAACGTTTACCCTATTATCAGGTGATTCATACAGAAAAAGAGAACAGTACCTTCGTTTTCTCTAGTTATGAAATGGAATCTTTAGACACCTTTCACTACACCAGAAACCACAGCATTAGTTTTGTAGGAACCTTGTCTATGAGCAAAGGAAAAGCCGTCCCTTTTATTAGTACAAATATTCCTGTAGCCGACTATGAGCTTCCAGAAGCACAACAACATTGGGTAGAGCTCAGCCAATATATGACCCATCGGTATGAGATTGATCCTACCATGACATCTAAGAATGCTCATTTGACGACTTGGCAACCAGCAGTACAAGCTTTATGTAGTGCTAAAGATTTATCTGTTAAGTCTGAATATAGACTAGGGTTGCAACAACCTGAACATTTGTTTTATGCTGAGAATTTGATTTGTAAGCAAGTAGAAGATTTGTTAGAAGGCTATGGAGCTGTTGCTACCTACGAATTTGTCGGAGTTTCTTCCACTAAGAATAATTTTAAAGGAGCCTTGCGAGGAGGAGGAGCTTCTTTATAAGAGATAATATAATGCGAGAGCACATTAATGCGCCTTTAGTATTTCTTTACTAAAGGCGCGTTTTTTTGTAGAGCAGCACACAAGTAGTAAAAATGTAGTAATATTGCAGCAAATTTCTCTCAACCATTTTGGAGACTTGTCTAATGAAAGAACAAACAGCGACTACCGTTACCCATTCTAAGTATTTGCCCATTTTCCTTTTTATTATACTTTCCTTGATCTGGGGAAGTTCGTTTATTCTCATCAAACGAGGTCTAGAGGTATATTCTGCTGGACAAGTAGGGGCGTTACGTGTCGTTTTTTCCTTTCTAGTACTGCTCCCTTGGGCGATTCCTTCCTTGGCAAAAATTCCAAAAGATAAATTGGGTTATGTTGCTCTGACGGGCTTCATGGGTAATCTTATCCCTGCCTTTTTGTTTGCCAAAGCAGAAACGAGTTTAGCCAGTTCCATTGCAGGAGTACTTAATGGCTTGACCCCTTTATTTGCCTTTATAATAGGGATTTTTATTTTTAAAACAGCTTGGAAAAAAGAGCAATTGCTAGGTTTGGTGATTGGTTTTGTAGGAACCTTAGGTTTGAGTTTTGTACAAGCAGAAGGCGCTTTGGGAGGGATGAATGCTTATGCTCTTTTAGTGGTATTGGCAACCATTTGTTATGGAACCAATGCAAATTTACTCAAAGTCAAACTAGGAAAAATAGCTCCTTTGCCACTGACAGCAGTTGCGATGTTATTTACTGGGCCTGTCGCTTTGGTGTATTTATTGACCACCGATTTTTTGACCGTAATAGGCAGTACGCCAGCCTCGTGGCAGGCTTTAGGGTATTTGGCTATTTTAGGAATTTTAGGAACGGCAATCGCCTTGGTTCTATTTAATATTCTCATTCAAATCACCTCTACCGTATTTGCTACGGCGGTTACTTATGTGATTCCTGTGATTGCTGTTTTATGGGGTTTGTTGGATGGAGAGCAATTGTTTCCTTTGCATTATGTGGGAATGGTTTTCATCTTATTGGGAGTATATATGGTGAATAAATGGAAATAAATTTTCAAAAAAATAAAAAATAGACGAAGGATTATAAGAAGGAGCTGGTCTAGAAGATAGCGGGTAATACTCCCAAAACATCAAACCAGTATAATTATGAATAATCGATTGTTTGCTTTTTTTATGGTAACAAATCTATTGGTTTTTAATGCTTGTAACGACAAGACCAATGACCTGATAGAGGACGCTATTGTCCACGATGTTGATGCTGCCCTGTTCTTGACTGATGGAACAGATTTTACAATAACAACGATTCCTTGTACATTATCTGATGGAAGTAGTACCAACTGCTACGAAATTACCACGAATGGTGTTCCTACGGACCATACAATGGGGCCTTGGTGTCCTGATAACATTACAGATGACGCGAGTAAAGGAGGAATCTGGTTAGAAGGCGGTCAAGTCTATGATGTAGATGGGGCGTTTATTCAGAATATGGCAACCTTCTACAATGACAATACATGGCTGATGTATGATGCCAATGGAGACATCTATACCACCGATTCTCAAACAGATTGCGCGAACGCTGCGAACCCTAATGTTGGCGCTGCTTATCAGAATTATTGTGTAGAATGTTTACCTTCTTATGTGACCACCTTAACACAAACTTATACCATTCCTATTACGCCTGTTCGTTTAGAGCAAACAACTTCTTTTGGAATGATGGGCCCTCCAGGCCAAGGAGGATCAGGACCAAGTCAACGAGGCATTGCTTTTAATGGGATTGTTTTTGATGCACCAGCACCTACCAGTGCTATTTTGGGAGCGTATACTTTGGCGCCTTTTGACGATGCAGGAGGACACATTAATCTAGCTGCGGGTTACCACTACCATGCTGCAACAGGTGTTAGTAAAGAAATCAGCCAAAATGATGGACATGCGGCCATGATTGGTTACGCAATGGATGGACACGGGATCTACGCCTTGAAAGATGACAATGGAGCTATTCCAACAGATTTAGACGAATGTAGAGGACATTACGACGATGTGAGAGGTTACCATTATCATGTTGATGAAGCAGGAAATAACAATTTTATTGATTGTTTACATGGCGCTTACGTGGAATAATTTCCTTTTCTCTTTCTATCATTTTTTACCAAAAACAACAAACAATGAAAACGATAATAGCTTTTGTAGCGCTGAGTTTTTTGTTGGCAACAACAACCTATGCTCAACAACCAGAAACAAAAAAACAAGCAGCTCGACCAAGCCAAGAGGAGTTGATGAAGATGGATGCGAATCAAGATGGTCAACTTTCAAAAAAAGAGGTCAAAGGACCTTTGGCTAAAGATTTTAAGAAAATAGACGTTAATAACGATGGTTTACTCTCTAAAGCAGAATTGGAAAAAATGCCTCGAAAAGCTGCTGCAAAGAAACGAAAGGGAGGACCTGATATCGCTCGTCTCTTGGAAATGGATGCCAACAAAGATGGTCAATTATCGAAAGGAGAAGTAAGAGGGCCATTAGTCAATGATTTTGATAAAATTGATAGGAATAGAGACGGTTTTCTGAGTCAAGAAGAATTAGAGCAAGCACCTCCGCCTCCAGGAAGAGAAGGAGGGCGAAGAGGCCCAAGATAAAAAGGTGCTTTAGGGACAAGGATTCTGCCCAATTCCTGCTCCATTGTTAGCGTATTTTTTATGGGATACAATGGAAACAAGGAGTGGGATTTTGGGAGGGATCTCGTATTTGACAAAAAGCTTTTTTAATTGAACAATAATAAGATGATAAAATACCTCGTATGGGTGGCGTTTTTTGTACAAACCACGGCTATTTGGGCCCACCAACCTGATCTTTCTTCTACCGTATTAATGGAGCAAAAAGATGGCTCTTGGCTTCTTCAAGTAAAAGCTGCCCTGACGGCCTTTGAATACGAAGTAGAAACGACCTATGGGGCGGAGAGTTATAAAACGCCAGAGGAATTTAGAGCCTTAGTCCTACAACATTTGCAAAACAGGATTATTCTGGAGGGGAATGGTGATATACGATTGTTGTTGAAAGATGGTTATGTGCAATTAGGGCACGAAACGAATGTATTATTTAAAATAGAGGGAATGCCCGATAGTCTTCACCGTATTGACGTGAGGAATACTAGTTTTGAGGACATTCATCATAATCAAAGCGCCTTGATGATTCTCAAAGAAAGTTTTCAACAGCAACAATTTGTCTTGAATAATAAGAATCAACACCAAGCCTACTTACAAGTTCGGAACAACCGCTTTGAATGCCTTGAACCAGCCATCCAAACGACAGAAATGGCTCCTTTAGGAATCATCGGCTTTTGTCTTTTAGTTGGTCTATCGATGCTCTTGTTTTATCGCCAAAAAGTCTTGTTAGCCTAATAGATAATCTACCCTCAATGGTCATTAAAATCTCCTAAGCTTTAAAGCACTTCGCTTTTTGCGTCAAGCAACCCTAGGCTATCAAAAAAAAGCTGTACTATTGTATAATTTTTACACCAATCAATAACAGCTATGCAGGTGGTATCGTCCCCTTGGACTTTGACGTTAAAATTATTGCTTCCCATGTTTTGGTTCACCTTTTTTGGTGGCCTTACCTTGGTTTTGCTCTTCAGTAATTTGGATGGGCTTAAAGAACCGTTAACGCCAACTACAGCGCGTTTAATTGTGAGTTCTTTTTTGATTTCTACAGCAGGATTGTATTACTTGTTGTTTGCTCGAATTAAATGGGTCGCTATGGATGAGGAGTTCTTATATGTTTCCAACTTCGCCAAATCCTTACAATACACCTATGATAGTATTGCAAAAGTGGAAGAGACCAAAGTCTTTTTATGGCAAAAAGTCACCATACACTTTCATCAACCAACACAGTTTGGCTCTACTATCGTCTTCATAGGAAGTTATTATTGGTATTATTTCCTAAAACAACACCCTGAAGTTTTGAAACAATTAGCAGGGGCGACGATTGAAGCAGAAAAACAGTAAAGCTTAAGGAGCTTTTATTTTATAATAAACACACAAATAGCCGTGAAAGCACTACAAAACGCGATAGAACAAGCTTGGGACAACCGCGCCCTACTCAAAGAAGCAGAAACACAAAGCCATATCCGCGAAGTATTGAACCTATTAGACAAAGGAGAATTGCGGGTAGCCGAACCTGATGGGAATGACTGGAAGGTGAATGAATGGGTGAAAAAAGCCGTGGTGTTGTATTTTCCTATTCAAAAAATGGAAACGATAGAGGTGCCTCCGTTTGAATTTCATGATAAAATTCCTTTAAAGAAAAATTACGCAGAACTAGGCGTACGTGTTGTTCCTCATGCCATTGCTCGTCATGGCGCTTATGTGGCTTCAGGAACGATCTTGATGCCAAGTTATGTCAACATTGGAGCCTATGTAGACAGCGGGACAATGGTTGATACTTGGGCAACCGTTGGTTCTTGTGCACAGATCGGCAAAAATGTACATCTTAGTGGTGGTGTTGGTATTGGTGGGGTTTTAGAACCCTTACAAGCGGCACCTGTCATTATTGAAGACAATTGCTTTATTGGTTCTCGTTGTATTGTGGTTGAAGGGGTGCGCGTTGAACGCGAAGCTGTATTAGGTGCAAATGTAACGATTACGCAGTCTACTAAAATTATTGATGTATCAGGGGAAGAACCTATCATCTACCAAGGTCGTGTGCCTGCTCGTTCTGTTGTTATCCCAGGTAGTTATACCAAAGAATTTGCAGCAGGATCGTATCAAGTTTCTTGCGCTCTGATCATTGGACAACGCAAAGAAAGTACAGATAAAAAGACCTCTCTCAATAGCGCTTTACGCGAATATGATGTAGCGGTATAAGGATTGGTTAACGATATAAATAAGAGAAGGCGCAATGTTCATTGCGCCTTCTCTTATTTATGGCCTACTTAAGAATCAGGGTCAGAAGGCGGCTCTACAATAGGAATGCGTCTATAAATGATCTCATCCTTCTGAAAATAGGTATTCAATTGATTCTCTTCTTTGATGTAATCCAAGCCTGCTTCATCAAATGGGCGAGCAGAAAGCGTTACCTTCAAGGTGTTTCTATCCAATTGATCAATGCGCATTAATACATACACATTGGGATTTTTATTGCGTGGTGTAGCGGAATAGCCTGTTTGTTCTTGGCGTCGATAATACAAGATGTTATCCGTTATCCAGTGATAATGGTAACCTGAATTAGGTTTAATCGCCGTTGGTGTAGCGGCATCTTTTGCTTCTACTTTAGAAAATCCAAAAATTCCTTTTTCCACATAGAATTGTAAAGAGGTAGAATCTTTAGAACTACGGTCTTCCCAAAGGCCTAACAACCGCGCTCTGTTGAGTTGTTTTGCCAAATTGAGCCGACGATAACGAACCTTTCGATCACTAAACAACGGTCGCCAATTTTCGCTGGCCTTTAGAATAGAATCTAAATCTTTGCTCAACCAACTGTTGTCCGATAAGGTCACATACATTAAATCTTTGACAATAGAATCAACACGCATTAAAGAATGCTTAGGAGGATTTTGCTTTGCGCGCAAAGGATTTTGATCAGGCAATTTGGAATAGCGTACATGACGGTCATCTACCCAGCGATAAGTGTTCAGGGTTTTTCGGGGCATTGAAAGTTTATCTAATATTTTGGCTTGAGGAACTCTTAGAAAGGCCATGTGATCTTTGTTGACCACCAATTGATAGAAATTGCTGCTGGTAGAAGCATCATCTTCCCAGCGGCCAGTGAGTGCCTCTTTGGGCGATTGTGCCCACAACGTGCTGCTAAGCATCCAACTAAGGCATCCAATAATAACGAATCTCATGTGTTAGTAAATTATAAAAGGTAAAATTGATTCTTTCAAAGCTTGCTAAAAATAAAAAATACACAACGTATTCACTACGATCACCTGCTTATAAAACTTAAAAATAGTAACTTATTCCAAGCAAAATTTATTGTTGGGGGTGTTGGTAACAATTAATATAGAACAACTCCAATACTGCAGCGTTGTTGCTGGTTGTGATAAATCAGCCAATATATCCCTTTAGGCAAATGCTCCAAAGTTAAGACTTGTTGTGCATCTTGCGTACCTTTCCACACCACTATGCCTTGGGCATTAACAAGCTGAATTGGCGCCTCAAAAGCTTGCTCTTGTGTAAGCAATAAACGGCCTGTACTAGGATTGGGGTGTAGTTGGATGGAGGAAACACTAGGCTGAAACATTCCTGTAAAGTTGGAAAAAGTAATTTGTAGGCTATCGATAGAACTACAGCCATTATTATCCGTCACAGTCACATAAATTAAGGCCTGCCCCATTGTCCCCCAACTTGAATCTACCAAGATAGAAGGCGCGCTACTACCATCACTCCATTGATAAGAGGTGTAATTACCACTAGGAGCAAGGAGAATAGATTGTCCATTCGTCAATGTGGTGTCAGGACCTAAATCCACTGCGGTGTGAACCTCTACAAGAGCAGGCAGCCGCGAACTTTGGCAACTCCCATCAGGATTAGAACCATAGTGATAATGCACTGTACCTGCCCAGTTTCTGGGGGTATACAAGGTGCCAAAAGTATGACCGACACCAGAACCTCCAATGACTTCTAAATGAGCATCGCTATGAGAAATAGTTTGCCCATTGTTACTATAACTTAAACGAGCACTAGGCGATTGAAGGTGTAAGTAGACGCCCAAGGTATCTCCAGCAGGTATCGATAAGGGATCAACGTTCAAAATATAAAACTCCCCAGCAGTAGGGACTTGCACTTCGATAGAATCCCAAAGGAGCCAATCCGTTGGACTATTAAGAAAGCCAATATGGCTTCCACGGCGATAATAAACGTTGACCGTTTGAAGGCCAACATCGGCCAATTTAGTAGTTAGGCTATCAATAGTTAGACTATCGGTTGCGACAATGTCAAAAGCGACGCCATTCCAATTCGTATTGGTAGAAGCCCCTGTAGACAAGCTTTCAAAAAAGTGAAAAGGGCCCCGAGCAATTTGAGCATAAAAGATTTGGTCATTACCTAGAGGAGGGACAGGCAAATTATTACCTGTATAAATAGAAGAAAGAGCGCTCATTTGATGGTACCAATAGACCTGATCGGTAGGACTAGCTCCCTGTGTTATAATTTGATTGCTATCCCCTGTACATTGAAACGCTGCCTGTATTTGCAAGGCAGGCCGTCCAATGGTTTGAATGGATAAAGAGTTGGAGGTATCTCCTGCGTTTGGAACAGGGCTACCAAGAACATAAGCCTCTAAGGCATATTGTACCCCTGTACTGGTATTGAGCGCAAAGGTTAAGGTATCCAAACCACAAGTAGGCATGGAAGGAATCACTTGAGATTGGGTAGTAATGGTAGTAGTGATTTCATCGAGAATTGATAATTCTAAGAAACTGCTTAAAACAGAAGGCGTACCTAGGTTACCCACGACTACTTGAAGAGTAGTGACGGTATCCCCACACCAATTATAAGGAAGGTTAGAGAGCGTCAAGGCTACAAAGTCTTCTGAAAGAGCAGTATCTGCCAATAGGTTAGGCAGTGCTTTGTTGGCAACTCGGGAGAATAAAATGCCATGCGCCGCATCATTGAGGTGCACTCCATCTCCAGAATCATAAATGGGTTCGATAAAATGGGTGCTGGTAGCTAAACCTGTCCAGAAGTCAATAGATTGAACGCCATATTCTGTAAAAATAGAATCTCTAGCAGCCACCTGTAGACCACGCTGAGCAGCAGTACCAAAATTGCGTGGTTGTGTACTGCACACCCAAACAGGAATGGAGGAACTGTCCGCTGTTGCAACCATGACGCTATAATTATTCAATTGCTCTTGAAGAGTAATATTACTGGCTACATCGTTAGAGGGCATATTGATAATAATCGCGTCAGGTTGTAAGGCTAAAGCTCTAGTGACATTGCGGTTGGTATCGGTTGTTGGGCGTCCTATTGGTGCTGTGAACCAAGAAGGCATAATGTGATAAGTGGTTGTGCCTCCACGAGCTAAATTGGTCACTTGGCTCTGCGAATTAATACTTTGTAAATAGGCACGATAACGATTTACCCAAGTACTATCAGAAGTACTTGGCCCTGTTCCTGCAGCGGTTGAAGAGCCTATAATGACAACATGAATGGGGTGATCTTGTCCACAAGCATTGATCGTAGGGAGTTGTCCAAGTGCAAAATGACTCCAGTGGAGGAGTAAATACAAGAGTAGAGTTCTTCTCATAGAATAGAAAATGATAAAGGTGGGGAATAAACTATAAGCTGAAGCAGCTTGTTCTTAGAAAGATACATAATAAGGAGGAATTTTTCTAAAGGAATGCTCTTTAGCCAGCGAAAGCGCTTAAATCATCAAAATTTTGTTGAAAAAGCCTATCTTGTCTTCTCAAAAATCAAATAACTAGGTATGAAGCGACCCGATTTTTCTAGCATAAATCCCAATCAATTGGCGAAAGCAGCAGCAGCGGCTAAGCAAACTTGGGAAACCTCAGAGAAGATTACTATTCAGCCCAACTATACCCCGAAGGATATAGAAGGTTTGCGTCATCATGAGTTTACCGCAGGATTAGCGCCTTTTTTAGGAGGCCCTTATGGCGGGATGTACGCTATTCGCCCTTGGACGATTCGCCAATATGCAGGTTTCTCTACCGCAGAAGAAAGCAACGCTTTTTATAGAAGAAATTTAGCGGCAGGACAAAAAGGCTTGTCCGTTGCCTTTGATTTGGCAACCCACCGAGGCTATGATTCGGACCACGAGCGCGTGTTAGGGGATGTTGGAAAAGCAGGCGTTGCGATTGATAGCGTAGAGGATATGAAAATCTTATTTGACCAAATTCCGTTGGATAAGATGTCTGTTTCTATGACCATGAATGGTGCAGTATTGCCAATTATGGCTTTTTATATTGTTGCAGCACAAGAGCAAGGAGTAGATCAAGCGGCCCTAGCAGGGACGATCCAAAACGATATTCTCAAAGAATTCATGGTGCGCAATACATACATTTATCCGCCTGCTGCTTCTATGCAGATCATTGCGGATATTTTTGAATATACGGCCAATAGTATGCCTAAATTTAATTCCATTTCTATCAGCGGTTACCACATGCATGAAGCAGGAGCGCCCGCAGATCTGGAGCTCGCTTATACCTTAGCAGATGGATTAGAATACATTAAAACAGGGATTCAAGCAGGCTTAGATATTGATGCTTTTGCTCCGCGTTTGTCCTTCTTTTGGGGTATTGGAATGAACCATTTTATGGAAATTGCCAAGATGCGTGCTGGGCGGTTATTGTGGGCTAAATTAGTCCAAGAGTTTGCTCCTAAAAAGATCAAATCTTTGATGTTGAGAACACATTGTCAAACTTCAGGATGGAGCTTAACCGAGCAAGATCCTTTTAATAATGTTGCTCGGACTTGTATTGAAGGAATGGCAGCGGTTTTTGGCGGAACACAATCCTTGCACACCAATTCTTTTGATGAAGCGATTGCCTTGCCAACAGATTTCTCCGCAGGTATTGCGCGCGATACTCAATTGTACATACAAAACGATACCAATGTCACCAAGGCAATTGATCCTTGGGCAGGATCGTATTATGTGGAATGCCTCACCAATGAGTTGGTGCAAAAAGCGTGGCAACACCTACAAGAAGTAGAAGAATTGGGCGGTATGGCGAAAGCCATTGAAACAGGGGTACCTAAAATGCGTATTGAAGAAGCTGCTGCACGCAAACAAGCACGCATTGATAGTGGAAAAGATCAAATCATTGGCGTCAACGTTTTCCGCTTAGAAGAGGAAGATCCATTAGATATCTTAGAAGTAGATAACAAAGCGGTCCGCTTAGCGCAAATTAAACGTCTTGAACAACTCAAAGCAGAACGAGATGAAGCAGCCGTTCAGGCGAGCTTAAAGGCCTTGACTACTGCGGCCAAAGATAAAGAAGGTAATTTATTGGCGTTAGCTGTAGATGCCGCTCGTTTACGCGCTACGTTAGGTGAAATTTCAGATGCCTTAGAAACAATCTATGGGCGTTACAAGGCCAATACTAGAGCTATTTCAGGCATTTATTCCAAAGAAATTGCAAAAGATAAAGACTTCCAACAAGCGCAGAGCTTGGCAGATAAATTTGCCGAATTAGAAGGCCGTCGCCCACGTATTATGGTGGCAAAATTAGGCCAAGATGGACACGATAGAGGGGCTAAAGTGATTGCGACAAGCTTCGCTGATTTAGGTTTTGATGTAGATATAGGACCGTTGTTTCAAACACCAAAAGAAGCCGCCAAACAAGCCGTAGAAAATGATGTTCATATCTTAGGCGTTTCTTCCTTGGCTGGTGGACATAAAACCTTGGTTCCTGAAATTATTGGTGCCTTAGAGGGACTAGGACGACCAGATATTTTGGTGGTAGCAGGAGGGGTTATTCCTGCACAGGATTACGATTATCTATATGAAGCAGGGGTCGCAGGCGTTTTTGGCCCTGGAACCGTGATTGCTAAAGCTGCGAGTGCTATTTTGGATATTTTAATTGAGTCGGTGGAGGAGGTGTAATCTTTCAAATAGGAAACAAGGGATTTACCATTAATATTCTCACTGAAATTATTCCATTCTAATGGATTCCCTATTCCTGTACCTTGTTTCTTCTACCTCTTTACTGGACAATACTTATCTCCATGCTTGGAAAATAAGGTTTTCTTATGATGGGTATAAGTACGTTTTGGTCTATCAAAATCGAGACTAGACCGCTGCCGCTTTTTTTAGAACAGTCCAATAATTGGACTCTAATACCCCTTTCTCAAAGAAGCCTTTTTGTTTTATTAATTGGTGCATTTTAGGTAAATTATAAGAAGGGACGCCCATCAATAAATGATGCTCCACATGGTAATTGACATGATAGGGCGCAAAAAGCATTCGTTCCACAAAATTAGCATAAGTAGTGCGTGTGTTAGCGTAAGGGTCTGTAGAGTCTTCTACCATGGAATGTTCTGCGATAGAACGTACTCGAATACAGAATTGGAACGTAGTGATATAGGCAACAACCCAAAGTAAATAGAGCCAACCACTAAAGAACCAATACAAGAACAACCACATGGTTAGATTGACAAGAATAGGACCACCTAGTGTACCAAAAAGCACACGGAAAAAAGCTCCCCAAGTACGATTTTTCTGAGAAACTCTTTTGGGGTTATTCCCTAAATTATATTCTAAATAGCCCAATTGCATGGCAATTAAACCGATTAATGCTTTCAAACCTGTTTGTCCACTCAAATCTCTAAAAAGTTTACGAAACATGCTTTTACGTGTTGTTGGGTATCCTCTAGTGAGTAATAAGTCTGGATCTTCTGGTAAGCCAGTATTGATGTGGTGGCTCCGATGATAAGGGCGATAACGCAGCATGTCTTGTAGGATTGGGTAAGCGCCTAACCATTTTCCTACAGCATCATTAATTTTTTTGTTGCTAAAAACAGCATAATGAGAGGCGTCGTGTAAAAGAATAGCACAAGCAAGTTGTTTGCCACCTAGCACAAACAAGGAAATCAAAACAACCAAAGGGAAAACTACTGTGCCATAAAAATAATAGGGAAGAAGGAGCGCAGCAATTATCCAAGCCCAATGTAAACCTACAGCTAAGACCGCTCTCCAATCTTGCATTTCCATTAATTCTTTACGCTCTGTATGTGTAAGATATCCATCGGTTGATAATTGTTGCATGACGCTGTAATTTGAAACGATCAAAAAAATTGATAAAAGCGAATTAATTTAAGCAGAATTATCGATTTTTTATCTAAAAAAACGAAGACTAAGCTAATTGTTTTTGACGATCACGCTTGTTATAGTTTTCCTTTACTATAGTGGCCTTTTTTCTAGAGGGCCATTTTTACTGAAAAAGCTACGTATTGCCTCTTATCGTGATACGAGAAGCAGCATTGGGTGTTTCCGAACTACTTCCCATATGTTGTTCTAATCCATAGGCGAGTACTTGATTGGTGTATAATCTAAATGAGTTATCTGTTGAATTATACTTATCTTTGAATGCACTTAATGTTAGTCGTTGATTGATTTTGCCTTTCATTATAGTCACAAGTTTTTTGTGAAAAAAAATGCTGATCCTTTTTTTTGAAGAGTAGCAAATGGGAAGTAATCTATGATTAATATTCCCACCAAAATTATTCCATTCTAATAAATATCCTAGTCATGTGCATTACCTCTTCTCGCTCTTTATTGGACAATACTTACATTGGTGCTTGGGATATAGAGCATCCTAATTATGGATATAGGCATGTATTGGCGTACCAAAATCGAGTACAAAATTTGACAGAAGGGCCGAATTGCATGTTGTTGCCGATTCAAAGCGCAGAGACTATTGTTCCTGCTTGGGTCGTTGACTCTACCGTTTGTCCGAATTTTCTTACAGAACTCTATAATACGCTTGATCCAGTAGTGGAGGACGATGGGCTACCTTGGATGAGTATAGAACCAGAGCGAATGAATTATGTGGTAGAACGAGGAGTGTATCATATTGCTATTTTGAATGATTTGTCCGAAGAAGCTCTTTTGAACACTCTAGCACAAATTCCTATCAATAAGAAGCCAGTACTTACTGCTGAGTTATTAGATTTTTTTAGGAATAATTATAACCAGTTTCCTTTGTTGTTGTGTTGTTTTAATAATGCAAATGCGCTACAAGCAGCTCCTATTTTAGTTCACTATCCACCACAGTTTCCAGCAACGTTGATGGTGAATACCTTGGATTCTCATGGAGGGATTCCAGTGATTGGAAAATCCACTCCCTTTCACCAAAAAATCATCATTGGTTCTTACAAGAACACCCAAGAGGAGATGAAAGTACCTTATAAGAAACTAGCACCTGATTTTTGTCCTCCTTTACAGGACTTTTTACCTAAATATGCCTTCGCGATAGATTTGTTACATCAATTTAAGGCCCCCAATAAAGATCTATGCTTTTCCTTACAGACGTTACACGAGGGGACACTTCCTCAGGCTCAATTGGCTCTACTAACAAGGAAGGAGCAAGGCGTAGAGGTACCAACACATGCTTATGAGCATAACCTATTTTTAAGAAGCACCCTAGGGTAACCACTAGAGTTTCTTAGTGGCGAGGGCTACTTATTCCATCTAACGCACTTTACTGCGAAGGATGATTTTGTGCAACAGGCTTGGAAAAAAACGTTTTAAATAAATACCTAAAACTTCTTTTTTTCCAATGTAGGCTTCCATTTTATTCTTGTCAATTGCTTTGATCATACGAGCCGCAAAAACAGAGGGGAGCAAGCCGTTTTGTGTCGCTTCGTCGTCTTTATTAGAATGCTGTCCATCTCCAACAAAGGCATTGATAGAGACATTTGTTTGCACAAAACCAGGACAAATTAAAGTGACCCGAATGCCATTTTTCTCCTGCTCTAAGCGCAAGGCATCAAAGAAACCGTGAAGGGCATGTTTTACACCACAATAGCCCGACCTATAAGGCGACGAAAACTTGCCCATTAGACTTGTGACGGTCACAAATGTTCCACTTTTTTGCTGAATAAAATGCGGTAAAAGTGCTTTTGTTAAAGCAATGGTTCCTAGATAATTAATATCCATGAGCTTTTTATAAACTACTAAATCTGTATCTTCAATTAAGGAACGTTGACTGACGCCTGCATTGTTAATAAGAATATCAACACCTCCAAAGGCTGTAATTGCTTCCTTCGTTTTTTCAAGGAACTCCTCTGGTTGGAGTAGATCTAATGGAAGAATATAAACCTGCTCTTTATTAGAACAGTTGTTTTTGACTTTTTCTAAGGCCACTCTATTTCTAGAGGAAAGAATAAGGTTATATTTTCTTTTATCGTACGAATAAACTAATGCCTCTCCAATGCCTGAAGAAGCTCCTGTGATCCATATTGTTTTAGTGCTGTTTTTTTTCATTGAATAGAATTACTGGTTAAGTATAGAGTCTTTATTGGAAGAGTGTAGGATGGATAATTAGACAAGTCATTTTCCCTAGATACGAATAAAGTTCATTTTATTGCTCCCTATTCTTAATAAGAACACTGCCCGCTGTTAACTAATTGTTGTTAATGTACCAATAAAGTAAACTATAACACCTAAAAATGGGTTGATGTAATTACTGTTCCACTTTGTAAATGACCGCCTATTTATAGCGCTTAAAGTACGAATTTCACTATGAATGTACCACATCGAGACCTCCCTAGAATTGTAGTTATTGGTTGTGGCTTTGCTGGCCTCAAATTTGTCAAAAACATCAACACCAATTACTATCAAGTGGTGTTATTTGATAAGAATAATTACCACACCTTTCAGCCGCTGATGTACCAAGTGGCAAGCTCTGGCTTAGAGCCTGATTCTATTGTTTATCCCATTCGCAAAGTCTTTAAACACAAAGAGAACTTTCATTATAGAATGGCAGAGGTGAAAGAAGTAGATACAGACAAAAAAATGGTATACACTTCGATTGGAGAACTGGATTATGATTACCTGATTATGGCAACAGGAGCAGTTACCAATTTTTTTGGAATGAAGAACATGGAGCGTTATTCCATGCCGATGAAAACTTTAGTAGAGGCGCTTAATTTGCGTTCGGTAGTCCTTCAGAACTTTGAGCGGGCGATCAATGCTGATGATATGCAGGAGCGCGATGCACTGATGAATTTTGTTATTGTAGGAGGTGGAGCTACTGGAGTAGAATTGGCAGGTGCTTTGGCCGAATTGAAACGATACATTCTGCCCAAAGATTATCCTGATTTAGACATTCGACGAATGCAAATTCATATCGTCCAAGGCGCCGATCGACTTTTGCCAGGAATGAGTAGTAAGGCTTCTGCGGATGCTGAACGTTTTTTGCGGAAGTTGGATGTGAATGTTTGGTTGGATGTACGCGCCCAAGATTATGATGGTTCTATTGTTTATACCGATGATGAAAACTTTCATACCAAAACACTCATTTGGACAGCAGGGGTCAAAGGTGCTCCAAGTTTGGGCATCAACGCAGAGAAAGCAGGAGGAAACCGTATTATTACCAATGATAAATTTCAAGTCAAAGGCTTTGAAGAGGTGTTTGCTTTAGGCGATGTAGCGGCGGTACTTTCGGAAGAAAAGCCAGAAGGTTATCCTATGTTAGCCTCTGTTGCCGTCCAACAAGGAGTTCGCTTGGCTAAGAACTTCAATCTCTTGACCCGCAAAAAGGAAATGAAACCTTTTGTCTATTCTGATAAAGGTTCTATGGCAACTGTTGGCCGTAATCTGGCGGTGGTAGATACCAAAACCTTAAAATTTGGGGGCTTGTTCGCTTGGTTCGCTTGGATGTTTGTCCACCTTATGCTTTTAGTAGATTTCCGTTCTAGACTTATTGTATTTATGAATTGGGCTTGGTCTTATTTCTTTTATGATAAGGGGACTCGTTTGATCGTTCGAAAAGTGGAAGACAAAACAGCCTTGAATACCATTCAGGAAGAGGTTGAAATAAAGGAATCTTAAAAACGGATCAACAGCACTACCCGCCATAAATAACCCTGAATTATTCTTGGATTCAATGAGGTGCTTCTACAACAAATATCCCTTATATGTGGTCAATTGCTTGGAAATTCCTTCAAGGATGGCATCAACTCAATTGCCGCTTTTATCTCTACCCCATTTACTTGGTAGTGTTATTTTTGATAACCGTAGCTTTGCGCCATGATGCCCACCAATACAAGGTGCAAGGAGTAGATGTATCTCGCTATCAACGCATGGTTAATTGGAAGCAACTTCAGCAAGAAGGTAATGTAAAATTTGCATTTATTAAAGCAACCGAAGGCAACGGCTATAAAGATCCTTATTTCGATTCCAATTGGGACGCTGCTCAAAAAGCAGGAGTTCTACGAGGGGCCTACCATTTTTATCGCGCAAACAAAAGTGCGCGTTGGCAAGCCCAGCATTTTATTCAAACAGTGCCCCTCGAAAAAGGCGATTTGCCCCCTGTTTTGGATATAGAGGACGTGGATAAGGTGGATAAAAAAAAACTAATAAAGGAGGTTGGCGTTTGGTTAAATAGAGTAGAGAAACACTATAAAATCCGTCCAATCATCTATGCTTCCTTGGATTTGTACCGTCGCCACCTTCACCAAGCTTTTCCCGATCATATCGTTTGGATTGCTCGCTATAGCCGCCAAGAACCGCCCTTGGAATTAACCTGGCACTTCTGGCAATACAGCGACGAATTGAGTATGCCTGGGATTAAAGGTGCTGTGGATGGAAATGTGTTTTCGGGGAGTTATTGGCAGTTGAAAAAGCTTTGTTTATAAATAAAAAAGTGGAACCTTCTTTAATAGAAAATTCTCACTCTTAATTGTTGGTTAGTTATTAAAGTACGCTATGAATTATGGTTGCTGGGCTAATTTATGGAGTCTATCCTTTAGACTTTTTAGCTGTCTTTTTTAGCTGCTTTTTGAGACGTTTTGCTGTCTTTTTGAGCTGTTTGGCTTCTGCTTCTAGGATTGCCGCTTCTTCTTCCAACTCTTCTACTGTGATTTCCTTTTCTAGGATTTCCATTTCGTGTTGCTCCATCCTTTCATCTATTTCTATCTCTACTTCTCTTTGAAAACGCAATTGTTTTTGAAGTTCTTTTTCTATATCTAAGCGAGCATTCTCGATTTCAAAGAGCAATTCATCGGAATAGTTTCTCAAAGTGTGTTGGAGTAGGATACTATCCATTTGAAAGAAATCCTCTTCCGCGAGCTTTTCCAACGATTTTAATTGGCCTTTTAAGTCATTAAAAAAGAGATCTACATTTTTATCAGAAGTAATGGAAAAATCCCCCTTGATTAAAAATTCCTTTTCAGGAAAACTATCTAAAAACTCTGGACGAGATATAAAGTAAATGCTATCGGCTTTAAGACGTAAAATATTCGCCCTAGAGCGTGCGGCTTGTTGATGCGCCATCTGCATTTGTCGCTGAGCGTGTTCCGCCTCTTTTTGTACGCGATACATTTGGCGTTCTGCTTGGCGCATGGCTTGCTCTGCAAGGGCTGCGGATCGTTGGGCTTGAGCACTACTAGTTAGTACTTCATCATCATAACATTCAATGGTCTGCTCAAAATCATCAGACTGTATTTTTAAATACTTCAAATTCTTCTCACCAGCTACTCTAAACGTAAACTGCATGCTCTTGAATGCGCCTTGAATATCAAATTCATGTTCCTTCATTTGGGTACTACAAAACAAACTATCCGTCTCAAAACGCCCTTTAAACCGTTTGATCGTCTGGTCAGGATTATAGGTTAGTTTTTTGATTTGTAAATTGATCCCGTAACGATTCAATTCCTTTTGTAAGGCTTGAAGCTCTTTTTCAGAATTGTCTTTGCGAATTTCTAAGGTATATTCCGTAAAGGTTTTTTTGGGGCCTAAAGGGCTAAATACGTTTGGTGGTGTCGGTGGTGTCGGTGGTATTGGTGGTGTCGGCGGCGTTGGTGGTAGAGAATCAACCAATAAAGGATCTATAGTTTGTTCAACCATTCTAAGAGTGGTTGAGGTAGGGTCTACGAGTGATGTCTCTGTAGGCGCAACCATAGAATAAATGGAAGGCTGTGGCGCCTCTACTTTAGGCGTTTCAGTAGAGGATTGGAATAAACTCCCTACAGTAATGGCAATAATAATTCCTATGATACTCATGCTGCTAATAATCGTTTTCCAAGTCCAAATGGACGAGGATTTAGCCGAGCGCTGGATAAGTGTTTCCACTTTTTCTAGTGGCATATCGGCCTTCAAGGAGGCGCGAGCCTGCTCGAATAGGTCATCTATAGGCTTATTCATACGCTAATAGGCTGTTTGGTGATAAAATTTTGCTGAGACGTTGGCGGCCACGAGTTACTCTTGCTTTGACCGCAGAAAGGCTACATCCTTGAATTTGGGCGGTTTCTTTGAGAGAATAACCAGACAATTCAAATAAGATTAAGGCTTCCTTTTGAGCGGCAGGCAAGTGATCGAGTGCTTGATACAGCAATTGAACATCTTCATTAAGAGGTTTTGCTGTTGGAGCAGGCAGTTGATTGGCCTGTTCCTCCAGAAAGAACCCCCAGAATTTTTTTCGTCGCTGCAGACGACGAATAAGATTGCGCGCAATACCAAATAAAAAATACACAAACGAGGCTTCCTTTTTGAGTTTGTCCAATTGCTCATAGGCCAACAACACAGTATCACTCACCACATCTTG
This sequence comes from Aureispira sp., assembly GCA_050633105.1. Lineage (GTDB taxonomy): Bacteria > Bacteroidota > Bacteroidia > Chitinophagales > Saprospiraceae > Aureispira. The sequence continues at coordinate 91,963 of JBOEFW010000016.1, read as the reverse complement.
TGCTTCTACAGAGTCCTTCAAAATGGACTCACAATAGCGTAAAAGCTTAGTGTGATTCGGCTCATAGAGCGTCAAAAAATACTGTTGTTTTTCTTTAGCAGTCATGTAGTTTGTTTAGGACAGTGGTTGGTCCACTTCAAAAATAACTATTTTTAATTCGAAGGCGATTATACAACTACTTCAACTAAAAGGAAGCAGCCGCGTTTGTAATAGTAAGTGCCATGAGCCTAGGCAAAAGTTACATGGAGTATAGTTTTTTTTAAGAAAAACCTTCTAAGCATAAAAAAAGTAGAGCACCAACTGAATGGTACTCTACTTAGTGTGTGTGCTTTATAGGAAAAACGAAGCTTAATTAAGCCAAGTCAAAACGATCAAGATTCATAACTTTGTTCCAAGCAGCAACAAAGTCTTCTACAAATTTTTCTTTTGCATCAGAAGAAGCATAAACCTCCGCTAAAGCGCGTAGTTCTGTATTAGAACCAAAGATAAGATCAGCACGTGTACCAGTCCATCTCACTTCACCAGTTTTGCGGTTGCGTCCTTCAAATATTTCATCGGCTTCAGAAGTAGCACTCCATGTAGTGCTTAAATCCAATAAGTTAACAAAGAAATCATTAGTTAAAGTACCAGGCTTATCAGTGAATACACCGTGGTTAGAACCATTGTAATTGATGTTAATGGTACGTAAACCACCAATTAACGCCGTCATTTCAGGTGCTGTCAAGGTCATCAACTGAGCACGGTCAATCAATAACTCTTCTGCTGAAACTTTGTGTCTAGGCTTGAAGTAGTTACGGAAACCATCTGCTGCAGGATTCAACGCTTGGAACGACTCTACATCAGTTTGCTCAGCAGAAGAATCGGCACGACCTGCTGTGAACGGTACAGTAATCGTATGCCCAGCATCTTTTGCTGCTTTTTCTACACCAGCACAACCTGCTAAGACGATCAAGTCGGCCATAGAGACTGCTTTATTACCTGATTGAGCAGCATTGAAAGCTGTTTGAATAGCCGTCAATTTATTTAAGGTAGTTGCCAATTGTGTTGGATTGTTAATTTCCCAGTCTTTTTGTGGAGCTAAGCGCAAACGGCCACCGTTGGCACCACCACGTTTATCTGAACCACGGAAAGTAGAAGCCGCCGCCCAAGCTGTAGAAACTAATTGAGAAGTAGACAAACCTGCTTGGAGTAATTCTCCTTTTAGTTGTGCCACATCCGCTTCATTAATTAATTCATGCTCTACTGCTGGAATAGGATCTTGCCAGATTAATTCTTCTTTAGGTGCTTCTGGACCCAAGTAAAGGGCAGCAGGTCCCATATCGCGGTGGGTCAATTTGAACCAAGCACGAGCAAAGGCATCTTCAAATGCTTTGTGATCTTTATGGAAACGCTTAGAGATTTCTAAGTAAGCAGGATCTTTTTTCAAAGCCATATCCGCTGTGGTCATCATCAACGCTTGTTGTTGAGTCGCATCACCTGCTGTTGGAGCCATTTTAGCTTTAGAAGCGGCTGTTGGTGTCCATTGGTGTGCTCCTGCAGGGCTTTTTGTTAATTCCCAATCGTAGTTTAATAATACATCAAAATAATCGTGATCCCAAGCTATTGGGTTAGGAGTCCAAGCACCTTCAATACCAGAGGTAATTGTATCATTTAAAACACCTGTACCAAAGGAATTTTTCCATCCCATACTTTGCTCTGCAATACCTGCACCAGCAGGCTCAGCGCTTACATATTTATCAGGGTCAGCGGCACCGTGGGCCTTACCAAAAGTATGACCACCAGCCACTAAAGCTACTGTTTCTTCGTCATTCATTGCCATACGGCCAAATGTTTCTCTAACATCATGTGCCGAACCCAATGGGTCTGGTTGACCTTTAGGTCCTTCTGGATTCACATAAATCAATCCCATGTGAGCTGCACCAAGAGGGTTTTCCAATTCATTGGTCTCTGAATAACGGTCTTTCCAACCCATCCATTCGGATTCAGAGCCCCAGTATACATCTTCTTCTGGCTCCCATACATCGGCACGACCACCAGCAAAACCAAAGGTCTCGAAGCCCATTGATTCTAAAGCACAGTTTCCTGCCAAAATCATCAAATCCGCCCAAGAAATTTTCTTACCATATTTTTGCTTGATGGGCCAAAGTAACAATCGTGCTTTGTCCAAGTTACCGTTATCAGGCCAGCTATTTAGAGGGGCAAAACGCTGTTGACCCGCTCCAGAACCACCACGACCATCACCAATACGATAAGTACCCGCACTGTGCCAAGCCATTCGGATAAAGAAAGGACCATAATGACCATAATCTGCTGGCCACCAATCCTGAGAATCGGTCATCAAATCATAAAGATCTTGCTTTAATGCCTTTAGGTCTATTTTTTGGAATGCTTCTGCATAGTTAAAGCCAGGATCCATTGGATTAGACAGGGCAGAGTTTTGGCGAAGGATGTTTAATTTCAACTGGTTAGGCCACCAATCACGGTTTTCAGTGCCATTTCCTGCTGTTTTTTTGATTGCTCCTCCTGAAAAGGGGCATTTCCCTCCTCCTTGATTCTTGTTATCCATAATAGTTTTATTGCTTGCTGTTTATAAATTAAATAGTGTATTTTCAATGGAATAGCTACTTAGATTATCTATTATTTAGAGTTTGTTTAAAAATTATTAAGGTTGAAAATCAATAATTAGTGGTTCTGACAAAAAGTTAGTGGAGAAATTTAGCGGGCTAAATGCCGATACTAAGTTGAAGTCAGGTTCATAAAGGCTTGTTTTTCATTGATAAAAAATTTAAACTTGCTCTTAGAACAATAAGTTTTATGAAGAAAATCACATAGCTATGTTTCGTTAATAGAATTGATCGAAAAAAGTTGTTGAATACAGTAGTTTTGCCTGTTGAGTAATGTTATTCAACGAATTAACTGCCTGTTATTGAGTGGAAAGACATTTGACAGTTTTCTATGTTTTTTTGTCTATTTTTTCTCTATACTCTACTTGATGTCTCGAAGATATACTTTATATTTGATTGACAAAAACGATATTTTCAACATTAGTATTGACAGAGTAGATGAACATTCAACAAATTAAATACGCGATAGCGGTTGCAGAAGTGCAAAGTTTTGGGAAAGCAGCTGAAAAATGCTTCATTACTCAATCTACTTTGAGTACCATGATTTCTAGATTAGAAGGCGAGTTGGGGCTACAATTGTTTAATCGAAAGAAAAAGCCAATTGCCATGACGAAGGAAGGTGTGGCAGTTTTGCAACAGCTGAGAATTATTAATAAAGAATTAGAAACCTTGGAGGAAGTTGTAGGAGATTTAAAGGGCGAAACTAGTGGTCTCTTAAACATTGGTGTTATCCCTACTGTCGCTCCTTATTTACTCCCTTTGTTCCTTAAGAACTTTGCTGAAATACATCCTAATATTAAGTTTGTTGTTAGTGAGTTGACAACAGGACAGATCATAAAAGGTCTAGAAAATAGATCCTTAGATATAGGAATTCTGTCAACGCCTTTACAGCATAGTACCTTATTAGAAAAGCCACTTTATAACGAACCTTTTTTGTTGTTTGACAAAGCGAGGGTTCGTTCTAAGAAAAATATAAAAGTTAGTGAAATTGATCACAATAGACTTTGGTTACTCAATGAAGGACATTGTTTACGCACACAAGTAGAGACCATTTGTAATTTGCATACAGAACGAGATGATAATTTGAATTTGGAGTACAAATCGGGGACAATCGATACCCTGATGAGGTTTGTTCGCAAGAATCAAGCAATTACGTTATTACCTTATTTAGCTACTCTAGAATTGTCCGAAGAAGATTCAAGGTATTTACATCCAATTGCTGCTCCTCAACCTGCTAGAGAAATTAGTTTGGTTGTGCACGAGCATTTTGTGAAGAAAAGAATTCTAAATTCTATGCAAGAGTCTATACAAGAGGTTATTGCACCTTTGTTGGCTAAACAACCGCTCAAAAAAAAATTGATAGCTCCCCTCTAATAAAACGCCCTTGCCATTTTTGAAATAAAAATATATGGAGGAAAAGCAACCAAAAGCCTTAAAAAAGAGTCTATAGAGAAAGCTGCTGTTGGTTGTTGTTTTTAATAAAAAGCTGATAATCAGTAGAGCTTTCTTTAGAAATACTAAAGATAATGGGCAAGCGCAGTGCAGCTGTTTTTTTGCCTATTGATCTAAATTCTCTACTAGAATAGTTTAATTATTAGAATATTTTCGCTATTTTGAAGTAGAGTCATTTGAGTTATAAAAAAGCTGCCCCTCTAACACAGCGTTTATAGTTCAAATTTCGTTGATTTTTATAGTCGTCCAACATTTGTCTACCAATACTGACAGATGCTTGCTTAAAATGTCAAAAAGTATATGAAATCTGTTGTTTTAGCTGAATTGTCAGAACGAGAACTGGTAGAGGGTTGTGTAGAAAAAAAACGTCGCTACCAAGAGCAACTGTATTATCGTTATGGTACAGAAATGTATCAAGTTTGCTTGATGTATGCTAAAAACGAAGCAGATGCTTCTGATATTTTACAAGAGAGTTTTATCAAGGTGTTTAAGAACATCCATACGTTTAAATTTGCAGGAGCCTTAGGTGCTTGGATTCGCCGAACAGTGGTTTTTACAGCCATCAATGCTTATAAAAAGAAGCAGCGCGAAACTAAATTAGTAGTAGCAATGCCCGAAAGTGGCTATGCTGATTTTTCGGTCAATGAGTTGGCTGATGATTTAGATCCCAATGAAATTGTACAATTGGTAAATCAACTGCCTAAAAAAGCCCAGCAAGTATTAAAATTGTATGCAATAGAAGGATATAAACACCAAGAGATTGCCGATATGCTAGAGATTTCTGTTGGAACATCAAAGTCCCAATTGAATAGAGCTAAGAAATTATTGCAAAAAGCCGTAAAAGCAATTCATGGATAAGGAAAACCAACACGACGACTTGGGTGGATTGCACCGCAAGCCCCCTCCAAATGCTTTGCCCCCAATTTGGGAGGACATTGCAGGTGCACTGGATGCTGCGGACGAACCAGTGCAAGCAGAAGAACCTATGCCATCAACCAAAGTAGAGGAAGAAGAACAAGCGGTTGACTTTTCTGTCATCAAGGCAGGTTTTGTTGCTACTTTTGGGCAACAAGAACCCCCAAAATTTTTATGGGATACCATAGAGCAAGATTTAGAAGCGCATGTGGAAACCGATGCTCCTACCGAATTTAGCACCATAAAAGATGGCTTTTTAGCCGCATTTGGAGGACAACACCCCCCTCAATCATTGTGGGACGAGTTGGTAGAACGAGTAGACCAACCAGCGGCAGAAGTACCTGTAGAAGAAAAGGCCAACTATAGCCGCATAAAAAAAAGTTTTGAGCGCAAATACAGTACTATTGTAGTGCCCCTTTTCTCTTGGAGTGATTTGGTGGATCGAATGGATTCAGAAGCCTTATCAGCTGATACCGCAGATCGATTTAGCTGTATTAAAGAAAGCTTTGAGGCTGTCTATGCTGACAAAATACCTGATGCTGCTGTTGCAAAAGGTTTGTGGGATCGCGTTTATCCTTTGGCTCCTTTCTGGTTGGCCACCCAACAATTTGCTCAATCACCTTGGGCAAAGCGGAGTGCTGTTGCCTTGCTATTATTCCTAGGATTAGGAACATGGTATAGTACGACTCCAACAGAATTTTTCTTGGCAACTGCTGAGCAAACACCTAAAGAACTTGATTTTCTTACTAAGAATAGAGCCGCCCTTTCTCCCAATGGAGAAGAAAGTCAAGCAACAACTCTTGTTGAACGTTCAGGAAATACAGGAAGAATAGAAGGTATAGCGTTTATTAATCAATTCTTGCCTTCTTTTACTTCCCCTAGTAAAGTATTAATAAAAGAAAATAGTAACAACAATAAGAATAGCCATTCTACTTCCCCCGTTACCAAGAACAATAGCTTGGTAACACCTGTGGCTAAAGAAAAACAAGCAAATAAACCAACTACTGGTTCTATAAAAAACAAGAATACAGGAACAGAAGAGATTTTTACGACAGATAATAGTGGTGTTAATAATGGTGATGGAACAACCGTTACCAAGACGACTGTCAGCGCATCTTCGGCTCCAGAAGAACAAATTCTTATAACTAAAGAAGAAAAAGAAGCAACAACAGAAACTTCTTCTTCTAATTCTTTGTCGTCAAGTGGATTAAAACCAATAGGGAGCCTTTCAACAAAGATTGGAACACTAAGTAATCCAATTTTACCTGCTGCAAACATTAGTTTGGTAGAAGAAGGTTGGACGGCTTTATCTAGAAATTATATTCCAGATCCTGCGATTGCCAGAATGGAAGAGAATAGTTTTCGAGAAGTACGTCCTACTGTTCGAGGTAAAAAAATGCACTTTGAATTTGGGGTAGAAGGTCGTGTTGGAACTTCCGTTTTATTAGAACGAAAAGGGTTAGAGGAGGAGAATAAAGATATTTCATTATGTCCAACAGGTGCTGTCGGGGTGAATTTTCAATATTATTTTGGAATGAACGATGCATTGGTATTGGGAGCCTATCCTTACTCTACTACAATTCAGTGTTCAGGAAAAACATCTCCTAATAGTGGGGTTTATGAAGAAACAGCAATGCACCTCTCTTTTATGGACTTTACTGTTGGTTATCAGCGTATTCTATTGCATTATAATGATTTGACAGAAGGGCCAGGTAGTCTTTATGCCCGCTTGAATTTAGGAATGGGCTGGTTGACAAATGCTGATACGCGAGTTAATCAACAACCAATTAATACACCTGATTTATACCAAAATCTCAATTGGAATGCTGGATTAGCGATAGGAAGTTTACATGAAATGCAACGTTTTGTGCTTGACTATGGTCTTATGGGTAACATTGGGTTGAATCAATTCATTACAGAAGCACAACCAAATGTCTTACAACCTGCACGAATTGTGAATGTAGGAGCCTATGTTGGCCTACGTTATCTATTCATGCCTAGAAGAGCACCTTCTAAAAAGCAGCGCCAATTTGACTGGTCGGCTCCTTTTTATATTGAAGAGCCAAAATTTTAGTTGTAAGAATTTTTCGAGCCATTAATCAAGCATGATGAATAAAACTTTACCAACTATAATTGGATTATTAACCCTCCTTCTGTTATTAACAGGTTGTGCCAAAGACGACGCCCTAAAGGAGCCTAGTAAAGTTGGGGTTCGTTTTGCCCTTAATAGTACAGGTGTTGGCGGTTCTGATCGTTTAGAACTGAGTGCTGGTTATGTGACCTTAGGCGCAATCGAAATAGAAGGAGAACGAACAGAAGGGGACGCTTTTATCTTTAAGAGAACGTTCCCTAGTGGACTACGGATTGATTTTAATGCAACGAGTAGTGTAGAGGACTTGCTGTTTGATTTGCCGCAAGGAGAGTATGAAAACCTAAAGGTTCGTTTTACTACATTAGAACAGAGTAATACTCCTTGTTTAATGGTTTTAGGTAAATATGGGTATCGCCAACCTGCCAATGGTAGCACTTGGGTTGATATTGCCTGGCGTACTGGTAAAACATTTGAGAGAGTGGTTACTACAGTACAAGGGGCACCAACATTTACCCTAGAAGAAGCGTCCAAAACAATTACTTTCTCTATACAACCTAAATTATGGTTTCAGGGGATTTCAGAAGTAAAACTGGAACAAGCCTTGTGTACTAGTTCTACCCGTGGTCAAGTTATGTTGATTGACCCAATTACTAATGATAATATGTTTCAAGTCATTGATTTGGAATTAGGAACAACGCTAAAGGCTACCTTATAGCCCTTACTACCTATCTTGTATGGATATTGCTAATAATTTGTCAGAACGAGAACTAATAGAGCGCTGCATTGCAGATGAGCGTCCCTATCAGGAATTGTTGTATCGAAAATATGCAACAGATATGTATAAAGTTGCCTTGATGTACTCTAAGAGCAATGCAGATGCTGCTGATATTTTGCAAGAGAGCTTTATCAAAGTATTTAAGAGTATCCACAAGTTTAGATTTGAAGGCTCTTTGCGAGGCTGGATTCGTCGAACAGTAGTACACACGGCTATTAATGCTTATAACAAGCGCCAGCGCGATCAACAAGTGGTGGTCTCTATGGCCGAAAATGGAGAAGTAGATGCTTCTATAGATAGTATTGTAGGACAGTTAGAAGCCAATGATATCATTAAATTGGTAAATGGCTTGCCTCAAAAAGCTCAACAAGTATTAAAACTATACGCCATAGAAGGCTATAAACATAAAGAAATTGCTGCCCTTTTAGGGATTACAGAAGGTACTTCAAAATCCCAATTCAGCCGTGCTAAAAAAATGTTGCAAACCGCCATAAACATGCTTCATGGATAAATCTCAACACTCCAAACTGACCCAAGTTTTTGAGCAAGCTGCTGAGCAAGAAGCCCAAGCACATCCCCTGCAAGAGCAGTTGTGGCAGAACATTGTACAAGAATTATCAACACCTCCACTAGAAGAGCCTAGCGAACGCCTCCAAAAAGCCTTTGAAGAGCAAGAAGTCCCTGCCTTACCTCCTGTTGATTTATGGGGGAACATTGCAGAAGGTTTAGATCAGAACAAAATTAAAGAGAGCTTTGAAGAGCAAACAATACCTGCTGCCCCTGCTGCTGTTTGGGAAGACATAGAACAACAGTTGGAAATAGAAACGGTTTGGAAAAGAATCCATAAAGCCCTAGACAAACGCACAAGTTGGTTGTATTGGAGAGAAAAGGCGGTACAAGGAAGCTTGGTTCTATTGGTCTTACTTTGGTTAAGAGGCTGTGATTGGGGGGAACAACCTCCACCACAGGTAGTGGTTAATCCTGTGGCACTTGCGACAGACTATAATACCTCTACGAATAAAAATTCTTCTGTTATTACTAGTAAGGAAAAAGAAGAAAAGGGAACGAACAAGACTATTGTTAATACAGCAACAACGGCATTGCCTTCTACTAATAAAAAAGCCCTGTCTATTGCTCCAACTATTTCAAAAACGATTGCTCTTTCAGCAACTGCCTCTACCAAAGTAGCAGGACCTACGAATGTTACTAAGACGTCAACCAATAATATTGGTCCTATTGTTCCCCCTGTTCCGCCAATGGCAACAACTATTGTTGTTAACAAAGACGTCATAAAGCCCTTTGAGTGGCAAGATTTGCCAGCAGCGAAGGAGCAACCTACGAGAACTGGAGAAAAAGGAACAAAACAAACAGTCATAGTTGATTTAGCACAAGGAAACAAAGAAGGGACAGCAGGAGATTTAAAAGAGAAAAATACACTTGATAATACACCTACTTTGGTGCCTGCTAATCTTAATGAAGAGCCATTTAATCCCTCAAAAAAGGCAACAAGCAATAACACAAATAGACTAATAAATGCTCCCTTGCTACCTCTTCAAAATGAGGCTATAGAAACAGCTAAAGTACCAACTTTACCAGTGCCAAAAGCGGTAAAAGATCCTTCGATTATAGCACTAGAGGCGATTGAATTGCAGCGGGTACAGCAAAAAAAACAGCAGCAAACGCAGATCGAATTTGGAATGCAAGTACGGGTAAAAGGAACCATGTTGTTGGGTAATATGACAACGGAAGCGATGGAACACAGCAGTATGGTGAAGACGAGAGTCATGCCAACTGTTGGAGTAGGAGCAAACCTAGCTTGGTATTTTACTCGTAATGATGCTTTAATTGCTTCCTTATATCCAATGGCAAACAGTCACCAGTATTTTGGTGGATACACAGAAGAAGGGCGTTATTACCATAAAGAAATTAAGCTCTCTTATTTTGATGCAGAACTAGCTTACCAACGAACATTATTTCACTATAGTGACTTTGGCATTTTGCCATCTAGTGTTTATGCTCGCGTGAGTTATGGTTTTGGTTACCTCAACAAAGGAGAAACTGTTCTTAATGGAATGGCAATAGATGAAACAGCCGTTTATAACAATACCAACCACAGTCTTGGTTTGGCGTTGGGGAATACACATAGAATCAAACGTTGGGTGATTGATTATGGTCTTTATGGACAAGTAGGGCTCTCTACTATTCATCGTCAACAACCAACGGATTATCGCCATCTATTGGGCGTTGGGGCTTATTTAGGATTGCGTTATAGCCTATAAACTTTTTGTGTAGTTGGCAAAAAACAACTACACAAAAAGTTTTGTCTTTACTTATTTGGACCTTAATTGTTTGCGAGCAGTAATGTAGGCCAAGACAATCAGTATAAAAATAGCGGTAGTAATTCCTCCAATCTTCACATAATCTAAGAATTGTTGCCAACTTTTCTCTTCTTGTTGTTTGATGTAATCTGGATTAACAGAGGCAGGACTTCCTGCACGATTAGAAGGATTCCAATTGCTCGTTAAGGTATTGTCTTCTTCAAAATTACCCAATACAATGGTTTTGGCATTTTCCAAGGCAGGATCAATCGTGTACGAGACACTGTCTACAGGGTCGCCTATGGCATCATAAATTAAAACCATATCTTCTTTAGAACTCAAATTAAATGGCAAACCTTCTAGGTAATAATCACAGGTAGGAAATGCTTGGGCAAAGCGAACCTTATCCTTGCATAAGACTAAGTATTGCTTTGGTTCTAAGGTAAATGTAGGAAAAATAAAGCTTGCTTTTCCACTGCTTTTTACGGTCCATCCCGTTAAATCTAACGATTTATCAGAGGCATTATAAAACTCCAACCAATCACCAGCACTGGTGTCCCCAAAACTAATTTCATTGATGATAAATTGTTGTACTGCAGGATGTTCACCTGGAACAAAGACCGCTTGAACTTGATGGCTAGTATCCGTGAAATTTAAGACTAAGCGTCTTCCATCTTGGCGCTCACTGTCTACTTCCCAGTGCGAAAATCGTGCTCCAAAATAAGGTTTAGCTTCTAATACAACAGGCAAATTTTTAAAATAGACCCCTTCAAAGCTAATGACAACAGGAATGGCATCATTGATTAAAACTTGCCCATTACTATCGGCTTCTACTTGTAAAACCACTTCTTCTCCAACAAAGGGGAATTTTTTTTGTAAGAATTGACGCATAAAAGCAGGGCGTAAGCGCACAAAATCGCGCATTCTATCCACTTCTTTTTGCCAACGTTTGGAGGTCAAATTCCAGCGTTTCCAATGGCGGGGTAATTCAGGTTGAATGTGTGCCACAAAACTATCAATACGTGGAAGAATATAGGTAGAATCAAAGGTGTAATTTAAGCGATCTAAAAAGCGACTAACAAAGGCTTTTTTGAAAGACTTGTTCTGTAATAAAGAGCGCAAATTGAGGGTGCTCCAAGGCGGATTTGGCCAAGCAGGCCCATTGGGTTTGGTATGAAACTCTAAGCTATTATTCTTATAACCATAACGGCCATAGTGCCCTAATCCAAAATCGGTATCGTATAAAATCCAACGCCATTTCCCCCCTGCGGTTTTGGGCTGCCAAAATTTAATGTTCCCACCAGCATCTTGATTGTCAATATAAATTTGAATAATTTCATACTCCATGAAATTGTCCACATCCATAATGGAAGCAACATAGTCAAAGTTTTTTTGAATGCCTAAGTCATTTTTTCGCATGAAAATGCGCATAGCATCATAGCTTTTTCTAGACCCTGCATTGGTGCTTTTTCGGTGTTCTACTAAGTTGATACTGTCTTTGTGATAACCAAAGTTTTCTACAATATAGTGTCGTGTCAACTTTTCCCGCATATTATACAGCCCCCAATAATCGCCGTTAATAAAAACAACAGCAGGACGATAAGCTTGCACTTCTAGCCCCATATCTTTGCCCAAACTTGTGATTAGGGCATCTCTAAAATGAGTCTCTCCAAAGTCACTTCCCGAGTTACGTAAAATTAAGCGTTTGTATTTCTTTTGATCCTTTTCTGGATACAATTGGTGGCGAATATACTTGCTGCCATGACGCGATTTACTGGCATAAAGAGAGAAAGACTTCTGAGGAAAAATACGGCTCATTCCACCAAAAATCTTAAATCCTAATCTACTGTGAAAAACTCGATCTCTATTGGTTTCAAAAAACTCTGTATAGCAAGGAAATTCTTTTCTAGAATAATAATTGGCTCCCTTGAACGGAAAACGATTAGAAGCTCTAGGGCCTCGTTTAAATACACCTTTGACAGGGTCAAATAGGTAGGAAGGTTGAATACTGATGGCAAAAACAGGAACGGTAATCGAATCCTCCTTGATGAGGTAGGTGTGTGTAGAAACAGCGCTTTTTTGACCATTTAAGTAGGCAACAGTACGCAATGTTCGAGAACTATCAATCAAAACATCTCCTCTATAACGTTTAGAATTGGCACTTGGCACACTGCCATCTAAGGTATAGTAAATGGTAGCCTGAGAGCGGTTACAACTTACTTTTACCCCTACTCCTGAGGTGTAAAATCCAGCCTCGGGAAGGGCTTCCAAAATTAAAGTATCTTGAGCTTGTAGAGGGAGCACTAACAAAAGGGCAAACAAAAGGCCGAGGAATGCGGTCATTTTTTTTTAGTTAATAATTTGAAGGAATAGAGTCTTTAGACTCTAGCGTGGGATGATCAGGGGTTCCTAGATTTTCGGACGCAACTTTTTAGATGGAATTGCCGTAGAAGCAGAAGCATCCACGAGAAGTAACTCAAAAATACTAAGATTTCTCTAAAGGACTGAACAGTATTCTTGATTGTAGCTAATAAAGTGAGAATTGGGTTGCTTTAATGCGTAATCGCAGGAGCGGAGAATCTGTACAAAATCTATAGGCTCTTTTATATTTTTAATAAAAAAATAGTAATTTACTCACTAACGAAACACATTCAATGGGTTGTAAAAACGAAAAAAACACGATCAAGTCTTGGGCGGTGGAAGACCGCCCTCGGGAAAAAATGATCGCTAAAGGAGCAAAACAACTTTCTACAGCAGAATTGTTAGCGATTATTATTGGCTCAGGATCGATGACCGAATCTGCTGTTGCTCTTTCCCAGCGCATTCTCAGTTCTAAGAAGAATAATCTACAAGAAGTGGGAATGATGAGCTTGGGGGAATTGCAAAAGTTCAAAGGGATTGGCCCTGCCAAAGCGATTAGTATTTCTGCGGCCTTAGAATTAGGGTTACGTAGACAAGCGACTAGAGTCGTGGATAAACCGTTGATTGGATGCAGCGATGATGCTTATAACGTGCTCTTGCCATATCTAAGTGGTTTGGCACATGAGGAATTTTATATTTTATTGCTCAATCGTGCGAATAGAGTAGTGGATTGTGTGGCAATTAGTTCGGGAGGCTTATCAGGCACTTTTGTGGACATCAAACGGATTTTTAGATTGGTACTGGCTAATCCTTTGGTGAGTAGTATTGTATTGGCGCACAACCATCCTTCTGGGAGCTTAGAGCCAAGCAAAGCAGATTTGGAATTGACCAGAAAAATTAAACGAGCAGGGACTTATTTGGATATTGTTGTCTTTGATCATTTGATTTTGGGTTATGACGATTTCATCAGCTTAGCTGATGAGGGATTGATGTAATTGATTTTGAGTAAAATGTTGTACCTTTGCGCTATTATTAGATGATAGCAGGATCAAATAGTTTGGACAAAATTATTGCTCCTAATGATTAGAAGTTGTATGAAGAAGAAAGATATTAGAACGCTCCGTTTGGAGGAATTACAGACGTTTTTTGTAGAGATGGGGGCTCCTAAATTTAGAGCCAAGCAAGTCTATGAATGGCTCTGGAAAAAAGGCGTGTATACGTTTGAGGAGATGACAAACTTGTCCAAATCTTTGCGGGAACAATTAAACGAGCAGTTTGTGATTCAACCAATTATAGAAGATCTCTCACAGCACAGCAATGATGGGACGATCAAGACGCGTTTTCGTTTGCACGATGGGCACTTGGTCGAGTCTGTTCTCATTCCTGTCCCACAGCAAGATCGTTATACTGTTTGTATTTCTTCTCAAGTAGGCTGTAGTTTGAGTTGTAAGTTTTGTGCCACAGGCCAAATGGATCGCTTGCGAAACTTAACCGCAGGAGAAATCTATGACCAAGTAGCGAAGGTTAACGCCCAATGTCAAGCTCATTTTCAGCATGATTTGACCAATGTAGTCTACATGGGGATGGGAGAGCCACTATTGGCTTATAAACCAGTGTTGCGGAGTATAGAGCTATTAACTAGTGCTGAAGGCTTGCATATGTCGCCCAAACGCTTAACCATTAGTACGGCTGGTATTGCTAAAATGATTAAACGTTTAGCCGATGATGGAACCAGAGTCAACTTGGCTTTATCTTTACATGCTGCTGATGATGAAAAGCGAAATTCCATCATGGCGATCAATGAAAGCAATAATTTAGAGACGTTGGTTGAAGCGTTGCGCTACTTTTATACAAAAACTAAGGATAGTAAGATTACTTTTGAGTACATTGCTTTTGATGGCTTTAATGATAGTTTAGAAGATGCTAAGAACCTATTAAACCTCTGCCGTCAGGTTCCAACCGCCAAAGTTAATGTGATTGAATATAACCCTGTTAGTGGCGTTGATTTTGTCAAATCACAGGGAGATCAATTAGAGCGCTTTGCTCAATTTCTGCGCAAAAATGGAGTGGCGATTACCGTACGTCGCTCTCGTGGAAAAGACATTGATGCGGCTTGTGGACAATTGGCCAATAAAGAATAAAGAAATGCCCTCTAATTTTTAATAATTGTTTTTTTGAAAAAGAAGGTGTTTAAGAAAGACAAATGGCTGCGCAGGGCTTTTGTTGCTTACGCGAACCAGCAAGCTGGGGTTGGGTTCCTACTCATTTTACTTCATGAGGCCTGCGGTGTTTCACGAAAGCCCTTTTTTAAACAACTTTAAACAGCACCTAATCACCCATGAAAATAATACCCTTATTAACCGTTCGTGTAAAGGACATCTTTTGGAATTTGAATATCTAAAGGAGGTAGACGAGCTAAAACTAACCCCTTCAAAAAATGTTGTTTTTTACCTTAAGCGACTGCAGTAGGAAACGTACATTGTGTAAAAAAATCTTAAGATTTATTAGCCCCCTATTATGCTGCACCTACTCCAATTAGAATGGAAAAAATTAGCGCCTAATCGCTTATTTAAAATTTCCGTTAGCCTGTATTTTCTCTTAATGCCCTTGTTGTATTTTACAATCAAGAGCATGAGTCCACAAGATGGGAGCCCTCAAAATATCCTTTTTCGCCCTTTTTATGTGTTTCCTGATTTGTGGGAAACAACCGCTTATTGGACCAGTTGGCTGACCTATTTTTTGTTGACGTACTTGAGTGTTTGGATGATTACAACAGAATATGACAACCGTACTTTACGTCAGAATGTGATCACTGGAATTGAACGCCGCTCGTTGTTTTTGAGTAAGGTTTTAATGATGATGGTATTGGCTTTGGGAGCTACTCTTTACCTAATGCTTGCGACCTTGGTCATTGGCTGGTTGGCTGGTGGCTATGGTTATCTTTGGGGCTTTGAGTGTTTGGCTTTGGGGCGCTTTTTTGTACAGGCTTTGTTTTATATGAGCTTTGCCTTTATGTTAGCAATTGTATTTCGCAAGAGCGGATTGACGATGATTGTCTTTTTTGCTTATTTAGCTATCATAGAACGCGTTGTGCGTTATTTGGTTTTTGGGCAACTATTGGATAATCTCGCGGCAGGAAGCTACTTTCCAGGGAGCGCCGCTTGGGATGTGCTGCCCTTATATTTAGTCAAACGAATTCCTGATTTTGATGAAGGCATGCTAGACATTTTATTGCCATTGGATTTAGCGACCGCTTTGACTCTGACCTATACCGTTTTGTTTTTGGGCATTGCTTATCGCGTGTTTGCTAAGCGGGATATGTAGAACAACGACCATCATGTTATGATTTTTAGCGAACTATTATAGCTCCATCTCATGAAAAGCCGTATTCTTTTTACTTTCGTTCTCTTGTTGATAATTCATTATAATAGTGAGTCAGCTAAAGCTCTTGAAGTTGCACCAACAACAACGATAATGAACATGAAACACTGGTAGTTTTACAGTTCTCTGTTTTGATTAAGGATTATGTTGCTGTGGGTCGATATACGGTAATCATGGAAGATTATGGAGAGACAAAAAATGGATAATACAGAACCTATCATTTCAAGAGAAGTCAAGTATGTGGTGTACAGCTATGTAGAAGGGCAACTGATGAATGTTTTTGTGGAAGATAGAACTACTGCAACCACGCCTATTTATGCAGTGTTTGAAGAAGACGTTCTTTAAAACGCGCTCTTAATTCTTAAACTCAATATAACGTTCTGGGTTGATGGCTTGCCCATTGAACCACAATTCAAAATGTAAATGGGGCCCTTCTGTCATTTCTCCTGTATTGCCAATGATAGCAATGCCTTCCCCTGCTTGCACCATATCTCCTGTCTTTTTCAGGAGTGAGGCATTGTGTTTATAAAAAGAAACCACATTATTATCGTGCTGAATGGCTAACATATGCCCTGTATCAGCCGACCAAGTAGCGACTAGCACGGTTCCTTTTTGAGTGGCTTTGATCAAAGACCCCTTTGGGGCAACTACATCTGTTCCATAATGCGCCCGAATAGGCGCAAAGGTATCAGACACCATTCCTTTGATAGGGGCTATGAAAATCATTGTATTAATGCTGTTATTGGTTGTTAAGGTATTCTCAATCAGATTGCCTAACTCTGCCTCTGAATCAACACTAGCCATTAATTCGCGCAATTCATCTGATTTTTCAGGGACAGGAGTAGAACTGTTGGATTTTTTGAGATTGGGATCTTCCAAGTCATCAGCATATTCAAACTTCTCATGTACCAAGTCCTTGACCTTAACAATAAACGCATCCCTAGCAGCGACGGCTTTTTCTAAAGAATCAACATGTAAATACATGGTAGTGATTTGAGCGCGAATGTTTTGGTTGGTTTTTTCAGGAACCAATCGCCCCATTGGTGTCGTGATCATTAGCAAAACAATAATAGAACTGATTATTGTAAAAACGACTATGGAGAATAAAGCAACACTAGAAGGGTGTAATCTAAAAGAGCGTTCTTCTTGAAAAGTTTGGTCATTCATTAGCACCAAACGGTACTTATCGTTGATCCATTTAAGCATAAGTAGGCTATATTTTTAATTCTTGCCAAAGGGATAAGGAACCCATTTTTAGGCGAAGAATAGAGTAATTGATATTGGTTGCAGCTTGCAAAGTGCCTCAAAAGTACAAAAAGATTGTTCGGAATCTACCTATAAATCTCTTACTCTTTAGTTAAAAATCAGAGGGAAAGCAGCATAAATGCAATAAAGAGCGTACTTTTATAGACTTTTAAAGCTTTCTTATCGTTAATTATTATAGAGTGATAAACTGCTTTTTCCAACAGTCTAAGCGTCGGCAAGACGTCTAATCAATAACTGTTGTCCAAATTTTTGCATCAAACATTGCTGTGCATGAAAAATTTATGCTTGTTCCTGGGCTCTATTAGTGCCCTTTTAATATTATTGGTGGGTTGCGCCAAGCAAACCAAAGCAACCAAGCCTTACCATGACTTAACGGGACGGTACAATGCTTTTTATAATGCTACTCTACGCTTAGAGGAGAGCTTTGATATGCTCGAAAAACAGCACCAAGATAACTACAACAAACTCTTGCATCTGTATCCTTATGCTGCTGTAGAGAATGTAGGTTCTGTCAAACAACCTTTGGATGAAGCGATCACTAAAAGTGCTCGTAACATCAAATTGCATGAAATCGGCGATTGGACGGACAATAGTTATTTGTTGATGGGCAAAGCGGAATTCTTACAAAAAGAATATGAGCGTGCTGCGAATACGTTCAAGTATATTTTTGATAAATACCATCCAGAGAATGTAGAGGAGAATGCCAAGGGGACTAAGAAACCTACGGTTAAGAAAAAGAAAAAAAAGCGCAAGCGTAGAAAAAGAGTGCGTCGTAAACGCGTCAGACGCAAAAAGAAAAAGCCTTCTACTAAGAAGAAAGCAAGTGCTAAGAAAAAGGATGCCACGGAAGAAGAGGAACTAGAAGAGCCCATCAAGTATGGCTTGAAGCACCGTCCTGTTCGCCACGAAGCTACCTTGTGGTTGGCAAAAACGTATATCGAATTGAAGCAATTTGATGAGGCGGGATATTATTTGAGAATGTTGGAAAATGATCTGACGGTTCCTTATTCTTTGCGTCCAAAGGTACAAGCTGTTATTGCTTATTCTTGGATTCAACAAAAAGAATATGCCAAAGCTGTTGAGCCGCTAGAATTGGCGATTGCTGACACCAAAGGACAAAAAGAAATTAAGAACCGCTATGTTTATTTGTTGGCACAATTGAAGCAGCAACAAGGCGACAATCAAGCGGCAATGGAAAATTATAGAAAAGTATTGCGCTTGCGCCCAAGTTATGAAATGGAGTTTAACGCTCGTTTGAATATGGCAAAAAGTGCCACCCATGCGAACGGAAAGCAAGGCGTAGATCCTCAAATTGCTTTGCAACGTCTTTTGCGGGATTCTAAAAATGAAGAATACAAGGATCAAATTTATTTTGCTATTGCAGAATTACAATTGAGCAAAGGAAATAAAGAGGAAGGTATTCTTGCCTTACAACAATCCTTATACACGAGTACGAATCCAGCGCAGCGAGCAGAAAGTGCGTTGATGCTGGCAGAATTGTTCTACGAGCGCGATGCGTTTGTTCAAGCTTATGCTTATTATGATACCACGGCACAATCAATGACAAAGAGCGATGAGCGTTATGTTGCAACGGATAGACGCAAACGTCAATTGGAAGGTTTAGCGGAGGATTTGAGCAAGAAAATCGATCGTGATAGCATGTTGATTGTTGGTAGTTGGCCGCGTGGAAAGCAAGAGCGTTGGGCTGTTGCAGGATTAGAAGAAGAAGAAAAAGTGGGAGCGAATGCCACGGTCTCTTTAAATAATAGAGGAGATATGGAACAACGTCCTATGGGAGCAGCTGTAGAAGGAAATCCAAGAAATAGACCCAATCGCCAACCACCTAAACCTGTTGGAGACGTGAAGGTAATGGATGCCGCTGTACAACGGTCTAAATTTGCGTTGTACAATGCCAACATTAAGAAAAAAGGCGAACGAGAATTTACCAAGCGTTGGGAAAGTCGTTCTTGGGTAGATAACTGGCGTCGTTCTAATAAGGAAGAAGAACAAACAGCCGATGAAGAAGCCATTGCCGCTGCTGCCCCAAAAACACAGGCAGAAATCGATGCATACCTCAAACGCAAAGGTGTTCCAAATAGCGACCAAGAGAAAACAGCTTTAAAAGGAAAACTAGGAGAGTCTTTGTTCTTTGCGGCACAGCATTATCGCGAAGATCTCAAACGCTCTGATAAAGCCTTGGAATTGGTCAACGAATTAGTCGCTAATCATCCTAAAAGCCCTTACACAGTAGAGGCGTTGTTCTTGGCTTATAACATTTATTCAGAACAGAATAATGCTGCTAAAGCAAAAGAGTACAAAACACAAATTCTCAACAAGTACCCAGAGTCTAATATTGCTAAGGTGTTGAGTGATCCAAATTTTGCCAACGCAGAAAAGGAAAAATACGAGCGCATCAATAGTTATTATGACGCGACCTATCAAATGATGCGTCAAGGCCAATCGAAGCAAGCGCTAGAGCGTGTGCGTGCTGTGCCTGCTAAGTTTGGTAAAGACTATGAAATGAAGGCGCGTTTTGCGATCTTGGAGGCCATGTGTATTGGTGGCGTGAAAGGCGAACAAGATTACATTCGTGCTTTGCGTACAATTGTGACGAGTTATCCTGATACGGACGAAGAAAAGCAAGCACGCAAGATGATTGCTTTCTTAAAAGGAGATAAAAGTAATGGGCGTGCTGGTCGTAATTCTAATACCAACACCGCACCTGAAACGGAAAAAGGACTGTATAGACCAACGCCTAATAGCAAGCACTTGGTATTGATTGTTTTTAATGATGTCAAAACAAGAACCAATCAATATAGAGTGCCTATCACGGAGTTTAATAATAAATTCTACCTCAATAAGCGTTTGAGTACTTCCTCTATCTTAGTGGATGGAAAAGTGCCAAGCTTAACGGTTCGAGGAGCGTTTAATAATGCAGAAGAAGCCATGGCTTATGTATTGGACGTTACTACCAGCAAAGAGTTTTTGCCTGGTATCAAGGGCTACAAAGTTTATGCTATTTCTAAAGAAAACTATGCGGCAGCAATGACCAAGCAAAAGTTCAGATTGTATGACGCTTTCTTTCAAGAGAACTACAACTAAAGCCTAGAATCAACCATTTAATAAGCATTGGCATTCCTAGTAGATAGGGGTGCCAATTCTTTTTGTATCTTTGTGAGCTAGAATAGCTGTTCATAACTTTGTACCCAGCTAATCAGACGATTTATACCGTGAACGAACCCTCTTTGAGGAAGCACAAAAGAAAACAATACAATGGATAATAAGTATAATGAACCCCCTACTAATAGTCCTTCTTCTAGTCCTGAAGAGCAAGCTATTTCCAAACGTTTATCAGGTTATAAAAAAGCTGTTCGTTGGATGTGGCGCCTATATGCAGTAGGTTTTGTTGTGGTGCTTGGCATTTTTTATATGTTGTCATTTGATCTCCCTTCTTTTGAAGAATTAGAAAACCCAAGAAGTCGTATTGCCTCTAGTATTTATTCTTCAGATGGGGAAGTGTTAGGGAAGTATTATATTGAGAATAGAACCCCCGTAATCTATGATAGTTTATCCAGTCATTTGGTTAATGCCTTGATTGCTACAGAGGATGAGCGTTATTTGAGCCACTCAGGGATTGATGCAAGAGCATTGGGAAGGGTTTTGGTGAAGACTGTTATTCTACAAAATGAAAATGCAGGAGGAGGAAGTACAATTCCTCAACAGCTTGCCAAATTATTAGTTGGTCGTCCTAATACAAAAGGTAAAGGAAAAATAACCCGTTACTGGTTGTTGGTTTCTACCAAATTGAAAGAATGGTTGACGGCTGTTCGTCTAGAGCGTTCTTATACCAAAGAAGAGATTATTGCTTTGTATTTTAATGAGTTTGATTTCTTGTATGGGGCCAATGGTATTAAGTCAGCGGCAGAGATTTATTTTGATAAAAAGCCTCATGAATTGGATGTTAAAGAATCGGCGATGTTGGTGCGTATGCTCAAAAATCCTTCTTCTTACAACCCTAGAAAAAACATGCCCAAGGCACTGCGAGGACGAGAGCAAGTGCTCAGAAACCTACAGAAGAAAGGGCACTTGACAGAAGGTGAATACCATCAACTACGGAAGGATCCAATTGATATGAGTCACTTCCAAGTTAAGAACCACAATGATGGTATTGCTACTTATTTTAGAATGTATTTACGAGAATACCTCAAAAAAAAGTTGGTACAATTGGCGGAAGACGATCCTCAATATAGAAAACCCAATGGAGAGCCTTATGACATTTACAGAGATGGCTTGAAGATCTACACCACCATTGATTCTAGAGTACAGCGCCATGCTGAAAAAGCGGCTTGGAGTCACTTAAAAGAACACCAGAAAAAATTGTTTGATAAATGGCCACAGTGGAATGACCCTAATCCTACTGCGAGCTCAAAAGTTAAAAACCCTTGGACGTGGAAAGATCGAAAAACAACAGATACTGAAATTGAAGCGCGTCGGTTGAGCTTACTTAAACAAGTCTGGAATACAAAACGCTATAAAGCAGTTCGTAAACACTATTTAACAACAGCAGTTCGCCACAACTTACGAGATATTGATATAGACCGCCTTTTTCAGATTGTCTCTTATCAGAAAAAACCAAGACGTAAAAACCGTTACCAGCCTTATGTAGATGGTAAAATGCTTTTGAAAAAGTGGGAAGAGACAGGTTTTATAAAAGCAAAACAAGCAGAACTCTACAAAAAGATTTTAAGTAGTCCTGCTATTGATTCCTTAGAATTACAAGATAAGGCGATTATGGACTACATGAAAACGCCTGTTGAAACTACCATTTTTGCTTATAATGCGAAAGGGGAAAAAGATACCTTAATTAGTCCTTTTGACTCTATTCGCTACCACCGCATGCATTTGCAAACGGGAATGTTGGCGGTCGATCCAGAGAGCGGTGCTGTCCGTGCTTGGGTAGGCGGAATCAACCACAAATATTTCAAGTATGACCACGTTAATAGAGAAAAAGCTGCACGTCAAGTCGGATCTACAATCAAGCCTTTCTTGTATGCTATGACGGTAGATGTAAGAAATTTATCGCCTTGTTATACGGTTTGGGATCAGCCAACCACTATTTCTAAAGGAGAAGGGAAATTTAATTTATTAAAAGACTGGACCCCCAAAAATGCAGGTGGCTACAGTGGTGATGAAATCACCCTAACAGAAGCTCTTAATCGCTCGCTTAACTCCGTTTCGGCCTTCTTGATGAAGGACCTCAAAAGCCCAGAACCTTTCCGTAATTTTTTGGCGGATGTAGGAATTGATACCAGTAAGGGGCGTGTACCTTCTTCGGCGGCTATTTGTTTGGGAACACCTGATTTATCACCTTTTGAAATGACAGGTGGTTATACCATTTTTGCCAATTCTGGTGTCTATACAGAACCGATCTTTATTGAGCGAATAGAAGATAAAAATGGCAACCTTATTTACACCGCAGGTAGCGACCAACGCTCTACGGCTGTTTTGTCAGAGCAAGGCGCTTATGTCATGAGTGAAATGTTGCAACGTATTCAACGCGGAAAATTCCGTGGGGTCAAATCACGCTATGGTGGTAAAACGGGAACCACTAACTTTCAAGCAGATGGCTGGTTTATGGGAATTACCCCTGATTTAGTTGTTGGTACTTGGGTTGGTTGTGATGATCGTTTCATTCGTTTTAGAGGTTTGAAATTTGGTCAGGGAGGTAAAATGGCACGTCCTATTTTTGCTAACCTCTTACGCAACTTAGAAGGGGATTCTACCTTGATAGAAGATGAAGTTTACAGTGCTAAATCTCGCTTTTTTGTACCCGAAACGATAGATGTAGAAATGCAATGTATTCGTTATGACCAGTTCCATGAGGGGAATAATACAGCCAATGGGACGGATGATGCAACGGGGACAGGTATTTATGAAGATGAAGGCTTTTAGAGCTTTGGTGGAAACGGGAGTTTTAGGAACTATAACAGCCATAAAAGGAGGCATTTAAAGGTGTTTTGTACCTAGTTCTAAAGAACTTTATGCCGCCAAGTATGGCTGTTATCCGCTAAGTTTTTCTATTCTCGATGGCATTTCTATAAATAACTATGCCTTTGTTTTTCAACACAGGACTAGAAAATAATAGCCTATTTTTTATCACGCGTTTACTTCTTTTCACCTACGTACTAGGGCAAAAATAAGGGAACATTAAAAAATAACAGAAGAAAGAAAAAGATTACTTCCGCTCTTTCTTTCTTCTAGAAAACTATAGTATGCGGCTATTTATGCCTCCGTACTTACTTAAAAGCATTGTAGCCTGTCACGTCCATTCCTGTAATCAACAAATGAATGTCATGTGTACCTTCATAAGTAACAACAGATTCTAAATTCATTAAATGGCGCATAATAGGGTAAGCACTGGTCATACCTGCTGGCCCAAGTATTTGGCAAGCAGCTCTACTGACTTTCATAGCAGTTTGAACATTGTTTCGTTTTGCCATAGAAATTTGGGCAGGTTTCACTTTACCCTTATTGGCCAAGGTACCTAGTCGCCAAGAGAGTAGTTGAGCCTTTGTAATTTCAGTAATCATCTCTGCCAATTTCTTTTGAACTAGTTGAGATGCACCAATGGAAGGGTTTTTAATAGAGTATTGCAATGCCGCTTCATAACAATCGATAGCTACCCCTATCATCCCCCAAAAAATACCAAATCTTGCTTTGGACAAACAAGAAAGTGGGCCTTTCATGCCTTTTACGTTAGGTAGAATGTTCTCTTTTGGCACTCGAACATCCTCAAAGATTAGCTCGCCTGTGATGGAAGCACGAAAAGATAATTTTCCGCCTATTTTAGGTGCTGAAAATCCTTTCATACCTTTTTCAACAATGATGCCCCTGATCTTTCCATTTTCATCTTTGGCCCATACCAACGCTATATCTGCTATTGGAGCATTGGTAATCCACATTTTAGAACCATTTAAAATATAGGCATCTCCATCATCAACAATATTAGTAAGCATTCCCAATGGATTAGAGCCATGATTGGGTTCTGTTAAACCAAAACAACCAATAAACTCAGCACTTGCTAACTTGGGGAGATAGTATTCTTTTTGCTCCTCAGAACCAAAACGATAAATAGGATACATTACCAAAGAGCTCTGAACAGAGGCCATAGAGCGAATGGCTGAATCGCCTCGTTCTAACTCCTGTGAATAAATGCCATAAGTAATTTCGTCTTGCCCACCACAGCCATATTTAGTGGGAAGATTGGTCCCTAATGCGCCAATCTTAGCCAAGCTTTTATAAAGGTGGGTAGGTGTTTCAGCTTTTTCAGTATAATCTTCTATAATTGGAAGTACTTCACGTTCCACCCAAGCTCGTACCATTGTTCGTGTTTCCAAATGCTTATCCTCCAATAATGCATCTAAATTGTAATAATCAGTTGCTAGGAGAGTGCTATTTTTAAGACTATTAGGTATGCTAATCTTTTCTTGTTCAGGCAAGATAAAGGGGGAAAGTAAACTATTGTCACTCATCTTAAATTTATTTACAAGGTAATTGGTGGAAAATCCCAATTAGTTTTTCATTAAACAAAAAGCTTTTTAGAAAAAATGCTTTTGTTCTTTAATGTTTTCAGGAAAAATAGGCGCGATCACTGGAATTTCGTTTCCACGAGCATAGTCTGGGTTATTTTCATAGAAACACCTAATAAGTGGATCTTTTAATTTTTCTTCTGTGACTTGAGCAAAACCTGCAGCTAAACGATGATCTTCATCATTTACCACCAATAATTTTCTCTCCTTGTCATAAATTTCTGGAGGGTACTTTTTTGAAAGAATTTTATCAATTACCTTACTTTCAAATTCAGGATAGAAGTTATAATCAGGTGATGGGTAAAACTTGCGAAATAGATTCGGAACGACTCTATACGTCTTATAGCCTTTGGGAGTAGATAGTCGATAGACTAATTTTTGAGGATGATATTCTTTGTGCAATTGCAAGCATAATTCTGATAGTTTCAATCGGTATTCGTTCTTACCCCAATAATCAGGGTGCACCAATATATCACCTGCCCACAAAATGGCTACTTCTTGCCCCTCAATATCAATTTGAAGAACTTGTTGTAATGAAAATCCTTTAATTATACCTTCCTCCGTCTTTAGTAGAATAACATACTCTTTTTCTTTAAAGTGATCTCTGAAATACCCTTCATAAGTAACACCATCATAATAATCTTTGTATAAAGTATCAAATATGAAGCGTATATCTTTCTCCTTTACAGTACTTACCTTCGTAATTTCACCTCTTAAATAGGTCATGATATTTTTTGTTTTAAATTTTTTTATAAATGATTACTACCAACACCCACATGAGGGGAAACTCAATGCGCTTTGTTGTAGAAAACCACTTGGGGAATTAATATAAAATAAATGTATTTTTTTGTGAAAATGCTATATGCTACTTTGGTAAAACGAGATAGTCACTCCAATAATTCTTTTTTAGATTTTTTGTAATTTGGGATAGACTTCTTCAACGGAATTAGAGGACAACAAATCTTTAATGCATATCGTGCGAAAAGCATTTAAGGTTTGTTATACAGCATTGGATAGAATGTCGAGACAAAATGATCGATCAACATATATATGTTACTAGAATGATCTTTTGAAATCATGAAAGTAATATATGCACGAATATACACAAAAATAATAATTCTTGAAAGAATTATATTGCTAGACTGATTATGAGGTTTATTCAGACGTAATGTATATTTAATTGATTTAAATTCCTTCTGTTTTGATAGAAGGAGTATCAATAAATTATGTTACTGTGGAGTGGTTTAGTGACTACTTAAAATACTAGCCAAGCTTATTTATAGTTGAGAAGTAGTCTCATTTGGCCGTAGTCTTTTGTTTTTTTTAATTATATGATTGTTAGAGGTTTAGTGATTGGGTTGTAGAGAGAATGGACATGGGAATGTATAATTTTTTCTACCTTTGAGGCATGAAAAACGTGTGATTTAGTTTACAACTAAAAGACCTACTTCAAAGTTATGAAGCAGATTACATGAATTAATAAAGGAAGCAAAAACTGTTCTCTTATAAAATTGAGGTCATTCAAGAAACTAGTATAGCTGTTGTGGTGGTCTATTCCATTATAAAGAAATTCATTACTAGAAGTAGCCCTGAAGTAAACGTAACAGTAGAGCAGCAATTTTATAACTATAACTCCTGTTAAGGAGGACTATTCTACAATTTCGTAGTCAATACTTACTTTTCGTAAAGCTCTTAAGGCCGAATTGGAATTGTTATCCTCTACTTCAATATCAATAAGATCCCCTTCTAAGAGGATATGAGTCAATTCATTGGCCAATAAATGGTCTACACCAGCATATTCTACTAGACATTTAGAAATAGCTCTTTTATCTGGTTTTGGAGCGTCACAAGACAGTAGGTTCAATTTCATAGTATTTTTTGTAAAGGTAATCTATTTAAGAGGAGGAACATCTAGAATAGACGCACCCATTATTTATTGTAGGAAGTACCCTATTGGAACAAAATGTCTTTGTTGAATAGAGTCTTTTGAAATCAACCAACAATATAGGGATAAATAGTAGCATTTCCTCCTTTCAAAAGTAGCTTATTAGCATCATTTTGTTGTTTGATAAAGAGTGCGCTTCGTGCAATTGATTTATATTGGCTTCTAGGAATAGGCCCTCTTTTTTAAGAAGGGCTGGCAAGTTCTAATTCAAGTGAGAACTAAAAATTACTTAACACTTCTAGCGTATCAATAAAAGAAAAACTACTTTTTGAATAGACAACAAGCTATGAATTGTAGTATATTACTTCTTAATTAAGTTCTTCACAAAAACACAATCAAATTAAAGTGCTTTATAGAATTCTCTCTGTTTTGATCTCATTGGGCATTGGACTGACAAGCTGTGCGCCCAGTGCAAAGTTGCCTGTTCCACTGATTATAGATGCCGATACGGCTAATGAAATTGATGATATTTTTGCTCTTGCAAGAGCCGTGAACGCACCAGAATTAGAGTTAATTGGGGTGACTGCTGCTCAGTTTCATACGTCTCCGTTGGCCTCAGCGAATACGGCACAGGAAAGCCAAGTATTGAATGAGCAAGTTATGAAATTGCTACAGGTGAAGGACCTGCCTTTGTTAATAGGGAGCAAAGAGCCCTTAAGTCAATCCGTTGCTAAAACTTCTCCCGCTTCTGATTTTATCGTACAACAGGCCAAAAAATATACTCCTGAAAATCCTTTGCATTTAGTAATTTTGGGTTCTTGTACCAATGTCGCCTCTGCCATCTTGCAAGACACAACTATTGTCCCTAATATCAAAGTACACTACTTGGGCTTTTGGCACAACCCAATTACGAACAGTTACAACAAAAAAGAATTCAATTCAGGAAATGATACCCTTGCAGTCAACTATCTATTGAATAAGAAAGATCTTGACCTAAGTATTATGACGGCGACAACTAGTTTGTACTTGCAATTTTCTAAGGAAGAGGTGGTTGCCAATCTTCAAGGTAAAGGACCTTTTGCCGATTTATTGTTGGATCGATGGGAGGCTTATGAGCGTTGGTGGACGACGACGGATCCTAGTAAAATGTATTGGACGATGTGGGATGTAGCACTTATTGAAGCACTTGCAAAGCCGACTCTTTCTACTCAAAACACCTATCAAACACCAGAAGAAAATACACCACGACCCATTACAATCCATACTGCTATTGAGGTAGAAGCTATGAAAAAAGATTACTGGGCACACTTTACCAGTCTTATTAATAAAGAGTAGATGAATATAGATAAACATGTCGCTCTGCCTGTGTTGGAAGCGTTTTTAAAAGCGATCAATTTTTTGTCAGAAGAAGAGCAGGTGTTATCTGTAACAACACCTGGGGAAGGGAATATGAATGTTGTTCTTCGAGTAACCACCAACAAAAGAAGTGTAATTGCCAAGCAGTCTAGGCCGTTTGTACAAAAATACCAAGATATTCCTGCTCCTATAGAACGAATTGGGGTCGAGCATGCGTTTTATAAAACGCTTGTGCAGACAAAAGGCGAAGTAAAACCATCGAACGTGTTGGCTTATGTACCAAGCATAATTGCCTATTCTGAACTCCATCATTTGCTTTTATTAGAAGATTTAGGAGCGGGAGAGGATTTGACCTTGTTGTACCAAAAACGAGCAATTCCAGTCCCCCTTATCCACCAACTCACTCAATTGGCGCAGGGCATTCATACCACACCTGTTTCCAAGACTTATCCTGCTAATACGGAATTAAAGGCTTTAAATCATCAACACATCTTTGTCTTGCCATTTTTAGAAGACAATGGATTTTCCTTGGATACCATTCAAGTAGGATTAGAGGCGTTGGCTCGTCCTTATAAGCAAAATGCCCCCTTAAAGAAGACGATTGAGACACTAGGGAAACGATACCTTGCTTTAGGAGAGGTCTTGATACATGGCGATTATTATCCTGGTAGTTGGATGCAACGAGGAGAAGAGGTGTTTTTATTAGATCCAGAGTTTAGTTGTAGAGGCTTTGCCGAATTTGATATAGGAGTAATGGCCGCCCATGTTTTATTAATTACTGGAGAACTTCAACAATTGCAAGAGGTGTTTGCGGCCTATTCGGGGGTTTTAGATGTGTCCTTAGCAAAACAAATCGCAGGCGTAGAGGTCATGCGTCGTTTGATTGGTTTGGCACAACTGCCCTTGGAGAGAAGTTTAGAAGAAAAGGCTACCTTGTTGGAGCAGGCGGCCTTGCTTTTGAAACCAAGCATTCTAATGTAGAAAAAATAGTAGAAGGATAAAACGCTTTGAGCGGAGCAGCGAACTTTAGTGCATTCCATTCGAGAGGTAGTTTAAGATATTGTTCGGCATGGAGTGACAAATAACTATTTCTAGAGGATAAATAGCCCTTAATTATTATGCATAAGAAGAAAAGACAGTTTTTGAAAGGTAGTTTCTTGGCACTCATAAGCGTTCTTTTCTTAGAAAGTTGGAAGGTGAACCCTGTTATAAGACCAACAGAACCTTGTTTGATTTCTATGAAGTGTTATGCGATTATGCAAACGGAAACAACAGAAAATTGGGCAATGTATTTTAGAACAGGACAAACCTTAGACAAGGATGCTGTTGATCTCTGCTTAGTGGATTCTCTATTGGAGGACTTTGCTAAAGTGTATAATGAACACCTAAAAAAGAAATTTGTGAAGGCTTTTGATAAAGAAGAGCTAATAGAATATTATAGAATCGTTCTCGGCGAATACGGTGTACAGATTGTACCTTATAAGCATGGTGATAAAATAGAATTGCTATTAAGTTGTCTAAAGAGGGAACGAATTAAAGATGTCAATCATTGGAAGAAGAATTATTTTGGGATGATACACGAACGAGGGATGGATCATTTTTATGCCACGATCGACCAAACGGCTAGAAAAATTCTTTCTGTTAAGCCTTAATGGACTTAAAAAGATAACAATTGTGAATAGAATGCTATGGCTCCTATTCCTACTACTAATAAACTCTTGTGGAAACAGCGGTTCTTGTACTTATCAATTAGAGGAAGGGCTAAAAATGACGATTTCGTACGACACTTATGACGTTAGTCTTAACGACTATGTGGTAGAAAAGACCGTAGAGTTGACGAATAAAAAAGGAGAGCTGTTGATTTTTTGGCTGCCCGATTCTGAACGACATGATTTTGCTGTAGTCGAGCGGAAAATTTTATGGGAGCAAGATAGCATACACAGTCTGTGGTTTTATACTATAGATCGACCGAAAGTAGTGGTGGTTAATGTAGAACAAATGAAGGTGTTAGACGGTTATGAGAATAAGTATTGTTCTTGTAATGAGAAAACTTGCAAAGAAACTTGTGAGCCTATTTTGTATTGTAATAAATAACAGCACTAATTTCTAGTAAAAAAAATTGCTAAACCATTCCAATAGAATTAAAAAATCATAGTCAAGACTATTTCAAAACAATGACCATAAAAGTAAAATACGGAACACGCGCACTAGTGGCGGGCGGTTCAGAAGGAATTGGGGCGGCTTTTGCACATTATTTAGCCAAGGAAGGATTGGATTTGGTCTTGGTTGCTCGACGAGCGGCCAAATTGGAAGCGATGGCAAAGACTTTGCGCGAACAATATAAGGTAGAGGTCACTACTATTTCTTGTGACTTGGCTCGTGTAGAAGCGGTGGAAGAATTAGAGGCACAACTTGCCCCGCAACCAATTGATGTGTTGATTTATAATGCGGCCATCCCTTTTATTGGACCTTTTGAGACGGATACTACTTTTCATAATCGACAAATTGCGCAAGCGAATATGATTACGCCTATGAATCTAGTGCACAGCTTGGGCAAAAGAATGTTAGAACAGCAAAAAGGAGCAGTGGTTTTGATGGCCTCTATGGCTGGTTTTCAAGGAAGTGGTTTCTTGGCAGCTTATGCAGCTTCTAAGGCCTTTAATCGAGTTTTGGCGGAGAGCCTTTGGTATGAATGGAAGGATCAAGGAGTTGATGTGATGGGCTGTTGTGCAGGAGCAACGGCTACACCTAATTATATAGAAACGAAGCCCAAAGCGACTAACTTTTTTGCGCCCAAAGTACAAAGCCCCGAAGCAGTGGTAGAGGAGTGTTTTCAACAGTTGGGGAAGCAACCTTCTATGATTCCAGGAAGAGGCAATCGAATTGCTAGCTTTTTTATGCAGCGTCTTTTGCCCCGAAAATTAGCCGTGAAGATTATGGGAGATACCGCCCGACAAATGTATGGGTTCTAAAAATACCCTTGTGGTTAGGCTCGACTAGGCCTAACCACAAGGGTAGAAAAAGCGTCTAATAAATCTTAGGAATAATTTTATAAGGGACCTTCTTCAAATACTCTTCCCAAAGTTGGCCATATTTTAAGGCGCAACGTTTGTCATCGTCCATTTGTCTAGGAAACAATAATAAAACATAATACAAAGGGTAAAACCAAGGCCAAATCATTGTTGGATGTCCAGTCGCCAAGACAATACCTGTTGCCATTCCTATTTCTCCCAAATAGTTGATGTGTCTACTCCAACCCCAAAAGCCATTGACCAATAAGGTGCGTTTTCCATCGGTAATCGATTCGGGAGTAATCCCTAGAAAGACATAATTGGGATCTTTCTTAAAGAAATACTTCTGCATGTTGGCTCCCCTCGCCATACTCCAACCTCCTAAGAAAACTAAGCCAGCCAAGACCAAGAGCCAAGAAGGCATCTCTGAATTGGACAAATGGACGGTTGACCACAAAGGAATGGTATAAAAGAAGGGATAAAACATAATACAACCCCAACCTAGTTTGAAGCCTACTCGCTCTGCAAACAAGTCATAAGTATATAAGTGGACTTCCTCAAAGGTCAAGTAATCACAAACGAAGTAGGTTAATAAGGCAGCGGATAAGAAAATACCAGGCGAACTTTCTGCGCCATAGAGCAAATAATGATGCGCTGTAAAACTGAGAATATTTAATTCTAATAAAATGGCTCCAATCAAATACAACCACATTTTGGCATCAATGCGTCCCCCCCAAAGTTGTAAGTTCTCTGCTCTACCTAAGAAAAAATCCACGGCAAAG
Source organism: Aureispira sp. (assembly GCA_050633105.1). Taxonomy (GTDB): domain Bacteria; phylum Bacteroidota; class Bacteroidia; order Chitinophagales; family Saprospiraceae; genus Aureispira. The sequence continues at coordinate 60,156 of JBOEFW010000016.1, read as the reverse complement.
GATTGCCTGACCGCAGGGTAACGAACAACAACAATCCAAGAAAACAATAAGCCAAAGACACAAGCTCCAGCTAAGGCTTGCCAGCGAATGGTATACAAAAGATCCCAATGCATAAAATTGAAATACCCCAAAAAGCCCCAGAGTGCAACAGAAACGACTAAGGTTAGAAAACCATTGAGGCGATACCGCAACTTTTCGTCAGTCCCTTCTTTGGTGGCATAGCCCGTGACCCAACGCCCTGGCAACACAGCGTTTAATACAAAAATGATCGCGTAAATAAAGACAGGGGCAAGAAAGCCAAAGATATTTTCCATTGCTAAGAAGGCGTATTGGTTTACAAAAAATAGAAGCTTTAGGAGATTAAATATAAGATTTGTAAGGTACTTTTTTGCGTTTTGGAGAGCCTTCCTTCTCTTATGAAACTACTAGAACAAAAAAAGCCACCAAGACATTGTCTTGGTGGCTTTTTTTGAAAAGAATTCTTCCTAAGCGCCTCTGCCTTTGACAGGTGCTTTACCAAAATCAAATAAGATAGAAAAACGCAACGTATTATCCAATGGATTACGCTGTCCTGCCTGAGAGGGAATAAGGTAAGAAAAATTGATGTTGAAAATTTTATAACGAATGCCTAAACCTACAGTAAAGAACTTACGATTACCTTTAAATTTGTGCTCATTGTAGTGGCCTACACGTACTGCAAATTGTTTGTTGTACCAATATTCTAATCCTACCGACCACATCAATTCTGACATTTCTTCACCAAATCCACCTGGTGCATCTACAAAAGAAGAGAAAATAGAAGCAGGAACAGATTGTTGTTTGTAATCTGCTTCCCCATCACCTGTACCGTCACCATTTTCGTTGTCATACTCAGGGTTAGGAATAGGTTTGTTATTAGCATCTACAATTACATCTCCGTTATCATCATATTGTAATTGACGAACAGGTGTAGGAACCAATAACTTATTGATATCTAGACCAAGGGTTAAGGAGTTGTGTTTATCAAATTGATACTCAAAAGAGAACCCTAGACCTAAGTTGGCAGGTAAATAGTCGCGATTGACATCTTGTGTGTACGAAACTTTTGTACCAATATTAGAAAAAGCTAATCCCATTGCAAACTGTGCATTGTCTCTGTCTTTAAGGTCTTCATGCTTCTCTCCAATCTGTAAAGATTGACGGTAAGAGAAGGATAAATCAGCCGCAAAGGCGTGAGCAGGACGCATGTTCTGGCCACCAGAAACGGCGCCATTACCTAAGTTGGAGAAAATGTATTTAGGAGTAAAACCTACCGAGATATTCTTACCTAATTTACGAGCATAAGCAACCGCTAATTCAAATTCATTAGGACGGACTGTTTGCAAGGCATTTCCTTGGTCATCTGTATATTGAATTTGTCCTAAAGAGAAGAAACGCAAGCTCGCTCCAATTGTCTGGAAATAATCAATGTGCTTGTAGCCAGATAAATAAGCTAGGAAGACATCATTCAAACCCAAAGCACGCAGCCAAGGGGTATAAGTCATAGACACACTGAGATCACGTTCTGCAAAAGATAAGCCTGAGGCATTAAAATGCATGGAGTTAGGATCAGAAGGCATGGCAATCCCAACATCACCCATCGCCCCAAAACGAGCATCGGGGACAATACGTAAGAAAGGTACAGCTGTTAAGATAGTATTGTTACAGTCGGAGCCATCTGCCGAGGCACCAGAGAATGGACAATCAATGGTATTCTGTGCAAAAACCATTTGGCTTTGCAAAGCTAGGGTTGTAAGAGCAATAAAGCAGCTTCTTAGAATCGTGATTTTCATATAAGAACTATTAATTTAAATACTGTTTTGTGTGCGCCTTATTAGATAGTAGGACAGGCAATATGCTGACAGGCATAGCTGTTCTTCAGTAAGGCATTTGTAAAAGATTCCTTGAAGTAAACGTTTTTACATATAGTTCATTTGGTAAAAAAACATCCAAAGGTACAAATAAAACCCTATTACAGCTTCATTTAACCCAACAGAATTTACAAAATAACAACCCTACCCATCAGAGTATAAGATAAATAGGGTTGTTGCAGTTCTTGATTCTTTATTTTAGAATAACTAGTTTTTGAAACGCGCTACTTTGTTTTGTTTCATTTTCTTCTCCTTGAGCCTGTACAAAAATTTTGTAAATGTACACGCCTTTGCCAATTCGATCTCCAAACTCATCCAAACCATCCCAGTGAAGATCAGCTACTCGATATCCTGTATTATCTTCGGCCCCAATCGCTCGATCAATCGTCTTAACTAAGCGCCCTGATACCGTATAAATCTGTACCTGAATATCTAAATCTCGGTAGGGGAGATTGTGTTCAAATTGGAAATTAGTACTTGTTGTAAATGGATTCGGATAATTGAGTACATGATCTAAAGCCATGTCCGCTGATTCTGCGACAATAAACTCCGTTTCTCCTTCTCCTGGGTTATTATACGTATCCCAAGCCTTAACCTTAATGGTGTGTACTCCAGGTTTTAAATCCTTAAGCGGGTAAATAGCCGAACCCCTTGTGTAATCGTCTTTCTTTGACTCATAAAAGTCATTCAAAACATAGGCTTCTTCTGTTTGATCAGGTGCTAGTACTTTGGAGGTTAAATCATGTCCAATACTATTACCAACCGTGTTAATTCCATTCTCATCATACAATTGGACTAAGATATTGGGACTATTATCGGTGATTCCGCCTCTGGCAAATTCCTCTGTATTCATATAGACTAAGACTTCAGGGCCTTCATTGTCTACAGGAGCATTGGGGGTAGAACCTCCAATTAGAATTTTATCATGATAGCCGCTTGCATCAATTAACTGGTCATCTTTGGCGTAGTAAGAAATCTTACCAGGTCCAAAGGTGTAGTTAATATCTTTAGGGACAACAAAAGAGAAACTAAAGTCTCCATTGTTCACACTTGCTTGCCCTTTAAAAATAACCTTCTTACGAACATAAAAGGTACTAGCACGGCTTCCTGCATCATTACCCAAGGTAGTAAGGCGGTCTGCTTTATCAAAAACAGTAGGAAAAAGAGTCCCATTAAAATGGGGTACTTTGTTGCCATTATCATCTACAATTTCTCCTGTAATGGTTACCCGTTGTAGCGCTCGCAAAGTATCCGTAGTAGTAACAGTTGTTGCACGGCTATTGATGCTGTTGGTTTGTACTTTATAAGTAGGATAGGCCAATTTCATTGTTGGGTCACCCAATAAACCATATTTTCTAGAGTTAACAGGAGGACGCAAACCAGCGTTGTTCTTCGCCATTTGCAATACTTCGCCTGTTGTTGGCATCTGTCCATCTGCTTTAGGTACAAATAAAACTTTGACGGTTTCATTCACCAACCGTTGGTTGTCAGAGGCAATGACTACTCTTAATGTAGTCATAATAGAGGCTGTGCCATTAGTTGGGTGTAACAACAACAACTCTGCGGCAGAAACAATATTAGGATCATCGTGTGGTCCAAAAGAACAAGTAGCAGTAATAAATAAAGGCAATCTATCCTGGTTGTTGAGTTGATTGATATCTGCGCTGGTGAAAACACGTTCTTGTGTCCAGCCATCTTCTCCACCATGACCAATGTAATTGATCACAAAAGTACCTTTGAATAGAACATCTAATAAGGCATTCTTAGCATCAGGATAACGCTGCCCACCAGAAGTACTGACCTGCTTGAAGGCGTCAATATAAATTTTCTCTACATTATAAGTTGTATCGCGCTCTTCTACCAAACGGATAGCACCTTCAGAGTGATAGAAGTATTTGTTGGTATCTTCGTCATCTGCCACAAAACACAGTCTATTTTTCCAATCTTTGAACGTGTTAGGATTGGTTTCATATCGAATGATCTTATCAACAATTGCTTTTGCTTCTTCTTCTGTTGCAACAGGCAAGCGTCCTACAGCAATATCCAATAAACCAAAGTTGAACATATCCTCATTAGGATCTAATAAGGCAAAATAATCATCAGAGGTATATGTACTAGTGGGGTGTAAGGACTGAGGCGTTTGATAAAGCGGTACCAAGTTCTGACTGGGTAAATCTGCTCTTCCTTCTCCTAGTGCTTTGTAATCAAAAGAACCAATTCCAAACAAGCAAATGTGCGTGAACTTGTTAGTCGCGGTTTCTCGTTGGTAAAGCATTCTACAGAAATCGCGAATAGCACTGACATCAGGACTGCCTGAGCTAAATTCATTGTAAATAGCATCTACATTAATGACATCAACATCAATGTTGTCGTGTGCACGGCGATGATCCGCTAAGCGATCGGCTTCTGCTCTCATCGAACGGTGTACAACAAAAATAGCATCGGGAGGTGTCACCATGCCATGTAGGTTTTGATTGTCAACTGTTCCTCTTTCTAAAGGCACATTAAATTGGCTGGCATCAAAAGCGACAAATTCGTGTAAGTCAGCAGCATCTACCGCAAACGATAGGTTGTTGGTGCCAGAGTAGTCCTGAATGCGTACATTACTTGGGTCTGTTACATCCCAAATAGTAACGTTACTACCACCACTCAATTGATAACTAGCGACGCCTTGACCAATTGTTCTTTGATCGCGAAAGGACAATTGCCCGCCTTGGAATTTTAACTCACAACGTGCTTGTACCGACAAGTAGTTGAGCCACATATCTGCGGCAGAACTTCCATGATTTAAAGTAATCTCTACATTGATATCTTGACCAGGGTAAACTTGGCCAACACAAGGAAAAGTAAGGCGCGTCGCGTAATCGTTGTAAATTTGAATGTTGGTTGGTACCACATTGACAGGTGCGAGGGCACTAACATTGTTGACCCGCATGCTTGCTGTTCCATTACTAAAAGCACGAACAGCTAAGTCAGATTTGATAATCAACGGTTCTGACTCTAAGCGGTTGTTAAAATCAAAATTAAAAGAACGTGTTCTAGTGACTTTGAACGATTCTCCATACCATACTCGACCAGAAGGAGGCAAGGCAAATTCTTTCTCCATCAAGTTCAACTCATCTACTTCATGGTAGGTTAAGGCATCATAACTAGAGGTGCTGTAAGTAGAATTGGCAGCAGATGGGCGGTTGCTCATGCGCAAACCATTGTTATTTCCTATTTTGATGAAATAGTAACTCTCGTGGGTATAAGGATTAATGTCGTGGTTAAAAGGCGAGCAAGAGGCCGTAGCCGTATATTGCCAAGTTTGTGGTCCCACCCCATAAAATAAGATATAATCATTGGCATCAAAAGAACCATCTTGCTCTCCTGCTACTACAATGTGATTTTCTAATAAATCATCTACAATAGGAACATTCATTAATTCAGGAATAGCTTTGCCTGGTTGCCCTAAAATTTGAATATTTCTAGGATTAATATTATCTACATCAATACCTAAACTTTTTAGGAAGTTGTAATCCATTTTTTGTACGCCTGTATTGGTAACGGCTATTTTGTAAATAGCACCATTGGACAACTTAGAAGCGGTAGAGAACGCTCTAGAACTACGGGTAAGAGGAGAAGCTTGTGCCTGAAGATTTAATTGCAAGTCAGCACGGACTAATTTTTCATATTGCCCAGTAGTTGGATTTTTGCGAATGGGAATAAAAGAAACAATACCCATTGGCTTTCTACGAGAGAAAGTTACTTGAGTTTCTATGTTCAAGGAACTTCTTTCTGGATAATCAATATCAGAAACCTCTGCTAAGGGCACATATTGTGGATTGACCAAGGTGGCTTGCAAGTTACCATAAGTAGGGAGGTCAAACTGTTGCGCAAAGATAGGTATTTGAGGTTGGGTAGGATCGTAATGTGCGTTCTCAAAAACGAGGCGAGTAAGTTGTCCTTCCCCTGGTAAGGGAATAACACGTGGCTGCTCTTCCCAATTCAGAACAATGGACTCATTGATCACTTGAGCAGCTAGGGTGCTAGAGAGCACTAGACACAATAATAAAATTCTAAAGGAGACTGAAAGCATTGTACTTGATTTTTTAGAAGATCGTGTAACGCCATTATAAACAGCGCTATAAACAAAAATTAGACAATAAAGATACAGAATCTTTATAGGATGCTGCCTTTACTGGTCGCAAGGTTTGTATACTAGACGACAAGAATAGGGCTCAAATAGTTGGAGGCTGTTAAAAATTACACAAGAGCGATAATTTTCCTTATAAAAAAGGAAACATCAACTCTTTACAGCTCGTCACAAGGTATCCTAATAAAAAATTAAGTAAAATTATTACATAAACACAAGGGCTAATTCTTCTAAAAAATAAGAGGACACTAATGGTCCCGCTCTTTTTAAGAACGTAAGCTAAAGTCAAAGTGTTGATGTCAAAAAGTAAAAAAAATGAAAATGGAAGAAAAAGAATGAAGTCAAGCCCCTGCTACTCACAAGGAACAACAATAGGGCTCCACATTCTATTTTAGAATAACCAGTTTCTGGAAGGCACTATTCTGTTTGGTAGAAGTTTCTGCGCCTTAGGTTTGGACAAATATGTTGTAAACATAAACCCCTTTACCAATTCTATCCCCAAATTCATCCAAGTCCTCCCAATGGATATCAGTTACTCGATACCCTGTGTTATCTTCCGCACTAATGGCTCGATCAATAGTTTTGAGGGGATGCCCAGAGACGGTATTATTTTTAGCAAAGATTGTACTAGAGAGGACTAGACACAACAATAGACTTCTAAGAGAGACTAAAAGCATTATACTTGATTTTTAGAAGACAAGAACAGAAAAGAGCTTATTTCTGTTGTCTAAGTAGGTAATAGAAACAGGTTTTCTAAGTGATACTTTTTTATTTATTAGATGGATTCTAATTGGATTAGAATCGCCCCCAAAATAAAGTCATAGTGATGAACTATGATGACCAGCAAAGAAAATCAAGTAGAATTGCTACATAAAAAGACATTGTTATTCTTCTAAAAAAAGATACCTGTGGGATATCGTTCTTTATGACGCTACTAAAAAGTGAAACGTTGGAAGTTGAAAAAGAATCTGTTGTATTAGGCTAGAATTTTGCCTACTTTGGTCGGCTTCTTTCTTCTTATTACAATAAGTGCTTAAAAAAAGCGTTGAAAAAATACCTGCTGCCACTGCTTTCCCTGAATCCTGTTGTCTACCTTTGTGACAACAAAAAAATAATTAGCAGGCATTAAAACCAATGAAATACCATGCGAATGAGGCAATGGACGATTTTGAAACTAGTGAGTTGTTGGCTTTGCTGGTGCTGTGGAGGAAGTCTGTTACAGGCACAAGATCCTGTTTATAGCCAGTATTTTTCGGCACCTTTGCAGCTTAATCCTGCTTTAACAGGATTGGTCGAAGCACCTGTGGTGACACTCAACTATCGAAATCAATGGCCAAGTATACCAAATGCCTATTCAACTTATGCGGTTTCTGCTAGCCAATATTTTTCGAAAATTCATAGTGGATTTGGAGTATTAGTAGAAGCAGATGTAGCAGGAGAGGAGGCCCATGCAAAATATAGAGTCGGCTTATTCTACGCTTATGACATTCGTTTTGATAAAGATTTTTATATTCGTGGTGGCTTAGAATTCAATGCGGTAAATGTACGCTTGGATTGGAATAAGTTGGTATTTTTGGATCAACTGACTACAGGGGCGACAGCGCCTAGTCCTACTAGTCAAGAATTACAAGGAAACAGCAGCACAACTTATCTGGATATAGGAACAGGTTTGTTGTTGAATACGCCTTACTTTTATGCTGGATTTTCTTTGCAGCACATTAATGCACCGCGTGTGGCACTAACAACAAATACCTTAGATGGTTCGGACACGTGGCCAATGCGTTACAGCCTACATGCAGGTAGCAAAATCAATTTGAGACGCCCTAGAATGCGCGGATCGAAGTCCTTTGTGTCGCCTACTGCTTTATTTGTACAACAGCGCGCTTTTCGCCAATTGAATTTGGGCGCGTATGTACAGCATGGAATTATTTTGGGAGGAATTTGGTTTCGACATACTTTTAGTAATGCCGATGCCGTTATAGTTCTACTAGGCCTCCAAACAGGAATGTTTAAAATTGCCTATAGTTATGATATTACGGTTTCTGCGTTAAATGTTGCTACTGGTGGTGCACACGAAATTGCCTTGACGTTCAATTGGTGGCACAAAAAGCAGAACAACCGAAATAGATACAACGATTGCCTAGAAATTTTTAGGTAAGCGGAAAATTTTACTAAATTTGTTAGCCTTTTATTATAGATCATAAAAAATCTTAGCTCGTAATGAAGAACATATTTATATTGGGACTGCTTGGTATGCTCGTAGCGGCCTCTTCTTGTAAGAAAGAAGAACGCTCCTCTACGACAGGGTGGGTCTACAACTCCGAAGAATGGGGTGGCTTTGAAAAGCCAATGGACTACGAAGGTCAAGAAACAGGACCAAACCTCGTGTTTATTGAAGGGGGTACCTTCAACATGGGACAAACGGAAGAAGATGTCATGAAAGATTATCGTGGCATTCCTCGTCGTGTAACTGTTTCCTCCTTTTATATGGATGAAACGGAGGTTTCTAATATTGCTTATTTAGAATACTTAGGTTGGTTGCAACGCATACATCCTACAATGCCACAGTTATATCGTAAAGCATTACCTGATACCTTGGTTTGGTTGGAAGAATTGTCTTACAACGAACCTTACGTAGAAACCTACTTGCGCCACCCTGCTTACATGGATTATCCATTGGTTGGGGTAACTTGGTTGCAAGCACAAGAATATTGTAAGTGGAGAACGGATCGTGTCAACGAAATGATGTTGATTGAAAAAGGAAAGATCGCTGCTGATATGGAAGGTCAAGAAGGTTCTAATAACTTTGTGACAGATTCCTATCTCGCTGGTTTGTATGAAGCAGAACCTGGGGATAAGCCTATGGAAAGCCCTGCTACTGGCGAAGAGCGTCGTGTGCGTTTTGAAGATGGTATCATCTTACCAGATTATCGCCTACCAACAGAAGCAGAGTGGGAATATGCTGCTTTAGCTTTAATTGGTAACCAATCTTACGCTAGAGATGAGCGCATCTCTGATCGTAGAATCTATCCTTGGGATGGAACAACAGTACGTTACCCTCAACATGGTCAAAACCAAGGTAAAATCGTAGCCAACTTCAAACGTGGTCGTGGTGATTACATGGGTATGGCTGGTGCTTTGAATGATAATGCGTCTATCACTGCTCCTGTTCGTTCTTATGTACCAAACGATTATGGTTTGTATAACATGGCTGGAAATGTCAATGAGTGGGTACAAGATGTTTATCGTCCAATGACTAGTACTACCTTGAGAGATGTAGAAACACAGGATTTGAATCCTTATCGTGGTAATGTCTTTATGGAAATCGAGCTAGATGCAGATGGTAAGCCACAATTGGACAATGATTCTATCGCGCCTGGTCGTTTGAAATACAAAGAATTGGATGCTAATCAGATTGCAACTAGAAGAAACTTCCAGTTCTCTAACGTAATCAACCACTTGGATGGTGATGCTCAATCAGAGGCTACCTATGAGTATGGCAAGCACAGTTTAGTGTCTGACAAAACTCGCGTTTACAAAGGTGGTGCTTGGAATGACCGTGCTTATTGGTTGTCTCCTGGTACTCGTCGCTTCTTAGAAGAAGATAAATCTTCTGCTTATTTGGGTTTCCGTTGTGCAATGACTCGTACCGGATCTCCTCGTGGAAATGGTGTTCCTGGTGGAAATCAGTTCCGTACAAACAAGCGTCAAACAAAAAGAAGATACTAGAAGCTAATCAGCTTTTATAGATACTATATAGAACTGCCTTGAAGAGATTCAGGGCAGTTTTTTGTTTTTATAGAATCAGAAAAGAATGTTTCTATTTGTTATAATAAATGATAGGGCATTTTTTAAATCTTCTAGCGCTGAATTCCATTTAACAAGGATTAGATACTATAGAAAAAAGTGAAACAATTTGTTTTTAAAGTAATAATGTTGTATCTTCGTTTTTACTGAAAATACCTCTATTTCAAACAAGCTGTCTTTTTTTTCTTGGCAGGAGGATCGCCAAACAAGCAGTAAAGCAACTACTTAGCTTATTAGTTACGCAGAGCGAAGGATGAAATACGGTGACTTCAGTCAGCTGTTTTTAAAAGAATTTATACAAGTATAATAATGGCCACAGTAAAATATACAGAAGACAATATTCGCTCCCTCGATTGGAAGGAACATATCCGTATGCGCCCTGGAATGTACATTGGTAAACTGGGCAATGGTACTTCTTCTGACGATGGTATCTATATTCTTTTTAAGGAAGTCATCGACAACTCTATTGATGAGTACATGATGGGAGCAGGGAAGAAGATAGAAATCAAACTCACCGAAGATGGGTTGTTAAGTATCCGTGATTATGGACGGGGAATTCCATTAGGGAAAGTCGTGGATTGTGTTTCTAAAATTAATACAGGAGGAAAATATGATTCTGGCGCGTTTCAAAAAACAGTAGGCCTAAATGGAGTTGGTACAAAAGCGGTTAATGCTTTGTCTACACATTTCAAAGTGGTTTCTTATCGAAATGGTAAAAAGAAAGTAGCAAGTTTTAACCAAGGAAACTTGGTAGAGGAAAGTAAACTTGTTGCCACAGAGGAAGAAAATGGGACATACATGGAGTTTCGTCCTGATGTTTCCATCTTTAAGAACTATAAATTTAATCGCCAATACATAGAAGACCGAATCTGGGATTATGCTTACCTTAATGCGGGTTTACGGATTGTTTTCAACAATAAAACCTTTGTTTCTAAGAATGGACTCTTGGATTTGTTGAGAAAACGCGTTGATTTAGAAAAAATTCGCTACCCGATTATTCACCTTAAAGGGGATGATATTGAATTGGCAATGACGCACGGTGTCCACTATGCAGAGCAGTACAACTCTTTTGTGAATGGACAAAATACCACACAAGGGGGAACCCACCTCAATGCTTTTAGGGCAGCCTTGGTAAAAACAGTACGAGATTTTTATGGTAAAAATTATGATGCAGCAGACATTCGTACAGCGATTGTTGCAGCCATCAGCGTACGAGTACAAGAACCTATTTTTGAATCTCAAACAAAGACTAAACTAGGTTCGATCAATGTCGGACCTAAAGGGCCAAGTTTGAACGTATTTGTCAACGATTTTATTAAGAAAAAACTAGACAACTTCTTACACAAGAATCCAGAAGTAGCTAGTGCTTTACAAAAACGTATTGTTCAATCAGAACGCGAACGTAAAGAGATTGCAGGCATTAAGAAATTAGCGAATACTAGAGCCAAAAAAGCAAACTTACACAACAAAAAACTGCGCGACTGTCGCTTACATTATAATACCACAAAAGAAGGCTCCAATGAAACGATGCTCTTCATTACAGAAGGAGACTCTGCGAGTGGATCTATTACCAAAGCGAGGAATGTCCAAACACAAGCAGTTTTTAGTTTGCGTGGAAAACCGCTGAACTGTTATAACCTAACCAAGAAGGTGGTGTATGAGAATGAGGAATTCAACCTCTTACAACATGCCTTGAATATTGAAAATGGCTTGGATGATTTGCGTTATAATAAGGTCATAGTTGCGACAGATGCCGATGTTGATGGCATGCACATTCGTCTCTTGTTATTAACCTTCTTTCTACAGTTTTTCCCAGAATTGGTCACCAAAGGCCATTTGTATATTCTAGAAACGCCTTTGTTTAGAGTGCGCAACAAGAAGACAACGATCTATTGTTATAGTGAAGAGGAGAAGCAAAGAGCGATGCAAAAATTGGGTAAAACCGCTGAAGTGACACGCTTTAAGGGGTTAGGAGAGATCTCTCCAACAGAGTTTGGGCAGTTTATAGGGGAAGATATTCGCTTAGAGCCTGTGCAAATGAGTCCTTCAACAGACGCAGAAGCTATCTTATCTTATTATATGGGCAAGAATACTGCTGATCGCCAAAAGGATATTATTGAGAATCTGAGAGTTGAACAAGATGCAGTAGAAGAACAGGCCTAAATACAATGCTACTATAACTTCCTTACTACTATTATCTACTATAAAAGAAGGGTGCTGAACTACAATTGTTCAGCACCCTTTTTATAGGAATTTAGTTGGTGTTAAATCGTGTTAATTTTTAATCAATTTGACCATTTTGCCTTGTGTATTAAAGAGGTAAAAACCTTTTGGTAAATCACCCATTGGCAACGCAAAGTTATTGACTCCCTCTTGTGTTTGGAAGGTTCCTTCATGTAAGATTTGACCCAGTGTATTGGTAATGGTATAAGGCAATTGAGCGGCCATAGGAGCATACAATTGTAAGTTGATTTTATCACTAAATGGATTAGGATACAACACAAAACGATTGATATCTACAGCACAGTTGGCAACAGTTACTCTAGAATAAATAGCATTCTCCTTCACATTTGCCATTCCAACACGGTAAAGGTTTTCTCCTAAGAAAGGATTTTGATCCAACCACTCATAAGCAGTTTTACCTCTTTGTGCTTCTACTTGATCCACTACTTTCCATTCTCCTTGTACGAATTTTTCAATGTTGTAAAACCCTTGGTGTTGATCATCAGATAATTTCCAAGAGAGATTGTTAAAACCATTGCCTGCACAAACTGCTTCTGTCGCAGCAAAATGTGTTTGTAGAAGTGTTGTTGCAGAGAAATTAATATCATCAATGGCAATATCACTTTGGAAACCAGCTCCTGTAATTCCACGAAGACGCATACGAATTGTTTGCCCTGTAAATGCGGCTAAATCTGCAGACAAAACACGCCATGCCGTTCCTTGGTCAGTATTGATAGGAGGAACAAAATCTAAGTTCCAAGCACCACCAACTAAAAGATCTAAATGTAAGCTTCCTACAGCATTACCAGTCATATGATAACCTACATTAACTCTGTACGCTCGATCCAACTGTATACAATCAGATAATAAAATGGCGGTTCTATTAAAACAACTAGAAGCTTCCATATAAGCGTAATTACCTGCATTCGTACCAGGATTAAAATCTACAGTAGGTCCTGTTCCTGTAGAAGGCGTTCCTCCGACGTCAATACGCCAGTCAATATCATCACCAGAACCATTGGCTACATTACTCCATAAACCTGTAATATTACAATTGGTTGTTGCACAGTTACTAATGGTACCACAAGTAGCTTGTGTTTCAAAATCCTCATCAAAGTTAGTAGCAATAGAAGCAGACGATACCACAATGTAACCTGTTTTAGTTTCTGTATCGGCGCCAACACCATTGTTTACCGTCAATTCTACCGTGTAAGTTCCAGGAGCAGTAAAAGCAACACTTGGGTTTTGGCTATTCGCAGTAGTACTGCTCGTAAAGTTAAACGTATTGGGGGTTATGGTCCAAACCCAACTTGTGGGAGTATAATCAGAATGGTCTATAAAGTTAACAGGAATGCCCATACAAACCGTCGTTTCTGATGCTTCAAAGCAAGCTACAGTAGCCACTGTCCCTGGGTCTTTTAGATCACTTTTCCATAAACCTTGACCATAAGTAGCCGCATACAAAAAACTTTTGCACTCCGCAGCATTGTAATGAATCTCTAATTCTGTAATTTCTAAATTAGGAAGAGCGGTAGAATAGGGCTCCCAATCTGCTAATGTATTGTCTCTATAATAAACACCTACATCCATACCAACATACATGGCTTCTACAGGGCTATCTTTATCAATTAGAATGGTATTTAAATTGATATTAGGCAAGGTACCAGAAATATCAGTCCAGCTATTACCACCATTAGTTGATTCATAGATGTTTCTATTTAGAGCAATAAAAAGGTGCAGTGGATCGGTTGGGTCAATTTCAATATCCAAAGGCTCATTGTTAACAGGTAAGTTCGCTGATAGATTGGTCCAAGTAGGATTGGCCGCTAAAGCATTGTTAGAAACTCTAAGGCTGTTATCATTCTTAGAAATATAAACAACATTACTGTTGGACGGAGCCACAGCAATATCTCGAATATTAGCTGTACTAGCAAAGTTAGAAATTTGCTCCCAAACAGTTCCTGTACGGACCGCATTGTTACGCCAAACATTATCATAACCTGCAAACATCCTATTGGGATTGTTGGGGTCTAATTTATAAGGAGTTACCCATGCACCTTGTTCGCCAATAGGGTTAGAAATAGGTGCAAACGTATTGCCCCCATTAGTAGAGCGACGAATGTCACCATAATAAAGTGCTCCATACATAAACTGGTCATCGGTAGGATCAATGATACATTCCATACCATCACCACCAATTTCGGTCTGAAAAAAAGTACCTTGGCTAATCCCTGTTCCATTATCTTGATAACCATTGATTACTAAATCTTCGGTCTGTTGAGAGACACCAATTTTGTATACTTGTGCAATAGCTAGTCCTCCACTCAGGTCACCCCAAGTTACCCCCTGATCAGCACTTACATACAAACCACCATCGTTGCCATTGTATAAGGCACCATTCAAGGGAGAAAAATCTAAAGAATGTTGATCTGCATGCACTCCATCTCTGCCACCAGAAGGTCCAACCCAATAAGAAATACTATTCATTGTACTTCCACCATCTGTAGATTTCCAAAGATTGATACCACCAGTATAAATAGTATTAGCATCCGTTGGATCGGCCGCAATGACTAAATCATACCAAGCTTGGCTATTGGTACCAGAACCATTGAGGGCATAATCTAAAATATTGGGAGTATTGGTACGCAATGTAAAGCTAACACCACTATTGGTTGAACGATAAATTCCTTCTAGACCATTACCAGCCCCTGCTAAAACATAAACCCAATTAGGTTCATCGGGCGAAACAGCCAAGGCCATTCTCTGAGGAGCATTCGGAAGTACCCCTGTAATTCTGGTCCAGGTTGCGCCACCATCAGTAGAGCGGTGCACACGTGTACCTGAAGCATAAATGATATTAGGATTGCCTGGGTGCATAGCAATGTCTTTAGGATTATTACCTAGACTAGCAGAGGCTGCCCAATTGGCTCCACCATCGTTGGAGCGATAAATAATTCCATTCGACCCCGCTGCAATTAAAATATTAGGATTGGTGGGGTGAATTAAGATATCATTGATTGTTCGGTTCCCCATACCATTGTTTCTTGGTGCCCAAGTTAATCCCCCATCTGTACTACGCCAAACACCATAACCAGGAACATCTCCTCCATCACGGTCCCCTGTAGCAATGTACATAATATTAGGGTTGGTATTATTGATAACAATACCAGATACTCCAAGACGAGTCATCCCTGTAATATGATTGGTCCAAGAAGCTCCTGCATCTGTCGTCTTCCAAATACCACCAGCAGGTGCTCCTACAAAAAAGGTATTAGGATCAGTTGGATGAAAGGCAATAGAAGTTAGACGCCCATTCCCATTAAGTTGCCCCGTTCCATTACTCGGAATAGCAACAGGACCTAACAAGGACCAGTTTCCAGACCCCGTTAAATAACTCCTTTGTTGACTTCTTTGGCTGTAGTAGCGTTCTATTTCTTCTAGGACTGCTCCAGGTCTAGGAAAGTTACCTTGTTCATCTACTCGGCTTTCCCAATAATATTCCCAACGTTTAAATTGTTTTATGCCAAGCCCTTTTTCATAAGGGACATTAACCATTTCTTGTTCATAGGCTCGTTGGATCGTGTAAAAATTTAAATCATGATTTTGAATCATAGTGCGCCAGTCGTTTTGAGCAAAAGCGATATGGCACCCAAAAAGAAGGACTGCAAACAGCGTAAAAGTGGTTGGCTTCATAGTGATATTAGTCTAATTAATTAATGCTTATATGTGCATATGTTCATAGGTGCAGAAATAGAGGGGAGCTATCTACCTATGAAAAATAGAAAAAGGGGAGAAAAGGAAATGATTAGATGAAGTAATGTTGCCAATTAGAGGTTTTTTTTTGCCAAAAGACAACATTTGAGACCGTTTAAGTAACGGTTAGATACAAGGTAGCGTAAAAAAAGGCATTTTGCAACTCGAAACAATAATGATTTGGTTGAATTGTTAATGGACTATTAAATAAGTAAGTTAGTGATGATTATTGATCCTATTTTATTGCCTTTTTAGAGTGAAAGGTTAAAAATATAAGGTTCTATAAAAGTTTATTTTTTTTTGTATATTTGAAGACGGGAGAAAATTTACTTTTTACAATATAATAGCTAAAGCTAAATAATTAAATGATCAATAAACAGTCTCAAAACAGGGTTAAAGAGGGCAAAATTGTCAACGATCCCATCTATGGATTAATAGAAATCCCTAGTGGTCTTGTTATGACCCTTATTGAACATCCCTATTTTCAACGGTTGCGTAGAATCATGCAACTAGGCTTGACACATTATGTGTATCCAGGGGCGACTCATAATCGCTTTCACCATTCTTTAGGGGCGATGTATTTAGTGAGAAAAGCAGTGGAAACACTCCGCAAAAAGAATATTGAAATCAGCGATGAAGAAGCCGAAGGAGTAACTATTGCTATTCTTTTGCATGATGTAGGACATGGTCCTTTTTCACATTCTTTAGAGCATTGTTTGATTGATGTAGTCCATGAAGAATTGTCGAAAAAAATCATGTATCGCCTCAATGAAATTTTTGAAGGGCAATTAACAATGGCCCTCGCGATCTTTGAAGGTACTTACCATAAGCGTTTTTTGCACCAGCTTGTTTCTGGGCAATTGGATATGGATAGAATGGATTATTTGACGCGAGATAGCTTTTTTACAGGAGTGCAAGAAGGTAAAGTTGGCTACAGTAGACTGTTGAAATTATTGCATGTACATAAAGATCAATTAGTTATTGAATTTAAAGGAATATATTCTGTAGAAAACTTTCTTATTGCACGTCGTTTAATGTATTGGCAAGTATATTTACATAAGAATGTTATTTGTGCAGGCGAAATGCTGGTACAAATCATGAACCGAGCAAGAGATCTATTACAAAAAGGTATTGCGTTGGAATTGTCCAACCCTTTGCGTTATTTTTTGAGTCAAGCATTGGGTCAAAAAGCATTGGATGAGCAAACCGCAGAAGTGTTAGATTATTTCTATCAATTGGATGATACCGATATTATGGCGGCTGTCAAAGGTTTTGTTTATCACCAAGATTCTGTTTTATCTTTCCTGTCAAAATCTTTGTTAGAGCGTCAACTCTTACACATAGATTTAAGAGATAAGCCAATTGAACGAGCTTTTATTAAACAAACAAAACAAATGCTAGTGGAGGCCTTTCCTACTTGGAATAAAGAGGAACTTGATTCTTTGTTATTCGAAGGCCGAGAAGCTAATAATGCTTACAAAAAAGGAAAAGAAGAAATTCTAATTCTATTAAAAAACAACAGTGTTCGACCTATTTCAGAATGGCAAGAACACTGTATACAGAGCAAAGAAATTGTCAAATACTTTGCTTGTTATCCTAAGCAAATCAAACAATAGGAATCTAGTAACCACACTAAAATTATAACTAAATGAAAAAATCTAACCTCTTTTTATTAGCTGCAACAATAGCTACGACGTCTTTCAGTACGCTATGGGCTCAAGATTATCCACCTAATGCTGAACCTGGGAAATGCTATGCACGTTGTATGATTCCTGATCAGTATGAAAATCTGACAGAAGAAGTCCTCACAAAGCAAGCTACTCAACGTTTAGAAATTATTCCTGCTCGATTTGAAAGTGCAGAAGAGCGCGTAGAAGTAAAAGGTGCTGCTACTCGTCTAGAAGTAATTCCTGCTGTTTATGAAACCGTTACAGAGCGGGTAGAAGTAAAACCAGCTAGTTTTCGCTTAGAACCTGTAGCTGCTGTTTATGGAAATGTAGATCGTGAAGTAATGATCCGTCCAGAGGAAGTAAAATTAGTGGAAGTGCCTGCGGAGTATGAAACGGTAACAGAACAAATTGAAGTTTCTCCTGCTTCTACCAAATGGGTAAAACGTAAAGGAGACAAAAACTGTCTTTCTCAAGATCCAGATGATTGTTTAGTATGGTGTTTGGTAGAAGTACCAGCACAATACGAAACATTGACAAAAACAGTTATGAAAACACCTCCTACAACTAAGCAAGTTGTAGTACCTGCGGAGTACAGAACGACTAGCGATCGTGTGGTGACAACACCTCCTACTACGCGTCGTGTTGAAATCCCTG
Organism: Aureispira sp.; assembly: GCA_050633105.1. Lineage (GTDB taxonomy): Bacteria > Bacteroidota > Bacteroidia > Chitinophagales > Saprospiraceae > Aureispira. The sequence continues at coordinate 42,025 of JBOEFW010000016.1, read as the reverse complement.
CTGAATACAAAACTATTACAAAAACAGTATTAGTAAAAGCCGCAGAAACGAGAACGATTGAAATTCCTGCGGAGTTCAAAAATGTAAAAAAGACAGTATTAGTTGCACCAGCAGAAACGAGAGTAACAGAAATTCCTGCGGAGTATAGAACTGTTTCTAATCGCCGTTTGGTGAAAGCAGGTGGTTTCTCTGAATGGAGAGAAGTACTTTGTCAGAACAAAGTGAACGCTGTGAAAGTTAGAGAAATTCAAGCCGCACTAAAAGCTAAAGGATATGACCCAGGACCAATAGATAATGTTATGGGTTCTCAGACTAAAGCCGCCTTAGTGAAGTTCCAAAAAGCAAATGGATTGCCTATCGGACAATTGGATTTTGAAACCTTGCGTGCACTAGGAGTAAACTACTAAACGATTTTTAGGGTATTAATTGCCTAAAACTTCGGAATGATCTATAAGGCCTCTCCTCTGTCTTTTTAAGGGCAGAGGTCTTATTTTTGAAAAAGAAAGCTTAAATTAGAGTTATTGTAAGCAACGACACTCCCCCCTTAAGCGTTCTGCATTAGTTATCTTGTTTATTTTGTTAGAGTTTTAGGAGCAATAAAAATGCTTTCTATATCAAAAGCACTAATAAAAATACGTTACCTGTTGAGAATAGGCTTGTTTATTGAGGTTGTATTATTTAAACAATCTCATTAATTAGAATTTAGATTACAAATTACTGAAAGAAGGACTGTTATGAAAACAAAACTTGTACTGTGGGGCCAGAAAGGTATAGAAGATGTACAGGAGAAAGTACTTTTGGCTTTAGAGCTTAATCCAGAAGCAAACAAAGTGAAAACTTGGGTTTTTGAAGGCAATAATGCATCGGAAGAATTCTCCAAAGAATTGCTTAATAAATGGCGTCAAGGGCAAGCAGTTGCCTTTCCAGAAGGAGTAGAAGCAACAGAACAGGCGTTATCAGCTAGTAGTAGCTTATTGCCTGAAGATGTTAAAGCTGATAAACAGGAATTGCTGACCCGCACCCAAACAGAATGGATCTTTATGGTACTGTCTACCAAACTGTACCAAACATATAGAACAGAACTTGACGAATTACAAGAAAAGGTAGATAGCTTAAATAATTATTCCAAAGATATTTGGAATACAATGAAAAGCTTCTGGGATAAGGTACAACAACAGATCAATGAGCAAAATCTATTTCGTGAGCACATCAATACGCTACGTGGTAGAACCAATGAGTTGTTTGCCCAACTTAAAACCATGCGTTCTAAGGAAGATAGCCAATACGAAGAACAAGCAGAAGTAAGCTACAAAGAAATTGTAGCACAACTAGAACCAATTGAAGCGCAAATTCGTGCAGAGAAAACAGACCTGCAAAAACTCTTTAATGGACTAAAAGACCTACAACAGCGTTTTAAGAATGCTACACTAACTAGAAGTTTACGCTCTAAGTTGTGGGATCGAATAGATGCTGCTTTTAAAGAAGTGAAGAAAAAACGTTCTCCCAATAGTTCGCCCGAAGGCCGTCTTACTAGACGTATGGAAGGTCTCCTAACTGCTATCCAAAAAATGGAACGCTCTATTGGTCGTGATGAAAAAGAAATGACCATCCAAAAAGGCAAACTCAATTCAGGGAACGTAAGCCAGTTGGAAACCCAACTGCGAGAAGTACGCGCCAAACTTATTCAAGAACGAATTGATTCCAAGAACAACAAGTTGCAAGATATGCGCAACACCATGAAAGACTTGGAAAACAAACAAAAGAAAAATGCTGCTCGTCGTGAACGCGAAGAAAAACGCGAAGCAGAACGAGAGAAAAAACGCCAAGCACAAAAAGCAGCAGAAGAAAAGCGGGCGGCTGAAAAGGCTGCCGCTAAAGCTATAGAGGAAGAAAACTCTGCAAAAGAACCAATAGAGGTCCCACCAGTAGAGCCTACAATAGAGCTTCCTGTGGAGGAAATAACAATCGACGCAAAGGATGAAACACCTGTAACAGAACCAGTAGACGTTCCAGGAGTAGAGCCTATAAAAGAACCAATAGAAGTTCCAGGAGTAGAGCCTCCTGTAGAGGAAACACCAAAAGATGAAGAAGAATAAAGGCCTAAAAAAGGACGTAATTTAAATAGTTAGCCATCTTGAAATTATTCAAGATGGCTTTTTTTTGAAAAAAAAAATCTGCCAACCACCAAAAATAAGATTAGAGGCATCTATTCTAACAAAGCTGCTTAAGACATCTTTTTCAAAAGACCTATCAAGGTCAATAACTCTAAACAAACAAGAAGCGTCTAAGTAATTCCTTAATAATAAGAATGGGCAGGTTTTCCTTTTAGAATAAAAAAGAACGATAGAAAGGAAGGCCATTTATTTTATAACTAGTAAAAACTAGTAAGGGCTTCGCCATGCCTAGAAACAAGGAAAAAAGCAGTAGAGAATCGTCTCATAAAACGCACAAAAACAGGAACAGATGACTACATTTATTTTTCTATCTACATTGACATTAACAGGTAATCAAGTGCTTTTAGGATTGTTGGGTGTAGCAGCAACATTAGGAGCAGTGATTGTAGGAGTGAAATGGTACTGGAAGCAACATCATGCTGCTTATCGCAAAGAGGCCCAAGGTTTATCAAGCCTCACTAAAAAATACAATGCCGTAGATGTCTACCAATACAGCGCAAACATTAAACTATTGAGTTTAGTGACCGCAATTGGAGTAGTCCTAATGATTTTTGCTTGGACACACTACAGCCATAATGCTTACTTAGAAGGAAATGGATTAGTTGTAGAAGGATTGGTCGAAGATATGCCTGTCACGACGCATGAGCCACCACAGAAATTACCAGCATTACCTCCTCCGCCTATAGAGAATGGATTAATAGAAGAAGTAGATAATGAACCAATTATAGAACCAGAACCTCCTGTAGAACCATGGCATAATGTACCAACAACAGGCCCTTATGATGGAGCAGCGGCTCCTACTTTTGGTAATATAGAAATTGAGCCAGAGCCAGCACCAGCTGAGCCAGAAATTATCTCCATAGAAAAGACCTTGACTGTAGCAGAACAAATGCCTCGTTTTCCAGGCTGTGAGGAAATAGAAGGGGAGCACGCTGTCAAGAAACAATGTGCCGATCAGAAAATGGTCACCTTTATTTATGATAACATTCGTTATCCACGTCAAGCATCAGAAATAGGAGTAGAAGGCATTGCCGTTGTTAGTTTTGTCGTAGACAAGCAAGGGAAAATCCAAAATGTCAAGTTGTTAAGAGATCCAGGGGCAGGGCTAGGGAAAGAAGCCCTTAGAATTGTGCGAATGATGAACACATTGCCTCAAGCATGGACTCCTGGTAAGCAACGAGGCCGAAAAGTAAAAGTACAGTACAGTTTGCCAATTCGTTTTAAATTGACAGACTAGTAAAATAATATAAATTAACCACACGTCATTGCTAGATAGTGTTCGTTAGCCCATGTATGGTACTCCTATGGTAGGGAGTGCCTATTTTTCTATATCGCTTTTAAGGAACGGAATATGCCACCCACTACATTTTTATTAAGTGTCCAAGAAACAATGGTTATAATAACAGGAACACTTGTTTTGTTAGCAATAATCCTTGCTGCAATTAAAACCTATTGGCAACAACAAACCTATTATCAACAAATAGTGCAAAAATTACCTGAGTTTATGGAAAAGCATCCCAACTTAAACCTAAATGAATACAGATTCAGCCTACAATTAATGAGTCTAATCTTATCTATGGGAATGACACTAGTTGTTTTTTCTTGTAGTACTACAGCCCCTCCAATGGCAGAAGAAAAGCCTTTAGAGCTAGAAAATATGGCAATAGAAAGTGGTAGTGGTGCAAAAATGGATGCTCCTTCTATTGCACTAAAAGAAGAACAAGAACAGAAAGAAAAACAACCTTTGGTTAAGGATAAAAAAGAAATCCCACCACCACCACTACCTCCGCCGCCACCTCTACCGCCATCGTTATCAGACATGCCTGATGATTTGATGGAAGAGGACGATTATGAAGAGGATCCAGAATTTGTAGAAGAGGAAATAGAAGAAGAAGTAATAGAAGAACCTATTTTTAAAGTAGTGGAAGAAATGCCTCGTTTTCCAGGCTGTGAAGAATTAGAAGGAACCTATCGAGAGAAGAAAGCCTGCGCTGATCAAAAAATGTTAGAATATATTTATAGCGAATTAAAATATCCATTAGCTGCTCAAAAAGCTCAAATAGAGGGGATGGCTGTAGTGGGCTTTACCGTCAATAAAGAGGGGAAGTTAGAGGCGTTGAAACTATTAAGAGACCCAGGGGGAGGAACAGGAGCGGAGGCGCTGCGTATTGTTGCTAGTATGAATGACCTGCCAGAGCCTTGGACACCTGGTACACAGCATGGAAAAGTGGTGAAAGTAAGGTATAATTTGCCCATTCGATTTAGATTGGATCGTATAGAATTAGAAGAAGAGGAAGAAACTGAAGCTCCAATCCGACAATAAGATTTAAAATAGCGCATTAGCTGGGCATGGTCCTTGATAATACATCCAAGAAAATAGATGAATCCAATAGTTCACCCACCCAACAATTATGCGCCAAGTAATTTTTACCCTCCTAACAATCGTATTGATAACGCCTCTTTTTGCACAAGTTACAGACGAGTCTAATCCAGAAAAAACGTTTCCTGAAGTGGCGGAATATGAGATAGAGGAGGAGCCGACGGTTAATAAACACAAAGATGAAATATATTCGATCGTTGAAGAAATGCCTTACTTTACGAGTTGCGACATGGCAAATGGATATAGAGCAAAAAAAGTTTGTGGTGATCTAAATTTGTTTAAGTTTATTTATGGTAATCTAGAGTATCCAACCCTTGCTAAGGAAAATGGTATAGAGGGGACGGTTGTTGTTAGTTTTGTAATAACTACAAAAGGAAAAGTAGAAGATATTCGACTGTTGAGAGATGCAGGAGGTGGAACAGGAGCAGAGGCAATGAGAATCTTTCGATTGATGAATGATTTACCTAAAGGACAAAGTTGGACACCTGGTAAGCATAAAGGAGAACTTACAAATGTCAAGTATAATTTACCTGTGCGATTTAGCTTAACAAAAGAAGAAAAAAAGGAAGAGAATACACGTAAAAAACATAGTAAAAAATAATTTTAGTGAACAATAAAAACAGCTTTCTATGCTTTGTGTGGCTGCTATTACTAATCAAAAGTGGTAGTCTAAACGCTTGTCCTCTTATCGTTAATGATTCTACCCCACCCATTACCGATTGGGTAACTATTGCAGAAGAAATGCCCCGCTTCCCAGGTTGTGAAGAGATGGAGGGGAGTGTGCTAGAAAAAAAGCAATGTTCTGATCAACGATTATTACAATATTTCTATACCAATTGGAAAATCCCAACTAGAGCACGAGAAGCTCACGTTTGTGAGTTGATCGTCATTAGTTTTATTATAGATACCACAGGGAAAGTAAGAGATATAGAAATCTTGAAAGACCCAGGTTATGGGATGGGGGCTTCCGTCGCTGCGGTTTTACGCTCTATGAATGATTTATCAACGCCGTGGAGGCCTGGCTACCTAAAAGGTAAAGCAGTTGCTGTTAAGTATCAATTTCCAATACGTTATCACTTAAACTAGGAATAGGAGAAATGGAAAAATAAGGCTATTATTGTTAATTATAATAAAACCAGTGATCCTAAAAAAAACTCATGAAACATATTTATTTAGTCGCTCTATGGAGCGTCACTTTTTTTTGTTATACTCCTCTAATTCATGCTCAAAAAAAGAGCTCCTCTTCCACTAAGAAAAAACTTAGACCCAACAAAGATGGAGTTTATACCTTGGCAGAAGAAATGCCCCGTTTTCCAGGCTGTAAGCAAATGAAAGGAAGTGCTAAAGAGAAGAAGCGCTGTGCCGATCTCCGATTACTAAAATTTATCTACAAAAATGTCAAATATCCCTCAGCAGCCTTAGAAGCTAGCCAAGAAGGCATGGCTTTAGTACGTTTTACAGTGACTAAAAAGGGTAAAATTGAAGACATTGAACTTTTGCGTGATCCAGGGTATGAACTAGGCAAGGAAGCCGTTCGAGTAGTCGGTTTAATGACGGAAATGAAAGCAGGCTGGACGCCTGGAAGATATCGTAGAAAATCTGTTGCTGTACAATATACTTTGCCTATTCGATTCAAATTATCAGGAAAAGAAGAAACTAAGACTTAAAGCCATGATAAACAGCCCCATTGACCGTGTTTCGCTGAGCACCAGTGACTGATTTTAAGCTGTTTGGTTGGCCTTCTAAGCGCAAGAGGCCTAATAAGGCCATTAATAGGGCTTCTTTATAAGAAATCAATTCCTCAGAAGGACAGTGGATTTCTATGTTATAAGAGCGGTCACAATAGGCTTGAATACTTTCCAATAAATAGGTATTAAAAGCCCCACCACCTGTTGTTAAAACTCGAAAAGGCTGTTCTTTAGACAATTGTTCTTGCTCAATGATTTGTTGTAAGGCATCGGCAATACTAATAGCAGTATGTTCACAAGCGGTTGCCAGTTTATCTTGCCAAGAACCTTTTGCCGCTTTGTAAAGCGGCAAAACTTCTTGTTGAATCCAACCATTGCCCAACGATTTGGGATACGGTTGATGATAAAAATCAAATTGAGCGGCTTGTGTGAGTAAATTGGGAAGTACTTGTCCCGCTCTAGCCCAAGCACCTGCTTCATCATAAGGTGCCCCTAATTCTTGCGCCAAGCCATTTAGAACTTGATTGGCAGGGCAACAATCAAACGCTACCCAGCGCCCATCAACAGGAGCTGATACATTAGCAATGCCGCCTAAATTCAAGTAAAAATCATAGCCGCCTAACAAATGCTGTTCTACTAAAGGCGCCAAAGGAGCCCCTTCTCCATCCAAGGCCACATCTTGTGTTCTAAAATCACAAATAGTAGTATAACCTGTCTGGGCCGCTAAGGCGGCTCCATCTCCAATTTGTACCGTAAGACGACGATTAGGATCATGGAAAATAGTATGTCCATGTGAAGCAATTGCGTCCACTTGTTGCAGGTTGTTTTTTTGCAAAAAAATCTGCACTAACTCGGCTATATAATGCCCAAAATAAGTATGCGTTTTTGCAAAAATGAGCGCATCCTGTTGAGGTAGGTTAGCCAAACGCCTTTGCCAGAGGTCAGAAAAAGGAAGGGTGTCTGCGGCTAGAATATCCCAAGCCACTACCTTATTTTCTTGCCAATCAAATCGACAATAGGCTAGATCTAAGCCATCTAAAGAACTGCCTGACATGAGGCCCAAGATATGATATACCATAAAACATTAAAAGAAATAATGAACGAGCAAAATGCTTATCAAAGAGCTTAAAGGTACAGAAAATTAGGCAATCGCAAAGTAAGCATGAACGCTGAGATAAATGTAATTGCAACAACAATGCAAGAGAATGGGCAAGATTAAACTACGTGTTGTACTACGCATCCAACCAGCTACTAGAGAAAAAACAAGAACTAATAATAATCCTGTTAGGGCAAAGGCAAAATCAAAAACTAAGAAAAAACCTAGGTGGCGGGCAAACATTAAGAGCGTTGCCCATTTATTGCCATAACTGATATAAAAACCTTGTTGCTCTACAGAGGAAGAGAGAGAAGTATGGTGAGTATCAATATAAGATTGTACGGCACCTCTATATAATAATTCTTCCCAAGTAGAACTAAAGGTAATAAGGAGGAAATAAATCCCAAGATTGGTATAAATCTCTTGGTTAAAAGCAGCCGCATCACTACTATAAACAGCGGATAGACTATTGTTGACTAAAAACAAACAAGCGACCCCCAAGAATAGGAAGAAATGTTTTCGATTAATGAATCGGAGACTCCACTGCAATTGGAGTTTTTTACCCAACCAAACGACAATTCCTGCTGCAAGAACAAATTGCAAGACTCGATAAAATAGCGCTATTTCAGGAGGAGGACTGATACTCCGATCAAACAAAGAACCTGTTACCAAATAAATAGTTATACTCCTAGCTAAGAGACAAACTATTTCTAAACTTAAAAAGTAAAGAATAGCAGTACGTACATAAGAAGGAAATAAGGGCTGTTTCATGCGGCATGTAGCTTATGTCAAGCTGGCTAGAAATGGAGGTGCAGCCACCAATTTTCGAGCTTGATGATCGAGGTTAAAATAAACGTCAGAGGATACAGCAGTAGTGGAGATCGTCGTATTAGGAGGAAGTGGAATAAAAGCAAGTGTGAACATAGAACGCACCTGTTCACTGCTATTAACTCCTGCTCCATGCCATGCTCTAGCATCTCTGACCAAACAATCCCCTACCTTAATCGTGGGGGTTCGTTCTTTTACTTTGGTTAAATCTTCTTGTTCTATGCTAGGCGGTTCTGCAAAACTTTTGTGAGAACCTGCCACTAGTCGTGTTCCACCAATCAATGTGTCAAATTGAACCAGTGGAATTTGGACGGCTGTTAAAGGAGGTGATGGATCAAAAAGCTCGGTACTAATATGATCTACATCTCTATGTAAGAACTGAAATCTACCATTAGGTTGACTAAAATAGAGTAAGATTTCCTGTAATTGAAATCCATTAGGATAAATTTGTTCTATTAAGTCCAACAAAACAGGACTATTCAACAAATTAGGAACAAGAAAGTCATAAAGTAGATTTTCAGTTCTGTATAGTTTATAGGCCGCATTACCTATTGTCCCTCTTCTTTGACAAGTTCGTTTGATGTATAATTCAGCGGCACTACACAGGTCATGGATTGTTTCTTTTCCATAAGTATTGTTCAAGGTTATAAAACCTTGATCTAGAAATTTATTGTAAATGGTCATGGAACAAAAAATTAGGGAGTCATGGTATGGAATAGGTAATGTGGAATGATCTGATTGAAGGTGTATTCTAAGTAACTATGGATAGGAGGTAGATAAGGTTGCAAACGATTTAGGGAGGCATAAAACAAAGTTCTAACTTGGTTTAGTGCATCTAAATCATCACCTAATTCCAGTATAATATTTTCCTCTCCTAAGAGCCGATCCTCATGTGCGTCAAATAAATCATCAATAACACAGCCACAGATAATCATATCAATGAGTAAGTGGCAAAGATGTAAGCCCTCTTCCTTAGACTGGACAAATAACAAGGCATGATAAATTAAAAAATTGCCTCGTCTCAGAGAGCTATAAGCAGGGTAATGGTGTACTAATGTATTCAGTTCTGTAATTAAGGTAGGTGTTTTTTCAGCTGCTTGCTGAAGCGCAGGAATAGAACAACACTTGGCTATACACTGTTCCCAATTAATCTGTTCTTGTTCCTCTTCTTCAGAATAATGAAGGATTTGCTCCATTATTTGTAGGTTGTCTTCTCTTAATAATACGTCAAGAGAATATCCATTCTGGCTGCATAACTGCAACCAGAATGGAATAGATAAAAACCTGACCTTCCCATCTAGATAGCACGTTTGCCCCTTCCAATATAAATTATCTTTAGGGATAGGGCGATCCATTAATAAAGCGGTAATCGCTTTATCAATCGCCATTTTGTGCAAAAAATCTTGGAGTTGAAGGCCAGGTTGGAATAGGGAAGCATCCACTACCAAACGGATTTTACTGGACCTACGCTTGGTCCAGGGGCTGCTAATGCTCTTTCTGTAATTTCATCGAAGTTAACATCAGCCAAAGCAGCAGACGCAAATAGTCCTGTAAAGGCTCTATCGCGTTGTTCTGTTGGTAAGTAGTTCATGGCAAAAAATGCCTTAAGACCACTGTTGTATTGCTCTGTCTGGTCCATCTTTTGAGCCTTTTGGACACTTTCCTTAACGTTGGCTAGGGTGTCAATTTGAGCCATTTTATGGACATCAAATTCATACAGAGTAGCTGCTGCACACAAGCCTAAAATGACCGTTTCGCTCTCGTTTAATTCGTTAATGGTTTTAAATCCATGGGTTGCAGCTTGATGGCGCTGCTTTTCGTTCATACCAGCAACTTCTTGCTGATAATGATTCATGCTTTTACAAGACATAATAAAAAATTATAGGTTTTAAAAAAAAATAGAACATTACGTTCTTTAAATAAGTAGATTTAGAATCTATATTTAATTTTCTTTGAAGGATTAGTTTATGTTGTCAGGGTTTAACACATGATTACAATAAAATTATGGGAAAAAGGATATTTGTAATCACTTCTACAAAAATGAGCTATTCTTTTTAAAGAAGCAAGATATTAATAGTTTTTTTATTTTTATTAACCAATTGATAACAGGTTCATTATTACACACAAACAGCACTAAAAGAGAAACTTTTAGTGCTGTTTGTAGCAGTATTTTTGTCAAATATTATGGAGTGTGCAATTTAGGTTCTGTCACTGCCGATAGCAGCTAAGAGAGCTACTAAAAAGATAATTAACAATACCCCAATCGGTAACAGTCCCAAAACCACCCCAATAATCCATAAGGCAGGAATACCTAGCATGACTCCTAGCATAATTGGAATAGCCATCAGAACCCACCATAACAAATAAAGGAATAAAAGCCAACCTAGAATCGCACCTAAAGAGGGAGCCCCTTCTTGTAAGGTGTTAGGGGACTTTTTAGTAATTTTATACTCTATTTTCTGTTTGCGCCACCGCTTTCTTTTTTTGAAGGCTCTTTTTCTCTTCTTTAGGTTTTTTTGAGGAGGCGTATTTGAAACAATAGCGGCTTGTATAGGAAGGCAGTTTCCGAATAACAGCCAACCAATGAGTAAGAGTAAACGAGGAGCATAAGAAGCGAAGAGCATAAGGGATAAATTAGACAGGAGAATCGTTGAATGAATAGTAAGTTATATTACTAGAGTAAAGTATGTTGTTTCAAAAGCTCAATAAGGTTAAAAGTAGATTAGAGCACCCAATAGAATAAGCCCTTGATTGTCAGCTTAAAGTAAAAAATATAATTATACTCTATGAGAAAGCAAGTTATTTTATTTATTTTAATGAATTAAAGCAGATGAATAAAGATAAACAATTGTACCATTCAGGAACAGAATGGGAGACTTTTGTACAATACTCTCGTGCTGTGCGCGTTGGTAATATAGTAGAAGTCTCTGGCACTACGGCTGTTGATGGAACAAAGATTGTAGGGAAAGACGATGTAGCAGCACAAACCCACTACATTTTACAAAAGATAGAACAGTCTTTGAAAGCACTAGGAGTCTCCAAAGAAGCCATTGTTCGGACAAGAATGTATGTCACAAACATAGAAGATTGGAAAAAAATAGGAGAGGTACATGGTGCTTTTTTTAAAGGAATTCAGCCAGCTGCTACAATGGTACAAGTGCAAGCCTTAATTGATCCAGCTTTATTGATTGAAATAGAGGCCACCGCTATAATTGTGTCAGAATAGCACCTTCAAATTGCCTAATTACAGTCTAATGACCTTATTTTCGTCCGATTGTATGTAAAAATTGTACCTTTTGCGGAGACAAAAACATTTGAGTTTAGATTGAATTTAAATAAGCAAAATGTCTTTTGAACTGACGCAAAAATGACAGCCTAATTCGCTTTTTTGCCGTATTTTTGTTGTTATAAAAGTAGTCAATGTGAACTTCTTTTTTTCAACGAAGTACAGCAAGAATGAGTTGAACCTTTCATTGTATGCGATTAGTAGCTATTAGCTAACTAGTTGTACCGTCACAATTTTATTAATCAGATTATAAATTTTTTAGTAAAAGTTGACAAATTGCTGTAATTCCAGTACCGTTAACGAACGTATTTTTCTTATACATGGATACACTAAGTAGTTATAAGATAATAACAATTACCCACAAAAGCACGCCCCTCAAAAACATTGGCAATTTTGTATTGCCAAACATGGATGATGAGGCTGCCTTGCAGCAGCAACTAGAACGCATCAAAAAAGCGTTAGAGTTGAAAGAACTGTTGTATGTAGCGACCTGTAATCGAGTGCTGTTTTTATTCACGACCCTCCAACCACTTGATGACAGTTTTGTACATGCTTTCGAAAACTTAGTTTACCCTGATTTACCCGTCAAAACAAGCTTAAAAGCTTCTGCTAGTGTTTACTGTGGAGATGCTGCTATTACCCACCTATTGGAAGTAGCTTCTTCTGTTGATTCATTAGTTATTGGAGAACGTGAAATCTTGCGTCAATTGCGCGATGCTTATGAGCGTTGTAGCACGTTGGGAGCAACAGGAGACTCCATTCGAATGGCCGTACAATTGGCGGTAGAAACGGCAAAAAAGGTATATTCTACCACTCGAATTGGTCAAAAAGCCGTTTCAGTAGTGTCTTTGGCGATTCGTCAATTACTAGCAAAAAATCCACCACGAGATGCCCGCATTTTGTTGGTAGGAGCAGGGCAAACGAATACCTTGGTAGGTAAGTTTTTGCTCAAATATGGTTTTACTAATTGTACGGTTTTTAATCGTTCTATTAAGAATGCTCAAAGCTTGGCAACCATGCTCAAAGGAGCAGCATCTACCTTAGATACCTTAGGCAACTACCAAGGTGGTTTTGATATTATGATTGTCTGTACAGGAGCTACAGAGCCTGTGATTCGTCCTGCTTTATACGAGTATTTGTTGCAAGGAGACACGGATACTAAATTGTTGATTGACTTGTCAATCCCCAATAATATTGAGCGTTCTATTTCTAAAAACTACCCAACTAATTACATCGAAATTGATGGCTTAAAAGAGCTTGTGAGCGAGAATTTAGCGTTTCGGGAGAAAGAAGCCGTCAATGTACATGCGATTATTAATGAAAAGGTAGGCGAATTTAGAAAAATCTATAAAGGCCGTCAAGTAGAGTTAGTCCTTAAAGATTTGCCCACTCAAATTAAAGCTATTCGCAAACATGCCTTGACTTCCGTCTTCAAAAATGAAGTCTCTAACTTAGATGGAGAAGCACAAGATTTGATTGAGCGAATGATGCAATACATGGAAAAACGTTGTATTGCTATTCCAATGCAAGCCGCAAAAGAGGAATTTGCAGGCGTTGTTTCTTCTAAGAAGTTAAGAACAGTACCTACAAAAGAATAAAAATAACTAGATCAAGTTCTACCCAAAGAAAAAGGGCAGCTATAAAATAGCTGCCCTTTTTCTTCTTGTAATGGGATCATATAGCGACAGATAAGTGCTATAACAAGTCTAGTTTTTGTTTAAAATGACAACGATAGACAAAACGATCAGCCTAATAAGAATTTTTTTAACAAGGAGCATTTGCCTGTGAAAGGAATAAAGTAGGGTAGAAGAAATCTTTAACGATTACGAATTCTTTCCCCCTACAATTATTTTTTGGACAGGATCTATTCCCACTCAATAGTAGCAGGTGGTTTAGATGTAATATCGTATACAATGCGATTTACATTTGGCACTTCATTCACAATCCTAGTAGAAATCGCCTCTAACGTATCAAAAGGAATACGAGCCCAATCTGCGGTCATTCCATCCAAGCTCGTCACACCTCGGAGGCCTATCGTGTAGCTGTAAGTGCGCTCGTCACCCATGACACCTACCGTGCGAATCCCTGTAAGAACAGCAAAATATTGCCAAATCTCTTTGTCCAAACCTGCTTTTCTAATCTCCTCTCTATAAATCCAATCTGCCTCTCTTAATAAGGCTAATTTATCTTCTGTAATATCTCCAATTACTCGAATAGCAAGCCCCGGGCCAGGGAAAGGTTGGCGATCAACCACATCATCAGGTAAGCCTATTTCTCTACCAACAGCACGAACCTCATCTTTGAATAAATCTCTTAACGGTTCAATGATGCCTGTAAAACTCATATCTTCAGGAAGGCCACCTACATTGTGGTGGCTTTTGATTACGGCAGCATGCTCGCTACCACTTTCAATCACATCTGGATAAATGGTACCTTGAACTAACAGCTCAATTCCATCCAATTTCTCTGCCTCCTTTTCAAAAACACGGATAAAGGTTTCTCCAATGTTCTTACGTTTTGCTTCAGGATCGCTGATCCCTGCTAATTTTGATAAGAATAATTCTTGTGCATTCACTCGAATTAAATTCAAATCAAAACGCTCTGTGAACACTTGCTCTACTAAATCACCTTCATCTTTACGCAACAACCCATTGTCTACAAAAATACATGTTAATTGATGTCCAACTGCTTTATGGATCAACATGGCTGCTACAGAAGAATCAACACCGCCAGACAAGGCACACAAGACTTTTCTATCTCCAATTTGTGCGCGTAAATCTTGAATAGTACGTTCTACAAAATTACTCATGACCCAGTCCCCTTTACAGGCACAGATATTATACAAGAAATTGTGCAACATTTGCTGTCCCTCAGGAGTATGGACGACCTCAGGGTGGTATTGAAAACCATAGATTTTCTGTTCATCATTAGCAAAAGCAGCAATGGCACAGTGGTTGGTCTTACCAATAATTTTGTAATACTCATTAGGCAAGGCCGTAATTTGGTAAGTATGGCTCATCCAACAAGTTGTCTTCTTAGAAACTGCCTCAAAAATAGGGTGTGCACCAGCTACTTCCAGTTCTTTCTTTCCATACTCTCGTTGTGGAGCAGCCTCTAACTTCCCTCCCAAAACATGAGCAGTCAACTGAGCGCCATAACAAATGCCTAAGATAGGAATGCCCAATTCAAATAGTTGAGGGTCAACAGTAGGCGCATCGGCTTCATAAGCAATACTAGGACCTCCTGTGAAAATAATCCCTTTGGGATTTTTAGCTTTAATGCTTTCTAAAGAAGCATTATGTGGTAAGACTTCACAATAAACTTTCGCTTCGCGTACTCTTCTGGCAATAAGTTGGTTGTACTGTCCGCCAAAATCTAAAACTAAAACAAGCTCGTGGTTATTCATGATATTAATAATCTAGTTAGTTGTCAATTGTAAGAAAGGAATAAAGTCTATTATTAACGGACGCTATAATTGGGCGCTTCTTTTGTAATGTAAATATCATGGGGGTGGCTTTCTTTAAGACCAGCTCCTGTAATACGGATAAAACGAGCGGTTTCGTGCAAAGTGGCAATATCCTTAGCACCACAATAACCCATGCCTTGTTGTATACCGCCCAATAATTGAAATAGGGTATCAGCGACTTCTCCTTTATAGGCGACTCTTCCTTCTACCCCTTCAGGGACTAATTTCTTAGCTTCTGTTTTTCCTTCTTGGAAATAGCGATCAGAGCTACCTTTTTGCATGGCTCCAATAGATCCCATGCCACGGTACACTTTAAATTTTCGGCCTTGGTACAATTCCATCGCACCAGGGCTTTCTTTACAACCTGCCAAAATACTGCCCATCATACAAGTGTGTGCTCCTACAGCCAAGGCTTTGATCACATCTCCAGAGTACTTTAACCCTCCATCAGCAATCACTGGAACACCAAATGGTTTAGCCGCTTCAGTGCAGTCTTCTACGGCGGTTATTTGAGGGACTCCAACACCTGCCACAACACGAGTTGTACAGATAGAACCTGGGCCAATACCTACTTTTACAGCATCTGCTCCTGCTTCAATTAAGGCAACCGTAGCTTCTGCTGTAGCAACATTGCCCGCGATCATGTCTACTTGTGGATACTTGGTTTTTAGATCTTTTACTTGATCCAATACCCCTTTGGAATGCCCATGAGCCGTATCAATAACCAAGACATCTACGCCTGCTTTTACCAAGGCAGCAACGCGTTCTTGTGTGTCTTTAGAGGTGCCAATAGCCGCGGCAACCAATAAACGTCCTTTCTCATCTTTGGCCGCATTGGGATACTGTATAGCTTTCTCAATATCTTTGATGGTAATCAATCCACCCAACTTAAAATCCTCATCCACCAAGGGCAATTTCTCAATTCTATGCTTTTGCAAAATAGCTTTAGAAGCTTCCAAGGTAGTTCCAACAGGAGCAGTTACTAAACCTTCTCGTGTCATTACCTCATCAATTCTGCGGTTGTGATTGGTTTCAAACCGCAAGTCTCTATTGGTAAGAATGCCAACTAAAGTACCTTCCTCATTGGTAATCGGAACACCTGAAATTCTGTACTTGGCCATTAACTCCTCCGCTTCATACACATAATGGTCAGCAGAGAGGTAGATTGGTTTAGAAATGACGAAATTTTGAGAACGTTTAACTTTGATCACTTCTTCTGCCTGTTCTTGAATAGACATATTTTTGTGAATCACCCCAATTCCACCATTTCGAGCCATAGCAATAGCCATAGCTGCTTCTGTCACCGTATCCATACCAGCACTAATAAGCGGCATATTGAGCCAAATATTTTTGGTAAGAGGCGTTCGAAGTGAAGTTTGGTGCGGCAAAACTTCAGAATAGTTTGGAACTAAGAGCACATCGTCGAAGGTGAGACCTTCTTTTAGCAACTTTCTCATCGCAAAGATATTAAGTGGTTTGGAAAAAATTGCAAGCAAAAGTAAGTGCTTATTAGCGGAATCCAAAATATCGCTTTCTAAATCGTCAGATTTAATAGTTATTTAAAATAGAGTAGACAAAAAAGAGACCTCAGAAAGTAGAGAAAGAATAAATTAGACAAGCAATACACGATTTCTAGTAAAAATACTACCTTTGCACTTTGATTGAGGAAGTTTGAGAACCTAAGGGTTCCATAAAGCATAAAAACTTTATAACAAGGAGTAATTGGATGATAGGGTATAACCTGTCTCAACAACTTCATTATCTATTTCACGCTTTTTATCCCTTTAATTAAAATGGCTAACCAAAAGAAAAGTGGCCTCGATATTGATCTTGGAAATCTCTGTTCCAAAGATGCCTTTGGCTGGGCAAAAAAAACTTTTCCAAATAGAGCGAATAAAGCTGGAGCAGCTGCGCTTAAAGTGGATGGTGTATTCTCTAACTTACTACAGTTTGGTCAACAACGCATCGGGATTGCTTCTGATGGTATCGGAACCAAAATTGAATTGGCAGAGCGTACCAAAATTTACAACACCTTAGGTTTTGATTTGGTGGCAATGGTAGCAGATGATTTAGCAACTGCAGGCTTTGAACCCACCAACATCTCTAACATTATTGATGTTAATCGCCTCGATCGAGATGTGATTAATAGTTTGATGGAAGGCCTAGCTGCTGCCTGTGATTTCTCTGGAATCAGTATTTCTGGCGGCGAAATCGCTGAATTGGGCAATCGAATCGGTGGTTATGGCGAAGGGATGCACTTCAATTGGTGTTCAACAGCAATTGGTGTATTGCCTGATAATCTAGCACAACCTTTTGATGGAACAGCGGTACAAGCAGGACACTGTGTTTTGGCGTTGCGTGCTCGCGGTTTCCGCAGCAATGGTTTCTCTTTGGTGCGCCGTATTATGGAGGCAACTTTTGGAGAGGCTTGGCACGAAGAAATGTGTGAAGATGGAAGAACATGGGGAGAAGCACTTTTGATGCCCTCTCTAATTTATACTCCCTTCATCAATGCCATCAACGACCAAAAAATCTCCTTATCAGGGATTGTCCACATTACAGGTGGAGGGATTGCTGATAATTTTCAGCGTGTACTAAAAGCCAATGACTTGGGCGCAGAGCTCCACCAGCTATTTGAACCTCTACCAATTATGGAGCATTTAATGGAGTTAGGGAATGTAGCTTTAGAAGATGCTTATCTCTATTGGAATATGGGCAATGGTATGTTAATCGTAGCAGAAGAGGAACAAGTAGAGGCTATTCTAACACTAGGTGAACAAAAAGGTTATCAAGTACAGGTAGCAGGACAAATCACAGCCAATAAAGGTATTAATGTGCACACTACGGAAGGGGTTTTATCCTACTTCCAATAGAAGAAATAATAAAGACGACCTTTTACTAGGTGGTCTTTTTTTTATTACAATTGTTTTAGAGTTACAAGTTAGCGAATGAAAACGCATCGAATCACCACTGTCTCCAAACAATTTCTAAATAATTCAAAAAGCCTCTAAAGAATAGAAACACACTAAGTGGCCTTTTAAAATAGAAAATTGGTAGTTAAAATTTCTCAACAAAGAAGTACTTTAGCGTGTGGAACTTAAAGAAAAAACAAGAATAGTTAAATAATAAAAGGTAGAATATACCACCTGTTAGAAGGAAGAGGCAAAAAATAACTGACTCATGGTAGTGGTCAAGTACCTATTCCATCGTCCTAATAAGGAAATCGATCTACACTATTCATCAAAAAAGAGGATTACAAACAACAATTTTATGAAAAAATACAGCTCAAAGATTATAGGAAGCGGCTCTGTACTACCCACCATTAAAAAGGCAAACGATGCTTTTTGGGATAGTACCTTTTTCAACAAAGCCAACGAGCTAATGACAAAAACAAACCCTGCCATTACTGCCAAATTTGAGGAAGTAGCAGGAATTGTAGAACGTCGTGTAGCAGAACCAGGCGTCAAAGCTTCTGATTTAGGGGCACAAGCAGCTCAACTAGCCATAGAAGATGCTGGCATTGATCCCGAAACTTTAGAGTATATTATTGTTGCCCATAACTTTGGAGATGTAACTTCTGGCACCATCCAATCAGACTTACTACCTAATTTAGCGGCTAAAGTAAAGCATAAATTAGGCATTAAAAACTCTCGTTGTGTGGCCTATGATATTTTGTTTGGTTGCCCGAGTTGGGTGCAAGCATTTATTCAAGCCAACTACTACATCCAATCAGGCGATGTGAAACGTATTTTGGTAGTAGGAGCAGATACTGTTTCTAGAATGACTGACCCTCATGATATTGATGGGATGTTGTTTGCTGATGGTGGAGGAGCTGCTATTCTGGAAGCGGTAGAGCAAACAGAAGAGTTACCAAGAACAGGTGTTTTATCACACATCACCGTTTCTGATAGTTTAGGAGAGGCAGATTATCTCAAAATGGGAGATTCGCTTAAGCTAGAGACGGAAGGACAATACATTCGTATGTATGGCAAAGGAGTATTCCGCTATGCGGTTACCAAAGTACCTGATGCTATGAATGAATGCCTTGAAAAAGCAGGCTTAAAATTGGAAGATGTAGACAAATTTGTCATGCACCAAGCCAATATGAAAATGAATAAAATTATCCTACGCCGTTTGTATGAGTTGAATGGCTACAAGGATTACCCAGAGGAAATGATGCCTCTAGTGGTACACAAATTAGGAAATAGCTCCGCAGCTACTGTTCCAACGGTACTAGATTTGATTATGAAGGGTGTTATGGATGGCCACAGCATTAACAAAGGGGATATTGTTATTTTTGCTTCTGTCGGAGCAGGAATGCACGCCAACTGTATTGTCTACCGCCACGCCTAAAAGTACACCATAAACATATTGGTTTTCATCAAAACAACAGACACAGAAATGACGGCCTCTATCCAAGTTGTCTTAAAGTCAAACATTAGAGACACCAAAGGCGAGCAAGTTGCCCAAAAAGCTGCCCAGCAGCTCGGTATTAAAACTGGCGCGGTCAAAACCGCCAAACGATTTTCAATCAAGTATGACAGTAGCTTAGAACAGCTAGAGGCTTATGCCAACCGCTGTATTCGCGATGTTGTCACGGACAAAATTATTATTAACGCTTGGGAGCATCCAGAGGGGTATCAGTCCTTTATTGGAGTGGCACAGTTGCCAGGCGTAACTGATGATGAAGGAATGTCTGCACAGATGGCTTGGGCGGATTTTTTCAACACGGATGCGGATGTACATACACAGCGTATTTTTACACAACGCTTGTATTATTTTGAGAACAAACTTTCTCAAGAGCAACTAGAAAAAATTGCCAAACGCTTATTGGGGAATCCCCTCATTAATCATTTTACTTACGCCCAACAGGAGAACAATGCTTGGGGAATCGAGGCTTATGTACCAGAGGTGCGCCTAGAAGCAGATCGGACGGTAGAAACGGTTAATCTAGATTTGTCAGATGACGCGTTGTTAGAGCTTTCTCGCAAAAAAGTCTTGGCCTTGAATTTGGCAGAGATGAAAGCTATTGTGCAACATTATCAAGCTAAGACGACCCAAGACGCGCGTCAAGAAGTTGGTTTAGGACAAGAACCAACCGATTGTGAGCTAGAAATCTTAGGGCAAACTTGGTCAGAACACTGTAAACACAAAGAATTTAATGCCGTTATTCATTATAAAGATGAACAAACAGGTGAGGAACATACCGTTAATTCTTTGTTTAAAACCTTTATTAAAGGTACTACCAGCAAAGTACAAGAAAGCCTAGAAGCTAACGGCAACGATTGGTTAGTGAAGGTTTTTTCTGATAATGCAGGAGTCGTAAAAGCAACTGACAATCAATTGTTTGTTTGGAAAGTGGAAACCCATAATTCCCCTTCCGCTTTAGATCCTTATGGTGGAGCCATTACTGGAATTTTAGGAAACAACCGCGATCCATTGGCTACAGGAGTAGGAGGCGCTCGCCTTTTGTTCAATACCAATGTATTGTGTTTTGGCGATCCAAATTACGATCAACCTTTATTAACAGGTCAATTGCATCCTCGCCAAATTATGGAAGGAGTGGTAGCGGGTATTGAAGATGGAGGCAATAAATCAGGAGTACCAACGGTTAATGGTTCTGTTGTTTTTGACAACCGCTACAGTGGTAAACCATTGGTGTATTGTGGAACAGGAGCCTTGATGCCTTATGATTATAAAGGCGCTCCGTCTTGGGAGAAGCCAATTGATGCAGGCGATAGAATTGTTGTTGCTGGTGGCCGTGTTGGAAAAGATGGCATTCATGGTGCTACGTTTTCCTCCATAGAAATTGATGAGCATTCTCCTTCTTCTGCGGTACAAATTGGAAGCCCAATCACTCAAAAGAAAGTAGCTGATTTTTTAGTCAAAGCTTGCTTGGAAGGATTGGTAAAATGTAGTACGGATAATGGCGCAGGTGGTTTGTCCTCTTCCATTGGAGAGTTGGCCACTATTTCTGGTGGTGCTGTTGTAGACCTAGAGAAAGTTCCTTTAAAATATGCAGGGTTAAAGCCTTGGGAAATCTTTGTTTCAGAATCGCAAGAGCGCATGTCTTTGGTAATTGAACCCAAGCACAGCAAAGCCTTGTTCGATTTAGCGGCCTTTATGGAAGTAGAATTGACCGATATCGGCGAATTTACAGATACAGGTTTTTTGGACATTCGTTATGAAGAGCAGCAAGTAGCCTACTTGGATATGGTGTTCTTACACGAAGGTGATCCACAAAAAGTTATGCAAGCTGCTTGGAAAAAGCCCAACTTATCGGAGCCTATCCTCAACAGTGACTTAGATTATAATAAAACCCTCCTCCAATTGATGGGCAGCTTGAACATTTGTTCTAGAGCTTCTATCATTCGTCGTTATGACCATGAGGTGAAAGGAAAATCTATTGTGAAGCCTTTGATGGGCCCAGCAGGAAAAGCACCTCAAGATGCAGCTGTGTTGCGTTTTGGATTTGACAGTTATGAAGGAGTTGCTGTATCCAATGGTATCTTGCCAAGATACGGAGACATTGATGCTTATGAAATGTCAGCAGGGGCATTTGATGAAGCGATCCGCCAGATTATCTCTGCGGGAGGGCGTTTGCCAAATACCGAAGCAGGAGATGGTATTTTTTGGTCGGTGAATGATAATTTCTGTGTACCAGATTCTGATTATCATCCTGAGAGTAACCCAGATGGCAAACAAAAACTAGCAAAGTTGGTGCAGATGTGCCAAGCGTTGTATGACATGGCGACCTACTTTGATATCCCATTGACATCAGGTAAGGACAGTATGAAGAATGATTTCAAGGCAGATGGACAGAAAATATCTGTACCGCCTACCATTCTTTATTCTATGACTGCCAAGATGCAAGATGTGCGTCAATCGATTACATCAGAGTTCAAAGCAGCGGGTGATTTGATTTACCAATTAGGAGAAACCTATAATGAGTTAGGTGGTTCGGAGTTTTATAGTTTGTTAGGAGAATTGGGAGCCAATGTTCCTCAAGTCAGAAAAGAACGTGCAAAAGCATTGTACTTGGCCATTATGAAAGCCAATGAAGCGAATTTGATTGCTTCTAGTCATGATTTATCAGATGGTGGTTTGGCTGTGGCCGTAACCGAATCTGCTTTTGGCGGAGAATTGGGCGCTCAAATTGATTTGGGAACCTTAGGAAAGGTTTCTAATACCATTAAGTTGTTCTCTGAATCCCACTCGCGTTTGGTGGTTTCTGTTGCCCCAGAAAATCAAGCCGCATTTGAAGCCGTGTTAGGAGAACGGGCGTTCTTACTAGGAAAAGTAACACAACAACAACAAGTGGTGGTGACTGCCCAGCAGGAAAACTTAATCCAAATAGGCACCGACAAATTATTGAAAGCCTGGTCAGAAGGGTTGATCTTATAATAATCAAAGGACAAACAAAGCATACAATGAACACAAAAAACAGTATTACAACGCCTCCTGTAAAGGCGCTTATCATCACTGGATTTGGCATCAATTGCGAAGAGGAAATGGCCGCTGCTTATACGATGGCAGGAGCAACACCAGTTATTGTCCATCTAAATGGCTTATTAACGGGGCAAGTGTCTATCCATGACTATGATTTGCTCAATTTCCCTGGAGGGTTTTCTTTTGGAGATGATTTGGCTTCAGGTAAAGTTGTTTCTAATAAAATAAAATACAAAAAACTGCCTTCTGGAAAAGTGTTGATGGATGAAATCAATACCTTTTTAGCGGCAGGGAAATATATTTTGGGGGTCTGTAATGGCTTTCAAATGTTGGTACGTATGGGGTTGTTGCCCAATACCAACCGCCAAGTAGAAGCAGAAGCGACCTTAGCGCAAAATGACTCAGGGCATTTTGAAGATCGCTGGGTTTATTGTAAAGTGAATAACCAAACCAATACGCCTTTCTTAAAAGGAATTCAACAAATGGCTTTGCCGATTCGTCATGGCGAGGGCAAGTTGTTGTTGTTGGATAAGACAGTAGAAACAGCGGTCGTGGACAAAGGGCTCAATTGCTTGACGTATTGCGATGCAGAAGGGCGACCAGTTAGTGTTTATCCTGCGAATCCTAATGGCAGTACTTTGAACTGTGCTGGACTGAGTGATCCATCTGGGCAAGTATTTGGTTTAATGCCTCATCCAGAAGCGTATTTGAGTTTGTATAATCACCCCAATTGGGGACAGATTAAACGAACACAACCAGAACACGACGAAAAAGGAGAAGGGCTGCAAATTTTTACCAATATTGTACAGCACATCCGCCAGCAAAAGTTACCTTTGCAGTCGAATTAGAAAAAAGCTGTAGCTCTTTATTGAACAACAGTTGCTATCTTATTACTTGAATGCTAACCAATGAAAACGGGCTTTCACAGTACCAATACAATAAAATATAATTTTTACTCTTGTAATGTTTTTACAAGGCCAATGGTCTAGGCCATCTAGAGTCTGCTCGGAAGCAATCCAAGCAGACTCTATTTTTTTTATAACCATCAATCAAAATAACACAACAACATGGATCTTTTGGTTCCTATTAAACGGGCATTAATTAGCGTTTCTGACAAAGCAGGCGTTGTAGAATTAGCACAAACATTAGTGGGGTTAGGTTGCGAAATTATCTCTACAGGAGGTACCCAGCGCCAGTTGGAAGCCGCAGGTATTGTGACTACTGATATCAGTAGTGTAACAGGTAATCCAGAAGCCTTTGGTGGCCGTATGAAAACCATCTCTTTTAATATTGAGTCGGCACTTTTGTTTGATCGTGTCAAAGATGCTGAAGAGGCAGCGGGTTTAAATATTAAAGCCATTGATTTGGTGGTGTGCAACTTGTATCCTTTTGAGCAAGTGTTGAAGCAAGGCGCTGATTTTGAGACGTTGATTGAGAACATTGATATTGGAGGCCCAACGATGATTCGTGCGGCTGCCAAGAATTTCAAGTACGTAACAACACTCACACAGCCTAGCGATTATGCGGCATTGAGCGAAGAATTAAAGGCCAATGAAGGGGCGACTAGTTATGCTTTTCGTAAGAAAATGATGACAAGCGCCTTCAACCATACCGCGGATTATGATGCGCTGATTGCAACCACAATGGACAAAGAAGAAGATGTTGCTTCCTTACGTCTGCGTTTTGAACAAGGCAAAGTCTTGCGTTATGGAGAGAACAGCCACCAAAAAGCACAGTTCTATCGCCAAACAGGGCCAGCGGCCTCTTTGTATGATATGAATGTTTTGCATGGTAAGGCCTTGTCGTTTAATAATATTTTAGACATCAATGGTGCCATTGAGTCCATTAGAGAAGCGATACGCCCTGCTTGTGCTGTCATCAAACACAGCAACCCTTGTGGATTGTGTGAAGGAGACGACCAAGCGGATTTATTGCGTCTAGCTTGGGCAGGGGATCCAATTTCTGCCTTTGGTTCCATTATCGCTTTTAATAGAAAAGTGACTTTAGAGACCGTGCAGTTCTTTGAATTGGACAATGCAGATAAAAGTAAACGCAAGTTTGTAGAAGTAGTGGTTGCGCCTGCTTTTACAGAAGATGCCTTGGCTTATTTGCAACAGCATAAAAACCTACGCATCATTCAGTTTGATGCAGCGGTATTAGATACATCGGTGGATTATCGTTACCTCAATGGTAGTTTATTGGCACAAGATACCGATAATGAGTTGCACACAAAATTAGACGTTGTTACTGCAACAACGGCTGATTTATCGGTCGAGCAAGCGTTGATTGAGTTTGGCTTACGCGCCATCAAAACCATCAAATCGAACTCCATTGCTATTGTACGTTTCAAAGATGGCTATGCCCAATTGCTGGGAATGGGAGCAGGACAACCTAACCGCTTAATTGCCACCAAACTTTCTATTGAGAAAAGTCGGGAGAATTTACAGAAGGAATATACAGGAGCAGCGGAAGGTTTTGAAGCGTATGTAGCACAAGAATTGTCGAATGCTTGGTTGATTTCTGATGCCTTTTTCCCTTTTGCTGATAATGTAGAATTGGCGGCAGCAGAAGGCATTCGTAAAGTGGTACAACCTGGTGGTTCTATTCGTGACAAATCAGTTATTGCTGCTTGTGATAACCTCAATGTAGCGATGGTCTTTACAGGAACACGCCACTTTAAGCATTAGGACAATTGGATAATCCAAAAAATAGAGCACTAAAAATTATAACAAAACATGGATTGCTTAACCAAATTTGTTTCTTCTGAATTAGAAACTATTCACCAAGGGAAAGTAAGAGACAGCATTCGTATTGATGAAAAAACACGAATGATTGTGGTTACAGATCGCCTTTCTGCTTTTAATAAAGTATTAGAAACACCAATTCCAACAAAAGGAGCGGTATTGAATGGCATCGCTAACTTTTGGTTTGGACAAACAGCTTCTATCATTGACAACCATATTGTCAAACAAATAGACCCTTGTGCGACCTTGGTCAAAGAAGCGGAGCCTATTCGAGTAGAAATGGTCGTGCGCGGCTACCTCACTGGATCAATGTGGAGAGGGTATGAAGCAGGCGAGCGTAGTTTTAGTGGGGTAACAGTAGGAGAAGGGTTAACTAAAAATCAAGCCTTTGAAAGTCCTATTCTAACACCAACAACAAAAGATAAGGACGACACAGCTATTGATGAAGCGGGAATCATTGCTGCTGGTTTAGTTGCTCCAAAAATCTACACCCAAATGAAGCAAAAAGCTTTAGAACTTTTTGCTTTTGGTAGTCAATTTTTGAAAGAACGAGGAATCATTCTAGTAGATACCAAATATGAATTTGGGTTGTTAGATGGGCAGTTGATTATTATTGATGAAATGCACACTCCTGATTCTTCTCGTTTTTGGAATGTGGCCGATTATGAGACCAATCCTACTACAGCAGAGCAAATTGACAAAGAGTTTGTGCGTCAATGGATGTTGCAAAATAAAGTAGCAGGAGAAGTACCCAATAGTTTGGCACCTGAAGTGATAGAGGAGACAAGCCGCCGTTACCAAGAAATCTACCAAAGAGTAGTTGGGGAACCTTTGTTGTTGCCTAGTACGCCTATTCAAGAGCGTTTGAATAAGAATTTGAAGAAGCATGGCCTTATTGCTTAGGGTACATTTGTAGGATACATGTTGTAGGGCGCCATTCCAATGGCGCCCTACAACTTCTATTAGACTATTAATCAATTGAACATGATAACTGATGCTATATCCCCCTTAGATGGGCGCTATGCTGGGAAACTAATTCCTCACCGAGCTTATTTCTCTGAGAAAGGCTTGATGTATTACCGCTGCAAAGTGGAACTTTTATATGTATTGGCCTTGGATAATACAGGTTTATTTGAGCCGCTTAATGCGACAGAGAAAGCCAATATCCAAGATTGTATGGACAATTTTACGGCAGAAGATTATGCGCGTATCAAGGAAATTGAGCGCGTAACCAATCATGATGTAAAGGCCTGTGAAATCTTCTTGCGCGAGCGCACGCAGTTGCGTGATGTGAATATGTTGCACTTTGCTTTGACATCAGAAGATGCGAATAATCTAGCGTATACATTTATGCTAAAAGATTATTTGGAAGAACAGCACTTGCCTCAAATAGAGCAGGTGCTCCATAAATTAATGGAATTGGCAGAGGCTTGGAAAAGCATTCCTTTCCCTTGTCGTACCCACGGTCAAAAAGCTTCTCCTAGTACGGCGGGCAAAGAAATTGCTGTTTTTGTAAACCGTATTACGCGTATTTATAAAGAACTAAAAAACTTTACTTTTCTAGGGAAAATCAATGGGGCAGTAGGTAATTATTCGGCAATGTTGGCGGCATTCCCCGCCTTTGATTGGCTGACTTTTGCCCATGATTTCTTGCGGGAACATGGCTTGGAACCGAATATTGCCACCACACAAATTGAGGACCACGATACGTTTGCGACCTATTTTAATTGGACGCGTCAAATCAATAACATTGTGACGGATTTGGATGTGGATTGTTGGTTGTACATTTCTAAGGACTTGTTCTCAGAAAAAGTAAAAGCAGGAGAGGTTGGTTCTTCTACCATGCCGCACAAAGTGAATCCTATTAACTTCGAAAACAGCGAAGGAAATTTGATGTTAGCGAATTCCATGTTGACCTTCTTGTCGGACAAATTATGCCGTTCTAGAATGCAACGAGATCTTTCTGATTCTACCGTTCAACGAAATATGGGTTCGGCTTTGTCTTATTCTTCTTTGGGGATGACAGAACTGTTGCGTGGTTTGAATAAATTAAAAATTAATGAAGGGAATTGCCGTCAAGAATTAGACGACAGTCCAGAGTTGCTAACAGAACCTATTCAGACGATTCTAAAAATCGTAGGAGTTGATGATCCTTATACTTTACTCAAAAAGGTTTCTCGTGGGCAAAAGCCAACTAGAGAAATGTTGATGGAATTGGTAAAAGGGCTAGACATTGATGAGGCGGTGAAAGCGCGTATTTATCAATTGGAGAGTGTGGATTATATTGGAGATGCGGTGAGAATTTGTGATTTGACCTTAAACGCAGCTCGCGAAGCTATGGCATAGGGATCGTTAACCAATTATTTATAATAAGAACAATAGACTTGATTAACAATCAAGTATAACTAAGGAATATGAAAATAGCAATTATTGGCTCTGGTGGCCGAGAACATGCGTTGTCTTGGAAGTTGGCTCAAACCTTGGGGCAAGCATCCGTTTATACCTTGCCAGGGAATGATGGCATTCCCAACAGCCATCCAATGGATATTTTGGATTTTGATGCCATTCAGCAATTTTGCGAAGCAGAAGAGATTGCGTATATTTTTGTAGGACCAGAAGTGCCTTTGGCAGCTGGAATTGTAGACTTTTTTAAAGGAACAGCTATTCAGGCATTAGGGCCAAGTCAACAAGCCGCGCAATTGGAAGGTTCTAAGATTTTTTCTAAGAACTTTATGAAAAAGTATGGCGTTGCTACGGCGGCTTTTCATACCTTCTCTGAAGTAAGTGATGCGGAAGAAATTGTCCATGAGATGGATGGTGATTTGGTCATCAAGTATGATGGTTTAGCCGCAGGAAAAGGAGTTTTTGTGTGTGATAATATCCAAGAAGCCTTGGATGGTTTGGATGAAATACGGGAACAGTATGGCGAAGAATGTTCGTTCTTAATTGAAGATAAAATTGAAGGCGATGAAGTGTCGCTCATTGGTTTTACTGATGGGCAAAGCATTCGTCTTTTGCTGCCTTCTCAGGATCACAAACAATTATTAGATGGGGATAAAGGCCCCAATACAGGTGGAATGGGGGCTTTTTGCCCTGTGCCTTTTTGGAATGAAACCTTAGCTGCTGCAATAGAAGAAAAAATTGTTGCACCTACCTTGCGCGGGATTCAGGCGGAGCAGATGGATTATAAAGGGGTGCTGTATTTTGGAGTGATGTTAGGGGAGAATGGCCCAGAATTATTAGAATACAATGTGCGTTTTGGTGATCCAGAGACAGAAGTTTTATTACCTGCTTTAAAAACAGATTTAGCGGAAGTTGTCAAAGCTTGTTTGGAAAGTCGTTTAGGAGACTTAACCTTAGAATTTGAGGAAGGCTACTTTGTAGATGTAGTCCAAGTGTCGGGGGGGTATCCCAAAAAATATCAAAAAGGTTTTCCGATTAAGGGCTTAGAGTCTGCTCAGAAAGACGCCTTGGTTTTTCAAGCAGGAACGCGTTTGGTCGATGGTCAATTGTGTAATAATGGTGGGCGTGTGCTCAACATTGTTGCCCAAGGGAATACTTTAAAAGCGGCCATTGATAAGGCGTATAGAGCTTGTGAACAAGTGCATTTTGAAGGCCATTTTTATAGAAAAGATATTGGACAGCGGGAACACAAAGGATTATACAAGTAACAAAATCATGAAAAAGAAATTAGCCATCTTTATTTCTGGGCGAGGTAGTAATATGAATGCCCTTATTAGTGCTTGTGCAACAGGTATTTTGAAGGACGTAGCCGAAATTGTATTGGTTTTTTCCAATAAGGTTAATGCTGCTGGCTTGGACACGGCTCATGCTGCTGGTTTAACAACAATCGCCTTCTCTTCTAAAGGAAAAAAAAGAACAACCTTTGATCGAGAAATTGTAAGTATGTTGAGTTTGGAGCAACCTGATTATATCATCTTGGCGGGCTATATGCGCGTACTATCGCCTGTGTTGGTAGAGGCGTATAAAGGGCGCATTATCAATATTCACCCTGCGGATACACAAGAGCACCAAGGTTTAGATGGTTATGAATGGGCTTTTGAGAAGGGCTTAGAGACGACTAAAATTACCGTGCATTATGTGGATGAAGGCTTAGATACAGGGCAAATTATAGCGCAGTATCCAGTTGATTTGCGCGGAGCAACCAGTTTAGACGAAGTGAAACATCGTGGCTTGGCCGTTGAACATACGAGTTACAGTCAAGCGATTAAAAGCATTCTATAAGAAGTATCCTAGTTGGATCTTTTGCCTTTTATTTTAATATTTTTTGGAGTGTTCGCACTCTGTTTTATAGGAAGGTTGTCAGTTCAGCCTCCGCAATAATTTATACTATTATGTGTGGAATTGTAGGTTTTATAGGACGAGAAAGAATTGTGTACGATCTGATGATGGGTTTAACGGCTTTGCAACATCGTGGACAAGATGCAGCGGGAATTACTACGTTTAAAAAACTTTTTCATGAGAAGAAGGGCTTGGGCTTGGTCAACAATGTATTTGAAGAGAAGCACTTGGAGCGGTTGTTAGGGGACATTGGTATTGGACATGTCCGTTACACAACTCATGGTTCTAATGAGCTAAAAAATGCCCAACCTATTGGTACGAATTATCCTTTTGGGATTTCTATGGCGCATAATGGTAATGTGACGAATTTTGAGGAAATCAGTGAACAGCTTTATCGTGAGCATCATATTCTACCCAATACCACTAATGATTTGGAGTTGATTCTTTATACGTTTGTGTCCGAATTGCGCTCTTCTAAAGATCTAGGGAAAGTAAGTCCTGATGACATTTTTGATGCAGTAGAAGCAACTCAAAAAAGTGTGCAAGGAGCTTATTCTGTGGTTTCTATTATTGCTAATCATGGCTTATTGGCTTTTTGTGATCCCAATGGTATCCGTCCTCTTATTTTAGGGAAGAAAGAAACGGCAGAAGGGGTTGTTTATGGTGTGGCTTCAGAGACCGTTTGTTTTGATCATTTGGGTTATAAAGTGGTTCGTGATTTGGCTCCTGGAGAGATGATTTTTATTGATAAGGACAAAACTGTACACAGCCGTCACGGCCATAAAATAGAGCAGCGTTTTTGTGTATTTGAATTCATTTATTTTGCACGAGAGGATTCTTATTTACATACTCGTTTAGTGGCTGGACAACGCGTAAAAATGGGCCGCCAATTGGCAGAGAAAGTAAAAGAGGCTGGTTTGAAGCCTGATATTGTGATTGATGTGCCTACTTCGGGCTATTTTGCGGCTTCTGGTTTAGCGGAGGAATTGGGCGTTCCTCATCGCCGAGGCTTAGTAAAAAGCAACTACATTGGTCGTAGTTTTATTTCTTCTAAGCAGTCAGAGCGCGAAGATATTGTTAAGCGAAAGCTCAATCCTATTGCCAAAACAGTAGAAGGTAAAAAAGTAGCGGTGGTAGATGATTCTATTGTTCGAGGAACCACTTCTAAACGCATTGTACAAATTTTACGAGAAGCTGGTGCTGTGGAGATTTACTTTATTTCTGCTGCTCCACCATTATTGCATCCTTGTATTTACGGGATTGATATGTCGGTCACAACAGAGCTGATTGCGGCGAATAGAACAAATGAGGAGATTCGTAACTACATTGGAGCGGATGCTTTGGTTTATCAATCTTTAGAAGAGCTCAAAGAGCAGTTTGATGCGATGGGTTTGAATACTTGTATGGCTTGTTTGTCAGGAGAATATCCGACACCAAATGCTCAATTGGCTTTGCAACAAATTGAGGAAGAGCGTCGTCTTGCTAAGGAAGGGCAGTATTAGTTTGGTTTTTAGTTTTTATGGAGGCAACCCATCAATAACGCTAGTATATTCTGTACGATCGCACAACGGATAAAGTTTTAGTCACTTAATATAGAAAAATCTGTGATTTTGTGAGGGGTAGGAGTGAAAGACTCATTTTTACCCCTGCAAATGGTATTTTTTCAGCGATTTTTGGTTTAAAGAAAAATAAATTTATAAAATATTCAAAAACAAAACTATGACTTATTTATTGAAAGTTCAGTAAGTTCAAAAAATGAATCATCATCTTGACTATTATGTGTTTTTATATTGTAAAAAAACAAACCGAGAATCGCAGGTATTTTTTAAAATGAAATCCCTTTAATTGTATAATTAAAATTTTGTACTGGTAATATTCTTTTTCAGAAACTCCCTAGAAATTTAACTCATTGTGATTCGTGTACGAAATTGAATTTTGATTTCTTCTTTTGAAAAAGTCATTTATGAAATTTGGATATGATCTAAAATTTCAAACGAATGGTATTCAAACTCGTTTCTATAGTTTTTATTGATGTTTCAGAAACTCCAGACGATTCAGCATATACTCTCCAACGATTGATGATACTTTTTATTTCATCTATAGTTACATTTGCTTTGTTGATCGATAAAGCATTCGCCAATTCCTCTAATTCTTTCCTTCCTGGATCTACATAGTTCTTAGCGCATGCTGTACTATGATAGCCCTGAGAAGATGAGGAGAATGTCAAGTCATATGCTGGTGCAAGTGACCAGACTCCTTCTGGATTCATTAGGAATGCAAAGTTTTTAGAATGATCATCACGGTTATGTGAAAGAACATTGAAAATAGCTCTACGGAACATTTGTTCAGCAGCTTGTGCGTTATTTGTTAGCTTCTTAGCTTGGAAAATTAAATGTCCATAGTCAAGTGCACTATGCTGATAGTCATCATGAAGAAGTCCTGCAGCTGAGAGCATATGAAGCTTGTCATTCCCAATACGATCAAATCGTTTGGTTCCAAAATAGCTGTTCCCATTCTCACTATTAAACACTCTACACTCTGACATTTCAATCCCTGAATCCAACGCCATTTTATAATAAGCCAGTTCTATATTGGCGATATCTTTCGAGTTTACATGTGCTGCAAATTTGATGATCCAGTGTTCATATCCTTCTGGTAGATTAGCAATGCCACTGATAATTGAATCTGTCTTCGGATTATATCCTGCATAAATTTTGGGCCGTGCTCCTCCAGGACTACCTCCCCTTCCGAACATTTCATCAATTACGATACTACTCTTACCCTGGAGGACTTCAGAAATGTTGTTATTTAGTTCATCTAAATTAATTTCTATAGCGTCCTGTTCTAACCCAACACTTGGTCTGTACTGTAGTGCTCCCATACTGTTTTTCCCCGCAAATGTCAAATGGTCCAACGCATTGAGAGATTCAATGGCAATCCTATCAGCACTAAGGCGTTTCTTAATTAGCAAATACCCCCAAGCATCGGGTAAAGAGTCTGCAAACACGCCAAAGAGTCCATTGAATGGATTATTTGTAGTCTCTTGAGGATTATCATCAAAGTCTAATTGATTAGGAGAGATGTTTTCTCCTGTTTCTAAATAAGCATCACTATATTTAAATAATATACTCCGACCATCTAAAACGAGCTGGCCTATGAGTTCTTCTTGTTTAGAAAACTGTATATATACGTCGAGTTTAGTTACTGCCATAATTAATAATCAAATAAATCTTTTTTTCGTTTCATATCGCTTGGGAGCAATATTGATTCAAAGTCTGTCAGACGCTTGAGAGCTTCACAGACCTTTAGAAGTGACTCAAGAGAAATAATACCTGTTGACTCGAATTTCCGAATACTAGCATAAGCTACTCCTGATCTCTCTGACAATTCCCTTTGAGACATTTTCTTCTGTTTTCTTAAGGCTAAGATATTTTTTGATAAAAGAATCATTATTTCTTTAGGTGATTTTTGATCTCCATATTGTCCCATAACTACTATTAATTTAGAATACAAAGATAAGGAAATTGCATCGTAAATGCTACTATAGTGTCTTTTTATTGTTTTTTATAACAAATAATGCTACTATGGTAGCTTGAGATAATTAATATTAATCCCAAGATAGGAGAAACTACATATAACAACTGTTGTTGATGGGTTGCTTGTTGTAAGGCTTACTGAACAGGAGTGCCCTTTAGGTGGTACATTTTGCGAAAACGCTCAATTTTTTCTGTCATGACTTCTTTTAGGGCATTCCATGTAGCGGTTCTATCAAAGGCGCCTTTTGTGGCCAGTTGTTCTAACTCTTGTAATAGGAATTGGCTTTTGTTTCGGATATTTTGAGCAATGGGATGGCTGCGATTGTTGTCTGTTATTTCTAGACTGATTTCTAGGGCGTGGTGCAAGTAATGAAAGGCTTGTTTAAAATCTTTGGTTACGAAGTATTCTCGCTCGGCTAGTTTGAGGTAGGATTGAGGGTTGAAGTATTGTTTGGCCGCTATTTCGTGGTATAATAAAGCTTGCTCTAGTTGATTTTCTTTGGCATAGGCATTGGCCAAATAATAAAAACCGAAAGAGGCTTCTTGTAAATTGATGGGTTGATTGGTAAGATGGGTTTTAATGGCTTCAACAGAAAATTCTTGAAAGGTTTCAAAGAGTTTCAAGTAGTCCTCTCGTTCCATTTTTTCAGCAACAGGGAGTTCCAGTTGGTTGAATGTATTCTTACTCAACTCTTCTAAGGAGTATTTTTGTTCTTCTTGACAAGCAGCTAGACTGAGGAAAAGGAGGGCTAATGAACATAATTGTAAGCGCATGGTTGTATTGTTTTTAGTAATGGCAATGGAATTCCTGTATAGGTAACGCTAAATAAAGCGATTCAATTTTATTAGAGTAAAAAAACCTTACTATCTTTAGTCCAGTATCTTAATTTTTGCAGCGATTAAATATTCTTCTTATAAGATGATCGTTAAGACTTAAGACTACAAAGAGTAGAAAAAAACATTAATAAGGAAGTTGTTGAAAGACAATTTCGCAGACTATCTTACAACTCCCAAAAAAAACGATTACAATGGCAGAAATAGTACGTATGCCCGCATTGAGCGACACCATGGAGGAAGGCACTTTAGTTGCCTGGCACAAAAGTGTCGGTGATGCTGTAGAGTCTGGTGAATTGCTAGCAGAAATTGAGACGGATAAAGCTGTAATGGAATTTGACAGCTTTTATGATGGCGTATTACTCTATATTGGAGTAGAAGAGGGCAATGCGTTGCCTGTGGATGCTGTCATTGCTATTATTGGGCAAGAAGGAGAGGATTACAAAGCCGCTTTAGCTGCCGAGCAAGATGGCAATGCTGCTCCTAATGACAACACGACTGAAATACCTTCTGAAGAAGTATTGCAAGAAGTGGTTAAGCCACTACAAGAACACCAAGCGAACCAAAATTCTGGTACAGAAGATGGTCGCATCAAAGCTTCTCCTTTGGCAAAAGCAATGGCTAAAGAAGAAGGAATTAACTTAGCCGATGTAAAAGGTACAGGCGATGATGGCCGTGTTGTGAAACGCGATATTGAGGCACATTTGAAATTAGCAAAACAGACGGTTCCTGTCGCAACTCCTGTAACGAATAACCAGCCGATCACCTTGCCAGAGCCAGAAGGCGCTTATGAAGATACAAAAGTGAGCCAAATGCGTAAAGTTATTGCACGCCGTTTGGGAGAGAGCAAGTATTCTGCTCCACACTTCTATTTGACGATGGAAATTTGCATGGATAAATTGATGGCAACGCGCAAGCAAATCAATGGTTTATCGGATACTAAAATTTCGTTTAATGACTTTGTCGTAAAAGCTACTGCTAAGGCTTTGAAGGAACATAAAAGCATTAATGCCGCTTGGCAAGGGGATGTTATTCGTACCTTTAACTATGTGAACATGGGTGTGGCTGTTGCTATTGATGAAGGTTTGGTGGTACCTGTGGTTAGAAATGCAGATACCAAATCCCTTTCTCAAATTGCAACAGAAATTCGCGATTTGGCTGGTAAAGCCCGCGATCGCAAATTGACACCAGAGCAAATGTCTGGCAATACCTTTACCATCTCTAACTTGGGGATGTTTGGTATTGACGAATTCACGGCTATTATCAATTCTCCTGATGCCTGTATTTTGGCTGTTGGAGCAATTAAGCCTCGTTTGGTTCTAGACAATGGAGAAGTGAAGGAATCTAACTTTATGAAAGTCACGCTTTCTTGTGATCATAGAGTCGTAGATGGTGCTTCTGGCGCTAAATTCTTACAAACATTACAAGCTATCTTGGAAGAGCCAATGCGCTTGATTATCTAAGGTTCTGCTAAAAAATATAATTTAATAAAAAGCAATGTCCTCTTTTGAAGACATTGCTTTTTTTATTGGAGATTTCCAACCAAAAGCAATTTTTTAGAGTCCTACCATTACTCCCCACCTCACCAAAGAATTGAATTCTATGCTTTTTCAAAAGAAAACTATACTAGTTTTTTTGTGTTAGTGCTCTTCTTATTCGCTTGTCAAAAAGAGCCAGATCTACTCCCGCAGATACAACCTATTATTTATACCAAGGACAGAAGAAGTAAGAAGAGCCCTTTTATTTTTCAAGATTTTGTGGACTATGCTAGGGAGCTGAAAGCCCCTTACAAAAGAGAAAAGACCATCCAACTTGGATGGTCTTTTCTTATCTTACAGTTATTTAGAATAACAATAGAGGATTCTATTGCATCTCTAGTTTGCCAACATGAAGTGGTTTTCCTGTTGCATCTAACACTCTATAAACATACATTCCAGCAGGCAAGTTATCTCTGTTGATAGATAAAGTTTCATTGACTTTAAAGGAAGTCTGTTTAACAACTTGTCCTAGCATATCATACAAAGCAAAGTTCAAAACTTGTTGGCTTTCTCCTTGTACCAATATACTGGTATGCTGGTTCATTGGATTAGGAAATGCTTGAACAGAAAGTTGGTCACTTCCTAGTTTAGAATCATTGAGAATTTGTAAGTCATCGACCCCAATTGGCGTATTGGTTTCACTGTTTACTCTTGGTCGTGTAGTGATTGGGGTGCTTCTGACAGAATGTGTGTTTAATACCGTTTGGAAAGGTGTATTGTTACCACAGTTAGCAATGTTTACACCAATTAAGCGGCTATAAGTAACAGTAGTTGTTCCTCCACAACCTGTTGGTACATTACTAATTTCCAAATTATAATAACCACATTGACTAGCTGTAGGAGAGAAATCAACGATGGCATTAGCGCTGCTCCAACTAGCTGGAAGAAGATTACTACCTGTCAATATTGCTCCCGTTGAAGGACTGATTAAACGAACGGATAACATAGATGATCCTTGTGTGAAATCAATATCCAAACCCGATAAACGCAACCTTAACTGTCCTTGGCTTGGTGCAGGTGCTGGGATGGCGTAGACTAATTCAGGATTTAAAGTACTGGTTACAGTGACTGCATTTGGATAGACTAAAAGGCCACCATTGCAGGCATTAATATCATAAATCTTCAAATCATAGGTTCCACAATCATAAGGTATAGAATTAAAAGTAACCATCATTTGATTTGGATTCAGCGGATTTGGTGTTTGCGTTGAAGTGCCTACCGTATTATTTGTTCCCGAATTAACCAAATATACATAGAGTCCAGAACCTTGTGTAAAGTCGATGCCTGTTCCTGAAATAGACAATGTTAATGGCTGTCCTCCTTGTACTTGTGAAGAAGGCATAGCAGTGACATTGGTAATACTTCTAGCTACAGCAGGAGTATCAATATACAACCCACTGCTAAAACAAATGGGACAAGAACTTGCCGTCTCTCGTAGACAAACATCGTAATCTCCTGCACAAGCTGCATTTGGTGCAGAGAAATCAACCGTCACACTATTGGTTAGAATAGAATTATAATTAGATGGATAATAGGTGTTTCCTGATATTGTATTTCTGAAAAATACCGTCAAGCTTCCTTGTGTAAAATCGACCCCTGTTCCTGAAATTTGGATGGGTAAGGTTTGGCCAGGCTGAATGGTGTCTGGATTAACCATAGTAATTTGTCCAAGGTTACTAGTCACATTAAAGGCATTGGGCAAAACGGCTGAACACCCATTGTTAGAGTAAATAATCAAGTCATAAGAACCACCACAACTATTAGTAGGAATGTTCAAGTTGATGTTAGTACTGTCTGATGTTCCGCCATTATAACCACTAGGATAGATGGATTGTCCTGTACTGTTATTATAGAAGTACAGGTAGGTATTAGAACCTTGTGTGAAGTCAATATTGGCTCCTGAAATTCCAACAGATAGACTTTGTCCTGAATTTCCAGTATTAGGAGTTACGGCTGTTATTTGTGGACCAGTAACATTAAGGGCATTTGGGAAGAATGCGGAACAAGAATTATTGGAATTAGAATAAACAACCAAGTCATAAGAACCGCCACAACTATTGGCAGGAATGTTCAAGTTGATGTTGGTACTGTCTAATGTTCCGCCATTATAACCACTAGGATAGATGTATTGTCCTGTACTGTTGTTATAAAAATACAAGTAGGTACTAGAACCTTGTGTGAAATTGATATTGGTTCCCGAAATTCCAACAGATAGGCTCTGTCCTGAACTTCCAGTATTAGGACTTACCGCTGTTATTTGTGGGCAAGAAACACTAAACGCGTTCGCATAATTCATTGATCCATCGATTGGTGTAGTAACGGATAAATCAACCGCACCACAGACGCCACAGTGTACATAAAAATCAACCTCTAAATTAGTATTGGTAACGGTACTTTGATTGATTTGGCCATAAAGTAGACCATTGTTTGTCATAGCTGTTACATAGGTAGAACTACCAGCTGTAAAGTTGGTTCCGCTACCTGAAATATTGACCGTCAATATAGTCCCACTAAGGACTGGACTTTGGTTGGGTACAACGGAATTAATCGATTGCCCTTTGAGAAATAAGCTTCCCCAGCAACAAAGGACAAGGATTAGCAATGTTTGTTTCATAATTTTGAATTTTAATAATTTAAAAAATTAATTAAGTTGGGGAGCAAGTATCTTAACTTCTGTCTCTGTGATCACCTTTTGCTCTTGTGCTACAAAAAGTAAATCGAGATGAATTTGTTGTTTATAGGTTTTGTTCTGTTGGTGGGCCTTTTGGTGTAGACTCACTTGCCATTCTTGGTCTTGTGCGAATTTTTGTAAGAAAGGATGAAGAGCTTTTAGCGGCTCTTTCTCCATTAGAAGCTTTCCATAAGCGGCACTAATGGCGTTTAAGAATTGTAAGAACTGTGGATCTTGATAACTCTGAGGCGCACAGGTTCCAATATAAGCAAGCGCCTGTTCAATCTCCTTTTGATTATAGGCTATAGCCGCCAAATTCATATTCGCCCCTGGGAAGTGGGGGGCAAAATGAAGTACTTGTTCAAAGTATTTTTTGGCAATAGGAATATCTTGCAAACCAAAATGGGTTGTTGCTAGGTTATTTAAAGTATGAATATGGTAAGGATGTACCTTGTTGGCTGCCTGGTAAGCAGCTAAAGCTTCTGGGAAACGGTTTTGTAAGTATAAGGCTTCACCTTTATAGCAGTCAATGGGGGTTGCGGAAGGATCTAACTCATAAACGCTGGTATTAATCTGTTTTAAGCCTGCTAGAACACTTATATATTGTTGTTGTTTTCTGGCCTCTAACACCCGTTTAAGTTGATATTCGGACTGCCACCGTTGTGTCACAAAAAAGATGCCTGCTAAGGCAATGATGGGAAAAATGTACACTATATTTTCTAAGATGCTTGTTTTTTGCTCTTGTTCAACTTTATTGGCAAACAAAGATACGTAGGTCTTGCTAATAAAAGCAATAATAAAACCGCTCCATAGTAGGTGAACAGGGCGCTCTTTGGGAAAATCAAAAAAGCTAAAAATAAGAAAGGCTACCAAACCACTTGTCATAGCCAAGGTAATGGCATAGGTGGAAGGCTCTTCTTGAGCTGTTTTTTTTAAGATTCTAAAAGCAAAAAACAAGCTACTCAGCAACACGCCTAAATAAGCGATTAAACCCAAAACTCCCATTTCACTGGCAATCCATAAATAATCGTTATGAGGGCGTTGAAAAAAAATGGCTCCTTGCTCGGAACGCAAACCTGCCATGCTGTATTTAGGGAAATGTATTTTCCAGTTTCCTAGTCCAACCCCTAAAACAGGCGCGTCCTGAATCATTTCTAGTGTATTGTTCCACAGGGAGAAGCGCTCTTGAATGGTTTCTGTATGTTCATTCTTGGTGTCCTCATAGGTGAACAAGGCTTGAATTCGTTTCACAGGAGCATTGGCGATTTGGTGTTGACTGCTTAACAACCAAACCAATCCTAAACTTAAGCAGAGCGTCCCTCCTCCAATCGCTAAAAATCGAGGCTGTAAAACAGACTTTCGTTTAGAACGCGTCAGTAATAGCCCCATCAAAGCAAAAAAGCAAGCGCCACCCAATGCTAGCCAAGCGGCACGACTTTGAGTAATTAAAATTAGAACCACTGCCAACCCCATAACTAAGGCCGCCAATGCTTTCCACGCTTTTTCCTTCGCTTTATAACCAACAACAAAACTAAAGGGTAAACTCAAGACCAAACCTGTTGCCAATAGATTTTTATGTTCAAAGGTAGCATTAACAAGGTATAGAATTTTATCCTCGTCTAATTGAGGAATAATAGCAATAAACTCCTTTAAACCAATCAATTCTACCAAGAGTAAAGGAAAAAGGCTTGCTTTAGAGAAAAGTAATAAACTGCCCTTCTTTTGGAGAAGAAAAGCACTTATAAAAATGATACTTAACCAGCTGAAAACCTTCAACCATTCCCATATACTTTCTGAAAAACTTAAGGCCACTCCTGTAGAGCATAAACCTATTAATACATAGAGGCTTAGACTAATTCCGAGAGAATTAGAGAAAAAATGTTGGGTATGTCTTCTTAGATCTTTCTTTTCTTTTGCCAATAAGCTAAAACTTACTAGCGCAATAGAAACTAATAAAAGGGCAACACGAGGAATAGAGACGGCATCTACTAGTGTCCCAAAAGTGATTACTAAGGGAAGGAACAATAGAGTGGCAGCCCATATCCGTTGGGATAAAAGCATGGGTTTGAGTTGTTGTTTGTAAATGCAAAGATAAAGTACTTTCGTGGGAGAGTCAAGTGATTGCTATAATCTAAGTGTTAAATGTGTCGTTTAAATTCAATAATAGAATTATTGCAAAGATAAACAGGATAAAACAGAAAAATGACAACAAGAATGTGTCTTTCTTTTTTTTAGGAGATAAAAACAAATATAAAAAAGCTTATTAATAAGGCTCATTGCTGAAATAGTTGATTTGAAAACTTTCTACTGATTGTTTCTTTGTTGAAAAGGGTTAAGTGATTTAAAAGGTTTTCTAAGAAGAAAAATACCACTAAATGATCTGTCTTTGTAAAGCGTGTTATAAGTAGGTAATTGTAACAACTATCAAAGGGGCAACCTAGAGACAGCAGGTCTATTTGGTCTTTCTTTTTCCAACTAAATTTAATTATCAATCGTCTAAAAAATAGTCCCCTATAACTGAATATTCTAGAACATGCTTTAAAAAAAATACTAATTCTTTTAAGTGGTATATGCCTGTTGCTAGCTTGTCGAAAAGATAAAAATGTAATACCGAATTCTGCCTTAGCAGGAGATTTTTATACCAAACGTCTGAGATCTGGTGGTGCTTATCATAATCCTCTATATTCTCCCAGATTTATCTACTATTCAATTTGATTTAGATTCAATTAGTTTTGGGTTTAACGGTTTTGAGAGCTTTCATAGAAGCGAGAACCTAGTCGCTTTAAGGAGGTACAGGAGGTGTATTGGAAGAATGATAGTTTTTATTTAGAACAGGAGTATATTGTTTATAATTATGGATTCAATAATCCAGCAGATACAACCTATTATTTGTACAAGGGCGTTAAAAAATAAACAGCATATCTATTTGAGCTTTAATTGTCTGTGCTCTTACTTTTGGCTAAAAAAACAAATATATGCTTCTATTAAAAAACACAGCTTTTGTTTTGTGCACTCTAGTGTTTTTTTTCTTTGCTTGCAAAAAAGAACCTACTGTTGAGCCAACTCCTGTATCAACGGTCTCTCCTTATCTTCATTTGGCGGGGATTTTTGAAGCAGAACGAATTCGAAGAGGAGGACTGTCTGATATTACTTTTAATGACCATGAAAGTTGGAAGGATACGGCTGATGTTTCTGTGACTATTAGTATAGAAAATGATAGCTTAAAGATATTGGGATTGTGTTTAAAAGTAGATTCTATTAATCAGACAACTTTTAGTTATGTTGATGGTATGGGGAGTCATGGGGTTACGAAACTAGAGCTTCGATATGCCGACAATTATGACTCTGTTTATATCAAGTATAATGACCCTTGTGGCTCTGCGGGCAATTGCAGTACCATCAATTATAAAGGAAAAAGAGAGATGGAACGTTTGTTGCCAAATAGTGGAATGCTTTATACGCTCCAAGTAACCCAACGAAGTGTTTCCGATGACTATGGGGTAATTACTGTTAATAAAGATACCTAGTATACGCAAGATATAGCCATTAACTATACACGGACATTGTTTTATCAACCAGAGCTCTTGTTGTCGATCCTTGATTTTAATTTGGATGGAGCAACTTTCCACTTTAGGAATTTTGTTAGTTACAGTAGAGAAAACCATAGCAGATCAACTCCTAGTCTGGACAATAGATTTGTAAAAAACGCCTATTGGAAAAATGATAGCTTCTATCTGAAACAAAGAGTTATAGCTTACCCCAATGGACGGCCTTTTCCTGTTGATACCATCGACTATTTATATTGTGGTAGAAAGAAGTAATTATACCCCCATATGGTAGTCAGTTATATCATATTATCTGCTACTGGAAAAGGTATTGTTGGGTTTCAGGTCGAACTTTGTTAGTAAGTACTATTAAAAAAGGCTTCCCTGATTGAATCAAGGAAGCCTTTCATTTATTAGCTCTATAGGGAGGAACTACGAAGGAATTTTACTCCAAGTAGGGCCATCTTTAGAATCTTTTACCTGAATGC
>JBOEFW010000015.1:0-73907 GCA_050633105.1 Aureispira sp. | reverse complement strand
TTGCTGTTATTGATGGTTAAATTGATTGTGATAATGCTATCGGCCCCACAAGTATTGGAGATTGTATCCATGTAGGTTCCTGATGTCGTAAAAGTATAATTGCCACTTAGTGCCATATAGCTATCACAGGCGGTTATTGTTATACTTGAATTACTAGCAGTACAAGGCTGTGGAGATCGATAGACGC
Source organism: Aureispira sp. (assembly GCA_050633105.1). GTDB lineage: Bacteria > Bacteroidota > Bacteroidia > Chitinophagales > Saprospiraceae > Aureispira. Next base: position 73,720 of record JBOEFW010000015.1, on the reverse strand, counting down.
GTGCTGCTCCTGCATTAGACCTGAACGAATAATCAGCACTAGGTGCTCCTCCAATTACAGTGTATCCATCATAGTTTAAATCAAGAACTCCACCAAAACCATCTCCTGAATTTCCCAATATATTACCTCCTTGAAAGGTCCAACTGGTTCCATTTTTCTTATAAATATTAATATAACCTCTAGCAGCTCCTCCCAAAACGCCAACAGCAACAGTAGATCCAATAGAATCTAATGCGATTCCATATCCCCTTGTTACATTAGTAATTGTACTAGTTTGTGTCCAATTATTATTTATTTTTTCAAAAAAGCGAACTGATCCAGTTCCTTGTTGGTTTCTAAGATCTCCTGGCACTGTAATTCCTACTCTAGAACCATCCGCATTAACAGTCACATTTACCCCCAGTCTATATCCTCTATTTTGTGCTATATAAGAATACTCTTCTATCCAACTACCGCCATTTAGGCGAAAAATCGCCATTTTACCTTTACTAGAATTAAAAGTAGGATTAGAAGAACCTGGCCCTCCTGCTACAATCGTAGATCCATCTGCACTGATATCAACAGATGTACCTAATTCATAACCAGCATTAGTACTTTCTAAAATACCTGACAAACTCCAACGGCTACCATTATACCTATAAACTCTTACTCTTCCTGAAGCTGATCTAGTGCCATTATCATACGTAGGAGAACCTATTGCTAACGTCAAACCATCTGCACTCAAACTAACAGCTCTGCCTAATTGCTCAACATTCTGAGATCCTAATATATCACTTCCTAATTGTACCCAAGATGTACCATTATACATATACACTTGCACTACTCCTACATCTATTAAAGAAGAGGATGCATTTCGTCCACTTCCTCCTACTGCAATAATATTTCCTGCTGCATTTAAACTAACACTTTCTCCTAATCTATCTGCACTAGAACCAAGGATACTATTTCCTAATTGTACCCAAGCCCCTGTGGTTGAATTGTAAGAAAAAACCTTAATTCGTCCTCTAGTATTACTAAAATTCACACTACTAGTAGCAATTATATTACCAGTCGCATTTGCACTTACTGATCGTCCAGAATATTCAGAAGAAGTACTTCCTTCTATATCATTCCCCAATTGTGTCCATTGTGCAGCCAATTGTTGTGTCACCAATACCAATAATGCCAATACCATTGTTAATCTTAAAGTCATGTATTTTTTTTATGCATTTAAAACAAAAGGTGTTTCCTTAAAAACACCTTTAAACATTTCGTACTGCAAAATTAAAGGATTCCCCTGCAGTAAATGCTCTTAATGAGTAAGTGCATAATTCTGATGTATAAGTGTCCTTATTTTGTGAATAGTCGTTATGATTGCAAATACGACCTTATTTACCAACCAATAGAGGTAGTTGATATCCATATCAGAATAGGATTTGGTTAAACCTTATTCTTAAAAAAATCTACTTAAAAAAAGGAAAGGTAAAGACATGGGTAGGCCATTACCATTTTTTAGAATAGTTGTTTATAACTCTAATACAGGGTTAAGGTGTACATCCAGGTTTTTTAGAGCAAATGGTAGAGAGATACTGTAATAACGCTATTTCATTCTCTTAAGTGCTTGGAGGACTTGTTCCTTTCTTCTCAAAGAAATGGGCACTGTCCAATCATTCGTTGTGACCAAATGATTTTTCTCCCCTTTCTCATAGCGAATTACATGCTCTAGATTAACTAGGTAAGACTGGTGAGAACGAATAAAATTAGCAGAGGGCAGTAGTTCTTCGTACTCTCTTAGATTTTTAGAAACCACAATAGGAGGTTGATCCTTTAAATAGAACGTAGTGTAGTTCTTATCCGCTTGACAATAAACAATGGAATCAACTCCAACAATGTGGAAGCTCTCCGCTGTATTCAGGGTTATTTTGGTAATGGCTGTTTCTTGGTGGCTAATGTTGTGTAAAAACAAATCCATACGAGCCGCTAAAGAATCTTGAATTACTTTTTGGTGCGCCTTTTCTATCGCCTCTATAAAATCATCAGGATCGATAGGCTTCAGTAAATAATCAATGGCAGATACTTTAAATGCTTTCACCGCATACTCGTCATAAGCAGTAATAAAAATAACATTAAGATCTTTGAGATGCACCTGTTTCAAGACATCAAATCCACTGCCTACTCCTAAACGAATGTCTAACAACAAAACATCTGGTCTTCTTTGGTGAATGGACTGTACCGCAGTATCTACGGTATCCGCTTCTGCTATGTCTGTTATTTGAGGGCAAAAGAGTTGGATTATTTGACGAATAGTTTCTCTTGCTCTGGTTTCATCATCTACGATAAGCGCGTACATCTGGTTGTTTTTTGAGCTTTGTTAACTGTATTGAACTGGAATAGAAAAGGAAACAGCCGTTCCCATATTAGGAATGCTAGAAATATTAAAATCTATTTTTTTATTGTTGCCTTGATTTAAAAAACTAAGGCGTTCTTTTGTAATTTTGGTTGCCAAAGAAATATGATTGGACTTTTGAGTTTGTTCCGTATCAAAACCCACTCCATTATCTTTGATTTGCACCACTAACTGCCCATCTTCTAGGTCAAATTGAATGGTTAAGATCCCTTTAACTTCTAAGTCTTTGATGCCATGTTCGATAGCATTTTCAATAAAAGGCTGTGTCAACATAGGAGGTAGCAAAATTCCATCAACATCCAGCGCTTCATCTATCTCTACTTCATATTCAAACTTATTATTAAAACGCAACGCTTGCAATCCCAAATAGTTATCTAGCCATTGCAATTCTTTTGATAAAAGGATATACTCTGTCCTAGAGTTTTCTAAGATCGCGCGCATCAATTTAGCAAAAGAAGAAAGATACTTCCCCGCCTTCCTTGGATCATTTCTATACACAAAACTTTGAATCGCTGTTAAGGCATTAAAAATGAAATGTGGCGACATTTGATTGAGTAATAAACGATAATTCAGTTGCTGCATTCTTCTGGTTGCCTCAATTTTGTTCTGGCGAATAACTAAAACGGAAATAACAACAATTAAAAACAACAATCCCAATATACCATAAACTAATTGCTCTCTATTGGTCGCCCTTAGTGTTTGAATATCTAATTTTTGGCTAAGCAATAAATTTTCTCGTTCCTTTTTTTCTGATTCGTATTGAGTAGCGTATTTAACCTCTAAATCTTCTATTGCTTGATCTCTATCTTTATCCATAATAGAATCCCTCAATGGATACGCTTGTCGCAGCAAGTCATACGCTTTTGCCTTATTTCCTTTCTGTTCATAACTCTCGGCCATGGACTGCAACGCCATTAACTCCATCCCTAAATACCCTTCTTCCTGCGCTACGTCCAAAACTTCCTGATGCACCACAATACTCTTATCATATTGTCCTAATTTGTGGTATAAATTAGCTAGTGTATTTTTTGCATCCATTTTCTGTTTAGTCGTCTGAAAATATTCCTCTATAGCCAATCCTTGGATCAAATATTTACGTGCTAACTCCAACTCTTCTTTGAATAGATACGTATCTGCTAAACTGATAGATACCTTTCCAATGAAATTTTCATACTTCAATTCTTCAAATTTCTCTAGACAGGCTAATAAATGATGTTCCGCACTATCTAAATTTCTCACCTTGAGATAACCTAAACCTAAATTGTGTTGTGCTAAAGCAAGCAAATGGGGGCTTCTTATCAACAATGTGCTGTCTAACCTTGCCTGAGTCAATAAAAAACTGAAGTACTTATTTGCATTCGCTACTCCTTTTTCATAATCCTGCTGTTTAAAATTTATATTTACCAACACATCATATATTGTCCCAAGGTTTTCATAGCTCTTTGCTTCCTCATATAGTTTCTGCGCTTTATAAAGCGTCTTTATCGCTTTTTCATAATCCTTTAGAAGTGTATAGGCTTGCGCTATGTTTGTATAGGCATTCCCGACATGATTTACATACCCGTTCGCTTCAAAAATAACAGCTGCTCGTTTAAAATAATCAATAGAAACCAACAAAGAATCAGGATAAATTTGAGCATAGGTAATCCCTATCATGTTATAACTCTGTGCCAATTGAACAACACTATCCTCAGGAACCAACCCCATTGCAATTTTAGTATACTCCAATCCCTTTTTAGGATCACTATTCCTATGAGCCGTCGCAATTTGATAGGCATAGTTTGACTTCTGAAAAGAATCTTGTTCCTCTTCAAACGCAGTCATTAGACTATCAACAAACTCTTGTGGTTGTGCTTGTAAGTTATTAATTGTCCAACCAAAAAGCATCAAGGCTACTATGTATATATACTTCATCATGCGCTACTTTCTATCAAAGTACTTTAAATACAGTTTTTTTTATGTGATAAGGGGGGGAATTCTATGAATTATAGAAACGAAGATACACAAAAGACAACAGAGTTTGAATAATAAACAATGGGGGACTGCTACAAAATAAAAATTGGTAGAAAAATACTTTCCTACCAATTTTAAGACGACAACTTTAAAGAACGTTAGAAACCTGTCAAACCTAAACTTTCAAGATCTTGCCAAAAATCAGGATAAGATTTTCGAACAACACCTTTATCTTCTATTGTAACCCGCTCCAATAAGAGTGTAAGCGGAGCAAAAGCCATCGCCATTCGATGATCGTCATAAGTGAGAATATGCGCTTTTTGCTGTTTATTAGTAATTCCTTTTTTGATGGATAAGGTATCTGCTGTGGCATTGACCACCGCTCCCATCTTTTCTAGCTCTGTTTTGATGGCATGAATGCGATCGGTTTCCTTAATCGTCAGGGTTTCTAAACCAGTAAAGTGAGCAGAGATATTAAGCCCAGCACAGACGACCGCAAGCGTTTGCGCCAAATCAGGACAATCTGAAAAGTCGTACTCAAACGAATCTATGCCAGAAGGTTCTTTGTGCAACATTACTCCTTTTTCATTAAAAATACTCTCCACACCAAACTGTTTCATAATATCCACCAACACCGCATCTCCCTGTACAGAGCGTTCTTGCAAACCATTCAATTGCAAGTTGGCCGCTTCAGAAAATGCGACCAAAGCATAATAATAGGATGCTGCTGACCAATCTGCTTCTACCACAAAAGGCTTTGCTTCATACGCTTGGTTAGGAACCTTAATAATGTCTTTATGCCACAAACTTACGATGCCAAACGCTTCCATTAAATTAAGTGTCATTTGGATATAAGGGCGAGAGATAATTTTACCCTCCAAGATCAATTCCAATCCTTTGGGAAGAGCAGGAGCAATTAATAGCAGAGCTGACGTAAACTGGCTACTAATATGTGCACCTAAATGAATGCGTGTTTTCCAAGATTCCAAATCATGCTCTTTCATTTGCAAAGGAGGATAACCAACTTTACCAACATATTGTATATTCGCTCCCAACTCATTAAGAGCATCCGCTAGCATTCCTATCGGACGTTCGCACATTCTTTTTGTTCCCATGAGTACATGGTTATCTCCTTTCAATGCTAGATAAGCCGTCATAAAACGATAAGCAGTTCCCGCTTCTCCTGCATCTAGAATCGGTTCATGTAATTTATGCAACATCGCTTCCAAGACCTGCGTATCCTTTGCATTTGAAAGATTACTGACCTCTAAGTCTTCTCCTAAGAGCGCTTGAATAATTAGAATTCTATTACTGATGCTTTTGGAGCCATTGAGGGTGATTTCTCCTTGTATAAGTTGTTCTGCTAAAGGCATAATGATAAGGTGGGTTGAATCGACAAAAATGAACAAGCACCACTTGTAAAACAAGTAGTGCTTGCAAAGAAACAGGTTATCTTCCTAAAAGTTTAGTATTAGAGCAAACTATAAGGAATCTATTTTAGTGCAAAAAAGTATTTTATCACAACAAAAAAGAAGGTTAGTGCCTGAAAATTATTCGAGTATTAGGCAACCATGCTTTAATCTGCGCTTGTGCTTCTTCTGATAATTGATTGCGCTCTAGTCTTAATTCTTTCAGATTGCTTAACTGTTGAATCGAAGAAGGCAATGTTTTTAGTTTATTATACCCTAAGTTCAGATGAGTTAAATGAGTTAAACTCCCAATACTTTCTGGCAAACTTGTCAAATTATTATACCTCAAATCCAAACGCTCCAAAGTTGTTAACTGTCCTATCTCTGTGGGCAATTGACGCAATTCATTGTCTCTCAAATTCCATATTTTCAATTGTGGCAATTGACAGAAAGCAGCAGAAACGCTCTTGTGGCGACTTTCATTCATCTCTAGACGTTCCAATTGGCCCAATTGCCCCAAGGCAGCCGCATCTTTATTGGCTTGCCAATATTTATTAAAACCTATGTGTAATTCTTTCAAGGCTTGTAGTTTTTTGATGCTGCTAGGCAAGCGACGAAGGCCTGCATTCCCTATATATAATTTCTCCAATTGCTTTAATTCGCCCAATTCATTGGGCAAACTAGGCAGGCGATTGACGCCTATTTTTAGTAGGCGCAATTGTTGAAGTTGCCCAATAGAAGCAGGCAAATTGGTAAATTCATTGCGCTCTAAACTTAATTCTTGTAATTGCGTAAGTTGCCCCAAGGCAGCAGGGATGCTGTCTATCTGATTGGCTCCTAAATCCAATACTTGCAAAGAGTTCATTTCCCATAAAGACCTTGGCAGTTTTTTAAATGCATTCAAACTTGCATCTAATTCCTGAAGTTGCTTCATTTTTGTAACGGCTATAGGCAATTTTTTAAGCTCCAAAACAGCAATATCTAACTCCATCAATTGTGGCAATTGCTCTAACCAAGAAGCAATGCTCGCTGGTTGGTCTAGAGGATTATCACCTATCCGTAATTCTTGAAGTTGTTGTAATGCTCCTATCGTCGCAGGCAACCTCGTCAACTTATTTCCACTGACATCCAACTCCGTTAACCTTTTTAATTGTCCAATACTGCTTGGCAAGTACAATAATTTGACTCGACTAACATCTAGTCGCTGTAGTTGAGTTCGTGTAAAAACACTGCTTGGTAAACTATCTAAACGCTCATTCTTGCCCAATAACAACCACTCTAGAGCAGGCAAGGAATCTAGTTCAGGTAGATGGGTTAAGTAATTTTTGGAAGCATCTAGGCGCTTTAAAGCGTGGAGCTGTCCAATTGCATCAGGCAATACTTTGAGTTTGTTGCCTCTCAACTCTAGGACTTGTAACTGTTGTAAATTCGCAATTCGAGCAGGAATTTGCTCTACCAAGGTATGGTTCATCGTTAGCCACTGTAAAGGTGCTAGGTGAGAAATAGCTGTTGGAAAACTATAAGCGCGGCGCAGCACTTGCAAGCGCATTATTTTCTCAGGATTCCTAGCTGCTCGGTCAATGGAGTAACAAACAGATTCTTTTTCTAGGGTTTCTAGTGGTAATAATTGGGCTTGTACAGTTGAACTGTAGCCACATAAACTAGTACCTATCCATAGGATTGCCAATAAAAAACGGGGCCTCTTTCTCATAATTTGATTCAATTGTTTTGTCAAAACTACCAAAAAAAATGCAAGATTGATGCCATGCTCCTTTTAGCGTCATACACAGCACTTGGACAACATTCTCATTCACCACTAAAGGTTCACCCGAAACAACTGCCCATAATGCCCCATTAGATAAGCCACCTTATCAAAAATTTCTATCTTCTGATAATCTGTTTTAAAGTCCAAATTGCTGGCTTTTTTCCAAGTCTTTCCCCCATCTGTTGTTCGAAGAACTAGACTGCCTGTTCCCACCAAAAATCCAGTGTTCTCATCTACAAAAGCAATGTCTCTTAACAATTTATCAGGATTGGCAAATAAACTGTTGCCTGCTCGGCAATTCGTCCAATTAATCCCTCCATCTGTTGTTTTATAAACGGTACCATATTCCCCTACCACATAACCTACATCATCGCTAGGAAAATCGATCCCTCGGAAGAAATCGCCTTGTAAGCGGCTAACTTCCCAGTCTTGTCCCTCATTCGTAGAGCGCAACACTAAACCATACCCCGCAGCGTGAATTGTACCATCGGGTGTTTGTATAATTTCTCTCAACTCATGGTTAAAAGTATCGGTAAGAGTAAAGGTATTCGTGTTAGAATTGTAAGTATGTACGAAGCCACGGCCAAAGTTTTCACCGCCAACTAACAAAACATTGCCATTTGCTAAAGAAATTTGACTGTGCCAAGACCACCAGCCTGCGTCTACTCTTCTAGTATTTTTACCATTCATAGGTAAGCTCTGTTGGTGTAACAATTGCCCCGCTTCCCCAATCAAAAGATCTTGACCATTATAGGATAAAGATAAACTATGCACTCCTTGATTGAAACTATCTAATACCGTCCAAGTCTGCCCACTATTTGTTGTTTGGAAGACCAGACCATTGGTAAAAATATTACCTGCACTAACAAAGCCTTGTTGATCGTCTAAGAAATAGGCATCGGTTAAGGTTAAATCTGTTGGTAACTGCTGCTCCTTTATCGGATAGGAAAGCTCTTCTTGTGCACAGCTTGTCCACAAACACAACAGTAAGAGGTAATATAAAGGTTGCTTACTCATTATTTAACACCATATTTGTCTAACATATAAACCAAAGCAGCCATTGCTCCACCACCCAATAACAATTCACGACGGTGAACATTTTCAAACACATCTTTCTTAGAATGGTGGTAATCAAAATAACGCTGGCTATCAGGACGATAACCAAATAAGACGGTTCCTTGATCCTTTAAACGAGAAATATCGGCAGCAGAGCCACCAGCCTGTATATCCCAAACGCCTACAGAGGCAAAAATAGTACGCCACTGGGCCACTTGCGCATAACTCGCTTTGGAAATATTCTCTGCTGCATCCATTCTAAATCCAACAGGAACATGTCCTCCTGCATCGGATTCAATTGCTGCAATATGTTTTTCGCCTTTAGCGCGGGCCTGCTTCGCGTATTCCGTTGCCCCAAACAAACCATTTTCTTCATTCGCAAATAAAACACAACGCACCGTATGCTTAGGTCGGATGCCCATACGTCGAAACAAATGCAAGACTTCCATCGCTTGCACACATCCTGCTCCATCATCGTGGGCGCCTTCCCCTAAATCCCAAGAATCTAAGTGTCCGCCCACTAAAATAATTTCATCAGGTTTTTCGCTGCCACGAATTTCACCGACAACAGTGTGTGCCATTCTTTGCCCCATATGTTGGCAATTCAACTGTATATTAACAGACACAGTTCCTTCTTTATCAATCAAAGCACTCAATAAATCGGCATCATCCAAACCAATACCCACCGCAGGGATTGGTGTTTGGTTCTTAAAAGAAGTGACACCTGTATGAGGCACATTATCTTGTTTGACCGTCATGGAACGTACAATCGTTCCTATTGCGCCAAGCTCAGCAGCTTTGCGCGGGCCAGAACTGCGTTGATTTACCGCTGCTCCATAAGCATAAAAGGTATTGAGACGTGTTACATCCATTGGACGATTGTAAAAAACAATTTTACCCGCAATGTTCTTCGTTCCCAACGCTTTTAACTCTTCAAAATTAGACACTTCTACTACTTCTCCTGTAATTCCTAAAGCATCCGTCCCGCCAGAGAAACCCAAAGCCGTAACTGCTAACTCTACGTTTCCCAATTGCTTAGAATTCACAATACGAGCTTTCTCTATAGAACCACGACGCCAATAAGGCACTTCAACAGGTTGTGTCCAGACCGTATCACAACCAATGCTGTCTAACATATGGCTGGTATAGGAAACGGCTGCAGCATATTCAGGAGAGCCTCCAACACGTCCTCCAATATTCTTACACAAATAGTGCAACCAATCATAGGCTGGGCTCTCTGTTAGAATATTGTTATAAAGTCCTTGAATGTAGTTGATTTCAGCATCTTCATCCAAGGTTTGCGCTTGTAAATTTTGTCCTCCCAAAAGGCAGTAGCACAAAAGGAAACAGCAGTATAAACGTGTCATAATTATAATATCTAATGATGTAGTACTCTGTAACAAGAGTTCTTAAGAGGCTAAAATTAAGAAAATAGCTGGACGTTTATGCAATCTTGGTGGAGCTTGTCGCTTCCAGTTTAATATTGTTTTGGTTTTTATGTAAGCATCAGGAGCGGTCAAGTCTGCTGCAACACACAATTTTGTCTGGCCATTCAGTGCGGAAAGCATATCTGAAATCAAGCCATCATTTCGATAAGGCGTTTCTATGAAAATTTGAGTTTGACGCTGTTTTTTGGATTGCCGCTCCAAGTCTTGTAAGGCCTTTTTGCGATTGGGGTTTTTAATGGGGAGGTAGCCATGAAAAGCAAATTGTTGCCCATTAAGCCCTGAAGCCATCAATGCCAATAAAATAGAAGAAGGCCCAACAAGAGGAACAACGTTAAGCCCACGTTGATGCGCTAAGTTGACCAAATCTGCCCCTGGATCTGCAATACCTGGACAACCTGCCTCTGATAAAATGCCGATATCTTGGTTCTCGTCTAAAGCAGGCTTTAAAAAGCTTGGTAATTCGCTCGCATTCGTTCGCTTATTCAATTCAAAAAACGTCATTTCTGCGAAAGGAATAGGCGTTTCTGTTTGCTTAATAAATTGTCTTGCGGTCTTCCCTCTTTCCACTACAAAAACCTTCAATCGACGAACAATTGCTAAAGTTTCTTCTGGCAAAGGAGTAAGTACTCCTTCTGTTAAAGGAGTAGGAATCAAATATAATGTTCCTGCCATAATGATAGGATAAATTTAGAGCAGTAGCCTACCTACAAGGAACTAAGTATTCACTATTAAGATCGTAAGAAAGCATCTGCCGTGTATTAGATTAAATTATTAGTCCATGAGTTTTTTCCTTAAAAAATCGGAGAAGGGGCATTTATAAATTTAGCACATTATCTTTAAAACGTTACGCTTTTCTATTCAAAAATAAAATAATTTAACATTTACTTGTACTTTCTATTATTTTCTATAAAAAAAATAAGCGTATTTACACGGCACCTTCAAAAACTCTAGGAGATTAAATAAACCATTTAAAACAAAAAAAGGTCAAGTCATTGTCATTTTTAGACAAAAAAAGAGGCCTTGAACGGTTCAATAGTCTCTTTTGAAAATGTGATAAGAAGGAGAAGTTATTTCTTATCCTTTTTTCCTTGTTTTGCTTTTTTTGGTGCAACTCCCCTTGCTTCACTCAATCGTCCCGTTTGATGCGGCTAGAAACTTTCTCTACATCAATAGCAGCTGTTTCAATGGTTAGAATTTTGGCAAGATGTTGATTCAAATAAGCAGCTGTCTGAACAAAAACTATTTCCACTTTTGGAGACCTTGTATAGGTTGATTTCCCTTCTTCAAAATTTACTTTAAGGAGCCATAGCTGAAAAACAACTGCCATCCTAAATGTTCAAATGATCGTTGGATACAGAAGTTGTTGCGACGGCCCTTTCATTGGAACCACAACAACATTGATGATACAGCCATATACTTCCAAAAATCCAGATAAATAGAGCTACTAATAGTAATAGCAGTGCATTCTTTCTCCTTCTTATTTAGGTTGTCTTCAAGAGTGTTAGAAAAAATGTTCAGGGACATTCTTAACATCAAGCTTCTTTATAGAAAAATCATCTAGACAGCAACATACTATTCTCCTTAAAGAATTCGCTCCATTGATGCTCTCCTACTTGATAGTGATTCATATTGATTGCATTTACATATTTTCATCTAAAACAAATTACTTATTAAAGTAAATAAGCGAGTGCATTATCTTGCCAAGTTTTTTTCTTGCAAAAACACAAAATGATCAAAGCTTTTCTGTTGAAGCTTTTACTTTTCTTCGTAGAATGAACATTGAAAATTGCTAAATTTCTTCTATTTTCACTTCATATACTCTAAAGACTGTTCTCCTAAACCCCACCTTAATCATGTTTAAAAATATATTTTCTAATTTTGCATTGATTAGTTTTCTGTTACTTTTATTTTTTTCTTGTACCGAAGTTCCACCTGTTAACAACCTTATACTCAATCGAAAAACACCTTCTAAACAGGAATTATTTTCTCAAAAATCCAATAAGGAAAAAGAGGAAGCTTTTTTTGCCTCCTATGAAGAACACTTGAGTGATTACGACAGCTCTATCTATTTTAAGAAGTGGTCTTATGATCCCAAAGAAAATAATATCATCTGCTCAGACAATGAACAAGCAGCAATTCTAGAAGCTTTTAATCATAAATTAGGCCTAGGATTTAAGGATTTTCTTGCCAAGGAGAATAAAAAAACACTGCGTTTTAAAGCTGTTTCTCCATTTGCCAAGCAAGAAAACGTAGGAGTATACGATTCAAAAAAACCGCTGCGCCTCAATGGGCGGTTATTTTCAGGGGTTTTGGTTGGTACCCATATCAAGACAGGACAACGCTTAATAGAAGTACGATTTTACAGAGGAATACGCATAGGAAACTTCAAGATATGGACTAATTTAGGGCGACTCTATGAGAAATCTTTTGGACGCAATAACATCATTATATACAATGAACCCAATGTTCGTAAACCCGTTATTTATCTTTATCCAACTACGAAGCAAGATATCGCTGTACAACTAGATTTTAAAGGAGAATTAATTCATAGTTACCCTGCTTATCCATTGTCAACTGGTTGGAAAGTTCAAGCTCAACCCAATGGCACCTTAACCGACCTACAAACAGGAAAGGAATATGGCTACTTATTTTGGGAAGGAAGCAGTAACTATCACTACCAAGCTCCAACGGGCTTTGTGGTAGAAGGCGCTGCTACAGCCGATTTTTTAGATGAGAAACTAGCAATACTGGGACTCAACCGAACAGAGGCAACCGATTTTATTACTTATTGGTTACCTGAATTGGAGTCCAGTCCTTACAACTTGATCCACTTTTCCACGACGGCGTACCAAAAACAAGCGCCACTGGTCATTACCCCTCAACCAGAAACCATTATTCGTGTTTTTATGGTATACCAACCCTTAGCAGCTCCTATTCTTATTCCTACACAACAGTTAGAAGCCAGCCAACGCCAAGGCTTTACAGTCGTCGAATGGGGTGGAAAAAAAGAAGAGCACCTTTCTCTTTTACAATAAAAAAGCACGATTTTTTGCTTAGGTTTTTTTATTTAATTTTTAAATATTGGCCCTATATGATAAGATATTGGTTTTGGATACTGATAGGCTGGAACACTAATGTGGGACAGGCGCAAGATTTATCTTGTGCTGTTCGGCATATTAATCCTGCGCTTTATCTTAACAACATGGATAATAGACCTGTTTATAATCAAAATATTATTCATAACAACTCCCTGTTGTTCACGCGTTTTTATCCCCAAACCAATAATGAGCGAAAAGAACAGAGTTATCACTATTGTTTTTTAAATGAACGGCATCAAAATTGGATTTTAGAAGTTCGCTTAGATCAACACGATTTTCGAGTTTCAGAGGGAAAAATGGCGCAGGCTCTTCGTGCTAGTGATTTTGGATTTAGAATTTATCACTTAGAGGAAGAAAAATGGATAGAGGTGACCAAAGAAGTATTGCCTTGTGATTTTTTGGTAAAATTCCAAGCACAATTTCCTGATTTACAAATTAGTACTTGGGATTATTATTATTACAATCAGAATCCTTTGTGGATAACACATCCTCATTTTGAACGCAAAAAATTACATTTTAAACAGAATGGTAAGAAAGTACTTTGCTTAGCATGGCGCAAGAAACGTTTTGTGTGGAAATAGCTCCACAACTAACTAGTTTTTTTTGTACTTTGCTTAAACCTTAACATAAGGGAACTTTATTAAACAAAACTTAGTTTTATTTTTAAACAAAGTAGCACGACAGTATTATTTCGTCTACTTTTTCGATTATACTCATAAACATAACTGTTATGCAAGGTTTAACACAAGCTAAATCAACACTAGAAACCAAGGGTTATTTAGACTTAGAAGTGGACCCAATGCTAGACTTGGTAGGAGCAATTAACCAGCTCAAAAAAGAGAAAAATGCGATCATTTTGGCGCATTATTACCAAGAGGGAGAGATACAGGACATTGCCGATTATGTCGGAGATAGCCTGGGACTAGCACAGCAAGCGGCCACCACAGAAGCGGACATTATTGTATTTGCAGGAGTTCATTTTATGGCAGAGACTGCCAAAATGCTCAATCCTAGTAAAAAAGTTTTGTTACCAGATTTAAAAGCAGGCTGTTCCTTAGCCGATTCTTGTCCTGCTCCTGTTTTTAAGCAATTCAAAAAGAAACATCCAGATCATGTAGTTGTTAGTTACATCAATTGTACAGCAGCACTCAAGACCATGACGGATGTTTGTTGTACTTCAACCAATGCACGCCAAATCATTGACAGCATCCCTAAAGATCAACCCATCATTTTTGCACCTGACAAAAATTTGGGGGCTTACCTCAATAAAACAACAGGGCGAGATATGATTTTGTGGAATGGCTCCTGTATGGTACACGAGATTTTCAGCAAAGAAAAGATTGTTAAGCTTCAAATACAGCATCCTAAAGCACAATTAATCGCTCACCCAGAATGTGAAGCACACTTATTAGACATTGCTGATCATATTGGTTCTACCAGTTCTCTATTGCGCTATACAAGAGAAAGCGAATTTGAAGAATTCATCGTAGCAACGGAGCCTGGTATTATTCACCAAATGGAAAAAGAATCGCCTAATAAGACGTTCTACCCTGCTCCTCCAACCAATACTTGCGCATGTAACGAATGTCCACACATGAAGCGCAACACGATGGAAAAACTCTATTTGTGCATGAAGCATGAATTGCCTGAAATTCACTTAGAGCAAGAAACTATTGATAAAGGGCGCGGCTGTATTGATCGTATGCTAGAGATTTCTGCGAAAGCAGGACTCTAAATAAATCAAGCACTTAGCTTCTGTAGCACACTGCTCTTAAGAGTAGTGTGCTATTTTTTTGACTATTTTTTAATCAAAAAAAATCTCTACTATGTTAGTTTTTCATTACTCTATTGTAAAGTAATTGTTAACTTAGCAAAAATTCATCCACTCAATAACCATTATCATGGCTAATAAAAAGAAAAAGAACACTAAAAAGGACAAAAAGAGCCTGAGCAAATCCAAAGCTAAAAGCATTAAAGCTGAAAAGAAGGTAAAAGCAAAAGTTAAAGCCGCTAAAAAAGCCAAAAAAGCTAAAAAGGACAAGAAGAAAATAAACAAAGCTAAAAAAGGCAAGAAAAAATCAAGCAGCAAGAAAAAGAAGAAGAAATAATTTTTGAGGCCTATCCTGCAATCCCCCATCTTGAACACGTGTCAAGATGGGGGATTCTTCTTTTTGATAAGCACCTATTTTATCGCTCAAAAGGGGCTATTTTTTGCAGTTGCTCTCCTAGTACTAATTGCTCTTCTATGGTTCTTAATCCTTGGCGGATTTGACTCAAAGGGTGTGTCGAAAATTGCTCATCGTACGCTTCTGCCTCTGATAAATTCATTAGAGTCCCCTCTTTAAAAGCAGGCTCATAGGGATCTTGTGCCCAGCCGTCTATACCATTTTCTCCCATATCAATAGCACCTGTTGCCATTAAGTTATTCATAATAACACTTTCTCGCATTCCTGTGGTGCCTACTTCTATTGCCTGAATTTTGACCACATAACTATATTTCTTAAATGGAAGAATAAGCGAGCCTAAATAAGTAATTCCAGAGGGTTCTTGTGGGATTTTAAAGATATTCTTGACATAAGAATAGGTCGACAATTGCTTGATACCCACTTCAATAATACCACCATTCGCCGCTATTAGTTGCGCTCTAAAAAACTGGCGTAATTCTCCTTCCCTTTTTATAGTAGGTAAATCAGGCGCCAAATCAAAGAAGTTGACCGTCAATGACTGGTGGTGTTCTGGATGCAACCATTGTTTTAATTCCTTGGTCTCTTTCACCAATTCCCATTCAAAAGTAGGAAAACTAATAGAATCAATACTAGGCTTATTTTTTTTAAAGAATCCAAACATAGTTCTATAAATTTTGTGTGGTAATTATTAGAAACAGGGAAGTGCTTATACTCCAATCAAAGGCAAAGCGCGACGTTGTGTTTGCAAGGCCTCCTTGATCGTTTTTTTCTTCTTATTAAAACGAAAAAGAGCCCCCCATTCTTTGGCATAGTCCGTATAATGGTAAGCAAAAGTCTGTAACAAAACCATGATTGTAGGCCATAACAAGGACCACCAACCCACAATAAAGGCTCCTGCACTCGTCATAATAATCGCCCATAAGATCCAAACAAAAAAGGCCGCTGTAAAAGCAAAGCTGGTAGAAAAAGCAGGAAAAGGAACAAATTTATTTCGCAGTTTACTAGCAATAAAATGAGGGATCCAACCAGATAAGGTTCCTAGCAACCAGAAAGGAAACCCTAATAAAAGCACTAATAGGGAGCGTTTATTTTTATGAGCCACTGCAAAATCAGAAACGCCTTCTTCAAGCAAAGCCGCTTCATAAGCGTTCAATTGAGTAGCCCAAGTTGTTTTTTCTGATGCCTCTGCTTGCTCTATTTGTTTAGCCACCTGTTGTTCTCCAGAGCACAAATGTCTGTCGGTAGAATATAAGGGCCACAAAGGGCGCTTAAAATTATGGCGAACCAAAGGTAAAAAGGCTTCTGTCAATGCTGTATTTTCTTCTTCTATATACACCATTTTTTGGCGAATACCTTGTTCTATATCCTGAGTCAGCTGGGCAATTGCCGTCTCTTTGTTCTCTAAGAATTGTTCTTTATAATCTGAGACCTTTAAAGGCTCTCCCAAATCCACATAGACCTCACTTCTAAATTGCACATGGTTGGTGTAATTCACTCCTGTAGGCAAGATTTGCAAATCAAGAGCCCAATCTTTTTCTTCCATCATTTCAAACGCTAAACGAGCAGTGCCCTTCTTGATCGGCTCTAAACGTTTCTGTACATTACAGCGTCCTTCTGGAGCAATCCACATACTCGACCAACCTGTATACAAGTAGTCTTTTGTAATGCGAAATGTTTCTTTGTTTTTATGCATTTTATCGCGGCCTTCTTTGGCGCGATATATTGGAATACTGTGGAGTTTGTCCATTAGTTTACCAATAAAATTGCCTGGAATTTCCCCCGCACCTACCCAAAAATAGACAGGACGAGATTGTAAGGCCGCTACCAAAATAGGGTCCATAAACCCATTGGAATGATTGGAAACAAAAATAACGGAAGTGCCTTTTCTTGGAATATGTTTGGAGTTGAGGTAATAGACTCGTCTATAAAAACACACAAACATAATCCACAAGAAAAAGCGAAAAAGATAATAAAGCATAGTTAATATTAATTCTATACGTTCAAAACTAGCATCTAAGATAAGTGTCTTTAATCAAAGGAAAAGCAAAACAACAGTTTTATTGATTTTTCACTATCTTGCTTAAGGAGTGTCTATCATTCCTTGACATTACGATACAACTTATGCAATTATCCCAGAAAAAAGCACGCCTCAATCAAATTATAGCCCTTTTCTTTACCAGTATCATTGGATGTTGTTATGTGCTGGTTATTTTTAGTGTAGAGGAATTAGCCGATAATCTGTATTACATTTTTTTGGTCGGAGGGGCAATGGCTTGTTACAGTTGCTATCAGGTTTTTACTCAAAAATATAGGGAACGAGCAGCACTTGCCAAAACACCTTTTCCTACTCAATGGCGGGATATTTTAAACTACTATGTGACCTTCTATAGAGCGCTAAACAAAGAAGAGCAAGCTCGGTTTGAGACGGAAGTACAGATTTTTCTCCATGAAAAAAACATCACAGGGATCAAAACAGAAATAGATGATACCACTTCTCTATTGGTCGCTGCCAGTGCTGTTATCCCTGTTTTTGGTTTCCCAGAATGGGAATATGAAAACTTAGGAGAGGTATTGATTTACCCTAATGCGTTTAATAAGGATTTTGAAACGGAAGGCAAAGAGCGCCCCATTTTGGGTATGGTGGGAACAGGGATTATGAAGGGCATTATGATTTTATCTAAACCTGCTCTCTTAGCTGGTTTTAAGATCAATAATGATAAAAAAAATGTAGGCATTCACGAATTTGTTCATTTATTGGATGCTTCTGATGGGCAATACGATGGTGTGCCAGAGCGCTTCTTAGAACACCAATACGTAGAACCGTGGATTAGGATCATGCACCAAGAGATAGAACGTATTCGAGCGGGAGAATCCAGTTTAGATGCTTATGGCGGCAGCAATCCAACAGAGTTTTTTGCAGTAGCAGCAGAATACTTTTTTGAACATCCTCAATCCTTAGAAAAAGATCAACCTGAATTGTATCGTTTGCTTAGTAAGGTTTTTAATCAAGATACCAAAAATCGTTTCCAAACAGCCCTACGCTCTACTCTTAATTATAAAGGTCGTCAAGTAGGACGTAATGCTCCTTGTCCTTGTAAAAGTGGTAAAAAGTATAAGGATTGTTGTATTAAGAATCGCACACGTTATTAGATTTAATATTGTTATCCCCTTTGTCTTCCTCAATTTTTTTCTCGCATGAATCGTTTAAAATCTATCTCTTTTTGGCTCCAAATCGCTTGGGGAATTTGCTTGTTGATTGGTATCGCATTAAGTTTTAAATCCTTACGTGAACCTGATTTATGGTGGATGTATCGCACGGGAGAATGGATGTTAGCCAAGGGGCAAGTCACCTATAACGATCCCTTTTCTTATATGTTTGAAGGGGTTGAGTGGATTAATGTTAAGTGGTTTTTTGAAGTGATTATAGCAGGTGGTAAGCGGTTAATGGGTATCCATTTTGTCTTTATTTTACAGGCTATAGTTACCTTACTTTTACTCACCATAACCTATCAATCGGCACGGCTTATTCGCAAAAAAGTCCATCCTAACAGTACTCAAAAGGGAGCGTTTGCGGGTTGGATTATCACGGCTTTGTTGTTGTTGGTTACCATTGATTATCGCCTCATCAGTCGCCCAGAAATGAGTAGCCACCTCTTAACAGCTACTTATTTGTATTTATTTTGGCGACATTATTACCAACCTTCTAAAGCTATTTTGTGGCTCCTTCCTTTACAATTGTTATGGACCAACCTTCACGAGGCCTTTGGGATTGGAGTGGTGTTGATGTTAGCTTATCTAGGGGCTTCTTGGGTCAATTATTTTTATGCTAAAAACAAAGCTTGGAGTCGGCCTCTGCCCAAACTCCTAACAGGGGCTGTTGTAGGAGCAATTGTTGCTGTTGTTGTCAATCCAAGAGGGCCTCAAATGTGGGCACATCCTTTTAATATCTTTGGGCAACTTTCCGACAACCAATTTACAACAGAGCTAGCAGGCATTACTGATGCCTTATACTGGGATTGGCAGGCTTATGCTAATTTGATTTTTTTAGTAGGCAGTTTATTGTTGGTGTTGGCTGTTCCTTTTATCAAACGACGTCAAGAGACACTTCTCATGTCTTCTAGGAGTAATCCTCCCCTACCAACTAAAAAGTCAAAAAAAACTGCCCCAAAGGTAGCGCAGAAAAAAGCACTCTTACATTGGTGGCCAACGAATGTTCAGGCCTTTGGTTTAGGGAATGGTTTGTTGTTTTTTATGTTGTTCTATTTAAGTACAACAGCTTATAGAAACATTCCATTTTTTGTCCTTGCCGCTGCGCCTTTATTCGCGGTGGGTTTACAAACCTTAATAGAACGCTACACATGGGAACGTTGGGTAAATCCCTTAGCCATTGCCTTAACCGTTGTTGTTTATGGTAGTATTGTTAGCGGTTATTACCATGATAAAATCAATACTAGAGATCAGTATGGTCTACAAGTACTCACTAGTCATAATCCTATTGGAGCCGCCAATTTTATTGCAGGCCAAGGGATCAAAGGTCGCTGTTTTGCAGATTATCTAACGTCGGCTTACTTACTTTGGCGTCTACAACCCGAATTCAAAACCTATATTGATTTACGAGACTTGGATATTTTTCCTCCTGAGTTTTTTAATAACTTTGCTAAGGTCACTGCTATTCCTAGTGAATTTGATGCAAGAGATCAATCGTTGAAATTTGATTATGTCGTGCTGTATCGCCCTCAATTTGGCACCTTACACCAACATTTACTACAAAGTGAGCGTTATCATTTAGTTTTTGCAGACCCTGTCGCTTGTGTTTATCTCAAAGACTTGCCTAAACACCAAGCTATTATTGAGCAATACAGCTTTGAGGCAAAAGGGGGAATTGATTTATTTACACCATTACCTGTTGTACCAAGTACAGGAATCGCCTATTGGTTGAGTAAGTTAATCAATCCATTGTATACGCCCACCAGCTATGAAGCCATCAACCAAGATGCCATTGCTGGGAATTATTACCTCAGTCTACAACAAAATGGCTTAGCTTTTCAACGAGCGCAAGCGGCTAGCCAACAAATGGTAGCGCCTTGGTTGGGGCATGAATTACAAGGCAACATCTACAGTCAATCCGCTTTTGCCCCTGGCACGGGAGATTCTCTTCGGAACGTTTATATACAACAAGCAGATTTACAGTTTTCGCAAGCGTTACAACTAAAACCTGACTATACCAATGCGCTTATT
The DNA here is from genome assembly GCA_050633105.1 of Aureispira sp. Classification (GTDB taxonomy): domain Bacteria; phylum Bacteroidota; class Bacteroidia; order Chitinophagales; family Saprospiraceae; genus Aureispira. Next base: position 53,181 of record JBOEFW010000015.1, on the reverse strand, counting down.
GGAAAGGCCGTTTTATTGTTACAACAAAGTAGTCTTAATAATGCCATTATCTTACTCCAACAAGCCTTAGAGTTAGAGCCTGATAATACCTTAGCCTTGGAGTATTTAGGCGCTGCTTATAAAGTATTAGCCACCAATGACGGCAATTCTATAGGATCAACACAGAAATGGTTGGATGTTCGTTTACGTTTGAATAACTTGCTCCCCAATAACCCAGCAACGTTGTTAGACATTGGAATAGCTTATTGTTTGTTAAGTGATTGTACTCAATCTATGGCTTATCTAAACAGAGTGATGGAACTACCTAATTTGCCAGCCAATGAATTTGCACTAGCACAGCGCTGTGTTAAGAATTGTTCCCAATTATAATTTCATCCTATTTACAACCTACCGTACCCTACAGACGTCTATCTATTAACAACAAACTGTTCTCCTCTGTCTACGAATAAATGAGTATGTCTTTATACCAAAAATTACAAACACAGCCCTTTTTAATTGCAGGGCCTTGTGTGATAGAATCAACAAGCCTGTTGCAGCAAGTAGCGACCAAACTCCGCCAGTTGCAACAACAATATCCGACTTGGAAAATCATCTTTAAAGCCTCTTTTGACAAAGCGAACCGCACTTCGGTGCAATCCTTTAGAGGGCCAGGACTAGAGAAAGGATTGCAGCAATTAGAAGCAATTAAAAAAGAATTTGGGTTACCTATTCTTACCGACATCCATGAACCACAACAAGCGGCGGCCGTCGCAGAAGTGGCGGATATCTTACAAATTCCTGCTTTTTTATGTCGTCAAACCGATTTGTTACTGGCTGCTGGAGCAACCGATAAGATTATCAACATTAAAAAGGCACAGTTCTTATCTGGTAAAGACATGCAACATGTACTAGGAAAAGTACAGAGCACAGGCAATGAACAACTGTTACTAACGGAACGTGGAACAGCCTTTGGTTATAACAACCTAGTAGTGGATTATACGGGTATTGTAGACATGATGAACTTTGGTTATCCCGTGGTCATGGATGCGACCCATTCGGTCCAAAAACCAGGCGGAGCAGGTGGCCGATCAGGTGGCAATAGAAAATATGCCCCCTTGTTAGCACGAGCTGCCGCTGCTATTGGCGTAAAAGGCTTTTTCATAGAGACACACCCTACCCCCGATCAAGCTCTGTCAGATGGTCCAAATATGTTGTCATTGGATCAATTAGAACAACTATTAGTATCCTTAAATCAACTTGTACAATTAGAATTTTCTTAAGAACCTGTTGTTTTTCAGCTTTCCCTTCGTTCTATATAGACACACAATAAATAAAATTCCCCAAAAAAGATTTATCAAGCTATTAACTTGATTATCAAAAAAATGAACACCCTATATCCTACTAGATAATCCTCTAAAAGTGGACAATTTTAAAATTTGGCAGCTTTTTGGATTTATAAAGTATAACCATCTACTTGTTTTTTAAAAATCACTTTATAGTGGTAGGATTTTTGAAGCTAATGGAGATATCTTTAGAGCAAATGGTTTAACTATTTGGATAAGATTATTATTGATAGAGAAGTACCTTGTTTTTATGTTCTTTTTTACTGGCAACCACCCTGTAAAACGCTTTTTAAAAGCCTTCTTATAACGTGAACTAAGCTTTCTTCTCGACTAAATTATTTCCTATGAACTTGAGCCAGCGAACTTGGAGTCCCATCTTACAACTCACCTCTAAAGAGGTCGCAGTTGAGCAGCTTATTTTGGAAGGTGTACAGCCTGAAACGGTCTTAGAACGTCAAATCGTTCGTGATAGCCGTTGGCGAGAAGGAGCACTTTGGGGAGAACCTCGCCCAGGGCACCCAGAAGGAAAGGTCATTTATCACATTCACGAAGTACTCAAAAACGTCGATCAAGCTTGCTCTGATACCGCTATGCGCCAGCAATTGCGGCTCATTACGATTCTACACGATACGTTCAAACATTTAGAAGAAAAAAAAAGGCCTCGTACAGATTGGAAAAAGCACCATGCAGTCATTGCACAGCATTTTGCACAAGAGTATATAGACGATAAAGCCGTTTTAGATATTATCAAGTTACATGATGATGCTTATTATGCTTGGTGTGCCACACAAGCGGGCTATGAGCGCCAAGCAAAAGCATTGATTGCACGGCTACTAGAGCGGATGGGAGATCATTTGCAATTGTATTATTTATTTTTTAAATGCGACACCAAAACAGGCGATAAATTTCAACATCCTATTAGTTGGTTTGAAGAATTATTAGGCGATAAAATCACGCCTATTCACTGGCCTTAGTAATCATAATTTGTTGTTCATTGAGTTACTAAATAATAATACTTCTTTCTATCTCTATCCTATAAAAAAGGAGCAAAGCACCATTTGGTACCTTACTCCTCTTTTCTAACTATTCCAAGTGTTATTTCTCTTTATTTTTGCTACTACCTAAGCGCCGAAAAAATCTTTCATTTTATCAAAAAGTCCTTTTCTAGCTTTTTTATCGGATTCACTAGGGTGGAAGTTTTTACTTTTTCGGATCAATTCCATTGCTTTACGTTCTTCTGCAGTTAGACTAGTAGGCACCCAAATATTGACATGAATCAACTGGTCTCCTTTGCCATAACTTTGAATAGAAGGTAAGCCTTTACCTCGCAAACGGAAGATTTTCCCTGAGGGTGTTCCTTGTGGTAAGTTGATCTTTACTTTACCATCCAAGGTTGGTACTTCGACACTTGTTCCTAACGCAGCATCTGCAAAATTGACATCCAATTCGTATAAGATATTGCTACCATCACGAGTGAAATGAGGATGTTCTTTTTCTTTGATATTAATCAATAGATCTCCGGCTGGGCCACCATTTTGACCAGCATTACCTTTGCCACTCATAGACAATTGCATTCCTTCGCTAACTCCTGCTGGAATTTCTAACTGAATCATTTCTTCGCCATACACACGGCCTTCTCCCTTACAACTGGTACACTTGCTCGTGATCATTTCACCAGAACCATGACAGGTTGGACAAGCAGCCGTTGTTTGCATTTGGCCTAAGAAGGTTTGTTGCACTCGACGTACATAACCAGAGCCATTACATGTATGACAAGTTTTGACAGAGTTTCTATCTTTGGCACCAGAGCCATCACAGGTTTGACAAAGTATATATTTCTTAACTTTGATTTTCTTAACAGCTCCTGCGTTAATTTCTTCTAAAGTTAAGCTGACTTTTATACGCAAATTTGATCCGCGTTGTCCCCGAGTTTGTTGTTGGCGTCCTCCGCCACCTCGACCGCCACCAAAAATATCGCTAAACTGGGAGAAAATATCCTCCATGTTGCCAAAGCCACCGCCGCCATATTGACCGCCACCTTGTCCATTAACACCTGCATGTCCATATTGATCATAACGCGAGCGTTTTTGATCATCAGACAAGACTTCATAGGCTTCTGCTGCTTCTTTAAACTTTGCTTCTGCCGCTTTGTCATCAGGGTTTCTGTCAGGGTGGTATTTTAAAGCCACTTTTCGATAAGCTTTTTTAAGCTCATCTTTAGAAGCGCTTTTTTGTGTCCCCAATATGTCGTAGTAATCTCTTTTTTCTGCCATTTTATCTCTCTATTTTTTCCCTTATTCTGAGCATAAGGAAAAACAAGCTTCGTGGTTAAATAATAGGGTTATTGACCAACCACCACTTTGGCGTGGCGGATAATCTTATCATTGAGATAATACCCATTCTCGATGGTATCAATAATTTTCCCTTTGAGTTCTTCTGTAGGAGCAGGAATTTTAGTTAACGCTTCATGCAATTCAGAATCAAAATCTTGTCCATCTGTTACCATCTGTTTGATACCTTGTTGTTCTAATGACTTAAACAACTTGTTGTATACCAAAACAATTCCTTCTGGTACAGTCTCCTCATTGTCCTCACTTTGAGCAATCTTGATCGCACGTTCAAAATCATTAACAGCAGGCAATACCGCAGAAAGGGCATCTCTAGAAGCCAATTTAATAATATCTTGGCGCTCTTTGATGGTACGTTTTCTATAATTATCAAACTCCGCAAAAATACGTAAGTATTTATCTTTCATCTCGCCTAGTTCTTTTTCTAAGCGTTCTTTATCAGAGAGTTTACTGTTATTATCCTCTTCAATCACTTGTGGTTCTTCCACTGCTTCTACTTCTTCCACCGTCTCTTCTGTTGCTGCCTCTTGTGCTTCCGTGGTTGGCTCTACAGTTTCCTCCTTCATCACTTGTTCGTTCTCAGGATCCTCAACGGGAAATTCTTTCTTTTCCATGCTTACCTTCTTTTTCGTAAGTCCCGATTTTGATTCGGGGTCAGTTGGTTAATGCTTCTTTTTATTACAAAGATATATCATATATGCGGTTCCAAAACTAGTTTTGGAATATTACCCCCTCTTCAAATTGTTTGCCAGCGCCAAAATAGCGCCATTTTGTCACAAAAACTTCCATTTTGTCTATAAAGGCGCCGCTTCTACTTGCCGTTTTGCCAGCCAGTTATCAATTGTTTCTTCTTCGGGGTTGACAGCAATCACCATTCCCTCTTCATCGATCAGGAATGTCGCTGGAATTTCGCGCACTCCATAAAGGACAGCCACATGGTCCTTGAGTCGCTGTAAGTCAGAGACATGGGCTGGCCACTCCAAGCCATCTTTTTCAATAGCTCCCAACCAACGCGCTTTATTGGTTTCCATTGCTACAGAAATAATATGGAATTTGCGGCCTCCCTCAAAGGTAGCTTGGCTGTATTTTTTATACAATTTCACCAAGCTTTTATTGTGTTGTCGGCAAGGGCCACACCAGCTTCCCCAAAAATCTAATAGAACCAATTGTCCTTTGTAATCTGACAATTGTATGGAATCACCACTAGGTAAATAACCTACAAAGTTTTGGGCGGCTACTCCTTGTTTTTGGTCAGGTGTTTTATAAATTTTGATCCCTCCCCAGATTAGAGCAAAGAGCAAGGGGAAGAACCACCATTTTTGGATGACTTTTTTCATAATTATTTTATGTTGTATAACTTTCAGTCTTGTACTCTCTTCTTTATAAAAAGGAGAGCCAACTATTAAGAAGTCTATATTAAATAGATAAAAAGTAACCCAATAACAGCGCTGTTATTGGGTTACTTTTTATTTACTAGTTGTTTTTGCTTGGAGAACTCCTATTTGAATAAGTGCTTTATGAGAAGCTTTTTGCTCTGCACTTTTTTTGCTGTAATCTTCGGCAATCGCCATAGATTTACCATTCATCATCACTGCTATCTTAAAGCGTTCTCTGTTATTCTTAGTACGATAGTGCTGCAAGACATTGTACTCAATGTTGTGTTGATTTTTTTGTCCATACTCCAACAATTGGCTCTTGTAATTAGTATTGGTATGCTCTAATTCATGAACATTTAGATATTGGCGCAGCATTTTGTTGATGATAAATTTCTTGGTATTCTTATAGCCAACATCCAAATAAATAGCTCCTACAAAGGCTTCAAATGTATTTCCCATCATTGTTTGGCTGATACGTGTTGCTCCCAATTGGCGCAAGAAAATATCCAATTCCATGTGTGCTGCAATCTGATTCAAAGCCTTTCGGTTGACCATCTTGGAACGCATTTGTGTGAGAAATCCTTCGTCTTGTGTAGGGTATTTTCTAAATAGATATTCTGCTGTAACAGAATCTAAGATCGCATCGCCTAGAAACTCTAAGCGTTCATTATTGGCAGGATAGCGTTTTTTCTGCCCTTCTTCTTCTTTGGGCACTAAGGATTTATGGGTAAAAGCCAGCTTATAGAAATGAATACTCTTTGGAACAAATCCAAGGATCTTAGACAACTCTCGTACAAAGGTCTTATCGTGAGAAAGGGTATAGTTATAAAATTTTTTTACCACAATTGTTAGTTATAATGCTTTGGCCATTTTACAAGGGCTATAAAACATTTTCATTTAAGAACGGCTTTACTTCGAGGTGATTATTGGAAAGTTATTATGCCGTAGAACCTGACAAGAGACACTTTTTTTTAAAAAGAACAAAAGTGTCCTAAAAATTAGGGGGTGGATGTGAAGTCACAACTCTAAGATAACAATTGTTACGCCATTTCTACACTCTATAAGCTAAAAAAGGGATAAGCTATGGTTCTTCCATATCTTATCCCTGTATCACTGCTATATTTTGACTATTTTTTAGTCTTTTAGTTCTTTAAAAATAATGGAAGAGTTGTGTCCCCCAAAGCCAAAGCTATTACTCAAAGCAGCACGTACGGTGCGCTTTTGAGCTGTATTAGGCGTCAAATTCAATTTAGGGTTAATTCCTTCATCTGTTTGCTCATGGTTAATGGTCGCAGGCACTATGTTTTCACAAATTGCTTTGATACAAATAACCGATTCAATGGCTCCAGCAGCGCCCAATAAATGGCCTGTCATAGATTTAGTAGAACTAATGTTCAAACCATAGGCATCCTCTCCAAACACTTTCTCAATCGCTGTAATTTCCATCAAATCGCCAAGAGGAGTGGAAGTACCATGTGTATTGATATAATCAATATCATTGGTGGTGAGTCCAGCGCAAGTCAAAGCTTTTTGCATAACTCTAGCAGCTCCTGCGCCTTCTGGATCTGGAGCAGTAATGTGATAAGCATCAGAAGTGATGGCAGAACCTACTAGCTCTGCATAAATGGTAGCTCCTCGTGCTTTAGCATGTTCATATTCTTCTAAAACAATAGCTCCAGCTCCCTCTCCCAGTACAAAACCATCACGATTTTGATCATAAGGACGAGAAGCTTTTGTAGGGGCATCGTTGCGTTTAGACAATGCTTTTAGAGAACCAAATGCTCCTACTCCAACTTCTGTAACAGATGCTTCAGAACCACCTACCAACAAAACATCAGCACGACCAATACGAATTAGGTCAAATCCAATACTTGCAGCATGGGTTGCAGAGGCACAAGCGGTTACAATAGCTGCGGTAATTCCTTTAAATCCATGACGGATAGAGATGTTACCTGCTGCAGCATCCACAATCATTTTAGGTACGAGCAAAGGAGAAAAACGTGGTGTTCCATCTCCTTTTTGAAAATTGACAATCTCTGCATACAAAGATTCCAACCCTCCAATACCTGATGACCAAAGGACACCAATTTCTTCTTTAATTTCGTCGCTTAATTGATCTAAACCAGCATCTTTGATCGCTTCATCACTAGCGGCCAAGGCATATTGTACAAATTTATCGGTACGACGCTCTAGACGGCGATCCCCCAAAACTTCCCCTGGTTTGAAGTTTTTCACTTCACAGGCGAATTGAGTTTTAAATTTTGAAGCATCAAAATTAGTAATCATATCTGCGCCTGATTTGCCTTCTATAAGGGCCGACCAAAATTCTTCAACAGTGTTACCGATGGGCGTTAACGCTCCTAATCCAGTAACAACTACTCTTCTATTTTGCATAGTTAGTTGGGATTGTATCTATTCAACAGTCTTATTAAGCTCCTCTAATTTCACCTACCTCGCCTACATGCCTTCTGCATCATTGGCAAGGAGGCGTACCAAAGCCGAGATAGACTTCCTATTATAGGAGTTATCTTCGGGGTATATTTTTTGTGTGTTGTCAAGATCGTAAAAAAACCTACAGCTTTAAAAACTGCTTAATTTGGGTGACCTATATGTTAATCAATAGGCTATGATAATATCCAAAAAAAACAAGCGTTGAAACGAGTTGTTTCAACGCTTCTTTATAAGCTCTTTCTTATTTGTTTACTTCTGCTTCTAAGAAGTCGATAGCATTACCTACTGTCTCAATCTCTTCTGCTTTTTCATCTGGAATAGAAAGTTCAAATTCTCTTTCAAATTCCATGATTAATTCCACTAAATCAATGGAATCAGCCCCCAAATCTTGCTTAAAGTTAGCTTCTGGAGTAACTTCAGATGCTTCAATAACCAGTTTATCGGCAATAATTTTTGTTACGCGTTCAGTTATAGTTGACATAACTATTGTTTTGAATAATCAATAAAAAACCTTGCGGTATTTGTCTTTATAAGTGTGGCAAAGATGATTATTTACACTTGTATAACCAAAGTTTTAGCTAATTTTTTTGTAGCAGCTCTTTTCTTCTCATAATCTTGCTACTCTTTTATAGAATCCGTAATTTTATAATTACTATATTCAGTCCTTACTTCTAGCTATGTTAATCAGTAGCTATTCCTTGTAGTAGAGCCTAATTGTTCTAACATCAATTAAACCAATACTATAAATGAACCAGCAACACCTACATATATCAAACCTCCCTCCTTTATGGAAGACCTAAAGTGCCTTGTTTATACTAGTGTAATTAGCTCCTATTGCAATTCTAGGGCAATGGAGCATATTCTGACTACTGCCCGAAAAAAAAATGAGGTCTTAGATATTACAGGGATTTTAGTCCATACTCCTCGCCTTTTTATGCAGTATATTGAAGGGCCTACTCCTAATATTTGCCACTTATTTAATAAAATAAAGTTAGATCATCGTCACCAAGGTATACTCCTTTGCCATTTCTCTCCCATTGAACAACGTATTTTCCCTGATTGGAAAATGGGGTACAAAGATTTAACTAAAAATAAACTATTCCTAAAAGATTCTACTACTTCAACCACCTCTGAAGCCCTACATGAATTTTCGAATCACTTTATGGAACAAGGCGAAATGTTGGATATTTTAAAAGTATTTCTCTAAAGAATACTTATTATTTTATCCTACGTGCAAAGCCAAGCGCGTATTTTTATCCTTGTTAAAAGCTGTTAAGACTCCTACCTTTCCCTCTTTTTTGTCCTATTTTGTTAACAAGGTTTATAGATTGGAAACAATTTTGCCCTAAATTCCACAACTACCTATCGTTGTACTTACTCCAAGTAGACAACCGTTTCACGCATTTAATACAACATATTATGAAGCAATTCTTTTTATGCTTAGGTCTCTGTTTGGGCCTAATTTACCAAAGTAGCGCTCAAGGGTACATCATTCTACCAATGGATGATAACCAGAGCAACCATATGAAAGCTTATGGTATTACTTACCAAGTTTTGGCCGCTAAACAAGAAGCTTACTGGCTGCTTAACTATCAAGGTGGAAGCTTTGCTTTTCAATATAATGATGTCTTTAAGAAAGAATGCATTAGACGCGGGGTGACCTATAAAGTTATTCCAACGGCTTCTTTTAATAGTATTCTCAATGAAATCAATGACCCGCAGGTCAATATGGAAGCGATGAAATTGGAAGTAGCTCCAAAAGTAGCTGTATACAGCCCAACCGTTAATGTTCGTGGGCAAGAAGTACAACCTTGGGACGATGCCGTCACCTTGGTATTGACCTATGCAGAGATCCCTTATGATCTAGTTTATGACGATGAGGTATTGGAAGGAAAACTCAACGAATACGATTGGGTGCACTTACACCACGAAGATTTCACTGGGCAATTTGGAAAATTCTTTGCCAGTTATAGCAATCAAAAATGGTATAAAGATCATGTCCGTGGCATGGAAACACTAGCCGATAAACATGGATTCAAAAAGGTTTCGCACCTCAAATTAGCTGTTGTTAAGAAAATCAGAGAGTTCGTTGCTGGTGGTGGTTTCATGTTTGCCATGTGTTCGGCAACTGATACTTATGATCTTGCTTTGGCGGCTGATGGTGTCGATATTTGTGATTATATGTATGATGGGGATGCCCCTGATCCACAAGCCCAGGCTAAGTTAAATTATAACAACACCTTTGCGTTTAAAGATTTTCAATTGGTTCGCGATCCTCTAAAATATGAGTTCTCAACGATTGATGCTTCTCCTTTAACTTCTCCACCAAGACGAATTAAGGATGAAGTCGATTACTTTACTTTATTTGATTTTTCAGCCAAATGGGACCCTGTTCCATCTATGCTCACCCAATCTCATACCCGTACGATCAAGGGGTTTATGGGTCAAACAACAGCCTTTAGAAAAAATGTTATCAAATCTAATGTGCTTATTTTGGGAGAAAACAAACCCGCTAATGAAGCACGCTATATTCATGGCACCTTCCAAAAAGGCTTTTGGAGTTTTTATGGCGGGCATGATCCTGAAGATTACCGCCATTATGTACATGATCCTGCAACCGATTTAGAGTTGCATAAGCAATCGGCAGGTTATCGCCTCATCCTTAATAATGTCTTATTTCCTGCTGCAAAGAAAAAACCTAGAAAGACTTAATCCGTCTTAAACAACAAGATAGTTTTTTTACAATCGCCCATTTTCAAGAGAAAATGGGCATTTTTATGGGAAGTACCTTCGCTTCTTTCTTGCTTTTGAGGCAAAGTCAAGGCCTCTATAAAAATTCATCCTATAAAATGTCGTAAACCCAACTTGTATACCTTATTTTTGTGCTCTTTAAAGCCTGTCCCCCTATTAGGCCACACCATTAGGCATCATTATAGAGTTTTTTGTAATAATGGCTATTAATTTTCAACGCATGTCTATTAAACCTTTTCTTTCTTTTACGCTGCTTCTTCTGATCACCTTTTCTTGCAAAGAAAATGCAATCGTGGTTAAAAGTGCGATTAATACCTCTTTAGAAGATGCTGTTACACAGCAAATTTTCAATTTTCAAAACAAAAGAGATACCAAAGCACTGTTGTCTTATCTTACGGTAGAAAATCCATCCCATCGCTATTTAGCGGCTATGGCTTTTGGATCGGTACAAGATACCGCAGCGATTGATAATTTGGTTCCTTTGTTAAAAGACGATTATGAACAGGTACGAGCGGCGGCGGCTTACGCCTTGGGACAGACTCGTAACCAAGCTGCGGCCATTCCTTTAGCGGTTGCTTTTAGAGAAGATTCTTCCCGATTAGTACAAGCCAGTATATTAGAAGCCATTGGCCGTTGTGGTACGGTCGAGCACCTCAAGTATATGTCTACGGCCCGTCCTTATCCTATTCAAGATAGTATCTTACTAGAAGGGCAAGCAGCTGCTATTTTCCGCTTTGCCTTGCGTGGTTTGGTACATCAAGAAGGAACAACCAAAATCATGAATGACTTTTTGGCTAATTCTTTGGTCTCTTCAAAGGCGCGATTTATGGCTGCTCAATATTTAGCACGAACCGATGGTTTAGACATGAGTGGGTATGAGCATGTTTTGATTAATAACGTCACCAAAGAACAAGATCCCAATACACGTATGGCTTTGGTCAAAGCTTTAGCTAAAAGTGAAACATCTGGCGCATTAGCCGCCCTCAAAAAGCAATACAACATAGATGCCGACTATCGGGTTCGTTGTAACCTGATTCGTGGTCTCCAGAATTTTGCCTACGATTCGGTTAAGACACTTGCCTTTACAGCCTTGCAGGATAGTAATTTACATGTGCGCTTGGTAGCCGCTGAATATCTACAATATAATGGGACAGATTTAGATGCGGGGAAATATTATCAAGAAGGTCTAAAACATTTAGACTGGGAAGTACGAGCGACCTTGCTTGGAGCCGCTTTACGTAACTTGTCTTATTTCAAAACAAAAACAAAAAGTTTCTTTAGCAATAAAATTATCAGTCTTTATAGAAGCTCAGACAATGTGTATGAGCAATCTGTTTTATTGAAACAATTGGGCAACTACTCTTGGAATTATCGCTTTTTGGCGGGAGAAATTTTCCCAAGTGCTGATAGCATCAAAATTCCTGAAGTGATTCGCTCTAGCGGAATGGTAGGGCTTGTTAACCTAAGGGATGCAGAGAATTACAGCAAGGAATTGGGGCTTTCTAGGGTTAGAGTGACAACAGAAATTAATGCCTTATTACAAAAAGCCATTGAAGAAGGAGATCCTGCCATGCAAGCGATCGTAGCAAGCTTTTTGATTAATGAAGACCTAAAGTTTCAAGAAATTTTCCCAGATGTGCAATTCTTAAAAACAGCACAAAGTCGCCTCTCTCTACCTAGTGATTTAGAGACTTATTTAGGATTACAACGGGCCATTGATTATTTGCAAGGAAATGAAGAAACACCTCGTGTTCGCTCTACTTCCTTCACAGAAATTGATTGGCCATTGATTCGCGTCCTAAAAGATAAACCAACCATTACAATGCGAACCAACAAAGGCGCTATTGTTTTAGAATTACAACCAGAACTAGCCCCTGCTACCGTGACACAGTTTATTCAATTAGCTAAGGCCAAATACTACGATAATAAATTTTTCCATCGAGTTGTTCCTAATTTTGTTGCCCAAGGCGGTTGTTCTAGAGGGGATGGATGGAGTAGTTTTAATGTGACTGTAGCTTCAGAATTGCACCAAAAGGCGCACTATCATGAAGAAGGTTGGGTTGGTATGGCCTCCGCAGGAAAAGACACGGAAAGTGCACAGTTCTTTATTACACACTCTGCAACACCTCATTTAGACGGTTATTATACTATCTTTGCCAAAGTAGTCAAAGGCATGAACGTCGTTCACGATTTACATTTGGGAGATCGCATCATCAGTATTGATATTAACTAATGCAAAATTTTGCGGCTATTTTAGTGTCGTTAGCAACCATTTTAGGTGGGTATTGTTGCTGTAGAACGTTTATAAAAAAGGGCAATAAATTCCTATAAATCTTAATTCTCGAATTTTAAAACATGGGTCAGAACATTCACCCCATTCATGATCGCTTATTACAACGAGGTGATCGTGAAGTATTTTTACAACAGAATAGCCGTGCACTCTGGTTAACAGGTTTATCAGGCTCAGGAAAAAGTACCATTGCACAACATTTGGAACGCCGCTTGTATAATGAAGGTTTCTTTGCCCAAGTTTTGGATGGAGACAATATTCGTTCTGGTATTAACAGCGATTTAGGTTTCAGTGCTGCTGAGCGTTCAGAAAATATCCGTCGCATTGCTGAGATTGCCCATTTATATACCAATAGTGGTTTAATTACTATCAATTCTTTTATTAGCCCTACACTTGCTAGTCGCCAAATGGCGAAAGATATTATTGGAGCCAATAACTTTATAGAGGTATTTATTAATACGCCTTTAGAAATATGCGAAGCTCGGGATGTCAAAGGTTTATATAAAAAAGCAAGAGCAGGAGAAATCAAGCAATTTACAGGCATAGATGCTCCTTATGAAGCGCCTATTCAGCCTGACTTAGAAGTAAAAACAGCCGAGCAAAGCATTGAAGAATCAGTCAATGTGATCTATGATTTTTTGCTCCCTATTATTACTAAAAAATAATACTTTAATACGTATCGTATACGCCTTTCTGGCGTCCATTCTATTAACAATAAGAGCTAGCTAGACCCTACTAACACAGGTGTTGGAGCAGCTATCTCGTACAATTTTTATTTTATGTACCACCACTTAAGCCACTTGAAAGAGTTGGAAGCAGAATCTATCTTCGTTATTCGTGAGGTAGCAGCTCAATTTGAGAAGCCCGTCCTCATGTTTTCTGGTGGTAAGGATTCTATTTTGATGACTTACTTGGCACAAAAGGCATTTTACCCTGCCAAAATTCCCTTCTCCCTATTGCATGTAGACACGGGACACAATTTTCCAGAAACCATCAAATTTCGCGATGAGTTAGTAGAACGTCTAGGTGTAAAATTGATCGTAGGCTCTGTGCAAGACGCGATTGAATCAGGGATGGTAACGGAAGAGAAAGGGTACAATGCGAGTAGAAATGGCTTGCAAACAGCGGTTTTATTGGATGAATTGGAGAAAGGGCAATTTGATGCCGCGATGGGTGGTGCTCGTCGTGACGAAGAAAAAGCACGTGCTAAAGAGCGCTTCTTTTCTCACAGAGATGAATTTGGGCAGTGGGATCCCAAAAATCAACGTCCAGAATTATGGAACATCTTTAACGGTAAAAAACAATTTGGAGAACACTTCCGTATTTTCCCTATTAGTAACTGGACCGAATTAGATGTTTGGCAATATTTAGCCAAAGAACAAGTTGCTCTTCCTGATCTATATCTTGCAAAAAAGCGGGAATGTTTTGAGCGCAATGGAGTCGTATTGGCCAACTCAGATTATATCAATATGCGCCCAGAAGAAGCGGCTTCTATTGAAAAGCGTATGATTCGTTTTCGTACCATCGGAGATATGACTTGTACAGGCGCGGTTTATTCCGAGGCCGATACCTTAGAAAAAGTAGTCGCAGAAGTTGCTTCTACTCGTGTAACAGAGCGCGGTGGACGTTCTGACGATAAACGTTCTGAAACAGCTATGGAAGACCGCAAAAAACACGGTTATTTCTAGTTTTCAGTCCTTATTTTTAGCCATTTCAAAACAAGTTGTCTCCCCCATAAGGGTTGTAGATACTAGATAGTAGATTATGACACAACAAGATATTAAAAAGAAAAAAAACACCGAATTGCTACGCTTCACAACAGCAGGTAGTGTTGATGATGGCAAGAGTACACTAATCGGTCGTTTATTATACGATAGTAAAGCCATTTTTCAAGATCAATATGAGTTGATTAAGGAAACGAGTGAACGCCGTGGTGAAGAAGGCGTTAACTTAGCACTCTTTACAGATGGTCTCAAAGCAGAGCGCGAACAAGGCATCACGATTGATGTCGCCTACCGCTATTTTGCTACACCAAAACGTAAATTTATCATTGCCGATACGCCTGGTCATGTAGAGTATACCCGAAACATGGTTACGGGAGCTTCTACCGCTAATGCGGCGTTGATTTTAATTGATGCTCGAAAAGGGGTTGTCGAGCAAACACGTCGCCACTCTTTTATTGCTTCTTTATTACAAATTCCTCACCTCATTGTCTGTATTAATAAAATGGACTTGGTCAATTATGGGGAAGAAGCCTATGAAGAAATCAAAGAAGATTTTGGTAATTTTGCTTCTAAATTAGACATCAATGATGTAGATTTCATTCCAATTTCGGCTTTAGCAGGTGATAATGTGGTCAACAAATCGGAAAACATGCCTTGGTATGGCGGTTCTACGTTGTTGTATACACTAGAAAATGTACACATTGCTAGTGATCATAACTTTATTGATTGCCGTTTCCCTGTACAAACGGTGATTCGTCCGCACAATGACGATTATCACGATTATAGAGGCTATGCGGGCCGTGTTGCAGGAGGAATTTTAAAAAAANNAAAGGCGACAAAGTTGCTGTACATCCTTCTGGTTTTACGTCTACCATTGCTAAAATTGATACCTTTGATGGAGAGATTGAGAAAGCGTATCCTCCAATGTCTGTAACTTTATTGTTAGAAGATGATATTGACATCAGTCGTGGTGATATGATTGTTCGAGAAAACAATCAAGCAACTGTTTCTCAAGATTTAGAAATTATGGTTTGCTGGTTCAATAGTAAACCACTACAATCTCGTGGTAAATATACCATCTTGCATACCACCAAAGAAGTCCGTTGTGTTGTGAAGGAAATTCGCTACAAGTTGGATATTAATACGCTTAATCGCAATCAAGAGGATAAGAACATTGGGATGAACGACATCGCTCGTGTCTTAATTCGCACAACCAAGCCTTTATTTGTTGATCCTTATCGCAAGAACAGAATTACAGGCGCTGTTATTTTTGTAGACGAAGCCACCAATGAAACAGTAGGAGCAGGAATGATTATTTAGATAACAAGTGCTCTTAGGAGCCTTTACCATACACTATTAGAACGCAAAAACCGGGTCTGTCCTTTATTGGATGGCTCGGTTTTGCTATTTTCTATAGGGTTCTTTTTCAGCTACTTCTAAAACAAAAAGGACTACCTTTTTAGATAGTCCTTCTGTACTTTTTCTAAGTCTAAGTTTTATTTTTTATTCCTTCCTTACCTTCAGTAAAAAAGTCTCTACTTCCATTTGAATAGGGACAATGTAAATCCTTCTTGCTAATTTTCCTTATAATTTAATCGGGATAGTTCTTTATTCTTAGTTACATCTAAACTGTCTATATTGTTATATTGACAATCTAAATATTTTAGGTTTAGATTCTTAGTCACATCTAAACTACTCAATTCATTGTTGTCACAATATACTTCTTCTAAATTTACATTTTCAGTCAAATCTAAGTTAGTTAACTGATTATAAGAACAATACAAATCTTTTAAGCCTATATTTTGGGTCACATCCAACTGCTTTAGTCTATTTTTATGACAAACTAAAAATGTCAATGCCTCATTTCTAGTCACATCCAAAACCCTTAGATCATTATTATATAAGTCCAAATATTCTAAATTTAAATTCTTCGTTATATCCAAACTTGTTAAGTTGTTATCCGAACAGTTTAATCTTTCCAAGCGTACATTTCTAACTACATCTAAATCAATTAATTGATTATAAGAACAGTACAATCTCCTTAGATCTTTGTTGTAACGTACATCTAAGCTCTTTAATTGATTATAAGAACAGTTTAATCTCCTTAGATCTTTGTTGTAACGTACATCTAAGCTCTTTAATTGATTATAAGAACAGTCTAAGCTCCTCATATCTTTGTTGTAACGTATATCTAAGCTCTTTAATTGATTATAAGAACAGTCTAAAGTATCCAAATGCACACTTTGAGGTAAATCCAAACGCCTCAATCTATTTTTATTACAAGACAATTCTTTCAAAAGAATATTTTGGGTTAAATCTAAACGCCTTAGGTTATTCTCATGACAGACTAAATATTCTAAATTCGTATTTTGGGTTAAATCTAAACGCCTTAGGTTATTCTCATGACAGACTAAATATTTTATATTCGTGGCCATCTTCAAGCGGCTTAAATTATTATCATAGCAGAATAAATAGTCTAACTGTACATTCGCAGCGACACCCAACCTATTTAATTGATTGTTAGAACAGAATAATTTTTCCAAATGCACATTCGCAGCGAGATTCAACTGACTTAAGTTGTTATTGGAGCAATTCAAAATTTCTAACTGCACATTCGCAGCTATATCCAAGCTCCTTAATTGATTGTTATCACAACGTAAACTCCTTAACTTCGTAAACGTTTCTATTCCTCTCAGATCACTAATACTACCGTTACTACAAATAATTGCCCCATTAAAAGCAGCCGCTTCACTTATCTGAATTTCTGTATCACCATTGGTATTAATGGCTGTATTCCCAACCAAATAGGCTTTGAAATTAGCATCTGGAATGGTCACATTTTGAGCAAATAGAGTCGTAGCGGCAAAAAAGAAGCAGATCAAAACAAAAAACATTTTATTTATTTTTTTCATTGGGAAAGGGGACAAGGGATTTAAAAGAGCTTGCAGGAACCTCTGTGATAGAAATTATTTTGCCTTAAGAATCAGATTAAAAAATACTTATTGGCGCCTCTGCAAAATCTTCTGCTCCAACTTGGTGGTGGAATAACCTGGAATAAACTCCAAACTATAAACGGCACCTCCATTCGCCAATACAACAGTACTGCCAACAATATCGCTAACCGCCCAATCCCCTCCTTTGACCAAGATGTCAGGTTGGATGTGGGTAATTAATTCCAACGGCGTATCTTCCTCAAAAGTGACTACTAAATCAATCATTTCTAGACCTGCGAGAAGGTGAAGTCGACTCTTATCGTCTTTGATAGGACGGTGTGCTCCCTTTAACCGTTGTACAGAAGCCTGACTATTAACGCCTATTACTAGGCGTTGCCCCAAAGCCGCCGCTTCGGCGAGATAATGCAAATGCCCATAATGCATTAGATCAAAGCATCCATTGGTAAAAACAGCAGTTTCGCCTGCTGTTTTCCATTGTTTAAGCGTCTCTTGGGCTTCCTCCCAAGATTGTATTTTATTGGTGATCTTCTGGAAGTGTGGGTTCATAACCTCTATTATAAATCGGCAAGACCAAGTAAGCCAACAATCCAAAGGAAAGATTGCCAAACAAAGTGATCGTAAAAAACATGATATTAGAGAAAGCAAACGCATCGGCCTCTGCCACACCATAAATAACTAAAGCAGCAGTTACAGCAATTTGATAGGTGCCCATTCCTCCTGGAGAAGGGATAACCATTCCAAAGGTACCAAAGGTAAAGGCCAATAAAGCAGCCATTGGAGATAAGTTCTCTGTTGGCCCGTACGCAAAAAAGCAGAGGTACAACATGAGGTAATACATCAACCAAATCGTGAGGGTATGTACCAAAAACAAGAAGGGACTTTTTAATTTAAAGACCGTTTGTAAACCCGCTCCAAAGCTTTTGAGTAGGGTTAATATCTTTTGAGCAATAGCGGTTTCTCTAATACTTTTCCAACGTACTGCAATAAGAACAACAAGCAGTACTCCAAAGCCTATTCCAATTTGAAAGAGCAACAACCACGGAATCGCTAATCCTTCTTCTTTTTCTACAGGATAGTTACAAACTAATTCTGGCTGCGCGGCTCCAAATAAGAAATCATACAAATACGTAAACTGGGTCAAAAACGTAATCCCTGTTACAATTAAAAGCATTAACACATCAAAAGTGCGATCCACGACAATCGTTCCTACTAATTTCTCTAAGGGAATTTTCTCATACTGGGTTACGGTTGCAGGCTTGGCGATTTCTCCCGCACGCGGCAAGGCCAAATTAATCATGTACCCAATCATTGTCGCAAAAAACGTATTAAAAGTCTTCGGTTTATACCCCAAAGGCTCAATGAGCTGGTTCCAACGCAGGGCTCGACTTAGGTTACTAATCATAAAAGCCATTAAAATGACAAAGAGCCAAAAAGGATTGGTCCCTTTAAAGTCAAACATGATTTTTTCAAACAAGGTCTTGACACAAGGCTTTCCCGTATCACATTGACACCCTAGTTCATAAGCTGCCGCTTGGTTGCTATAAACAAAATACAATAAGGTCAGACCAACCCCTAAGAAGATTAAAAATTTGAGGAGAGATTTCAAGGAATAGCGCGTTTGTATACGGGTTTTCTAATGCTAATTAAGAACACAAGGCAGTGCCCACCCGTAGTAGCCCTGCCTTGTGTCGTCTATAAGTTTTCTATAAGGCAGGTAATAACTTTCCTTCGCAAGCACCAAATCCAATGCGTACGCCATTTACTTCCCCCCATCCACGTAAAATGACCGTATCGCCATCTTTGATGAATTTACGCTCACTGCCATCAGGCATTTGGACAGGTTTCGTTCCACGCCAAGAGAGCTCTAACATAGATCCGTAGCTATCAGGGGTTGGCCCTGAAATCGTACCAGAGCCATACATATCTCCCACCTTTACATTACAACCATTAACCGTATGGTGGGCCAATTGCTGTTTCATGGTCCAGTACATGTGCTTGAAGTTAGAGTTACAAACTACATGTGGTTTTCCACCTTCAGGCTGAATAGCGGCCTGTAGTTTTATATCATAATTATCTTTGCCTTCATATTTCAAATAAGGCAATACTTCTGGGTCTTGCTCATACCCCTCGGTACGGAAAGGCTCCAAGGCATCCAAGGTCACAATCCAAGGAGAAACCGTAGAACAGAAATTCTTCGCCAAAAATGGCCCTAGTGGAATGTATTCCCACTTCTGAATATCACGTGCAGACCAGTCATTGAATAAGGCTAAACCAAAGATATAATCCTCTGCTTGCTCTGTTGAAATGGAGTCGCCCATCTTGGTTTCTTTACCAACAATAAACGCCATTTCTAACTCAAAATCCAACAATTTACAAGGACCAAAAACAGGTGGTTCGTCGTCTTTTGGCTTTTGTTGGCCTTTTGGACGATGAAAATCAGTTCCTGATACAACAATCGAAGAAGCGCGACCATGATAACCAACAGGTAAATGCAACCAGTTGGGCAACAAAGCATTGTCAGGATCTCTAAACATCGTTCCTACATTTGTAGCATGTTCTCTACTAGAGTAAAAGTCCGTATAATCGCCGACTTGTACTGGAAGTAATAATTCTACATCCTTAACACTGTACAAGGTATTGGCTAAGACTTCTGAGTTCCCTGCTAAGGTTGTATTCTCTGCACGAAAGAGTTCAGAAATGCGCAAACGAACCGCTCTAGTAGTTTCTTTTCCCAACGCCATAAAATCATTGAGATAGCGTTGTTCAAACACACGATGATCAATGTTGATGTTAGAAAAATAGCCTTCTTGAGCCAAAGTAGCTAAATCAATAACAGAATCGCCGATAATAGTTGCTACTCTAGGAGTTTTCCCTTCTGGTTGACAAATACCAAAAGGAATGTTTTGAATAGGAAAATCACTGTCAGAAGTGACAGCAATCCAGGAGCGCAACGTTGGATCATTTACTGGTAACATAATAGGTGTTTTTATGGGAGAGTAGCAATTCACTATTCTCCGTTATTTTATTGGTGTTGTAATAAATGTTTTCTAGTGCAAAGATACGAAGTACTAAGTAGGTGGGTCATTTAAAGTATCGTTCGATTCCGTTAAAGCTTTATTAAAGATAACACCTATTTTATTATAATAAAGTAGTAGTGCTAACAATAAAAACAAGCCTCCCTTAAAACAAATCCACCCAAAATGCATCCCAATATTCGGCTGCCCTAAAACATAGTTTAAAGCAACGACAGCTCCCAAAAGTACAATATATTTTAGGATTCGGCCTAATGGTAGTGGAGGCAATTTTAGAATATAGGTTGTTACAACAATAGATAAAACCATCATCAAGAAATAAGAAGCTAACGTTGTATACGCTGCTGCTTTGTAATCATACAAGGGTATGAAATAGGCATTGAGCAAAATATTAACCACGCCACTAATTAGAATAATCACCGCCAAATAGCTATTTTTCTTAATAAAGTAAATGCCTCTATTCGCAAAATTACTAATTCCATGAAAAACATAAGCACCAACAATGACAGGGGCAATGGGCAACGCTTCTAGAAATACTGGATTAGAAGACAACAAAGTTCCTGCATCGATGGCAAACAAAATCAAAAAACAAGCCCCTAAGACCAGTAACTTGGTCATACTATCGACCTGTTGCCAAACGCTGTGGTGCTCTTTGTTATTCATATATTTGTAATAACTTGGATTCGCACCATCCATTAAAGCGGCTCCCAAGCCCATATAAATCATACCAATTTTATAGGCAAATGCATACTGCCCTGCTTGGGCATGGCCAATAGACTGGTCAATATACCATTGATCAAAGGAGGTCAATATATAGTTGCTCAAGGCAAAAGGAATCAACGGAATAGAAAAAGATAAGGCATAACGAATGTGTGCCCATTGCAGGTTTTTGAAGGAGAGATGGCGATAAATCTGAGATAAGGCATAACAAGCAATGAAAAACGTGCCGATCCATTCTCCTATAATCTTCCCCATATAGGTATAGCTCTCTTCTTGCCCATCTAACCAATATGTTTGTCCAGAAAGCCATATCAAACCTGCTACCGTTAGAGAAAACTTACCATATTGCCAAGCGACTTGCACGATGCTTTGACGTTTACTTTGCTTCGTTGCAACCATTAATTGGGTGAATATCGCTAGAATAACTATCAAATAAGCCGTCAACAACAACCATTTAATCAAATGTACGGGCAAATTCAACAGCACCGCCATTTGTGCTTCAAAAAACCACATTAGGCCACCCAATACAATAAAACTTACCGTAACCCCCAGCACAATACTCCCTAAAAAGTCTTCAAAATCTGTCTTATCTTCTTCAAAATAATACCGAGAAACGGCCCAATGCAAATTGAGCGTAATCAAAACCGCGGTCATCAATAAATAAGACGTGAACACATTGACAATACCATATTCGTCTGCCGTCAAATACGCTGTAAACACAGGTAGAGAAACTAGGCCCAACAAATGCACCAATAGTGTCCCTGAAAAATAGGTACTAGCATGCTTGAAGGTATCAAAAAAAGAAAATTGTTGGAGGCGTTGAACTAAGCCACGGAACCACATCATAATATCAGTCGCAAAAATCAGAGAATTAAAACAAGTAGCTGTCTTTATTCGAAAGGTAGGTATAATTTTATTGTTTTGGGAAAAGGACGTTGTTAAGGTCTTCCAAAACAAGCTGCCCTTTACAACTCTCCAACTTAGAAAACTAATACTACACCCAAGACGGTCTCAGCTTAAAATAGGTTGGTACAAATTAGAAACAGGTGTCAAAGAAAGTGCTCCATCACTTTTACAGAAGCTGCCTTTTCTATAAAAAAATTGATTACAACCAACAATCACTTGATCTCCTTCGTTTAACTATAGGAAGCCCTTTCTTAATAAACTACCTATCCTTATGCAACCAATAACAGCAGTCGTTCTCTTCTTTTTTTTGTTTATTACAGTAGGGAAAGCACAGATTCAACATCAGATTGGATTTGAAGCAGGAGTTAGCTTGAATAAAATTAACTATTCTGTGGCTCCAGATGCACGCTTTGTTCAAGCTCCCGACTTATCAAGCGAATTTTCACCGGGGTTAATGGCCACTCTAAAATATGATTTAATCCTACTGAAACAGCTACATATAGGACTCGGGCTAGGGCTAGAAGAAAAGCGGTCCTCTAATGAAGAAGTAGAAACAACCAACTTATTATTACCCCTAGAAGTAGGTTATCGCAGTCCTCTTATTGGTAAAATGTACCTCACTGGTGATCTGCTATTTATGCCTCATCTAGTCGTTAGAAATCTACGGACATTTTATGATACAAATCAAGAAGTATTTCATGTGTCAGAACCTCATCGTCCTCTAAATATACAATTAGGTATTAAGGCAGGAGCTGGTTGGGCACTAACGGATCGTTTAGCCCTTCAAATCAACCTGTTAGGCAAAATAGATGGTTTTAAATACGCGCCTAAAGATGCGGTTGTTCACGAACGCTCTTGGGGGATACAATTAAATGCAGGCTTGCGCTGGACGTTATAAAAAAATAGAGCCTTCAAGCATATCAATAAAAGTGACTAACTGGAAAATTCTCTAGTTAGCCGCTTTTTTAGATTTAATGCACTAGTTTTGTAGGTAACTTTTTTAAGCTTTTTTCGTTAAAAAAGTTATTGACTTTAGCGCTAATAAGCACACAACCCTATGGAACGAGCCGCCTATCATGAGCAATTTGAGCAGATTATAACTGGCCTCAACGCTGCCCAACGTCAAGCCGTGGAGCAGACGGAAGGCCCTGTTATGGCTATTGCTGGCCCAGGAACAGGCAAAACCCACATTCTAACTGCACGGATTGGTCAAATTTTATTGCACACTGATGCTCAAGCACATAACATTTTGTGTTTGACCTTTACAGATGCTGCCGTCAACGCTATGCGTCAACGCCTCTTATCTTTTATTGGCCCAGAGGCTCATCGTGTTCATCTTTATACCTTTCATTCTTTTTGTAATAAAATCATCCAAGAAAATTTGGAGGTCTTTGGTCGCCATGACTTAGAGCCACTTTCTGATTTAGAACGCATTGAAGTCATTCGGGAATTGATGGATACCTTGGACATGGAACATCCCTTACGTTTGGGCAAGACCGATCCTTATTATTATGAGCGACACCTAGCGAGTTTGTTTCAAACGATGAAAGCAGAACGTTGGACCATAGAATATTTAGAAGC
This sequence comes from Aureispira sp., assembly GCA_050633105.1. GTDB lineage: Bacteria > Bacteroidota > Bacteroidia > Chitinophagales > Saprospiraceae > Aureispira. The sequence goes on along the minus strand of JBOEFW010000015.1, from coordinate 29,726 downwards.
ACACATTGAGGCTTACCTTGAATTGCTCCCTGATCGTCCAGAATATCGCTACAAGCGCAATGCAGGACAATTCAAAAAAGGAGAATTGAAGGAAGCGCGTTACCAGCAAATGGTTAAAAAAATGGGCCAGCTCAAAGCAGGAATTCGCCTGTTTGCTGATTATCAGGATAGTTTAGAGTTACGCCAGCGTTACGATTATGAAGATATGATTCTTTGGGTCTTAGAGGCGTTTGAAGACGAAGAAGAGTTTTTATTAAGAATTTACCAAGAGCAATATTTGTATGTGCTCATTGATGAATTTCAGGATACCAATGGTTCTCAAAGTGCGGTGGTAGAACACTTAGTATCGTATTGGGAGGAGCGTCCCAATTTGTTTATTGTAGGGGATGACGATCAGTCGATTTATGAATTCCAAGGCGCGAGGATGAAAAATATGACCGACTTCTATGAGCGCTATACAGATACCGTGCTTTTAGTTGTCCTCAAAGATAATTATCGTTCTTCTCAACATATTTTAGAAGCGGCACGATACGCCATTGAACACAATGAACTAAGAATTATCAACCAGTTGGAAGCCTTAGGACTGGACAAACAACTTATTGGTGCCAATGCAACCTATGCTAATTTAGAAGTGCCTGTTCAAGTGGTTGCTTATCCCAACCAACTTCAAGAGGAAATTGCTTTGGTGCAACAAATAGAAGCGTTACACCAAGAAGGCGTTCCGCTCTCAGAAATGGCCATTCTATATGCCAAACACAAACAAGCAGAGACCTTAATTGATTTATTTGAAAAGCGGGACATTCCCTATCAATCTAAACGCAAGATCAATATCTTAGAGCTGCCATTGCTCTACAACTTACGAAAACTCTTGGCGTATATTGTTCAAGAGTATCAAAAACCTTACAGCAGCGAAGAGGTCTTTTTTGAATTCTTATATTATGATTTCATTGGAATTCCTGCCCGAGATGCAGCCCTATTAACCGCTTATATGGCGCGCCAAACCAAAGCTGCCTATATCAAAAGGGCCTATGACAAAATCCCTCAATGGAGAGCGACCTTGCGGGATCGTCCTTTGTTAGAGCGTTTAGGTTTAGAAGCCCCTGAACAAGTGACTGCTTTTGTGCAGTTTCTAGATGAAAGCATTCATCAATACAAACACCTCAGTTTGCCTCGTTTGTTAGAGCGTATTATCAATAAGAGTGGTCTTATTACTTATGTGGCACAGCATGAACGTAAGTTATGGTTGACACAAGTCGTCGGTACTTTATTTGAATTTACCAAGCGAGAAAGCGCTAAAAATCATCGTTTAGATTTGGGTGGTTTGTTATTGCTCTTAGAGCATATGCAAGATAACAATCTAGGTATGGGTGTTTTTCAAGTACAACAAGCGACAGAAGGCGTCAATTTAATCACAGCACATTCTGCCAAAGGCTTAGAGTTTGAATACGTTTTTATGATTAATGCCGTCAAGGATTTTTGGGAACCAAGCCCTAAAGGTGGACGCCATTTCACCTTTCCTGATACCTTGCTACTTTCTAATGAAACAGATGCTCAAGAAGCCGCTCGACGGCTATTTTATGTAGCAATGACCCGTGCTAAAAAAAGCCTTCAAATTTCTTATTATCAATACAATAACAAGCAAAAATCACAAGCAAGAGCAGCCTTTGTTGATGAGTTGTTACAACGCCAAGGATTAGGCTTAGAATTGGAAGAACGGCAAGCCCAAGAGGCGGCACAGTGGCAATTGTTATTATTAACAGAAACACCTGAAAAGCCACAAGTAGCTTTATTGGACACTCCTACCTTAAATTATTTATTAGAAGATTTCAGGTTAAGCATCTCTGCTTTAAATAGTTACCTGCAGTGTCCCCTCAGCTTTTATTATGAATATGTATTGCGCATTCCTACGCTCTCTAGCCCAGAAGCTGCTTATGGAACGGCCATTCACAATGCACTGCACCGTTTATTTATAGCGGCTATGAAAACTGATCCTGTTGTGTTGCCTCCTGTGAAGGATTTTTTAGATTTATTCCGTTTTGAGTTGTCCAAACAGCGTTATTTTCTGACAAAGAAAGTTTATGAGGAGCGACTTGAATTAGGGAATCGTCATTTACCTCTCTATTATAAAGCCCGTCAACACAGTTGGACACAGCAATTGCGACAATCTACGGTTTGGACCGAAAAACCCTTCCGAAATGTAGAAATTGAAGGGGTTCCTATCACAGGAACCATTGACAAATTAGTTTTTCAAGCAACAGATGGTAGTCAAGCCCTGCATTTAGTAGATTACAAAACAGGAAAACTGAAAGAGAATCGTCTACAAGGAATTAGCAACAGCCAAGTCTATGGGGGCAACTATTGGCGACAACTCTTGTTCTATAAAATATTAGTAGAGCAAGCCAATATAACTCCTTATGTAGTGCAAGCGGCCACCATTGATTACCTCACACCAACAGAAGAAGGAGTTTTTCCTAGCCGTTCTTTACAATTTGGACAAGAAGAGGTTGCAGTCGTTAAAGGAATGGTTAAATTCGCTTATGAGAAAATTATCGCCCATCAGTTTGCAGAGGGATGTGGAGAACGGTCTTGTAAATGGTGTAATTTTGCGCAACGCAATAGTTTACCCGAAAGTTTCTCTAATCCTGAAATAGAAAGCTTAGATGACCCTGCTTAATGGGGCCCTAAAAAGAACTCTATGCCCTAACAATCAATCAACAAGCAATATAAAAATTGGAAGAATATATGGATTTTTTTTCTTGGGAATTCATAGCTTATTTGGAGCATAAAAAGATACTCTCTTATAAAATTCAAAATTCCAATCCTATCTAAACTCATAAATCATTATCAACATACGAAGCTCGAAACACTTGAATAACAATTGATTATGAGTACTTTCAAAGATAAATTAAGTAATTAAAGTATAGTAGAGTTTTTTGCTTTTCTAGCTAAGAATTAACACTTATTCCAACATCTTTTTCGAGTAAAAACACGTTTTTTTGTAGTTATTTAATTATTATTGAGTCTTAGAACTCTTGACCTTTATTAACGCTCAAGAAGAACTTATTGATGGTCAATCTAAAGATAGAACACATTGTTCATCGTTTTGTCTAAGAAATAGATGCAATCAATGACTATAAGTTATAGTATAAGCTTAACTCTTCCTGATCTAGTTATTTTATACCTAAAACCTTATTTCTTTTCTCATAATAACTTATCTATTGTGAAAAACTTACTCTTATTTTCAGCGCTGCTGTTGTTTCCTTTTTTAGTAAACGCACAAGCCACCCAGGTTATTTATGGTGAAGTGACCGATAATCTCACAGACAAACCAATTAAGAACGTCTCCATTGAGCTCCTCAACTATGTTCCGTTGAAAGTAGCCATCACCGATGAGAATGGACAGTTCAAACTAGAAGATGTTCCTATTGGGAAGCATCGTTTATTAGCAACTCATGAAAATTATGATATTGTAGTTGTTCCTGATGTTTCCGTTACCTCAGGTAAGCAAGTAAAATTAGATATCGGGTTAGAAGAATTAGTAGTGAACATGAAAGAAGTCGTTGTTGCTACTTCTACCAAAAAAACTACCCGTGATCAACCTAATAATAGTATGGCCTTGTTAGGAATTCGTTCCTTTAACATTGAAGATGTACGCCGCTATTCTGGTGCTCGAAATGACCCTTCTCGTTTGGCAGCTAACTTTGCAGGGGTACATATTGGTAATGACATTGAGAATGGAATTATTGTTCGTGGAAATTCTCACCTCAATGTTCTATGGCAACTAGAAGGGATGCCTATTCCTAATCCTAACCACTTTTCTTTGGCAGGTTATCTTAGTAGTTTATGGCCAATGATCAATACCAATTTGATGCGTAATTCTGATTTCCTAAATGGAGCCTTTCCTGCTCAGTATGGAAATGTAACAGGAGGTGTATTTGATGTTGGTCTGCGTTCAGGTAACCAGAATATTTATGAAGGAACCGCTCAGATTGGTTATACAGGAGCGGAGTTTGGTTTTGAAGGACCAATCTCGAAGAGAAATGGTTCTTCTTTTGTTTTTTCTTATCGCTATAGTGTTTATGACTTGTTGCGTTTAGTAGGATTAAGCCTTGGAACAGCCCTAACACCAAACAATCAGGATATCTCCTTCAAAATTGACTTTGGTAAAAGTAGATTGGGTAACCTTTCTATGTTTGGTCTAGGTGGTACAGGGCAATTCAATCTAGGTAATGGAGATTTAGACTCTGCTGATATTGCCAATAGATTTGCTAGAGATATCAATGTTCAAAAACAATTGGGGGTTATTGGTTTCAAATATCAACTGTTTCTAACTCCTGAGAAAAAATCTTATTGGCAAACAACCTTGGGTGGCTCTTATGAAAGAGAGTTATATACAGAAGATACCTTAATGGCTGATGGAAAAAGAGATATTGTCTTAGATAATAGAAATGAAAACCTTACAGCAACCCTAAGTTCTTTCTTCAATTTTGGTTTGAGCTATAACCATACCATTAGAACAGGTGTTGTAGAGACCTTTTATAATATCAATTCCTTTTATGAGGATAAGCTCTTTAATGAAGGAGCAAGAGATTACAATGGAAATACGTTGTCCTCACAAGTATATATACAGTACCTAGCCCGTATTGGCAAGAAGTTGCGTATTAATGTTGGTGTGAACGCACAGCATTTATTACTTAATAATACTTATGGTATTGGTCCTCGTCTTGCATTAACTTGGCAACCCTTGAGTTCTCACAAATTCAGCTTAGGTTATGGCTGGCACCATCAGATGCAGCCTTTAATGGTTTACTTCAATGAGCAAGAAGATCAGAATGGCGTTTTGCAGCCAGTAAATCGCAATTTAGGCTTTACACAATCGCATCACTTTGTTGGAGCCTATGATTGGGCGATTCTAGATAACTGGCGTTTAAGAGCAGAAGGTTACTACCAATTATATACGAATGTACCAATCACGACTTACTCTAGTGCTTTTAGTGGTATTAATATGGGGCAGGAGTTTGAACTCTTAACCTTAACAGATTTAGTAAATGAAGGATTTGGACGCAACTTTGGAGCAGAGTTGACCATTGAGAAATTCTTTAGCAAAGATTACTATGGGTTATTTACTGCTAGTTATACTAACTCTAAATATCAAGGTAGTGATGGAGTTTGGAGGTTTACACCTTACAACCACAGTTATGTAGTGAACTTTTTGGCAGGAAAAATCTTCAAGATAGGGCCCAAACGTGCCAACGCGTTTACAATTGATGTCAACTTTGTGTACGCTTCTCCTAATAGAACAACACCAGTTGACCTACCAGAATCGATACGAAAAGGGTACGAAATTCGCCAATGGGATAAAGCTTATAGCACCATTGGAAGTGATTATTTACGGGCAGATATCAAACTTGGACTACACTTCAATAATGGCCGTAGAAACATCTCCCACCGCGTTTTCTTGGACTTAATCAATGTAACAAACAAACAAAATGTCTTTGCCCGTCAGTACAATGCTAGTACACAAACAGTGGAAGTCTCTCCACAACTAGGTTTCTTCCCTGATTTGACCTACCGTTTGACGTTCGGATTCAAGCCAAAGCGATAGTAGTGTACTCATTTGAAAAAATGTTACCGTTTTAATGTCATATTTCTGTCATATTGGATAAACGGTCGCCAAATAATATTTCGTTTTTAACCAAAGGTGCCCTCTTTTTGAGGGCGCCTTTTTTTTTCGGCCAAATCTAGCGACACAAGTCATTGTTTTTGACCTTTTTAGAAAAAAAAGTTAAGAAAATGTAAATGGAATTTAACGTGGAAATGTTACCTTTGCAATGCAAGGGATTCCCACCTTGTATAGATTTAAATTATTATTCGGTTTACAGGTTATTATTATTCGGTCCCAGATCTCATTGTTTAGTCCCTTACTATCATGTTAGCAATATTACTACAGAGTGCCAAGTTACAAGAGCGCACCCTAAACTTACTCTTGCAGTTCTTCCTACTGTCTTTCATTTTCATCGCTTGTGCTGATACACTATTTTCTGCCGTCCCTATGTGGATGTTGGTAGCTCAAGGTGTACACTACGGTCTAATTGCATTGACAGATATTTATGAAGACGATTTTCCAGAAAGCAAAAAGAAAAACTGGTCTTACTTACTGCTTATCGCCTTCTTTGTATGGGCAATTGCAACTGGTTTCTACGAGAATGAATTCATTCGCCTACACACATTTATTGTTCTAATGGGCAATTTGATGGGTGGCAAGATTGATACCAAGTCTTGGAGAATAGTTTTTGCTGCTTATATGGGTACTATCATTGGTTACGAATTGATGAGTTTCCAACTATTAACAGATGGTTTTCCAGTGTTATTATACTTGCTTGCTACAACAGCTGTTATTTGCATGTGCGAGCGTCTTTCTGAAATCAATCAAAAAGCTTGGATGTTACATTCCTTTATGTTCTTTGGTTGGGCTTTATTCCAAGGTGCTTACTTCCAAGAAGGTGTTATCTTCATCGTAGGTGGTTTAGGTTATGAAATAATGAAAGTAACGTTTGGCTTTGCTGCTGAAACTAAAAACGAAACAACTAGACGTTTGTTATTTTCTTAGATAGAGAAGAACAACGCTAATTCATAAAAATGGGCTAATCCTGCTGTCAGGATTAGCCCATTTTATTTTTAATTCACTCTGTCTGACTAACAAGTGTCAGCTCTTGAAGAATCGCTTGATATTTATTTATCCTTTAGCTGTCTCCCTTTGTATTCTTATAAGAAGATCAACCGTGTCTATTTTTTCTCCAAGAGAAGAGCATGAGCAAGCTAATAAAGCGGTTATAATAGCTTCTCTAAACTGTTTAAGTAAAGTTGTCAATAGTCTCCAAGTTTAATCGTATTCTTACAGAAGAAGAATAGATCATTCTAGCTTGTTACAACTCTATAGAAAAAGGCTTTCTAGCAAAAAAATTACAATACTAAAAATGCCTCTTAATTCACTTAATAAGTTTTAATTAATGTCTCTATCCACTTATTAAATCTGCGCAAAAGGGGATGCTGTCATTCAAAATACATTTGAACTCAGTTTGTTCGTAAGTAGTTGCACCCCTTCAAGTAATCTGTGCTGTCATACAAAACATAGTCTTCAAAGAGGATGCCACAGGCACTTACAGTGTAAAACAGCTAACTATTTTCACTCATGAGCTCCCTTGAATGCTAATTCATATGGCTGTGTCCTGCTTGTGAATGGCGCAACAACTTACTTGTTCCTATAACTAGAAGAAGGTACATCCTCTTATACGAACAAGTATAGTACTTACGTTATGAAGTACTATACTTGTTGGTTCTAACTGCATGAATGCTTGAAAAGGAGCACATACTCCATTACCAAGCTTGGAAATAGAGTATGATGTAGGTATAAATAAAAGGAACCACAAAAATAAAGGCGTCAAAACGGTCAAGGAAACCGCCATGTCCTGGCAATACATTTCCTGAATCCTTAATTCCTAAACTTCTTTTAAACATAGATTCCACCAAATCGCCAAGAATACCAAAAATGGTACAAATACAAGCTGCCCCAATCCAAAAGCTCAAAGAGAAATCTAATTGCTGAAAGAATAAGGAGCAGAGATAACCTGTCAGAATCGCTCCTGCGACACCACTAAATGTACCTTCCCAAGTCTTATTAGGGGAGATGCGAGGAAACATCTTACTCTTACCAATTTTGGAGCCTAACAAGTAGGCAAATACATCACTGGCCCATACCATAAAAAAGACCGCCATCATAAAGTGATTTCCCACTCCTCCAAAGGCCTCTATAGGGCTACTGCTGATCCAAATAGCCAAACTCATAGGAATGCTCACATAAACTAATCCAAGGCTCATAGCAGCCATATTATGGAAAGGTTTAAGCGATTTTCCAAAAAGTTCAAACAGAAATAGCATAGCTGTAAGGAATGGAAAGAAAAAAACTAGCCAGTGTAATTTTGGTTGTCCAAAAATCCAAACAAACGCCGCTAAAATAGGTAAATAACTGCCTATAAAAACAAATGCTCCATGCCGAAGTCGATTGGTAAAGGATGTACCATCATGGGTCAATAAATGGGTCCCTAACTCCCAAAGGCAAAAGATGTTTATCACTAAAAATAATAGGGCACATGTCATTGCACTAAACAAACAAGCGGAAATCATTACAACGCCCATGATTAACCCTGTGGCTGTTCTCTGTTTTAAACTCATCTTACTTATAGATTATATTTTTATTCAAAATGAATAATTTCCAAATTATACTAAATAATAAAATACTTATGATAGCTATAACAATAGGAACTTCTGTTGTTTCACCTACTTGTTTTATGGATTCTGGACTAAAATAAGGAATAATAACTTGTATACTGTTAAAAAAGAAGTGCATAAGGATAGGAACCCATAAATTCCTAGTATAAATCAACAAATAACAGAATAACAAGCCCAAAATAAAGCGGGCAACAAATCCTTCCCATTGAAAATGAATAAAAGAAAATAAAGCTGCTGTTATAAAAGCACCTCCATGTACATTACCAACAAGTCGTTCTACAATTCGCTGAATAATTCCTCGAAATACCAATTCTTCGCCAACTGCAGCTACCACACCTAACAAAAAGATGTTAAGGAATAGTTCATAGCTATTCCTCATATTCAGAAAAGCCATTTGCAATTCTAGCTTATCCAGTGCGATCCAATCTGTAGGCAACAATTCCATATTCCAATAATAGATCCAAGAAACGAAAGGAAATAAAACCAGAATAGCCGCAAAACTTGCCAAGAGATTTTTCCAAGTAGGGGCTTGATCCAAGTACATTTTTTTCCAAGGTTGTTTTCGATGCCACCAAAAAATGAACAGAACTCCTGGAAGAAAATAATTAGACAAGTGCCCTACAATTTGAAAGTAGCGCAATTGATTCATGAAGTCTCCATTTTGGGTAGTTTTAATTTGCTCTAAAATTTCCTCCATACTTGTCAAGCCACTGCCTTGCATAAAAGAAGTCAAAATCAAGCTTCCGACTAAAGCACAGCACAACCAAATAAAAACAAAGGAAAGGAGTTGCAAAAAAGAAATATTGAGTGGAGTAGACTCCAAATTATTTGATTCCATTTTGATAAGCTTTTTCAATAGCGGCCAATAAAATAGTACAAGCTTTCTTAATCTCTTCCATTGTAATAATCAATGGTGGAGCAATTCTAATAGCACAAGCATTAAATAAAAACCAGTCACTCACCAGTCCATTTTTTAAGGCTTCCTTGATCACGGCCAAAACAAAGTCGTAGGAGGGGAGTTCTACTCCCATCAATAAACCAGCAGAACGGATTTCTTTAATAGCAGGATGTTGAAGCTCTTGGTGAAACAAAGCTTCTTTTGCTTTCACGTCTCCAATGATATTGGTTTGTTCTGTCAAAACTTTAAAACTAGCTAAACTAGCCGCACAACAAACAGGATGACCACCAAAAGTAGTGATGTGTCCTAATACAGGATTATTTGTTAATACCTGCATGATTTCTTTAGAAGAAACAAAAGCGCCTAAAGGCATTCCTCCGCCAAAGCCTTTTGCTAGGAGTAAAATATCGGGAACAATACCGTATTGCTCAAAAGCAAATAAGCTCCCTGTACGGCCACAACCTACTTGAATTTCATCTAAAACTAAAAGAGCACCTACTTCTTCACAACGGGCCTTTACTTTTTGCAAATAATTGTCTTGGGGTAACAAAACGCCCACTTCTGCACGAACAGTCTCCATAATAACACAAGCCGTTCGTTCATCAATTTGATTGAGTTCTTCTGCCTCATTAAAAGCAATGTGGGTAATATCGGGGAGGAGCGGGCGAAAAGGCGCTGTAAAAAAGGGATCATCCATTAAGCTTAAAGCACCTTGGGTAGAACCATGGTAAGCTTGTTTACAAGCTACTATTTTTGTTCGGCCAGTATAACGCTTTGCTAATTTCATAGCGCCTTCTGTTGCTTCTGTTCCTGAATTAACAAAATAGGTGCAATCTAAGTGCTCTGGCAAATGCGTTTGTAAAAGAGTCGCTAACTGTACCTGGGGAGAAAGTACAAACTCTCCATACACCAAGGTATGTAAATATTGATTGGCCTGTTCTTGAATGGCTTTAATTATAGCAGGATGGCTATGTCCTAAATTACTAACACTAATCCCAGCAATTAAATCTAAGTGCGGGCGATCTTCCTCATCATATAAATAAACCCCTTCTGCTCGTTTTACTTCTAGCAATAAAGGAGCATCACTTGTCTGTGCGACATGATTTAAAAACAATTGCCGTTGTGTTATCATTTTTTTCTCTTAATTTTACGTTTGCAAAACAGCTGCAAACAGACAAATTTACGGAATGCTAAGACTTAAAGAAGGATATAAGCCGTGAAATTAGAAAGCAGTTCAAGAATAATTTTAATCCTGTTTATAAGAATAGAAAGAGAGCAGAACTCTAATATTAGCATATGAAATTCAAATCAAATTTTAAAGTAATTACCCCAGCAACTATCTCTGATCTTGGTTGTGGTTTAGATGTTTTTGGAATCGCTTTATCAGCGGTATATGATGAAGTTTTGGTCAAACCAAGTGATAAAGACCATATAGTAATCAGTGAAATTACAGGACACAAAATGCCCATTCCGTTAGCCGTTGAGCAAAACGCAGCAGGCTTAGTCGCTCAATTGGTATTGGACCATCTCAAACAAGAACATGGTTTAGATTCTAAATGGGGGCTTGATCTAAGCCTCCGAAAACGAGTAGCCCTTGGACATGGCTTAGGTTCTAGTGCAGCGAGTGCGGCAGGTGCGGCGGTTGCTGTTAATATCGCTTTTGGTTGTCCCTTAGAAAAGCGAGAACTTTTGCCTTTCATTCTAAAAGGAGAAATACTAGCAGAAGGACAACCGCGTATTAATGCGATTGTTCCAGCGTTACTAGGAGGGTTGTTCTTAGTTCGAGATCATGCCCAATTAGACTTTTATCGCCTACCTCTAATTAGAGGGTTACAGGTAGTAGTGATCTATCCTAGAAACGATAAAGGCACCAAAAAAGAGAAACGCACTCAATTACCAGAACAGTTTCCTTTAGCTGTTGTTAAAGAACAAGCCGCACAAACAGCTGCATTAGTTCAAGCTTTTAGCACCTCTAATCTAGCACTTTTATCTTCTGCTATTAGTAATAATACCGTCGAAGAATACTGGCAAGAATATACTCCTTACTTCAAGGAATTAAAAGAAGCAGCACTATCTAACCGTGCCTTGGGATGCACTTTGGCAAGTCAAGGAACAGCTGTATTTGCCCTCTGTAAAAACAGCCTTGAAGCCTTAGAAGTAGAAGAAGCTATGAAAAAGGTCTACACCCAAAATAAGATTCGCCATACTAGTTTTGTAGCCAGTATAGACCACGAGGGGTCAATGTTGGCGTAATGTTCCACGTGGAACATTGCTAAGCACTGTTGACCTTCATGCTTAGAAAAAAGGGTAGATGTTCCACGTGGAACATCTACCCTTTTTAGTTTTTAATCAGGAACAAACAGTACAATGTTCCACGTGGAACATTGTACTGTTTGAGATAATGCAATGCGTTTATCTATTTCAAAACTAACTGCTCCTGCCCTTCTACCGCTACACTTCTAGAGTAACTTTGTGTTCTATCTTCTCTAAATTTTACATGATTCTGTTGTCCATCATTGTGCTCCATCAAGATATTATTTGTTAATTTAAGAGACTTTATTTTAGATACTTTAGACACTTCTAGCAACACCCAAGTAGCATAAAAATCTTCTCGGACATTTTCACGAGTCACGTAACGAAAGGCTTTGGGCTTACCATTTAGTTCAACTACAAAGTGTTCTTTTAGATATTTTGTAATTAAAGTGGTCGCATCTTTGTGCTCTCGATCTGTTCCAATTTCGACTGCTGTCCCCTGCTCTTTGCTAAGAACTTCTCCTAAATCATCACTAAAAATCTTGACAGCGATCTCCAATGTTTTCGCTTTTTTGTTGTAGTCAATTTCTGTTGTAGACAAATAAATAGGGTGTGCTGAAAAAGATAAAAGGGAAAATGCTATTAGACAAAATCCAGCAAAAATATGTTTCATGATAACAGTTTATAGTAAAAATGAAGGAAGAACCTCTCCCCTATATTTCTTCAAAAGGAATGATGTAAATGTAATTTTTTCTTGGGCGCCTTCCAATTTGTGTTGTACTTTTGTGACTTATTAAATCGAAGCTCCTTACAAAGAGTCTTCTAATTTTTGCTTAGACAATACTACTTTTCATGCAAGATTTCTCTTTCTTCTTTCAACAAGGACTAAGCCATATTTCTGATCCTAATGCCTATGACCATATTCTGTTCATCGTGGCATTAGCAGCCTTACATAGTCTCAGCAATTGGCGTGCTCTTGTTTATTTAGTTACTGCTTTTACTATTGGGCATTCCTTAGCCTTAGCTTTAGCCACCTTCAAAATTGTTCAAACAAATTCCTCTCTCATAGAATTTTTAATTCCAGTCAGTATCATTAGTACTTGTATTTGGAATATTGTTCGAGTAATTAAAGGCTATCAACCTGGAGATGCAAAAAAAGAAAACAGTAACATTTTGACCGAAGAATTGACTAAACCAATGAAAATTCTATCTGTTAAACGTAGCAGTTTGCTCTATACTATAGTCATTGCATTTGGACTAATTCATGGTTTAGGCTTTTCCAATTACCTAAACTTTTTGCTCTCTGAGGGAGAAAGCATTGTCGTTCCTCTATTAGGATTTAACGTTGGTCTAGAGCTTGGTCAAATCCTGATCTTAATCGTGGCTTTAATAATAAATTTTGTATTTTTGGATCTCGCTAGAATTTCTTTTCGCATCTGGGCTATTCTAGTGTCTTTATTGGTCTTCTTCCTCAGCATTCCAATTGCTGTAGAAACGGGAAAAGCATTATTTAACTCAGGTGGCTAATCTTTTTATTTTACTATTATCTGCTAAACTAGCACTATCATGCTTAAACAGTTTTTATTATTACTTATAATCGCGAGTACTGTGCTTATTGCACAAGCCCAGGATCCTAACCAAGGCGCTACTAAGTTTCACCAACTTTACGAAGAATTGCCTACTCCTAATATCTATAGAAACGCAGCAGGTGCTCCAGGTTATGCCTACTGGCAACAGCGTGCAGACTATGATATGAAGATTGAGATTGATGATGCGAAGCAACGTATAATGGGTGATGAGACCATTACTTATTATAACAACTCCCCTGACGTATTGACTTATGTTTGGGTACAGTTGGATCAGAACGTTCGTTCTAAAACATCCGATTCTCACAAAATCAGAACAGGAAAAATTCGTCCTGAAATGGGCTTCCGCCAATTGGATGCGACCTATCACCATGATTTTGATGGTGGTTTCAAAATAGAATCGGTATTAGATAAGAAAGGTGCTGGGATGGATTACATCATCAACAAAACCATGATGCGTATTGATCTAAAAGAACCATTAAAACCAAAGAGCAAACTTTCGTTCTCGATCAAATGGTCGTACAATGTCAATGATGGCGGCAACTATGGTGGTCGTTCTGGATACGAATACTTTCCAGAAGAAGACAACTACATGTACCACATCGCGCAGTTCTATCCTAGAATGTGTGCTTATAATGATGTTGATGGCTGGCAAAATAAACAATTCTTGGGTCGCGGAGAATTCACTTTATCCTTTGGTGATTTCAAAGTAGCGATTACGGTTCCTGCTGACCATACTGTTGGAGCAACAGGAGAATTGAAAAATGCTAAAGATGTAATGACCAAGACACAATTGGAACGTTGGGAAAAAGCAAAAACTGCTGACAAACCATTGATGATTCTTACACAAGCAGAGGCAGAGGAAATTGAAAAAGGTAAATCAAAAGATAAGAAAACTTGGATCTTTGAAGCGGAAAATGTTCGTGATTTTGGATTCTGTTCTTCTCGTAAATTTATATGGGATGCACAAGGAGTAGCTTTTGGAGACCGTACGGTAATGGCGATGTCTTATTACCCTAAAGAAGGAAATCCCTTGTGGGAACAGTACTCTACTGCTGCTGTAGTTCACACCTTAAAAGTATATTCAAGATATACATTTGACTATCCCTACCCTACTGCAATTTCTACTCATGCTAATTTTACAGGTATGGAGTATCCAATGATTTGCTTCAACTTTGGACGTCCTCGTCCAGATGGCACTTATTCTGAGCGTTTGAAATATCGTATGATTGGTGTAATCATTCACGAGGTAGGACACAACTACTTCCCCATGATTGTTAACTCTGATGAACGTCAATGGACTTGGATGGATGAAGGATTAAATACCTTTTTACAATATTTGACAGAAGTAGAATGGGAACGTGATTATCCTGTTCGTAGAGGCCCTGCTACAGGTATCGTAGATTACATGAAAGGAGACAAAGACAACATTGTTCCGATTATGTCTAATTCAGAATCTATTCTACAGTTTGGCAACAATGCTTATGGTAAACCTGCGACTGCCCTTAATATTTTGCGAGAAACCATTATGGGCCGTGAGCTATTTGATTATGCCTTCAAAGAATATGCTAACCGTTGGAAATTCAAACACCCCTCACCTTCTGACTTTTTCCGTACAATGGAAGATGCATCTGGTGTAGATTTAGATTGGTTCTGGCGAGGATGGTTCTATTCTACAGATCATGTCGATATTGCCATTAGTAATGTCTCTACTTATAGCTTGAATAGTTATAACCTAGACAAGGAAATGACCATGCAGAAAAAATGGGATAGCAAAGAACCACAACGTAATATCTCTGAGATTCGCAACAATGATGAGAAAGCCGTGAAACAAACAGTGATGGAAAAAAATCCAGAACTTCGCGATAAGTACAATGATCGTGATCAATACCGTGTCACTCCTCAAATGAAAAAACGTGCGGAAGAATACCGCAGCAGAATGTCTGAAAAAGAGCGCGCATTATTGGATGAAGGTTATACCTATTATGAAATAGAGTTCACCAATGAAGGTGGTTTAGTCATGCCGATCATTTTAGAAATGACTTACGCAGATGGTTCTTCAGAAATCGTTCGTATTCCAGCAGAGATTTGGAGACAACGAGCAGACAAAGTAACGAAGGTTTTTCCACGCAAAAAAGAATTAACAAACATCGTATTAGATCCATATTTGGAAACAGCTGATACTGATCGTAGTGATAATTATTATCCTTCTAGAACACAGCCTACACGTTTTGAATTGTATCAACGTAGAAGCCGCTAATCTCTAGAAAGAGATCTTTAATAAAAAAGGAACACTTAGAGTGTTCCTTTTTTATTATTTAAATATAAATATATAGCTTTAGAAAGGAGAGGTGCTGTTCCTTTCTTTTACTTATTCTAAACATAAACAAGAATAACTATTACCGTGATCACAATACCAACAACGGTAGAAAGTGTACTTGTTAAGGCGAGTATCCCTGCTTTAGGGACATTGCCTTCTATATCTAGCTTATTAATACTACTAATGCTATCATACACCAGACTTTCCTCTGGGTTATTCTCATTGTAAAGAATCAGTTCTTCTTCCTCATCTTCTAATACGGTCGTTAAATGTGTCTCAGCCTTTGCGATATACGATCGGCCCTCTACTTCAAAACCAAATTCATATTGGTAAACGGTCTCTTCGTTAATGCTAGTATTGGTTGCTGTTGCTCGCAACAATCGCCCATAAGCCACCTTCCCTATTTTAAGCAACCTCAGCGCCTTGTAATTCGCTTTAATCCCCCATAGGTACAATATAGCTCCAACCAAGGGAAATAACAGTATTAGAGCGATCCAAGCAGAAAATGTCTGCTGACGCATTCCAACAATTCGCGCTCTTCCTATATTTTGCTCTTTATACTCTACAGGAACTACCTTTTCAGCATTAACAGTATTGTATTCTGGCTTATAAACAGCACTCGAATAGCCTTGATAAGATTGCCCATCTACATTATATGAAAAGTGATACCGATAGATTGGTTCATCATTAACACTAGAATTGGTTTCCTCTAATTCTTGTAAAACGCCTTCTGTTTTGATCCATGCTCCATCAAACTGAAATAGATGAACTACTTCTGATTCCAGCACAAATACTAAACTAAAGGGCAAACCAAACCAAAAAATACCCGCTCCTATTTGGAAAATAGCCCCTCCAAAAAACACTTTAATTTGAGTAAGCAGTGATAATTCTCTAGGAGCAATTTGTTGGAAATCTAAAGGACGATTGACATTTCTCACAGTCTATTGTTTATTAAAAAATTAGGTAAATTGCTCTTCTTTTTCTCATTCCTTCTACACCTATCCTTTGATAAGTTTTTCTCTAAAGGGAAGATACTAGCTTTTTCAAAAAATAAGATTCCCATTTTTGTATTCTATTTCTTTTCCCAAATTGGAAACTTTACAGTTGCTAAGCTGTTGTAGCAACTTATTACAGAGATAGATAGTTTCTTTATTTTACACTTTATTGTTCAATAGAAAGTCCCTTTGTAGAAAATATCTCACCGTTTGTATAGTTTATACGCTATGTGCCTCAAAAGGTAAGACTTTTGTAGTCGTTCTTACAACTCAAATCTATAAAGTTAACGCATTGATCCCACTGGCTAAATAGCCTGCGGTGCATTACTCATTCAAACCAACAACTAATATGAAAACTTGGAGCTTAACCATCTTGTTAGCTTTCATGATGCTCTCTCTAACAGCACAGGACAAAGCTACGATGAGTGGTTATGTTAAAGATGCTGCCTCTGGAGAAGAACTCATTGGAGCAACAGTCATTGTAGAAGGGTCTTCCCTAGGAGCCTCTACCAACATTTATGGGTTTTATTCCATTACTTTGGACAAAGGCACCTATAATTTAAAAGTCAATTATTTGGGCTATCAACCTAGAGTAATTACCGTAGAATTACAGGAAAACCAAACCATGGATTTAGAGTTGAGCACAGGTGCTAGCGATATTGACATTATAGAAGTAAAAGCGGAAAAAGAAAATGCGGGTATTCTAGAAGAAGCTGGTGTTGGAACCGTCAAAATTAACGTCAAAAAACTAGAAACCTTACCCGTATTCTTTGGAGAGAAAGATATTCTGAAGAGCATTCAATTGTTACCTGGTATTAGCTCTGGAAGTGAAGGAAGTACAGGCTTGATTGTTCGTGGTGGTAAGCCTGATCAAAATTTAATCCTTTTGGATGAAGCAACAGTCTACAACCCTTCTCACTTTTTAGGCTTCTTCTCTGTCTTTAATTCAGATGCCCTCAAAGATTTGACCGTTTACAAAGGTGGAATTCCTGCCCAGTACGGTGGTCGTGCCTCTTCTGTGTTAGATATTTACATGAAAAATGGAAACAAGAAAAAATTTGGCCTTTCTGGTGGCTTGGGTTTAATCTCTTCTAGATTGACTTTCGAAGGCCCCATTGTTAAGGACAAAGGTTCTTTTATTCTTTCTGGTAGAGCTACTTATGTAGATTTATTATTACGTGTAGGTGATCCTGAGCGTTTTGGTGATCTAGGATTAGGTTTCTGGGATTTGAATTTAAAAGCCAATTATAGCTTTGGTAAAAGAGATCGTTTATTTATTTCAGGTTATGCTGGACGGGATAACTTTGGCTTTGGTAATTTTGGTCTTAATTATGGTAACTATACCATCACAGCACGTTGGAACCATACGTTTAATGAGAAATTATTTGCCAATACCTCTTTCTTTTTTAGTGATTATTATTATGGTTATAACATTGGCCGTGCTGGAGAAGATTTCACTATTGAAGCAGGTATTCGTGATTACGCCCTCAAGCAAGATTATAGCTTCTACGCGAATCCTAAAAGTACCTTCCGATTTGGGTTCAATTCTACCTTGCACCAATTCCAACCAAGTCAATTACGTTCTTCCAATAGAAACATTCAAAGCTTAATTGCAGAACCACAAAATGGTTTGGAAAGTGGTGTTTATTTGGGGCATGAGTGGCGTATTTCTGATAAACTAAAAGCAGTTTATGGCTTGCGTTTGTCTATGTTTAATCAAATAGGTCCAGAAGACGTTTTGTCTTTTGATGACGACAATAATGTTACGGATACGACTAGTTATGGAAACTTGGAACACATCCAGTCCTACTTTGGAATAGAGCCAAGAGTTGCCTTAACCTATCAATTGAATCCCAATACTTCTTTTGAATTTGGCTACCACAGAATTCATCAATACTTACACTTATTGACGAATAGTAGTGCTGGTTTCCCGAATGATATTTGGGTTCCTAGTACACAGAATATTTTACCTGAAATTGCAGACCAAGTGAGTTTAGGCGTTAAGCAATCTCTATTTGACGATAAGTTGTCTATTAGTTTAGAAGGCTATTATAAGTATCTACAAAATCAAGTAGATTATGAAAATGGCGCTGATATTTTACTCAATCCTAAAATCGAAAGCCAGATCTTAAATGGGGCAGGTTGGTCTTATGGAGGAGAGCTTTTAATCCAAACACAATTGGGGAATTTTAATGGATGGGTCAGCTATACACTTTCTAAAACAGAATATCAATTTGATGAAATCAATCGTGGTAATCCTTATCCTGCTCGCCAGGATCGTACTCATGATATTGCTATTGTAGGAACATACGAACTTAAAAAACGTTGGGTCTTCTCTGCTTCTTGGATTTACCAAACAGGAAACGCTGTTACCTTCCCAAGTGGAAAGTATGAAATCAACGGTCAACAAGTAAGCTATTTTACAGAGCGTAATGGTTACCGTTTTCCAGCCTCTCATCGTTTAGATTTAGCGGTTACTTTCCGCAACAAACCAAACAAAAAATTCCAGTCGAGCTTTACTGTTGGAGTATACAATGCGTATAATCGTTACAATCCTTATTTCATTGACTTTCGCCCAAGCGAAGACGATCCCAATCGAACAGAAGCCGTACAAGTTAGTTTGTTTGGAATCGTACCTACTGTCACTTGGAATTTTGCCTTTTAATAATCTTCCCCCTCTAGGGGAATTCTAATAATAAATTAGCTATGACTATTCGTTATTTCTTTTCTCTGGTAGCTTTATTAGTGCTGTCTGCCAGTTGTGAAAAAGTTATTGATATCAATATTAATGACGCCAATCCAATTCCTGTTATAGAATCATACATGGAAAATGATTCAACTTGCTATGCTTTGGTAACCTACACGAGTAATTTTTTCGATAACAGCTCCTCTCCTGCTGTCACCGATGCCGTACTAACCATTACAGATGATGCAGGAAACAGTGAGCAAATGGCCCATGAGGGCAATGGTATTTATAGAGGCAATACAGTGGTAGGCGTCATTGGACGTACCTATACTTTAAGTGTGGGTATTGCTGGAGAAACCTACACAGCCACTTCCACAATGCCTCCATTGGTCCCTATTGATAGTTTTACAGTGCAAGCTCTTAGTGGTTTCTTTGGCGGTGGTTCTGGTCCTGAGCGTTATTGGGCTTATGTTAACTACACCGATCCCAATGTTGTTACCAACTATTACGCCGTTCGTACCACTTATTATGATTCCACAGAAACCGAACAAGGTTTTGTAACCGATTATAGAATTGCAGATGATGATTTGAGTGATGGCATTGCTACCCGTAGTTTTGCAACGACCAATCCCTTCTTCTCAGGAGATACCATTACCACAGAATTAGCCAGCTTAGATCAACAAACACACCTTTATTTCAAAACACTACAAGATGCCTTAACAGGTGGTTTTGGAAGCGCAGCCCCTAGTAATCCAACTACAAACTTCTCTGCAGGAGCCTTAGGTTACTTTGGAGCATGGAGTAAAGAGACGCGTATATTTATCATTCCTTAAGGAATGATTTATTCTCCTCTCCTTTTCAATATCTTATTTGATTCATCAACGTTGTCCTAAAATAAATTCAGGGCAACGTTGATTTTTTTAACCTTTTCCCTTTCGTTTTTTGACTTCCTTACGTTTTATTTAACAAGTGATCTCTTTCACTTTTTTACCGAGAAATTGATTCAACAATCTTCTAAAAAATTCTTCCAATGAATCTGTCTCCAAAACGTTCTCTATAACAGCATTTGTCTGTCAAGCCTATGTAGTCGAATTTTTACCTTTCCCATTGCCCAAAAAGGCAATCGTTTTATTTTGCTTCTTTCAAGAACCATCAATGTTCTTGAACAGACCTCTTATATTCAAAACTCAAAACATGCTCAAAAAGATCATCTTATTACTCTTATTATCCAACTACCTGCAAGCTCAAACCAAAGCTACCTTAAATGGCTATGTGAAAGATGCTGCTTCTGGAGAAGAGCTTATTGGAGCTACTATTATGCTCAAAAATAGTTCAACAGGAACCACGACCAATATTTATGGTTTTTATTCCCTGACCTTAGATGTTGGCAATTATGATATTATCATCAATTACTTAGGTTATCAACCACAAGGCTTCGCGATTGAATTAAAGGAAAATACCCGCCTAGATTTTGAATTGGGGATTGCGGCTACAGAAATAGGCGAAGTAGTCGTCAAAGCAGAGCCTGATGAAACCCAAACCTTAGAAGAAGTAGGGGTGGGTACCATCAAAATCAACGTTAAACAACTCGAAACCTTACCCGTATTATTTGGAGAGAAGGATATTCTCAAAAGCATTCAATTACTTCCAGGGATTAGTGCCAGTAGTGAGGGTAGTACAGGTCTCACGGTTCGTGGAGGTAAACCTGACCAAAACCTAATTCTATTGGATGAAGCGGTAGTTTACAATCCTTCCCATTTCTTAGGTTTCTTTTCTGTTTTTAATTCTGATGCTATTAAAGATTTAACCATCTACAAAGGAGGAATTCCCGCTCAATATGGTGGTCGTTCTTCTTCAGTATTAGACATTTATATGAAAAATGGAAACAAGAAAAAGTTTGGCCTCTCTGGGGGTATTGGCTTGGTTTCCTCTCGATTGACCTTTGAAGGCCCTATTGTTAAAGATAAAGGCTCTTTTATTCTATCGGGTCGAACGACTTACTTGGACTTCATTGCCAAAGCAGTAGCACAGCAGAATATATCCTTAGGTTTTTGGGATTTAAACTTAAAAGCCAATTATACCTTAGGCCAAAAAGATAGAATTTTCTTATCGGGTTATATGGGCCAAGATCGCTTTTTGTTGGATGGATCAGGCTTGACGTATGGGAACTATACCATCACAGGGCGCTGGAATCACACCTTTAATGACAAGCTATTTGCTAATACTTCTTTCTTTTTTAGTGACTACAAATATGGTTATAACATTGCTGTGAATGGCGCAACCAATAATGATGACATCGACTTCACAATTGATGCAGGGATCCGCGATTATGCGCTCAAACAAGATTACAGCTTTTATGCCTCTCCTAAAAGCACTTTTCGATTTGGATTCAACAGCACTTACCACCAATTCCAGCCTAGTAGATTGCAAACAAGTATTGATTCCTTAGAGTATTTGATTGCGGATAAATTGCATGGAATAGAAAGCGGCATTTATGCCAGTCATGAATGGGAAATCACCGATAAATTAAAAGCGGTTTATGGTTTACGCATTTCCTTATTCAACCAGATCGGCCCTGGTGATATCAATACTTATAATGATCAAAACGAGGTGACGAGTACACGAACCTATAAGCCCCTCGAACATGTTCAGTCTTATGTTGGATTAGAACCTCGTTTAGCTCTTTCTTATGCTTTTAAACCACAAACAACCTTTGAATTTGGTTATCATAGAATTCACCAATATGTGCATTTATTGAGCAATAGTAACATTGGTGCCCCCAATGATATGTGGTTTCCTAGCACCAAGTTAGTTAAGCCTGAAATCGCTGATCAAGTGAGTCTAGGCGTCAAGCAGTCTTTCTTTGATGATAAACTGACGGTAAGCTTAGAAGGCTATTACAAATACCTCCAAAATCAAGTAGATTATGAAGATGGCGCCGATATTTTGCTCAATCCAACTATTGAAAGTCAAATTCTGAATGGGAAAGGTTGGTCGTATGGGGGAGAATTATTGGTACAAGCCAATCTAGGTAATTTTAGTGGTTGGATTAGTTATACCTTATCCAAAACACAATACCAGTTTGATGAAATTAATGGAGGACGTCCTTACAATGCTCGTCAAGATCGAACCCATGACATTGCTTTAGTAGGGACTTATGAACTCAAAAAACGTTGGGTATTTTCTGCAGCTTGGGTTTACCAGACAGGGACCACCGCTACCCTTCCTACTGCTCGCTATATTGTTGATGGGCAATTGCTCAATTATTACACCGATAGAAACGGCTATCGTTTGCCTGCGTCCCACCGTTTAGATTTAGCGGTTACCTTCCGTAATAAAATCACTAGAAAGTTTCGCTCTAGCTTTACAGTAGGTGTCTATAATGTTTATAACCGTCAAAATCCTTATTTCATTTCTTTACGCCCAACGGGGGAAGGTTTAGGTGATGTAGAAGCGGTTCAAACCAGCTTATTTGGTATCATTCCTACCGTCACTTGGAATTTTTCTTTCTAATCCTACTGAAGTAGTTTAAATATATAGTACATGAAAATTTTATTGTTTTTTGGCCTTCTTTTTTGTCTTTTATTGACCTCTAGTTGTCAGAAAGTCATAGAAATTAAACTAGCAGGCAATGAACCTGTTCCAGTTATTGAAGGATACATCGAAGAAGATTCTTTGTGTTTTGTTCAGTTATCGTCCACTATTGATATTTTTAATGGAGAATTACCTCCTTTCATAGAAGATGCTGTTATTACGATTAGTGATGATCAAGGCAATAGCGAAACCTTATTGTATAATAGTTTTGGAGCTTATCGCGGTAGTGTTTTACGAGGCACTGTTGGGCGTACCTATTCCCTATCTGTCACAATGGATGGCAAAGAGTATAAAGCCTCTTCCACCATAATGCCTGTTGTTTCCATTGATAGTATTACCGTTACTGATCATTCAAACTTCTTTCCAGGAAGTCCTTTTAATTCTAAAACGGTTAAACTGCATTACACCGACCCTAGCACGACAAAAAATTCTTACTTGCTTCAATTTGTTTATTCGCCTAACCCCAATAATAACGAAGCTTTTTTTATTGATAGAAAATACCTACTCAATGATGATAATAAGAATGGGCAAGCGGATTCAATCGATTTATTCTCTCAATCTATAGAAACGGGAGATGTTATAGTCGCAGAGTTACGGAGTATTGACCAAACTGTCTTTGATTATTACTTCTCCATTGAAGATGCCTTGACTAGCAATAGTTTTACAAGTGCAGCCCCCGCCAATCCAACTACGAATCTATCTAATGGCGCTTTAGGGTATTTTGGAGCATGGAGCAAAGATGTACAGTTCTTAATCATTCCTTAAAATCTACTACTAATAATTACAATTTGATAACCCCACTTTTATAACACCATATAGAGTATTGGCGTATCTTTTAAAGAAAAAAATGAGGTACAATCGTCTATTATCTAGCAAAACGTTATTGATTTGGGGTTATTTTTTATACAGTTCTTTAATCATTAGTTGCCAAAAGGTTATTACAATCAATATTGATAACAATAACACAGTTCCTGTTATCGAAGCCCACATAGAGAAAGATTCGCTCTGTTATGTTCTATTAACTTCTACAGTTGATATTTTCCACCCAGAATTTCCTCCTTTTATAGAAAATGCCCGCATTACTATTAGCGATGATCAAGGGAATCAAGAGATGTTGTATTATCAAGGCATTGGCATCTATAGAGGTAGACATATCATTGGTGTAGAGGGTAGGACTTATACACTGTCTGTTACCATTAATGAAAAAGAGTATAAGGTGCGCTCGCACATGCCGTCTTTTGTCGCTATTGATAATTTTAGATTACAATCAGATACTACCTTTCTACCTAGCACGTTTTATGTCAATAACAATGTTTACCTCTTCTATGAAGACCCTGCACACATAGCTAATTTCTATTACATTAAAATTAAGCAATTCTCTTCTCTAGGGAACACTACCACCAGAAATTTCTTAGTAGATGATTTAACAAACAATGGCACATATGTTGATTTTCCTATTGTTTACCAAGATTTAGAAGCTGGTGATATCCTTAGTGCAGAGTTTCGTAGTATCAATCGTACTTTATTTGATTATTATCTATCGATGGAAGATGCCTTGTCTTTTAACAACCTCACAAATGCAGCACCTGCTAATCCCAATCCTATGTTTTCTAATGGTGCCTTGGGCTATTTTGGTACTTGGAGTGCTGATCGAACTGTTTTTGTTGTTCGTTAAACTCTATCTTTCTAAGATCCTTTCAATATTTTTTTTGTAAAAAATAAAAGGTTTATTAGAAAATATAAACGGCCAATATTTCAAATTTTGTTAAAAAAAACGTACTTCTCACTTAAAATAGTAGCTTAATTTTCAATAAAACATCAAAATTAATTCTATTTTTTCTTTTTTCCTTCAATCAATTAACAGTCTATTTTTCAATAGACAATGCATTCTAAAAAAAGCATTTTATTTTAAACCTTTTTAGATTTAAGCCGTTATAATAAGATACCGAACTAAGCACAATACTTTGTTTTAAATAGAGTCCAAGAACCAGCCTTTTAAATAAGCATGAACCCTACCTTGCCGTTCATTTAGAATGCCCCTACAAAAAATCATTATTTATCATTTCATGTTTATAAAAACGTAACTGTTTTTATACGCTGTTGATTCCTCCTGTAAGGTGAAATTTATTTTTCATTCTTAATTGCACCAGTGTATCTAGATCACAGGTATGTTTGTAGGCATGACATTCCTTAATTATTAATCATTTTACCATGAAAAGTTTCTTTTTAAAACCTTTATTTACCGCTTTTTTTATCACTTCCTTTGGGTCCGCTTATGCTCAACTCTCAACAAGTGCTTTAGATAGTAGAGCTATTCATCCATTTGGATCTACGTTTAGTCCTTTTCAGAAATTTGCAGCCATAGGAGAATCAGGTGGAACGCCAGGTCCAACAGTTACGGGCTGTGATATCTATGGGTATCGTGCTCAATTAGCCTTAGATAATGCAGTTAATATTGGGATTCAAAGTTATACCTTTGGTGCTAATAATACTCCTGCTAGTGCAGCTGTCATTTCCACTAGCAGTAATAAGGCCTTATATATTGTGGAAGAAAATACACTGCCTACTACCTTTAATTTTGGTTGTGGTAACCTATTAGGTGTTTTCAAACAAAGTTCAACTAACAATAATGTATTTAACGTTATTGGCTCTGCTACCGCCACTGGTGGTACCTGGACAACCTCTGACCGTACGCTAAAGCGCAACATTGAACCTATTGAGAATGCGTTAGAAATCGTTAGCCAATTACAAGGCTATACTTATGAATACCGTAGAAAGGAACGTCCTGAATTGAATCTTCCTAAAGGCCAGCGTTATGGATTTATTACGCAAGAAGTACAAGAAGTAATGCCTACTGTTGTTCGTAAAAGCACTGATATTCAAGGCAATCCTGCTGACTACCAAGTAATGGAATACGATGCTATCATTCCTGTTTTAGCTGAAGCAATCAAAATGCAACAAGAGGAAATTATCGAGTTAGAGCAAGAGAATACTACGCTCGAAGCACGTATTGCTCGTCTAGAAGCATTGGTACTAAAAGGAAACAATACCAACAAAGCATTAGACAATACGGTCAACAATATGCAAGGAGTAACCTTAGGTCAAAACCGTCCAAACCCTTCTAGCACAGCAACTGTTATTGGTTATAGCTTACCACAAGAGATGAACAATGCTAGTTTAGTTGTTTTTGATTTGAAAGGCCAAACACTTAGTAGCCAAGAAATTGGTGCAGGGGAAGGTTCTGTAGAATTGAATACAAGCAACTTGCCTGCTGGTGTTTATATTTACTCTATTGTAGTGGACGGTAAATCGTTGGCTCGTGAGAAGATGACTGTGCAATAACTGCCATAAAAATAGCGTAAAATATTTTCATACATGTCTTTAATAAAAAACAGGAAGCTCGCAAGGGCCTCCTGTTTTTATGTAAGGGTCTTACTAGTAAAATCTTAACTTATTGCCCACGACGCTCTGAACGTCGTTCTTGGATCTGTTTCAATAACTCTTTTTTAAAACGTCTTTCGACATGCAGCAATTTTGCAATTTGTGGCCAAGTGATGACTTTTTCAAACCGTTTTATATAGGTTCTTTTTAATGCTATTTGCTGTTCCTCCAAAGAAAGTTTTTGAAGCAGCCATGTTTCAATTTCTTGATCAGAAGCATTACTAAAATCAGGGCGTTTTTCTATTTGGTCACGAAGCCCTTTTAATTCGCTTTCTAACTCGTTATACAAGGGCCAAAAGGCTTTAGCTTGCTCACTTGTTAGTTGTACATCTTCTGTGATAAAAGCAACCTTAAGGGCTTTTACACGCTCTCGCTTGGAGGCTCCTCGTTGTGCCATGCTTGAAAAACTAAAGCTTATCAAAAGCAGGCTACATAAAATCATTCGTAAGGTCATATGTTATCTTGTTTTCTATTTTAATATTTCTTAGAACCAATCCTCTTCCAAACTTAGATCATCCGTGGTCAACTCGTCTAATAAATCATCACTCTGTGTTGTCTCTAACGCTTTTTCAAAACTTTGATTACTATTAATAGATGGTGTCTCGACAGGGCTACTAGGAGTTACTCTTGTTGGAGCTATTGGCTGAACAATCCCTTCTTGCCACTTATCCAATACCTCTATTTCTGCCATAGCCACTAAATCCATCACCGTAAAAGCTTCTAGATGCTCTTCAATATATTGCTCTATCTCTTGGCTGGATACCGCTGCAAAAGTAGCAGAAACAGGTTGTTCTACTCCTTCTGGCCATTGAAACCAAAGCAATAATAACAAAGCAGGCACTGCCAAGGTAGTTAAAGGCTTCCAAATATGCTGCCACCACATTCTCCATTGACTACGAGGAGAAGTAGGCGCTGCTCGTTCTAAACTTTGTTCCGTCTCTAATCGCTGTTGCAACCTTGCTTCAAAATTCTGAAAATAGTTATTGGGAAGTTGAGCTTCTGCTTGTTCTTTTTTCAACAATTGCTTTAATTTGGGGGCAAGTTCTTCGAATTCTTCTTTATTATTTTCTTCTTTCATACTTATTGATCAATGTATTGAAGGACAAAGGTTTCTATTTTCTTAACAGCATGGTGATAAGATGCTTTGAGTCCTCCAACCGATGTTCCTGAGCGATTGGATATTTCCTGATAACTCAAATTCTCATAATAACGCCAAAGAAAAACTTGCTGTTGTTTATTTGGCAAAGTCTCTAGCGCACGTTGAAGCAAGCGGGTAATTTGATCACCATCCAAACTATCTGTACTGCCTTGATTGGATAATGTTCCAGCAGGACTTTCGTCTAATGCAACCGTAGCTCGGCGCTTCTGTTTTTTTAAGTAGCTCAGACTTTCATTGGTTGCGATTCGATGCATCCAAGTATACAAAGCGGCTTCGCCTCTAAAATTCTTTAAGCCTTTATATATTTTGATAAAGGTATTCTGCAACACTTCATCCGCTTCATGATGCTGTCCAACAATAGAACGAATATGCCAATACAAGCGTTCTTGGTACGTTTGTACCAAAGCACTGAATCCTTGTTCAAAGCTTTGAGATTTCCTTAACTGTGAAAGGATTTTTTTTTCTGTATCTTTGTTGTGGTCCTGATAGTTCGACAAAAGAGCTACTATTTTAATACCATAAATAAGGCGATTGTTATTGCATAGACTACAACGATAGCAAAAGGTTTAATTTTTGTGGAACAACTATTTTTAATTTTTCTCTGTTGAGATAAAGGTTGTAACAAGAAAACAGGCACTGATGAGCAAGTATTTCTAAACAATCTCCCAAACTATCAAGTGCCTATACAAAAGAATGTTTACCTCTTATCCCATTTCATAGGGATTAATTGATCAATACTTATATTCACTGCTCCAAGCGCTCTAACGTATGTTCTCTTCTAAGACTTCTAAACAAGCTCTATCCATTACTTCTACTACACCAGTGCCGTTAACCAATACGGCCTATCAAATTCAGCTAGCCAATAGCATTACAGAATTGGCAGAAGCATGGGAAAAAGCGGCTCCAAAAGATAATCTGTTCTTGCAGTATGATTACTTGAATGCATTAGAACAATTTCCGCCAGAAAAGATGACCTTTAAGTATGCCATTATTTATAAAAACACAGAAGCTGTTGCAGTACTCTACAAACAAGTTTTTCATTTGAATGTAGAAACAAGCATGCAACAAAATAAGGAAAAAGAGGCAGAAGAGAAAACACAGAATTGCATCATCAAAGCCTTCAGTAATGCGGTAAAACGCTGGTTTATGAAACGCGCAGAATTTAATCTGTTGATTTGTGGTAACCTCTTATTAACAGGAGAATACGGTACCTACTTCCATCCTTCTATTAAAGAAGAAGAGCAAGCAACTATTTTACAACGCAGTTTAGAATTCACCCAGCAAATATTGGATAAGGAGGGCACTAAAATTAGTGTCCATCTGCTCAAAGATTACCAGCAAGAACGCTGCACAACTCTTAAGCCTGCATTGCAAAAGCAGACCTATCATCCCTTCTTAATGCAACCTAGTATGCATATGGAGATTCGCCCCCATTGGGATACCTTTGATGATTATTTGGGGGACATGAGCTCCAAATATCGGGTACGGGCCAAGCGTGCTCGTAAAAAAGGCAGTGCCATTGTCAAAAAAGTATTGTCTTTAGAAGAGATCAAAGAAAACGAAGAACAAATTTACGCTCTCTACAAAATTATCGCAGACAAAGCAGGCTTTAACGCCTTCTTATTACACCCTGAGTATTTTACGATTCTCAAACAACATTTAGGAGAGCGCTATAAACTAACCGCCTATTATATTGATGACCAACTAGTAGCCTTTTATACCGCTATTTTTAATGGAAAAGAGATGGATGCCCATTTTCTAGGGGTAGATGAAGTCCACAATCGTCAGCACCAAGTTTACCTCAATATTCTTTATGATTTGGTCAATTTAGCGATTGAATCCAACTCTAAACACCTTGATTTTGCTCGTACAGCTTTAGAGATCAAAAGTTCTGTCGGCGCTGTTTCTCAAGATTTGTTATGCTTCTTTAGACACCGCAGTACCTTATCTAGCAAGGTCGTTCAAGTAGTTTTTGATAGTTTGAACCCAAAAGAAGAATGGCAACCTCGCCAACCGTTTAAGGTCAAGAAAGCTTCGGTGAGTTAACGTGTTTTTTTGTTCATGATTCGTGAACGATAAAAAATTCTTGTAGGCTGTACTACTATAATCATCAACGATAGACGGTATAGCTCAGGTTCCTGTACTCAAACCAAGGGATATTGTTATCCCCTTTAGTCTCTTATTATATAGAGAGCATAAATGGAATTATCGTCAAATTAGTGCCCTGTCAAATCTCACCATAGAAACCCAAAGAACTATGGGCCCCAACTAAGAACTAAGTAAGGCGATTAAGTACCGTGTAACAGAAGTTTATTGTATTTTTATACAGCGTATTTTTAATGCTTTTGTAGGTAGAAAAAGCCTTGTATCCTTAGCTAAAACGGCGATTATCTAACAATTAAAAGTGTAAAAGGATGCGTTTGGGAATTAACAGAAGCTTTTGTTACGGGGTACTTAGTACACTGTAACAGAAGTTAATTTAAGAATGTAATAACCAAGAGGTTT